>SVPW01000021.1 GCA_015065645.1 Oscillospiraceae bacterium | reverse complement strand
TTTGATACAAGAACGATTGAACCAACAAGCAAAACTATGCCAAGGGTAAAGAACACACATCCCACAACCGTATTCAACTGATTGGCAAAGAAACCAATCATTCCACTGCCTGCCGCACAACAAATTACATGAAATGCCTTTTTCATAGCATCGTTCCTCCAAATTCTTATTTATCGGTTAGTTATATTATAGCACGACTTGACTAACAAAGAAAGGAAATATTAAAAACACCCATATTTTTTTTAAAAAACTATGGGTGTTTTCGTGTCTTGTTGTACTGTCCCTTACTGTACGACTCTTATTTGCCCGTTTTTTTAGTTTATTGTGCCACCGAATTAGATTTATCTTCCTTATTAAGCCTTTTATACATAAACAAAGCCACGAATACCGATGCAATGCCTGCAACAAGCTTGCCGATTATCATAGGCAAAATGTAATCGGTATCAAATGCAAGCGTAAATGCCAAATGACCCGCAAAAACAAATGCGGCAGAAATTGTGAAAGCACTATTCAACACCCTGCCCTTTTTATCCATTTTACCCATAAGGTCAAATGTTGTAACGCTGGTTGCAAGGCTTGAAACAAAGCCCAAAGCGGCAGTTTCGTTTATTTTAAGCTTTTTACCGAAATATTTAAGCAATGGATTTACAAGCTTTGAAAGAATATAAATAAATGGGAAAGCACCCGCCATTACGGTTGCGGCATTAACGCAAACAAGTGCGGCATTCTCATAGGTTTCAAGCCCCTTTATAAGCACTTTTTTGGTAATAAGAAACTCAATTATACCCATACAAAGGCCTATAATAATGATTATATTTATAATTTTTCCGAAAATGCTGAATATTTTAACACAAAGCATTGGCTTGAGCAAAAGACCCACCGCAATTAAAGCGGCAAAAAGTATAAGCGGTAATAAATTAAAAAGCAATCCCAAAACCGAAACATCGGTAAACAATCCGCCCACAAAGCAGCCTATCGGTATGGTTACGATACCGCAAAGAAAGCCTATAAGTACATCCTTATGATGCTCAGGCTTTACAACATTCAAAGCATAAGGGATGGTAAAAGAAATGGTACAGCCCATCATAGAAGAAACTACCAAAGCGTTATACATTCCAATATTTTTATCAAGCGTTATGGCTTTGGAAAGAGAAGCGCCCCCCATATCGTTTGCAAAAAGTGAAGCAGGAATTATTGAGGGGTCTAATTTTAAAACATTTGCAAACCAATCAAAAACAGGTGACATCACATCCGCAATAAGCGGGGAAACAATAAGCATACCAATCATTGAAAGAGCCATATTACCAAAGAGATAAAATCCCCTTTCAAACTCTTTACCTATTTTAAAACGGCAACCGAAAATACGGTCAAGTGCACCAAGTATTGCAAAAAATGTCATAAAAACCGACACAAAATTCATTTAAACTTACCTCCCCCTATTACAACGGCACAGCCTTAAAGCCATCTTCAGTAAGAATTATATGCTCATTATAACCGCAGTTTTTAAGCAGTTTGACCGCTTGTTCAAAATTGCAGTCAAGTTTTTGAGCATCGTGGCAATCGGAAGAAATCACCGCACCAAAGCCCTGATTTTTAAACTCCGTTACCAAATTTTCCATAGGATAAGGAGTGGTACGATAGCCACGAGCTATTGCGCCTGTATTGACCTCAAAATAAGGGATTTTGCCGGCAAGTGCTCTTATTGCATTTTTAGCATACTGCAAATACTCTTCCGAATGAATATCAAAAAAATCGGCATTTTCACAATGCTTTGTAATTAAATCAAAATGGCCGATTATATCAAACTTGCCGTATTGTGGCAATCTTTCAATTTCTTCATAATATTTTTGGGCATAAAGCAGACCATTACCGCCAAAATATGTATCTATTACCCTTTTAACCTCATCCTGAGAACGGTCAAATCCGACATATTCACCATTGAGATTGAAATAATGAACCGAACCTATTGAATAATCGCCTTGAGGAAGCGATATATCAGAGTACATATCATATTCCCAACCGCAAAAAACCTTGATTTTTGATGAATATTCTTCCTTTAAAGAATTTATTGTTTCAAAGTATTCATTCACCCGATCGGGATCCATACCGTTTTTGGGAGAAAAAAACATTGGCGAATGCCCAGAAAACCCTACCGAATCAAAGCCCAAAGTAATTGCGGTTTCAACCACCTCACGCGGTGTTTGTTTTCCGTCACAAAAAGAACTGTGTGTGTGCAAATTTTGCTTATAATTCATAACCTTAACCTCACCGCAAAACATATCTAATTAATTATTATATTCCTTATATTAATAAAAATCAAGTAATATAATAACAATGGGCAGAAAAAACACCTGCCCATTAAATAATTAGTATATACTTTTTTAAAGACCTAATTCATCCCTGAAAAAGCCACGTGTATCAGCACGCTTACCGTATTTATCGGCAATAGATACACGGATATATCTGCAGTTTTTATCAATAGGAATATCTACGCAATTTATGCTTTCGCCCTTTGGTGCATGCCTTCGTGCGGGGCCTTTACTTCCATAGTAAACATATATCGACTCAACATCTGAACATTCTATATGTAATTTCTCACCATCAAAAGAAACCTCTTTAAAGGTGGGACCCATGGTTGAGTACATCTCCCCTTTTTCCATTGCGGAGAAAATCTCACCATACTCAAGGTTATCGGCAAGAATCATTGTAATACCGCCAAATGAATCACTATAAGGAGAATCAAGCGGTACATCATTATGATTATCATCTGCTCCATGGCAGAAAATGCGTTTGCCACTCATAAGCATTTTGTCATATATTTGCCCATTATACTCTATACCGCTTCCGACATAACAACCGTAATTTACCATTTCCATACTGAAACAGCCCTCTAACCCCAATATAACCTCCTCAGATTCCATAGACCAATAAGGATGATTATGAGCCACAATATAGCCATTTTCTTTAGCTGTTTTAATATACTCGTTCATATACTCAACAGTATACTCACGGGTGCGCTGACTTCCTGCCTTTTTAAGGGCTTCCTTTTGCTCTTCGGAAATATATTTGCAGTATTTGGGATTGAAGCAGATAATAGTTTCGTTTTCGGGATCCCTTGCAAATAAATTAAGATGTGTTTCACAGCTGTATTTATCATATACGCAGGTTGCAGTCGGACGAATATAACCCTCATATCCGGTAATCAACAAAAAATCACTATCAGAAAGCTCAGTATGACTGCACGGTGTTTCGTGATCGGTTATGGCAAGCACACTATATCCGTTTTCCTTATAAGCCTTTTTAAGCTCTTCAGGGGTGAGCTTACCGTCAGAAATCACACTATGGCAATGAAGATTTGCCTTAAACTGTTTTTTATCAGGTGAAATTAAATACATATTATTTACCTCTTAATAGCATAAAACCGGACAGATTATTTTGACTGCCCGGTTTTAAAAAATTATAGAATTATGGATTTACCGTCCATTTCGGCAGGCTGTTCAAGACCCAACAACTTAATGATTGTGGGAGAAATATCACAAAGCTTACCGCCCTCACGAAGCTCACAATCCTTACCGATAACAACAAACGGTACGGGATTTGTGGTATGTGCGGTAAAGGGTGAACCATCAACATCTACCATACGGTCAGCATTACCATGGTCTGCAGTAAGAAGCATAACACCGCCCATTTTGCGGGTGGAATCCTCTACCCTGCCTACACATTCATCAACCGTTTCAACAGCGGCTACAGCAGCCTCAAAAATACCTGTGTGGCCTACCATATCGCAGTTAGCAAAGTTGAGGATAACAACATCATACTTACCTGTTTCAATAGCCTCACAAACCTTATCACAAACCTCAACAGCACTCATTTCAGGCTGAAGGTCATAGGTTGCAACCTTGGGTGAATTAACAAGTATTCTATCCTCACCCTCAAACATAACCTCACGGCCGCCATTAAAGAAGAAGGTTACATGAGCATACTTCTCTGTTTCGGCAATACGAAGCTGAGTAAGGCCGTTATTTGCCAAAAATTCACCAAGAGTATTAACAAGAGACTGCGGCTTAAAGGCAACCTCAACATTAGGCATAGAAGCATCATACTGGGTAAAGCAAACATAATAAACCTTCTGTCTGCCACCCTTACGCTCAAAGCCTGTGAAATCATCGTCAACAAAGGTACGGGTAATTTCTCTTGCACGGTCAGGACGGAAGTTAAAGAATATAACGCTGTCACCGGTCTTAATACGCTCAGTGCCTGTTACAACGGTGGGAAGCACAAATTCATCAGTAATAAACTTGCCTTCTTCATCCTTAACGGTATAAGAATGACGAACAGCAGCTGCTGCATCATCTGTTTCGATACCCTCACCGTAAACAAGCGCTGCATAAGCCTTGCCTACACGCTCCCAACGGTTATCACGGTCCATACCATAGAATCTGCCCATAACAGTAGCAAGCTTTCCGCAACCGATAGCGGCAAGCTTATCATTTAACTGATCAATAAAATCAGCGGCAGATGCAGGCGGAACATCACGGCCATCAAGCAAAGCATGGATATAAACACGCTCAAGCCCATTTTTCTTAGCAAGCTCTACAAGACCGTAAAGATGCTCAATATGGCTGTGAACACCACCATCGGACAAAAGACCCATAAGATGAAGCGCACTGTCATTCTTCTTACAGTTTTCAACAGCATTTAAAAATGCTTCATTTTGGAAAAAATCACCATCTACAATAGACTTGGTAATACGGGTAAGCTCCTGATAAACAACACGGCCTGCACCTATATTGGTATGACCAACCTCACTGTTACCCATCTGACCATCAGGCAGACCTACATCCATACCCGAAGCACCGATAAGGGTATTGGGGCAGTTTTTCATAATATTATCAAGACGGGGAGTTTTTGCGGAATAAATTGCATTACCGTTTGTTTCGGCATTAAAACCGAAGCCGTCCATAATAGTTAAAACTATAGGTTTTTTCATTACAGTTCTCCTAAATAATTACTAAATCAAACGGGAGGGTGCAGAAGACCCTCCCCCCTACAAATAAAACTTATTACTTGCTTGCAGCCTTTACTATAACAGAGAAATCTTCAGCCTTCAAGGAAGCACCGCCGATAAGACCGCCGTCAACATTAACCTTTGCAACCAATTCATCGGCATTCTTAGCGTTCATAGAACCGCCGTACTGAATTGTAACGGTTTCAGCAACATCTGCACCGTAAACCTCAGCAATAGCGGCACGAACATAACCGTTACCCTCATCAGCCTGCTCAGCAGTAGCGGTAACGCCTGTACCGATAGCCCAAACAGGTTCATAAGCTACAATAATATTCTTTAACTGCTCTTTTGTAACATTGGTAAGAGCCATCTTGGTTTGGAATTTAAGAAGAGTTTCGGTATAACCAAGCTCTCTCTGCTCCAAGGTTTCACCAACGCAAACGATAGCGGTAAGACCTGCATTTACAGCGGCAAGTGTGCGGAGATTAACGGTTTGATCTGTTTCACCAAAGTATTGTCTTCTCTCGCTGTGACCAACAACAACATACTTAACACCCGAAGCTACGAGCATTTCAGCAGAAATTTCACCTGTATAAGCACCGTTTGATTTGAAGTGAACATTTTCAGCGCCAATTTCAATATTAGAGCCTTCTGCAGCAGCAACTGCGGCAGGAATATCAACGAAAGGTACGCAAAGAACAACCTTGCAATCAGCATCTGCTACAAGAGGCTTCATCTCATTAATGAGTGCTGTGGTTTGAGCAGGGGTGTTATTCATTTTCCAGTTACCTGCTATAACAGCAGTTCTTTTAGTTTTATCCATTTTGAAAACTCCTTTAATTTTTATTTTAACAAATTACAACATTTATAAACACACAAATGCAGGGCGGAGCATATCCCAAGGAAAAATGCGCCGTCCCGCAAAAATTACAAATTACTTATCGTTAAGTGCTGCGATACCGGGAAGCTCCTTACCCTCAAGGAATTCAAGGGAAGCACCGCCACCTGTGGAGATGTGGGTCATCTTATCGCCAAAGCCCAAATTATTAACTGCAGCAGCAGAGTCACCACCACCGATAACTGTAACAGCATCGGTTTCAGCAAGAGCCTTAGCTACTGCCAAAGTACCTGCAGCCAAAGTGGGATTCTCAAATACGCCCATAGGTCCGTTCCAAACAACGGTCTTAGCGTTCTTAACCTCATCGGCATAAAGGGCAGCTGTCTTAGGTCCTATATCAAGGCTTTCCTTATCAGCAGGAATCTTATCTGCATCAACATACTCAACATCAATAGGAGCATCAATAGGATCAGGGAAGTTTGCAACAACTGTGCAATCAACGGGAAGAAGAATCTTAACTCCCTTTTCCTCAGCTTTAGCCATCATATCACGGCAATAATCAATCTTGGTTTCATCAATAAGAGACTTACCAACACTGTAGCCCTTAGAAGCCAAGAAGGTATAAGCCATACCGCCGCCGATAATAAGAGTATCAGCCTTGGTAAGAAGATTTTCAATTACGGGGAGCTTGCTGTCTACCTTAGCACCGCCCAAAATGCAAACAAAAGGACGAACCGGATCTTCAACAGCATTTCCAAGGTACTGAAGCTCTTTACCGATAAGATAGCCTGCAACAGCTTCCTTAACATGGGAAACAACACCAACTGTTGAGCAGTGTGCACGGTGAGCAGTACCAAAAGCATCATTTACAAAAATATCAGCTAAAGAACCAAGCTCAGCAGAAAAAGCTTCGCCGTTCTTGGTTTCCTCTGCACGATAACGGGTGTTTTGCAAAAGAACAACATCGCCATCATTCATAGCGGCAACAGCAGCCTTTGCATTTTCACCTACAACATTGTCATCCGCAGCAAAAACAACCTCTTTACCGAGCTTTTCGGAAAGGCACTTTGCAACAGGAGCCAAAGAAAGCTCAGGCTTGGGTTCACCCTTCGGCTTACCTAAGTGAGAACAAAGAATTACACGACCACCGTCAGCAATAAGCTTTTTAATGGTGGGAAGGGCAGCATTGATACGGTTTTCATCGGTGATAACGCCGTTTTTAAGCGGAACATTAAAATCACAGCGAACTAAAACCTTTTGACCTTTGACGTTAATATCGTCAACAGTTTTTTTGTTAAGAGCGCTCATACATAACATCCTTTCGAGGTTTAAAAATTTACAATATATATTTTACCACATTTTTCAATATTTGCAAAATAAAAATTTTTAAAAAGTGGTAAAAAATAGCATTATTCTTCCCATTTATAATTGTGCAGTTGACCGAAATTTTGAAGTTCCGGATAATCCCATTGGCGAAGCACCTCATAAAGCCCCACCGCAACGGCATTCGAAAGATTAAGAGACCTTATACCGCCTGCCATTGGAATACGAACACAGCTTTCGGGGTGTTGGAGCAAAAGCTCCTCAGGAAGACCCTTTGTTTCCTTACCAAAAAGCAGATAGCAATTATCGGGATAGGAAACATCCGAATGGGTATGCCTTGCCTTTGTGGTAAAAAAGAAAAACTCACCTTTATTCTTAGCAAAAAAATCCTCAATATTGTCATAATATGTTATATCCAAAAATTGCCAATAATCAAGACCTGCTCTTTTAAGCTTTTTATCGTCAATTTTAAAACCCATTGGTCCCACAAGATGAAGTCTTGCACCTGTTGCCGCACAGCTTCTTGCGACATTTCCGGTATTTTGAGGAATTTCCGGCTCAACCATAACTATATTTATAACCGACATTATTATCACCGTTTTTTATTTTAACCCAAATTTTTTACTTGTCAAGAGCAATACTATGATGTATAATAAATTTAATTGTGATTCCAAGGAGTTTTAATATGAAAAAGAATGAGAATATAATTAAGAAGGTTGAACAGCACCAGAATAAGCGTGGTATAAGATATGCTACTCATGAGGGCGATCTTTACAGATTTTTAAAATGGATTTACGGATTAGTATTTGCGTATAACTTTGTTTTCAGTATATTTTACATATTGGTAATTTTGGTTTCAAGAGAATCACCCGGATTTGATAATGAGGAATCAATGAAGTTCTTTGCAATAGTTGCCTCTGCTACAGGCGGATTGGTTTTAGGTCTTATACTCACAATAATAAATAAAACCCGTTGGTATGGAAGATTTATAGGCATAGCCGCTTTGGCAACAATAGCAATAGCGCTTTATATAGCAGTTGGAAATTCACAATCTAACTCAGCTATTGAAATTACAAGGCTTTGGGGAATGCCGTTTTATTACTATTGGCGTCACGGTATACCTGCAGTAGTTGGTGTTTTGATACTTTTATGGATGACCTTTATTGATATTTCAGCAAAAATCAACTACAATAAGCTTTATAAAAGGATTGAAGATGAGCTTTATCGTTTGTTCAGGTCGCAAACAGATGATACAAGTGATGAAAATTGGCAGGCTTTCCTTAAAAAAAGCGTAGCTGAAAGCGAAAAAGGCGATGACACCCAAAACGCCAAGGATAAAAAGCGCAGTAAAAAAGGAAAAAATAAATCCGAAGAGGCTAATTCTTAAACTAACACAAAAACTACCGAAAAAATTTTTCGGTAGTTTTTTTATATTCCGTATTTGATTTTTATGCGTTGCAATTTTTTTGAAACAAGAGGCATTAAAATAATCATAAATACAACATTTGAAAATGCATACACCACAGTAAACGGCAATGATGTTGCAAGCACTGCAATATAGCGTGTAAAATTAAATGTTTTTTCGGCAAAAAGGGTTGTCCAAATATCCATAATAAGTGAAAAAAGCACACCCGAAAAAACGGCATAAACAAGCATTAGAACACGGCTTTTGAGCAGTGGATTTGAAATCACACCCGCAATAAGACCTATTATACCCCAAGCAAACATTTGAAGAGGGGTCCATGGTCCTTGCCCAAAATAAAGATTTGAAACAAACGCAGAAAGAGAGCCTATCATAAAACCTGCCGCAGGGCCAAAATAAACTGCGGCAATTACCACAACAGCAGTAACGGGTTTGAAGCCGGGAATTGGTGCAAACATTATTCTTCCCGCAACCGAAAGTGCCGTAAAAACAGCAATAAGCACAAGAACACAAGGCTCGGTATGTTTACGCTCAAAATACATAAAAAATATTACACATACCGCAACGGTTGTAAAAACACCCAAAAGATTGTAATATCCCAAATTGAAAAAGATGTACCCAAGAGTTAAAAAAACAGGTATTATCAAGGCGGTTATGATAATTGAAAGTTTTTTCATAAACCTTCTCCTTTCAGGCACAATTCCACCACTTCCTCACACAAAACAGCATTTGAAAAAATACCTGATGAAATTCTGTGGGCGGATGTTGTGTAAAATTTATTACCCGAAAAAAAGCTGTTTGAGCTTTGGATGGAAACGATTTCTCCCGAAAACAGCAATCCGCAACGGTCACTAACCCTTGCCGCAAACTCAAGGTCATGTGTTACGATTACAACCGTTCTCCCCTCTTTTTTAAGTTCTGCAATAATTTCACAAAACTGCTGTTTTAAAACGGCATCCATACCCTTTGTGGGTTCATCCATTAAAATTATTTGCGGATTATTAAGCAAAAGCTTTATAATGGCACAGCGTTGCTGCTCACCACCGCTTAAATCATAAGGGTTCCTTGCAAGTAAATGCGTTACGGCAAATTTTTCTGTTTGAATTTTTATATGTTTTTCAATATTTTCTTTTGTCATACCGTTAAAGAGCAAAACCTCTGCAAGGTCATCAAATACAGTATCCTTTGAAAAAGCGGTAAGAGGATTTTGCGGCAAAAGACCCAATACTCCCCTATAAAGAGAATTATCATGGTATGAGCTTATTTTTTTACCGTTAATTTTAATTTTTCCCTTATACGGCTTTTCCAATGCCGCCAATACCTTTAAAGCGGTGGTTTTACCTGCTCCGTTTCCGCCAAGCAATGATATAACCTCGCCTTTTTTTACGCACAAATTAAAATCAGAAAGAATATCCTTATCCTTTCTTTCATAACGAAAACAAACATTCTGAGCCTCAATTACATTTTCCGAAAAATCATTGTTCTTTTCTTCTACTGCCATCCCTTTTAATACTTGATACTCAGCTTCAATCATATTTCTGCCTTCACGCACAGTAAGCGGCAAAGCACTGTTTGGTTTTAATGCGCTGAAAATTCGTGCCGCACACGGCAAGCAGGCAGAAAATGCCGTATGGCTGATATACTCACAAGCCTTTTGAGGAGTGCCGCAAAAAGACACCCTTCCGTTTTCAAGATAAACAATTTTATCAGCAATGTGAAAAAGCTCTTCAAAACGGTGTTCCGCCAAGATTACGGTAAGCCCAAGCTCACGGTTAAGCTTTTGAACGGTTGCGGTAAAATCAGAAGCGCAAATGGGATCTAAACGGGATGTTGGCTCATCAAGAAGCAAAAGCTTTGGAGAGCTAACCATAACCGATGCCAAATTAAGCAGCTGCTTTTGACCACCCGAAAGGGTATCGGTATCCCTATAAAACCAATCCTCTATACCGAAATAGCTTGCCATTTCGGCAACACGACGCCTGATAACCGCACTTTCAAAGCCCTGATTTTCCACACTAAACGCAAGCTCATGCCAAACCTTATCGGTAATTATTTGTTCATCAGGATGCTGCCCCACATAACCTATATCAAATGCAGAATTTTCTGCAGATAATAAATCAATATCCTCACCTTTAAAAAGAATTTTCCCCTTCTTTTTTCCATGCGGTGCAATCATTGGTTTAAGCGAACGCAAAAGCGTAGTTTTTCCGCTTCCCGAACCACCGATAATTAAAATAATCTCACCCTCATTTACCGAAAAGCAAATATCGGAAATAGCATTTTCACTACATTCAGGATATGAAAAGCTTAAATTTTCGATTTGTAAAAATGCCATTTTAACACCTCCGATAAACTGATAATTACAGGGATAAAGCAAAGCAGCGCAAAGGCGCAATATGATAGAATAAGTAAAGGTTTAACCACACCGAATTCAACTAAAGGATAAAAAGAAAAAGTAAATGCATCTAAAGCCATACCGCAAAATAGAACTGCATCAAGCAACAAAACAACCATTATTGCCAAAAGGTCACACATTTTAAAATGCCTATCTGAAAAATGGCCGCATTTTTTTATACCATATCCTCGTGAAAGCATTGACCTGCTGCTTTCCACTGCGTGTTCCAAAGACCAACCAATAAGTGCCGAAAAGCTGTTAAGCGCACCTTTAACACGGTCAATATAGCTTAGTGAGGATGTAATCCCCATTGCACGGCGCACAGAAATCACCTGCTTTGCACGGCGGCTTAATAGCGGAATAAAACGCAGTGTTGCCGACAGCACCAAAGCGGTTTTTGGCAGATGCTTTGATAAAAGCAATAAATATTTATCCGCAGTAAAAACACGGCTTAATGCCTTACACCACAGAAAAACACCGCATAGAGTAATTGCAAAAACCGCACCGTAAACAAAGGCCTCTGCAGTGACCGGATTACCCATTAAAAAGAACAATACCGTTTTACCCTTATGTGAAAATAACGGATTTGTAACGGTTATCAATACCGCAACAGGTAATAAATATTTAAAATTTGAAAAAGCCTTAGCGCCCGAAAGCACCACACAAAAAGCAAAGGCTGCCACAAATGAAACAAATGCCCATACAACATCTTGAATCATACAGGAAAAAACTATTACTGAAAGAAAATACACCGCTTCTGCAAAGGGATGAAATCTATATAAGTTCATTTATGATATTTCCTTTCCTGTAGTATATGCCCATACTATTTTGTCGCCATCCTTAGCCTCATAACTTGCACAGCCAACATTTGGCGACTCACCGTTCACAAGATAAACCCAACCCGAAAGCTCACCGTAATCAAATTCATAAATACCCTCTATCCCCGAAATATAAACACTGTTTGAGCCACCGTTTTTTTCGATTAAAAGCCCATTTTTACGCACAGCACGGGAGGTAACATCAAAAACACTCTCCCCTGCGGAAAATTCAATTTCACAAGCATTCATAATACAGCCATCAGGATATTTTGTAAACTCTGCTATTTCATCGCAAACTATTTCTAAGGTTACGGTTCCCTTGATTTTACCAACCTGCGTATTGGAATAATACTGCTCAGATGACTCAATTTTTATAAAAAGAGAAATTAAAATCAAAACAAAGGCTATGATTATTACCGATATAATATTTTTAGCCGTTGCCCTTTTGGTTATATAAAGTATCGCAATACACACTGCCACAATAGATAAAACCGCTATTGCAAACCACAACTGCCAAGGTGTTTTTGATTTTCTATTTGGATTATCATTTTTGTTTGAATTATTGGTATTATCCGGCTCACTGCTTTCCAAAAACTCTTGCTGTTCATCCTTTGTTTCAGTGCTTTCGTTTATATTGGAATTTACCAAACTATTTTCTGATGAAGGCACATCGTTTTGAGAGGTTGAAGGCGGTATTTGCTGTGAAGAAGAATTATTTCCCGATGGCAATGTTGTATCATTAGGTGTGAGGTCATAAAGATTATTCTTTGCAAAGCTATAAAAGTTTATATTTTTGTCACGCAAGCCTTCTGCCACAAAGGCACAAAACGCCTGCATTGAAGAATTTTGGTTAGCCTCTTTTCCGTAAATATGGCAAAATTCACCGTTTGAAAGGCTATAACGCATAATACCATCAATAACAGTGTTTCCGTTTTTTATAAAACGGCTATCATTACGGCAATCTATTCCCAATCCTGAAAGTGCCATAAGCACCTGAGAACCGCTTTCGGGATTTGCAATTCCCATACTTTTAAAATCCCCGTTTTCAAGCTGGGAAGCCGATAAAAACTGCAATGCAATATCAACACTTTGCTTTACAGAGCCGTTTGTTATATAAAACGGAGCTAATGCCTGCACAGCCATTGCAGTAACATCAACATCAGGAACTGTACCAGAAATTGCCCAACCAAAGCCTGTGGTGTTATCACCTATCATAGAGGATAAAATATTATCAATTATTTTTTCCTTTGAAACAGGTGGATTTTGAAAATTATTCAATAAATGCAGACCGTAAATATAGCTCATTACTCCCTGTTTTCCTGAATTTTCCAATGCTATACGCAATACTTCGGAATTTGTGTATCCACAGGAAATAAGCGTTAAGGCACAGCGTTGCTGAGCTACCGCACCCTTGATTTTGCCGTTAAGCATTTTTTCAGAAAGGGCGGCGGCATACTTTGAAAAATCATACTGATTGCTGTGAGAAAGTGCCATCACATACCATTCAATACCGTTTCCCGCAGAAGATACCGCCTTTGTATCAAGCCAATGCTGCAGTGAATCGGCATTGTCATTTTTTACACGCAGGGTAATTATTTGTTCAGCCACATCGGCAGTATCAGCCTGCACAATTAAACCACCTGAAAGTATTAACAGCAAACTTAATAAAATAACTAAAAGCTTATTTTTCATAAACACGCTTTACACAAACGCAAACAGCCGCCATAAAAATTACACAAAGCCAAACTTCTTTGCCGATATTATCGCCTGTTTTAGGAGATTCTGTTTGTTCGTCTTGCTTTATTTCTTCTTTCTGTTCTGCTTCAACATTTGCAACACATACCGGTGGCACAAGAATATAATCCCGAGATTTTGCGGTTATAACCACTTCACCCGAAGAATTAAGTGTTACAACAGCTTTACCGTTACTATCGGTTTTAACTCCGCTTGGATTACCGTTTATATAAATTTCAGCATTTTCTGCAGGAACGGATATTGTATTCCAATTACTGTCATAAGCATGCTTTAAAAGGGTAAGCTCAATACTTTCTCCCTGCTTTGCGCTTACCTCATTTTTATCAAAATAAGAATATGCATCAGACCATGCGGTTAAATCGGTATAGCAATAGGCATAAATGCGATTGCCTGATACTACCGTTTGTGCAAGAGAAGTTAAAACAGAGGCATTATCAAGGGTATAACCATAGCTGCCGTTATCATTTCCCCAAAGCTTTGCAAGGCTTAAACCAAAAGCCGAATCGGCACTTTCATATCCTGCGGCGGCACCGCCCTCATAATACTGCTCATGAGCTATGTAAAGCGCATCGTTAATGGTTAATTTGCCGTCATTATCAATATCTGTAACGGTTACACTTTTATTGCAAAGCTTTATATCACCGTCAGCTATTGAGACAAAAACGGTTGTGTTTTCTTCTGCAGATACCGAAAGACACACACATAATACCACCGCTAAAGCGGCTACAACTGATAAGATTTTTTTGATTTTCATTTTTAAAACTCCTTTTTTCTAATTAACAGAAAAAAGCACCCGTTTTTTCACGGGTGCTCGGAATTTAACACGACAAAACCGACGGCTTGAAAAACCGTCTGTCGGTTACACCCTCCCTTGCCCGAAAGTGTTTTTCTAACCGCTGTATACAGTAAGCATTCCGACTCAAAACGGCTTTTTGCCGCCATACGGTAATGGCTGTTGTGGCGGATTCTCACCGCACTTCCCTTACGGGTAAAACAAAGGTTTCCCTTTGCCCCACATCAATTTGATGCTGTATACAGTTATTCTGTTTGAATCAATTATAATTTATCTTTTTAAAAAAAGCAATACTATTTTTTAAATTCTGCAAAAGCTTCGGGAATAGGGGTTATACTACGCTCCAAAATGCCGTTCATAAAGGCAAGTGCCGTTCCGTAATTGGTAAAAGGAACACCGTTATCTATTGCGGTTTCCATACGGTACTGCATTTCACGGTTATTAAGCATACAACCGCCACAATGGATAACAAGAGCATATTTTGAAAGGTCCTCAGGAAAATGATTTCCGCTTGAAAGCTCAATATTTATCTGTTTGCCTGTAAATTTACGCAAAAGAGCCGGAATTTTAACACTTCCTATATCTCCGCATTGACGGTGGTGTGTACACCCCTCACTAATAAGCACGGTATCGCCGTCTTTAAGTTTTTCTATTGCCTTTACCCCATTTATTGCGGTATTTAAAAAGCCTTTACTGCGTGCCATAAGTATAGAAAAGGATGTAAGCGGAATTTCCTTTGGCACAGCTTTATTTGCAAGTGCAAACACCTGAGAATCACAAATAACAAGTGCAGGCTTTACACCTAATGAGCAAAGTGCATTTTCTATACCGTTTTCCTTTACAACAAAGGAGGCGGCATCGGCATCCAAAATATCACGGATAACCTGCTGCTGAGGCAGAATAAGCCTTCCCTTGGGGGCAGCTGAATCAATGGGGGTAATTAAAAGCACGGTATCATCCTTTTTAATTAGGTCACCCACCAATTTTCCGCATATTTCACCTTTAGGTCTTATTTTGGAAAGCATTTCTTTAAGCTCAAAAATACCTTCATTATTAACAGCACTTACATATATTTCATTTGCAGCGGGCTGTGGTATGCTTTCAAGCAGATCAGACTTATTAAAAACAGTGATAAACGGGATTTTGCGCTGAGTGAAAATATCAATAAGCTCACTATCGGCTTTGCTAAGACCCACAGTTGCATCAACAGCCAAAACGGCAATATCCACACGCCTTAATATCTCACGGGTCTTTTTAACACGCATTTCACCAAGATCCCCCTCATCATCAAAACCCGGGGTATCAATTATCACAACAGGGCCTAAAGGCAAAAGCTCCATTGTTTTTAAAACGGGATCGGTAGTAGTACCCAAAACAGATGAAACAACCGAAAGCTCCTGCCCTGTAACAGCATTTACAAGGCTTGATTTTCCTGCATTACGCATACCGAAAAAGCCAATATGCAATCTGTTTGCAGATACAGTGGAATTAAGTCCCATAATATCACCCTTTTAATTAAAATCTGAAATCACGGCGGTTTGAATTTTTAATATCATCAATATTTTGCTCAGCTATAGCACGAACCTTATCCTTTGGTATTCTCAAAAGCTCATCCTTTATCATCTTAAAGCCTGTTTCCTTAGTTTCCGCTGAAGCATAGTCAACAAGATATTCGCTTAATGTCATAAGTGCATTTGGGTGGCAGCAGTTAAGAATCTGACCGCTTTTGCAAAGACTCATAAAGCGGTCACCCGTTCTGCCTTCACGATAGCAAGCTGTGCAGAAAGACGGAATATGACCGTTTTTCATAAGCCAGTGAACAACCTCATCCAATGTGCGCTGATCGGAAACATCAAACTGCTCTGTATCGTGAGGACGCTCCTGCTGAGTATAGCCGCCAACCGATGTTCGAGAACCGCCGCTTACCTGAGAAATGCCAAGACGAAGCAGTTTTGAACGCACCTCTTCGGTTTCACGGGTGGAGATAATCATTCCCGTATAAGGAACTGCAAGACGGATACAAGCGGTGATTTTTGCAAAAATTTCATCTGAAATTGAGTTATCAAATGCTGTGGGGTCAATATCATCTGCACGCTTAATTCTTGGAACACTTATAGTATGAGGGCCAACTCCGTGAACTGCCTCAAGATGCTCTGCGTGCATAATAAGTCCCGCAAATTCATACTTATAAAGCTCAAGACCAAACAACACTCCAAGACCTACATCATCAATACCGCCCTGCATTGCTCTATCCATAGCTTCGGTATGATAATCATAATCGTGCTTGGGACCTGTGGGATGAAGCTTCAAATAGCTTTCCTTATGATAGGTTTCCTGGAAAAGGATATATGTACCGATACCGGCTTCTTTAAGCTTGCGATAATTTTCAACAGTGGTTGCCGCAATATTAACATTTACTCGCCTTATGGCACCGTTTTTATGGTTTACGCTGTAAATGGTTTTAATGCAATCAAGAATATACTCAATAGGATTATTCACGGGGTCCTCGCCTGCTTCAATAGCCAAACGCTTATGACCCATATCCTGCAAAGCAATAACCTCTGCCTTAACCTCTTCTTGCGTTAGCTTTTTGCGTGGAATACGCTTATTTTTTGCATGATAAGGGCAGTAAACGCAGCCATTTACGCAGTAGTTTGAAAGATAAAGCGGCGCAAAAATAACTATACGGTTTCCGTAAAAAGCAAGCTTTATTTCCTCTGCTATTTTATAAATTTCTTCAACCTTTTCGGGAATATCGCAAGCAAGCAATACAGATGCTTCACGGTGAGTAAGGCCTGAGCATACACAGCCTGTTTCGGTCTTTTTAGGTCTTGCCTTTTCAAGAATGGCATCAATAAGCTCAACATTATTCTTGTTAGCCTCAGCATATTCCAAGGTTGCTCTTATTTCGCCGTCATTAATAAATTCTTCCGCTTTAAGCGATTTAGGATCATAAATTGCCATAATAATTACCTCTTTTTTATTTTAAAGTTTTATATCTCCACGCTCGGTTACAATCTTATAACCTATTGCGTTCATTTTCTTTTCAAGTGCCGCTTTACATTCTGCCGCTTCTTCACCGGTTGATATTTTATTATCATAAAGGGCGTATTTTTTCCTCACATTCATAGGTGATAAATTCGGCATTACCACATTTGCTCCCGAAAGCACACCCTTTTCACGACCCATAGGGTCAATAGTTCCAAGTGCTGTGGTTGAGGGAAGTAAAACATTGGGATAAATAAGCCTTACCAATGATAACAGATAACAAGTAAGTAACAAAGAACCCGCCTTCTCATTACGAAAATCCGTATCCTTATGAGGAATAAACGGTCCTATACCGCACATATCAGGCTTAAACTGTTCAATAAATTTTAAATCACTTGCAATGGTTTTATAGGTTTGATACGGAGAGCCAACCATAAATCCGCAACCCACCTGAAAGCCTATCTCCTTTAAATCATAAAGGCATTTCATACGGTTTTTAAGTGTAAGCTTTGGAGGATGAAGCTTTCCGTAATGGGTTTCATCTGCCGTTTCGTGGCGCAAAAGATAACGGTTTGCACCCGCATTATAAAGCCTTTCATAGCTATCCCTTGAGCGCTCTCCTAAAGAAAGCGTTACAGCACAATCGGGATAACGGCGTTTTATTTCACTTATAATTTCACACAGAAAATCATCAGTAAAAAACGCATCCTCACCGCCCTGCATTACAAAGGTTCTAAAACCTAATTCATAACCTGCATCACAGCAATCTAAAATTTCTTCCCGTGTTAAGCGGTAGCGTTCACAATTTTTATTGCTTTTGCGTATACCGCAGTAATAACAATCATTTTTACAAAAGCTGCTTATTTCAATAAGCCCACGAATGAAAATCTTATTACCATATACAGCTTTTCTTTTTTCTACTGCAAGAGCTGCGGCATAAGCGGCATTTTCTTCATTGCACTCAGATACCAAATATTCATACTCTGAAAGCGTTAAATTTTTGCCGTTATAAAGAGCATCAATTAATTTTTTTACCCTTTCATTCATTGGCAATCACACCCGAATAAGCAGTTTTAGCACTTACACCGCTAAGTTTTCCAATCTTTCCGGAAAGAGCACTTATTATTGGCTGAGGAGCATCAACCGCTATACTTATAACATTTATATTCCGTTTTTTATAAGGAATACCCATTCTGCCGATTATATACTCACCATATTCGTGAAGAATTGCATTCAAGTGCCCTGCGGCATCGGGGTTTTCAACTATTATTCCAATCACTGCTACCCTATCTTCCATAATTCCTCCTAAAAAAAATTGCCGTACCAAAAAGATACAGCAAAACACACGTATAAAGCAAAAGCCCATACGATAATGATATTTTTTCTGCATCTTTCATCTCAATAAAATATTTCAATGTCAGATTTGTTATTATTTTAACATACTTTTAAAGTAAAATCAAGAGCTTTATTACATAAATTTAAAAAGAGGATATGTATAGCAGAACATACCCTCAAATTTGATAACACGCCGTCACTCATTTCAAAAACTTTGGTGGAGTATTTTTCAATATTGTAACAGTTTATTTGCGTTATCATTGCATATTATATCATATTTAATACTATACTTCAATACTATTATAGTATAAAATACAATAATTTATACATAAATGCAACATACAATATTGTACAGAGGTGATTACTTTGTACGAGAATGAATTTAGAGAGCGATTAATAAAGTTAAGATTGGGTAAAAAAGTATCTGCAAGAGAAATGAGTTTATCAATCGGACAGAACGAAAGCTATATAAACACTATTGAAAACGGTAAATCTTTACCGTCAATGCCGGTGTTTTTTTATATTTGTGAATACCTAAAAATTTCACCTAAAGAATTCTTTGATACCGAATCAAAAGCACCGTCACAGCTTAATTCACTTGTTGAAGACCTTAAAAAGCTTGACAGCAAACAGCTTGAAACACTTTCGGCATTTGTGAACACAATGATTAATAAATGATATATTTATAAAAAAAAGCCTTCCCCCTTTGTGGGGAAGGTGCCGAGTGTAACGAGGCGGATGAGGGGGATTGATAATAGAAATAAATATTCTATTAGTCTGCCTCACCTCATCCACCAACTTCGCCGTCCCCGCTACCATCAAGGGGAAGGCGGTGTTAGATAAAGACGGTGAATTGTGTTATTCCGCCTCACATAATCTATATTTAATTTATTGTTTTTTATGCTATTTTTAATCTTAAACGAAGTTTATCGCTTATCATTGCAATAAACTCACTATTGGTAGGTTTGCCACGCTCATTCTGAACGGTATAACCAAAATAGGAATTAAGTACATCAATATCTCCCCTATCCCAAGCAACCTCTATTGCATGGCGTATTGCACGCTCAACACGGGAAGAGGTTGTTGAATGTTTTTTAGCAACCGTGGGATAAAGAATTTTTGTTACGGAATTTATCATTTCGTTATTCTTTATTGAAAGGATTATTGCTTCACGCAAATAATGATAACCCTTAATGTGTGCCGGAACACCTATTTGATGTATTATTTCGGTAACCATCATTTCAAGCTCAGGGTCTGTTACAACATTATCACGCAATACAACGGGTGATTTCTTATTTCGCCATCCCGAAAGCTGTATAATGCGTTCTGCCATAATATTAGTATCAAACGGCTTTATAAAATAATACCCTGCTCCTGCTTCAAGTGTTTCTCGCTCCAAGCGCTGATTATCAAAGCTTGACATTGCCATAACTATAGGACGATCCTTTTCATCCATATCCTTAACCGCACCCAAAACACCTAAAATATCAAGATTGGGCATAAAAACATCAGCTAAAACCACATCAGGATGAAGTGTACGGGTTCTTTCTACCACCGAACGACCGTCCTTTTCGCAAAGTACGACATCCATACCGTAGCTTTTTAATGCCTTTGCACAATTTTGTCCAAGTTCGGTCGAATCATCTGCTATAATGACTTTTAATTTCTTTTCCATAATTTACCTCCACCAAGTTTATGTTCCATATTTTAACACAACTCGATACAAAAATCAAGCTTTTTGCTATTTTTTTCTTGCGGAAAGCTAAATTTTCGTTCGACATTTTCCACGGTTCTGCACAAAAAATGTTGCACCGACACAAATTTACATTCTTCTGCAATTTTTTTACAATAAAAAAGTACGATAAATAAATCTTTTAATAAAAAATTAATTTTTTATGTTTTTATTGGGTAACATCTTGAAATGAAGATATATTTGTGTTAAAATTTTTTTATATTCAACCATTGGGGGCAAATTATGAAAATTAAAATTGGTATTTACGGTTATGGAAATTTGGGACGCGGAATTGAAAGTGCAATTCGCCAAAACTCAGATATGGAGCTTGTTGCAGTTTTTACACGCCGTGACCCTGCTACCTTAAAAATAAACACACCGGATGTTGCGGTTTGTGCTGCAGACACCGTTAAGGATTTTATTGGCAAAATTGATGTTATGATACTTTGTGGCGGAAGCGCTACCGACCTTCCCACGCAAACCCCTCAGCTTGCTTCAATGTTTAATGTTGTTGACAGCTTTGATACACACGCAAAAATTCCCGAGCATTTTGCAAATGTTGATGCCATAGCAAAAAAAGAATCAAAAATTGCTATGATTTCTGTGGGCTGGGATCCGGGAATGTTTTCACTTAACCGCCTTTATGCAGGGGCTATTTTACCTGAGGGAAAGGATTATACCTTTTGGGGTAAGGGCGTAAGCCAAGGTCATTCCGATGCCGTTCGCCGTATTGAGGGTGTTTTAGATGCAAGGCAGTACACAATACCTGTTGATGAAGCTTTAGATGCGGTTAGAAGCGGTGTTTGCCCTGAGCTTACCACAAGAGATAAGCACATAAGAGAATGCTTTGTGGTGGCAGCTGAGAATGCAGACAAGGCTCTTATTGAAAAGCAGATCAAGGAAATGCCAAACTATTTTGCAGATTATAACACCATTGTTCACTTTATAACCGAAGAGGAAATGAAGCGTGACCACAGCGGTATTCCCCACGGAGGATTTGTTATAAGAACAGGTAAAACAGGGCTTAATTCTCAACACAACCACATTATTGAGTACAGCCTAAAGCTTGACTCAAACCCTGAATTTACGGCATCTGTAATAGTTGCATTTGCACGTGCGGCATACAGAATGAATAAAAACGGTGAAAGCGGCTGCAAAACGGTATTTGATGTACCTCCCGCTTTACTTAGTGTAAAGCCGTATGAAGAGCTTATAAAAGAATTGCTGTAAATTTAAAAACCATAAGTTTAAACAGGCTATCTCACTATAATAGTGAAATAGCCTGTTTTTATTATCCAAGCGTTACATCCTGCCCTGCCATATATCTTTCTAAACGAACAAGATCTTTAACATTTACTATACCATCTGAATTTACATCACAAAGTGATACTTGAGGTAAAGTTATAATTCCCAAAATGTATTTCCTTAAACATATAAGGTCATTTGCATCAACCGCTTTATTATTATCGGCATCGCCATAATATGTGGTATTTGAAACGGTTTCGGTAACAATACCAAGGTCAAGTGTATCAACTACACCGTCATTGTTTATATCCGCCCTTTCAAAGCTTTCATTATCCATATTACCTATTCCAAGCAAATAATTATAAATAATATCACAATCATAGCGGTCCACAATACCATCAGCATTTATATCGCCGTCCTTTACCGGGAAAGGGCCATCACCTATAACAAGATAACAATCATTAGCGGCTGATATATTAAGTGTGTAATTATTTATATATCCCGTTTGCGATTTAACGGGCAAAACCACCGTATTAGAGCCTGCTTTTAGTTCAAAAACAGAAGAACCAACGTATTCTGCACCGCTTGGAACAGAATAGGTTATGCGTGTGTTTTCACTAACCGAAATCGAATAATTTTTGTTATACATTGAAAAACCGTCTACAGAAAGTGATGTAAAATAATAATTATTAAGCTTATCACTTGATTCAACCGCAGGAGCCGCAGTTAAGGGCATATCCTTATAAACGGGAATAGTGAAGCTTAATGCGGCTTGGGGGTTTTCGCTGTAATAACTACGCATTTTAGATCCCTTATTAAGAGCATCCATAATTGACTGTGCGTACTGAAAGCTGAAATAAGGTGCTGATTTAACATCAAAATCCATATAGTAATATGTATCCTGACCCTTAGATATATAATTATTTGAAGAGCGTTTTGCACCCTCTATAATTGATTTAGAGCGAGTATTCCACCCTAATTCCTGTGCCTTTTTGAGTCCGTTTGCAACAACATCAGCATTTGTACTTCCCGAAGCACCATAGTTAAAGAAATTATAATATCCGGAAGCACCTGAAATAAGCGGACCGTTACCTGATGAGCCATGTTCAATAAGTATAAGAGAAGCAATTACATACGGACTCATACCCGATTGCCTTGCAGCCTCCATAATAACATTTACATAAGAACCACCGTATGCAGTATCATTAGGGTCACTGTAACCGTTTGCAAGAAAGGTTCCCGCAACTATCTTTTCAAGTCCGCTTTGCGACTGCATTGACGAATCATAAGACTGCTGTGCAAACATATAAATATTATTTGCATTAAGGAAATTCCGAGGATCCATATAGTAAGCTATAACCTCACGGGATGCTGCCTGCCAGTTGCCTGCATCGTAATACCAAGTACCTGTCTCCCAATTATACGCTTTTTCTCCCATTGATTTCCAAGAACTGCTATAACCTGCCGGCACAAGCTTTAAAGGAAATACATCCTCCCCTGCTACCGCTTCTGCAAAGGTAAGAGAAAGTTCATCCGCCTTAAAGCTCCAATTTGGATAAGCGGCTTTAAGCTGACGCAAAGAATCCCTATAGCTTTCAGGGAAAGAAAGAAGCTGAGTTTCAAAATCAACATCAGGTGTGGGTGTTGGCTCAGGTTCGGGTTCAGGCTCAACTGTTTCTATTACTGTAAACCATTCACCATAAACATAACCTACAATATCGCCATATCTGATATTGTACCATGTAGTTCCCCAATCTGTTGCATTTTGCCCCTCAACAGAACCGAGCAGTTCAACATAAATATGTGTATACTTACCAAGAGAAGTAGTAGCAGTTGAAGGGCCTGAACGAATATGCACATTAATTCCGTTTATATAACCTGTTGATGCGGCACTTGCCGTTAGATTTATACAAAAAACCGAAATAATCAAAAGAAAAGCTACACCAAAAGCAATAAGCTTACGGCTAAATTTCTTTAAAGTCATTATTTTTTCTCCATTCTACAAAAAAACTACATAAATAATTATATACTTCAGTATGTATTATGTCAACCAAAAAGAAATGGTAATGGTTTCAAATAGGTATAAAAAAATCCGATGCACAAAGTGCATCGGATTTTAAAAGGTTTAATTATTCGTTGATAGCGGTAACAACGCCGGAACCAACTGTACGGCCACCCTCACGGATAGCGAAACGAAGACCCTCTTCAATAGCGATAGGAGTGATGAGCTCAACGTCCATCTCTACGTTATCACCAGGCATGCACATCTCAGTGCCTGCAGGAAGGGATACAACGCCGGTAACGTCAGTAGTTCTGAAATAGAACTGAGGACGATAGTTGTTGAAGAACGGAGTATGACGGCCGCCTTCTTCCTTGTTCAATACGTAAACCTGACCACGGAACTTGGTGTGGGGGTTGATTGAACCGGGCTTACAAAGAACCTGACCACGCTCAACATCTTCACGGGATACACCACGGAGAAGAGCACCGATGTTATCACCAGCCTCACAGTAGTCAAGAATCTTACGGAACATTTCCATAGAAGTAACAACAGTCTTAGCACGCTCTTCGGTAAGACCGATGATTTCAACTTCATCACCTGCATGGAGCTGACCACGCTCAACACGGCCGGTAACAACAGTACCACGACCGGAGATAGTCATAACGTCCTCAACAGGCATAAGGAATGGCATGTCAGACTTACGATCAGGAGTAGGAATATAGCTGTCAACAGCATCCATAAGCTCAGCGATAGGAGCATATACTGCATCAGAAGGATCAGAAGAAGCGCTGTCAAGAGCCTGGAAAGCAGAACCCTTAATGATAGGAGTATCGTCGCCGGGGAACTCGTACTTGTCGAGTGTCTCACGGATTTCCATCTCAACGAGCTCAAGAAGCTCAGGATCGTCAACGAGGTCAGTCTTGTTCATGAATACTACGATGTAAGGAACGCCAACCTGACGAGCAAGGAGAAGGTGCTCCTTAGTCTGAGCCATAGGTCCATCAGTAGAAGCGATAACGAGGATAGCACCGTCCATCTGAGCAGCACCGGTGATCATGTTCTTAACATAGTCAGCGTGTCCGGGGCAGTCAACGTGTGCATAGTGACGTACGTCAGTCTCATACTCAACGTGTGCGGTATTGATTGTGATACCACGCTCTCTCTCTTCGGGAGCCTTATCGATGTTTGAATAATCCTCAAAAGAAGCCTGTCCCTTAAGAGAAAGGTACTTTGTGATAGCTGCTGTGAGGGTAGTCTTACCATGGTCAACGTGACCGATGGTACCGATGTTAACGTGCGGCTTGCTACGTTCAAATTTTGCTTTTGCCATTGTAAATTTCCTCCTTAAATAACTTTAGTTATTGTTACATAGATTAGTGTACCAAAAAATACACCAAATTGCAAGTATTAATTAATAAAATTAATCGTTCTTCGATCTTGAAGAAATAATCTTCTCGCCAATGCTCTTCGGAACTTCCTTATAGCCATCGGGTTCCATTACATACTGACCGCGGCCCTGAGTCTTGGAACGAAGGTCGGTTGCGTAACCGAACATATCACCGAGAGGCACACGAGCGTTAATCTGCTTAACACCTGAACGGTCTTCAAAGCCCTGGATTTCACCACGGCGAGAGTTAAGGTCACCAATAACGTCACCCATATACTCCTCAGGAACAGTAACTGTAACCTTCATGATGGGTTCAAGAAGAACCGGATCTGCGATACGGCAAGCCTCTTTAAATGCCATAGAACCGGCAATCTTAAAGGCCATTTCAGAAGAGTCAACCTCATGGTAAGAACCATCGTAAAGTGTTACCTTAACGTCAACTACGGGGTAGCCGGCAAGTACACCTGCCTGCAATGCGCCCTGTACACCGGCGTCAACAGCGGGGATAAATTCCTTCGGAACGGTACCACCGGTAACAGAGTTGATAAATTCATAACCCTTACCTGTTTCGTTAGGCTCAACAATGATCTTAACATGACCGTACTGACCGGAACCACCGGACTGACGCTTGTACTTAGTTTCATGGTCAACCTTCTTGCGGATGCTTTCTTTATAAGCAACCTGCGGAGCACCAACGTTAGCCTCTACCTTGAATTCACGAAGGAGACGGTCAACGATGATTTCCAAGTGCAACTCACCCATACCGGCAATAATTGTCTGACCGGTTTCTTCATCGGTGTAGCACTTAAAGGTAGGATCTTCCTCAGCAAGCTTTGCAAGCGCAATGCCCATCTTTTCCTGACCGGCTTTGGTCTTAGGCTCGATAGCAACACGGATAACAGGCTCCGGGAAGTTCATAGATTCGAGAATAATCGGGTGCTTTTCATCGCAAAGAGTATCACCGGTAGTGGTGTTTTTAAGACCAACTGCAGCAGCAATATCACCGGCATAGCAGGTCTCAATATCTTCACGGTGGTTAGCGTGCATCTGCAAGATACGTCCCAATCTCTCACGGTTCTGCTTAACAGAATTGTAAACACCGGAACCTGAATCAACAGAACCGGAATATACACGGAAGAAGCAGATCTTACCAACAAACGGGTCGGTAGCGATCTTGAAAGCAAGAGCGCTGAACGGCTCATTGTCGGAAGAATGTCTCTCCTCCTCCTCACCGGTATCGGGGTTTACACCCTTAATAGCGGCAATGTCAGTAGGAGAAGGCATAAAGTCAACCACTGCATCGAGAAGCGGCTGAACGCCCTTATTACGATAAGAAGTACCGCAGCAAATCGGAACCATTTCATTAGCGATGGTCGCCTTACGGATAACCTTCTTGATCTGTTCAATTGTAGGCTCTTCACCTTCGAAGTATTTTTCCATAAGCTCTTCGTCCTGTTCAACAACAGACTCGATCATAGCTGTACGGTACTCCTCAGCAAGGTCCTTCATATCCTCAGGAATTTCTTCGATTCTTACGTCCTTACCAAGGTCGTCATAATAAATAACGGCATTGTTTGCAACGAGGTCGATAATTCCGCGGAATGTATCCTCAGAACCGATAGGAAGCTGAATCGGAACTGCATTGCAGTTGAAACGCTCCTTAATCATGCTGAGAACACGATAGAAATCGGCACCCATAATATCCATCTTATTAACATAGATCATACGGGGTACACGATATTCGTCAGCCTGACGCCAAACGGTTTCAGACTGAGGCTCAACACCGCCCTTTGCACACAAAACAGTTACAGAACCGTCAAGTACACGGAGCGAACGCTGAACTTCAACGGTGAAGTCAACGTGTCCGGGAGTGTCGATAATATTGATACGATGGTCATTCCAGAAACAAGTGGTAGCAGCAGAAGTAATGGTAATACCTCTCTCCTGCTCCTGTTCCATCCAGTCCATGGTAGCACCACCATCATGAGTTTCACCCATCTTACGGTTAATACCGGTATAGAAAAGGATACGCTCAGTTGTGGTGGTCTTACCAGCGTCGATATGAGCCATAATACCAATATTTCTTGTCATTTCAAGAGATACTTTTCTTGGCATATTATCCTCCTAAAAATACCGGTAAATTACCAGCGGTAGTGAGCAAACGCACGGTTTGCTTCTGCCATTCTGTGCATCTCGTCACGCTTCTTAGCTGCGCTGCCCATACCATTGACAGCGTCAAGAATCTCAGCTGCGAGACGCTCCTTCATTGTGCGCTCGGAACGGGTGCGGCTGAACTGAGTCAACCAACGAAGTCCGAGTGTCTGTTTTCTTTCGGGGCGAACATCGAAAGGTACCTGATAGGTAGCACCGCCCTTACGGACAGCCTTACATTCGAGCAAAGGCATTACATTTTCCATTGCTGCGTCAAATACCTCAAGCGGGTCCTTCCCGGTTTTTTCACTAATAATGTCGAAAGCACCGTATACGATCTTCTGAGCTACACCCTTCTTACCGTCCAACATAACATTATTGATAAGTCTTGTAACGGTCTTGGAATTGTAGATAGGATCCGGCAATACATCGCGCTTTGCAATAAAGCCTCTTCTTGGCACTTTACTTCCCTCCTTCATAGAAATGATATCATAGGTACTCGAGTGACAAAGTCCCGTTTGCACCAAGCAGGGTTTGCACCCGACAATAATAAATATTAACTTTATTCCTGTCGGGTACAAACCGTGGCGAATTTTTTTCGCCGCTGCTGGTTTAATTCTGAGATTTCGCCCCCTAATTACTTCGCACCTGGCTTAGGACGCTTTGCACCGTACTTAGAACGGGACTGCATCCTCTTGGCAACGCCCTGAGTATCAAGGGTACCACGGATGATGTGATAACGCACACCAGGCAGGTCCTTAACACGGCCGCCGCGGATCAGGACAACGCTGTGTTCCTGAAGGTTGTGACCGATACCCGGAATATAAGCGGATACTTCAATACCGTTTGAAAGACGAACTCTGGCAATCTTACGAAGAGCTGAGTTAGGCTTTTTAGGTGTGGAAGTCTTAACTGCAGTACATACACCACGCTTCTGCGGTGAATCATTGTCAGTAAGAGTACGCTTCATAGAGTTAAAGCCCTTCAAAAGAGCAGGAGCCTTAGCTTTTTTCTCTATGGTCTCACGGCCACTGCGAACCAATTGGTTAAACGTAGGCAAATTCGTTGCACCTCCTTGCTATAGTATCAATGCGGGTGATTTTTAAAAAATATATAAAAACACAATCCCACACAATAATAAATGATAACACAAAAGAGCGTATTTGTCAATATAGCAAATTAACAAAATACGCTCTTTTTACACATTAATGCTTGTATTTTTCTATCAAAAAATACATAAATTATGCTTCCGAGGTTTCATTTTCCTCTGAAGGTACAATTTCATCTGCATTTGCATTATTAACCAATTCTTCTATAGGATTGATTTCATCACAACGCATACCTGTACCGGCAGGAACAAGCTTACCGATAATAACGTTTTCTTTAAGACCGAACAATGGGTCAACCTTACCGTTAATAGCGGCATCGGTAAGAACACGAGTAGTCTCCTGGAAGGATGCTGCCGAAAGGAATGAATCGGTAGCCAAAGATGCCTTTGTGATACCACGAAGTACAGGAGCAGATACAGCAAAGCTGAGATCGGTTTCACCTGCTTCAATTCTTGCAGCAACAGCATCATTTGCTTCCTTAATTTCCTTATATTCGTACTGATGACCCTCAAGCAAATTGGTAGAGCCCGGATTTGTAATGAGGTTTTTACGCATCATCTGACGAATGATAATCTCAATATGCTTATCGTTGATATCAACACCTTGTGTACGGTAAGCATTTTGAATTTCGGCAATAATATACTCCTGAACAGCACCGGCACCCTGTGCTTCAAGAATATCCTGCGGATATTTAGCACCGGGAACAATAGAGTCACCTGCTTTGACATAATCACCGTCATTTACAAGTGTGTGAGCACCGTAAGGAAGCGGTATCTTTTCAGATTCACCGTTATCACCTGTAACCATGGCAACACGGCTCTTCTTCTCTTCTATAAAGTTGATAGTACCTGAAATTTTTGCGATTATACCGCAATGCTTGGGACGACGTGCCTCAAACAATTCCTCAACACGGGGAAGACCCTGTGTAATATCTTCAGTACTTGCGATACCACCGGTATGGAAGGTACGCATTGTAAGCTGAGTACCGGGTTCACCGATAGACTGAGCAGCAACGATACCAACAGCCTCACCAACTGTAACAGGCTTATTTGTAGCAAGGTTTCTACCATAGCACTTACGGCAAACACCGTGGTAGCTGTGGCAGGTAAGACTTGAACGGATTTCTATACGCTCAATACCTGCATCAACAATAGCCTTAGCACCTGCTTCTGTAACAATACCGCTATTTGAGATATTTGGAATATCATCAGCAAACCAAATAATCTCACCTGTTTGAGGATTAACGGCATCGTGAAGCAAATATCTACCAACAAGACGCTCACGAAGAGGCTCAAGAATGTTATTGCCATCCTTAATATCGAATACGGTAAGACCTTCTTCGGTACCACAATCATCCTCACGAACGATAACATCCTGTGCAACGTCAACCAAACGGCGGGTAAGATAACCCGAGTCAGCTGTACGGAGCGCTGTATCGGCAAGACCCTTACGAGCACCACGAGAGGAGATGAAGTATTCAAGTACGTTAAGACCTTCACGGTAGTTAGCACGAATAGGAACTTCAATAACCTTACCTGCAGTATTTGCGATAAGACCACGCATACCTGCAAGCTGACGAATCTGGCTCATAGAACCACGGGCACCGGAGTCAGCCATCATAAAAATGGGGTTAAACTCATCAAGGTTACCCTTTAGAGCATCAGCAACATCTTCGGTAGCATCATTCCATACCTGAATTACCTTTTGGCTCTTTTCCTCATCGGTCAAAAGACCCATTTCCTTATAAGCTGCAATTTCATCAATCTGACGCTCAGCATCAGCAATAATTGTACGCTTAGCCTCAGGAATAACGGCATCTATAACGGCAACGGTGATAGCACCCTTAGTAGAATACTTAAAGCCTGTTGCCTTTACATTGTCAAGAACTATAGCGGATTTACTGGTTCCGTGAAGTTCGATACAACGGTCAATAATCTTTCCAAGCTGCTTTTTACCAACCTTATTCTGAATAACATCATCGTTGGATTCAACAACCTTTTTAGAAGGATCTTTAAGAGTGAAGCACCATTCAAGATCAAGACGGTGTTCAGGATCATTACGATCAACAAATCCCAAATCCTGCGGAATGGATTCGTTAAAGATAAGGAAACCAACAGTACACCAAATAAGAGCATTATGACCAGCATCATCAGTTACACGAACACGAATAGGAGCATGCAAGCCCACAATATCATCATTATAAGCCATTATAGCTTCGTTCTTATTGCGGAATACTTTATTAGCGCCCTTTTCATCTGCCTTAACAAGAGTAAGATAATATGAACCAAGAACCATATCCTGTGTAGGAACTGCAACAGGCTTACCATCAGAAGGTTTAAGCAGGTTATTTGCTGCAAGCATAAGGAAACGAGCCTCAGCCTGAGCCTCAGCAGAAAGCGGTACATGGACAGCCATCTGGTCACCGTCAAAGTCAGCATTATAAGCTGTACAAACAAGCGGATGAAGTTTAAGAGCCTTACCCTCAACCAAAACAGGCTCAAATGCCTGAATACCAAGGCGGTGAAGTGTAGGAGCACGGTTAAGAAGCACAGGATGCTCCTTAATTACCATTTCAAGTGCATCCCAAATTTCAGCCGATGCACGATCTACCATTTTACGGGCAGTTTTTATATTCTGTACCTGCTTGGTCTCAACAAGGCGCTTCATAACAAATGGCTTAAAGAGCTCCAATGCCATTTCCTTAGGAAGACCGCACTGATACATCTGAAGTTCAGGACCTACAACGATAACCGAACGACCTGAATAGTCAACACGCTTACCGAGAAGATTCTGACGGAAACGACCCTGCTTACCCTTTAACATATCCGAAAGGGATTTTAAAGCACGGTTATTAGGACCTGTTACGGGCTTACCACGACGACCGTTATCAATAAGAGCGTCAACAGCTTCCTGAAGCATACGCTTCTCATTACGAACGATAATATCGGGAGCATGAAGCTCCAAAAGCCTCTTCAAACGGTTATTACGGTTAATAACACGGCGATAAAGGTCATTAAGGTCACTTGTAGCGAAACGACCACCATCAAGCTGAACCATAGGACGAATATCGGGCGGAATTACCGGGATAACATCAAGTATCATCCATTCGGGCTTATTTCCCGAAACACGGAAAGCATCCAAAACCTCAAGACGCTTAATAATACGGATGCGCTTTTGACCGGTAGCACCTTCAAGCTCCTCACGAAGCTCACGGCATGCTTCCTCAAGGTCAATTTCGCTAAGAAGCTTCTTAATAGCCTCTGCACCCATTCCTGCTTCAAAGTCATTTTCATACTTTTCACGCATATCATTATACTGGCTCTCATTAAGCAACTGCTTCTTTTCAAGCGGTGTAGAGCCCGGATCGGTAACGATATAACGGGAGAAATAAAGAACCTGCTCCAAAGCCTTGGGAGAAATATCAAGAACAGCACCCATCCTTGATGGGATATTCTTAAAATACCAAATGTGAGAAACGGGAGCTGCAAGCTCAATAGTACCCATTCTCTCACGGCGAACCTTTGCACGGGTTACTTCAACACCGCAGCGTTCACAGACCTTACCTTTATAGCGGATACGCTTGTACTTTCCGCAATGACATTCCCAGTCCTTTTGAGGTCCAAAAATGCGTTCGCAGAAAAGACCGCCTGTTTCGGGCTTTAAGGTACGGTAATTTATTGTTTCCGGCTTGGTAACCTCACCGTGAGACCAAGCTCTGATCTGCTCAGGAGATGCAAGGCCGATCTTTATTGATTCAAATTCAATTCCTTCCATAATGCCCTCCGTTACATATTTTCTTCGTTGTCATCATAATCGTCATTGGAATAATCGTCTTCACCATCATCAATGCTATCACCGTTTTCGTCCTCATAACCGAAGCCGTCAAGATCACCATCATTGAAATCATCAGGCATTGCGGGAGGAGGTAAACCGATGTCATCATCCTCATCAAAATTCTGGCGAAGGTCAATTTCCTCATTATTGCGGTCAAGAACCTTAACATCAAGACCCAAGGACTGCAATTCCTTGATAAGAACCTTAAATGACTCAGGCACGCCGGACTTAGGAACATTCTGACCCTTAACGATAGCCTCATAGGTCTTAACACGACCAACAACATCGTCAGACTTAACAGTAAGAATTTCCTGAAGAGTATAGGCAGCACCATAAGCTTCAAGTGCCCAAACTTCCATTTCTCCGAAACGCTGACCACCGAACTGAGCTTTACCGCCCAATGGCTGCTGCGTAACAAGAGAATACGGACCTGTGGAACGAGCATGAATCTTATCATCAACAAGGTGATGCAGTTTGAGATAATACATATAACCAACGGTTACAGGGTTATCAAAGGGTTCGCCTGTACGACCGTCAAACAGCTGAGTCTTAGCATCCTGACTGAATGTGATGCGTGAGAAGTCAAGCTTAGAAGAATCCTTATCGGGATAAGCATCACTCTTAGTATATTCTTCGGCAAGCTCAAAGCACTTACGGATATCTGCTTCGTGAGCACCGTCAAATACAGGTGTGCAGATATTCCAACCGAGAGCACGGGCAGCATAGCCTAAGTGAACCTCAAGTACCTGACCGATGTTCATACGGGAAGGAACACCCAAAGGATTAAGAACGATATCAAGCGGAGTACCATCCGGTAAGAACGGCATATCCTCACTTGGTAAAATGCGGGAAACAACACCCTTATTACCGTGGCGACCTGCCATTTTATCTCCGACAGATATTTTACGCTTTTGAGCAATATAGCAGCGTACAACAACATTTACACCGGGGCTGAGCTCAGAAGAATTTTCACGGGTAAATACCTTAACATCAACGATTGTTCCGTATTCACCGTGGGGTACACGCAAGGATGTATCCCTAACCTCACGAGCCTTTTCGCCGAAGATTGCACGAAGAAGACGCTCTTCTGCAGTAAGCTCAGTTTCACCCTTAGGTGTAACCTTACCTACAAGAATATCACCGGCAGAAACCTCCGCACCGATGCGGATAATACCACGTTCATCAAGATCCTTTAAAGCATCATCGCCGACATTAGGAATGTCACGAGTAATCTCCTCCGGACCAAGCTTGGTATCACGGGATTCAATTTCATATTCCTCAATATGGATAGAGGTATAAATATCATCACGAACAAGACGCTCATTAATAAGAACAGCATCCTCATAGTTATAACCTTCCCAGGTCATAAAGCCGATAAGGGCATTGCGTCCAAGAGAAATTTCACCTGTATTAGTTGCGGGACCATCAGCAATAACTTCGTTCTCCACAATGTTTTGACCTACCTTAACGATAGGACGCTGATTAATACAAGTACCATGGTTTGAACGGGTGAACTTAATAAGCTCATACTCATCAATTTCGCCATTAGCAGCACGAACCTTAATAACATCCGCACTTACATAGGTAACGGTACCGGAACGCTTTGCAAGCACTACAACACCTGAGTCAACAGCTGCTTTATACTCCATACCTGTTGCAACAACAGGATTTTCGGGTTTAAGAAGCGGCACAGCCTGCTTCTGCATGTTTGAACCCATGAGTGCACGGTTGGTATCGTCATTCTCAAGGAACGGAATCATAGCAGTAGCAACAGATACTACCATTTTAGGCGAAACATCCATAAAGTCTGCCTTTGTCTTATCAATCTCCTGGAAGGAGTCAAGATAACGAACATGGACCTTATCGTTGGCAAAAGTACCGTCTGCATTAAGAGGTTCGTTTGCCTGAGCTACGATATACTCGTCCTCTTCATCGGCAGTCATATAAACAACATCATCAAGCACACGGCCTGTTGCTTTGTCTATAGGACGGAAGGGGGCTTCAATAAAGCCATACTTATTAATCTTTGCATAGGTAGCAAGATAGGAGATAAGACCGATATTAGGACCTTCAGGAGTTTCAATAGGACACATACGGCCGTAATGGGTGTAGTGAACGTCACGAACTTCGAAGGATGCACGGTCACGAGAAAGACCGCCGGGACCAAGAGCTGACAAACGACGCTTATGAGTAAGCTCAGAAAGCGGGTTGGTTTGATCCATAAACTGTGACAGCGGAGAAGAACCGAAGAACTCCTTAATTGCGGCTGTTACAGGACGGTTATTTATAATAGAAACAGGAGTGATATTTTCAGAATCCTGAGATTGCAATGTCATCTTTTCACGGATAACACGCTCCATACGTGAGAAGCCAATGCGGAACTGGTTCTGCAAAAGCTCACCAACAGAACGGATACGGCGGTTGCCAAGGTGGTCAATATCATCAACATTGCCCACTCCGTAAGGAAGACCTATAAAATAGTTTACGGTAGCTAAAATATCATCAACGGTGATGTGCTTTGGAATAAGATCATCACAATGCTCTAAAAGTGCTGCACGAATTTCCTCTTTAGACTCATTCATCTCAAGGATGCTTTTAAGCCATTCAAAGGAAACCATTTCATTGATACCCTCACGGTCAAGCTCAGAAAGCTCCTCAGCAGAGAAATCAACAAAATCAGAAAGGTTAACCATACCGTTGGAAAGAACCTTGAGCTCCATGTTATCATGTTCAGCAAGGGTGATATATACAGATGATACACCACAGCGCTCAATGCGCTCTGCTAAATCTTTATTAAGCTTCTCCCCTGCCTGTGCCAAAATTTCACCGGTCATAGGATCAACAACATCACGGGATACTACTCTACCCCTGATACGCTTTGCAAGAGCAAGCTTTTTATTATATTTATAACGGCCAACTCTTGAAAGGTCATAACGGTGTGCATCAAAGAAGAGCTGTTCAAGATAGGTCTTAGCACCCTCAATGGTAACAGGCTCATTTGGACGCAGTTTTTTATATACCTCTACAAGAGCATCTTCGGTGTTTTTGGTTTCATCAACATCAAATGTAGCAAGTAAACGCTCCTCTTCACCGATTGCCTCACGAATATCCTGATTTGAATTATAACCGAGTGCACGGATAAATGTAGTTATCGGCAACTTACGGTTTTTATCAATACGAACATAGAGTGCATCGCTGATAGCGGTTTCATATTCAAGCCACGCACCACGGTTAGGGATAATGGTTGAAGAAAAGAGAGGTTTACCTGTTTTGGTGTCAATAGTGCCCTCAAAATAAACACCTGGTGACCTTACAAGCTGAGAAACGATAGCACGCTCGGCACCGTTTATAATAAAGGTACCGGAATCAGTCATCAATGGGAAATCACCCATATAAACTTCGCTTTCTTTAATCTCACCTGTCTCTTTGTTGAGCAGTCTGGCGGTAACATGAAGAGGTGCGGCATAGTTGGTATCCCTTGCCTTACATTCGGTTACATCGTATTTGGGCTGAGAATCAAGACGATAGTCAATAAAGCTCAATACGAGGTTTCCGCTGTAATCGGTGATAGCCGACATATCCTTGAATACCTCACGCAGTCCTTCTGTAACGAACCAGTTGTATGAATCTTTCTGAATTTCAATGAGGTTTGGCATATCAATAACTTCATTGATTTTCGAGAATGTCATACGAGTGTTTTTACCCATCTGGACTTCTTTTACCATTTTATTTGGCTCCATAGGTTTACAATCACTCCTCCATATATTTTACGGCTGTTTTACAACCGCAAGAGCGACATAATGAGTGGTTTTTGTGCAATTTGAATGAAGGGATACCTTCAAAAAAGCGCACTTTCCCCCATCATTATCAGTAAGTCATTATTATATACTAATTTTTTCACTTAGTCAAGAGTAAATTTTAATTTTTTTCAAAATAATGGAAAAGTGATTGCTTATTTGCTTTTTAAATACAAAAAGCTAACCATTTATTGCAATTAAAATCACAACAAATGGTTAGCGAATAATTTAATCGTTATTTATATTATATAATAGGTAGATAACATAATATATTACATAAAATATCATCCAACAGTAAGCACTACTTTTCCGATATTCTTTCCTTTATAAAGGATATCGTGGGCTTCTTCGGCCTGCTGTATGGGTAGTACCTTATAAATTGTGGGCTTAACCTCACCTGTTTCAACCTTAGGCCATACATCACGAACAAGACTTGCAAGTATTTGAGCCTTAACTTCGGGTGTACGGGAGCGAAGAGTTGAACCGATTATACGAACATTTCTTACATAAATATTTTTAAGGTCAATTTCGGTTTTCTGACCAGCTAACGCTGCAATCATTATCCAACGAGCGCCGTGACGTAAATAATGAATACATTTACCCATTATCTCACCGCCCAAGCAATCGATAGCAACATCAACAGGATGGCCGTTATCAAGCTCTTCCTTTAATACGGCCACGATATCCTCTTCATTGGTTGCTACTACCCTATCTGCATTAAGATGCTTGATGTTTTCGGCTATTTCTTTGGTTAAAACGGTTGTGATAACCCTAACACCAAATGCCTTTGCCATAGGAACGATAACCGAAGCAAGACCCGAGGCACCTGCATTCATAAGTAAGGTATCGCCTGCCTTAATATTACCCTCTATAAAAAGGTTAAGATAAGCTGTTGCAAAGGCTTCGGGAATAGCAGCCGCTTCTACCATAGAGCAGTTTTTGGGTACAGGCATAAGCATATCGTACTTAATGTTTGCATATTCGGCATAACCTCCGCCGCCAAGCAAAGCGCAAACCTTATCACCTATTTTCCAATTGGATTTTTCCTTTGCACCGTCTGCAATTTCAACAATAGTTCCCGCAATCTCTAAACCCATCCATTCAGGACAACCCGGAGGAGGCGGATAATCACCCTCTCTTTGCATAAGATCTGCACGGTTAAGAGCTGCTGCTTCTATTTTTACAAGGCAATCATCATTACCCAAAACCGGATTTGGGACATTATCCCAACGAAGACTTCTATCATCATTTACAAGTATTGCTTTCATTTTATATTATCCTTTCTGTTTTTAAAGATATGTCGTGGCAGGTGTGCACACGGTATTTTTTATTACTATATTTTTTTATGAATAAATTAGATTTTTCTTTATTAAAAAACAATCCTGTGCAAATCTTATTTTCTATATTTGCATTGGTATAACATTCATCACCCGCAAGGATATGTATCGTATCCTGCGTTTTTATTTCAACTATTGAGGAACCTTTCGAATGTCCCGCCCACTCCAAAATCTTGATTTGCGAACAAATACTATATTCATCTTTAAATGTCGAAATTTCAAAATCATTTGGAATATATTTCTTTCCGCTTTCGTATTCAGATTTAGATATATGAACTACTGCATTACTAAAATGTTTTACAGCTTCAATATGGTCGTGGTGGGAATGAGTTACTATAACATCGGTTATATCTTCAGCAGATAAGCCTATATTTCGCAAAACAAATGCAGGCGAATAAAATTTCCTCATTTGAAAACCTGGCATTGTATCGCATCCTGCATCTACTAGAATATTTCTATTTCCGTATTTAATTAAATACACCACAAAGGATATAGGTATATATTTTTCTGTAGACCCACCGTCAAAAACCATACTTTCAGAAAGCATTGATTCAGCGTATTTTAGACGATAAACTGATAAATCCTCTTTAACCATTATTCTCCACAAGCCTTTAAAAGAGTTTTGTATAATTCCAATTCATAATCAAGGGTGTATGGGTTTTCTTTATCGCCACATACATACTCGGCAAAAGATTCCATCATACTGGCATATCTATCATAAGGAGGACAAACATTTTCTTCACCCTTTTCTCCCCACTCAGATGAAGTGCGAATACTTCTGTAGGTTTGCATTCTACTTGAATCGGCCACATACCATTCAAGCGGTTTCAATTCAATCGAGCCCTTAGTTCCTGTAACAACCAACTGACGTCTTTCAAATCCACCTAATTCCACTGCACTTGTCTTAGCAAAAGAAATACCGTTTTTATATTCAAAAAGCATCTTGATAAAACACCAAATCAATTTCGCAATGAGATACTTTGTGAAAAAGCCATATCACTTCTTACTACTACAAATAAATCCGTTCAAGAAATCAGCGACACACTAAATTTTAGCTCAACATCTT
>SVPW01000020.1 GCA_015065645.1 Oscillospiraceae bacterium | reverse complement strand
TTCCTATGAATACTTTCACGATTAACTTGAAAAAGCAAGTTAAAGATATAGATGAAGCTATTGTTGTTCAAAGATTAAAAAGACTGGATACTATTATAGATAAGTTAAAACGTTTTCCAAAAATGAAACTTTATCGTATGCAGGATTTGGGTGGTTGCAGAGTGATTGTCCCAACTATTGAGGATATTTATAATATTAAAAATAAGTTCCAATCGTCCCGAATATGACATAATTTGCATAATGAAAAGGATTACATAAAATCACCTAATCCTGATACTGGTTACAGAGGTGTTCATTTAGTATATAAGTATCAAAGTAAAGACACCATTGAAATCTGAACCCTCAAGTTCAGACTCAATGGTGTTTTTATTATAAAACCCAGTATTTATGCGACTTTTCGAGGTCGCATTTTCTTTTTGTCAGCCGGACTAAAAACAGAAAAACGCAAATTCGGCAATTAGAAGATTGAAAAACAAACCTTTTCGAACCCCTAAGTCTATCCGCACGTGTCTCATAAATCCGCTAATTTCAAGGCATATTCCTCTTCCTTCTGTTCGGGAGTCTTGTATCACAAAAACTCGGACAGCATGAAGATTTTTCTCTACGTCTATTATGTTTTGAAAAGTGGTAGAAAAAGTCACAATTATATGTTATAATATTTCTATAAAAGATTTCCCGGTGCGGTTATAGGAGAAGCTGTATGAAAAAGAAGCTTGGTATTGGTTCAATATCGTTTGGGTTATCGTTCTTTGCCTTTATATGGGCATTTGAGATAATGGGCTTTTGTTTGGGAGATAGCATTCTTGCAACACTTAATATCCCAACCTGGTCAAATACAGCAAATGCAAGTGGAACACATTACACAGTATTCTATTCGCTGTTGTTTGTAATTCCTGCAATTCCGATTGCAATGAAGCATAAGGATGACTTGTTTGCCAATGTGGGCAAATGGTTGTCTATAGCAATGTGTGTTATGCTTTTGTTGGGATTGCTTTTTATGAGCAGATAAACAAACTTCAATTAACAAAGGAATGTAGGAGGTGGTATCCAATGAAGATCAGCACAAAAATTATCATAACGGCGATAACTCTCATTTTATTTATGATGGTCTTGCCGTTGCTGGCGATAAAACTATTCCCGGACTGGACAGGAATTGGCCTATGGTTTATTTCGTTCCTTACGGTGAATCCTATCCTTGTTGTTTGTCTCAGCATTATGGCGGGCACAGAACTTCGTAAACTGTGGTGGATACCGCTTGCGGTAGCAGTTTTGTTCCCTCTGTTGTTCGGAATTGCTATTTCCGACTTTGTTTGGGATCTGTATGCGTACTCGGCGATCTATCTGCCAGTCGGTGTTCTCGCCATGCTTGGAACGCACTTTGGCAAGAAGATGACTCTTAAAAAGCAAAAAGGCGGTGAGCAGGAATGAATAAAAAGTCGGTTCTGAAAAGAATTGTAATCCTCGTTTCTCCCTTGCTACTGTTCGCCATACTACTCGTTCCGTATAGTTGGGCAAATCAACAATTTATTGTGGAGTGGTTCGGTTGCGGTTGCCCACAGGTAGATGAGCTCGGCAACATTATTCATCCCGATTTTAATGCAAATAACTTTACGGCTCTGTTTTGGTTCTTTATTTCGTTATGTGTAACGATCACTTCGGTATTCTTATCAAGAAAAATACCGAAAGAAAAGATATGGCTCAGAGTTCTGTATGTCGTTGGAATGTTTGCCGTGTCGCTTTTCATTACCTACCAATATATCCAAATGATGATGTGGAACTGAGATAGGAGGATTATAATGAAAATAAAGAAATTTCTTTTTACGGTGCTTTCTGTTGTAGTGCTGATTCTCGAACTGCTTCCTAACGGAGTGGTTTTAAGGTTTAGTAATCCCGAAGGAGAACCGTGGATACGGACATACAATTATTTCAGTTTAACACCGTTTGGTTATGCCAACTTTGGCCCGTTCATTACTGCGCTACTGACTTGTGTTCTGCTTGTGTTAGCGGTCATCTATCTGTTCAAGCAAGGCAAGGGGTTGAATGCGGCTATTATGATCGTGTCCGGTATTGCTGCGGCGACGTCTCTGATGCCGCTGATGTTTGGAGTTGAATATATCACGGTAATCGGTGTAATCATAACTTTACTCCTGGTAGGAACATTCGGTGTTTGTTTTATCAAGTACAGGAAGGTTTAAGAGATTAACATCTGATATGAAGATTCTTCGATAGTACTCTTTTAAGTTTAATTACTATGTGAGAGTTCGAATTCATACGCAAAAACAGCAAAAATATCTTTTTTGTAGCCCATAGACAAAAAAAGACCTTGTCTTTCGACAAGGTCTTTTTCAATGAAATAAATCCCTGCGGGATTTGTGAAATGCCTGTGAGCATGGGTGGATTTAATTTCATATTTTTCTTTTAAAACATAATTTTATCTTGCTTTTTTGGTTCAAAAAAGTATAATAAAAATGGGTGAGGGATAATGAAAAATTTGGTTTACAGATTGGCAGCAATAGCGCTTAATCTTTTAATTATATTTACTATTGTCGGCTGTAATGAAAAAGAGGAAAAGACATTAGAATCAAAACCTGCAATTAACTCTAATGTTATTGTGGAAGAAGAGGAGCCGGCTGTGGAAAGCGAGCCGGCTGTGGAAAGCGAACCGGCTGTGGAAAGCGAACCGGCTGTGGAAATTGAAACTCCTAAGATTGTGCATATTGGGGTTGAGAGTATTACCTTGAGTAAATATTCGGTTACCGTTATGCAGGGTTCTAACGATATGCCAATAGTTACAATGCATCCTACAAATGCAACAAATAAGGGTGAGGTTTGGACAAGCGATAATACGGCTATTGCAACAGTAAATAAATACGGCAGGATAACGGGTGTGGGTGTTGGAAACTGCACAGTTACCGTTAGTTCTGCAGATAATCCAAATGCTTTTGCAAATGTTTCGGTTACTGTTACCCCTTATATTGCACCGATAGAGCCTGAAATTACATATATTAACGGCATTTTAATTGCAAATAAAACCTATCCCTTACCAAGCACATATAATCCGGGTGTTGACCCCGTTGCAAATGCCGCTTTGCAAGAAATGTTTGCCGCAGCAAAGGAGCAAGGGCTAAATCTTTTTGTCAGATCGGGATTCAGAAGCTATTTAACCCAGAAAACCCTTTATAATAACTATGTTAAAAGAGATGGTGTGGCCGCAGCCGACCGTTATTCTGCAAGACCCGGTCATTCCGAACATCAAACGGGATTAGCCTTTGATATAAATAAGGCAAATGCAAGCTTTGCAGGCTCTCCGGAGGCAAATTGGCTTGCTGAAAACTGCTATAAATACGGCTTTATCATTCGCTATCCGCAAGGAAAGGAAGCTGTAACAGGATATATGTATGAGCCTTGGCATATCAGATACCTTGGTATTGAAATTGCAACGGCGGTATATAACAGCGGTCTTTGTTTGGAAGAATATTTGGGTATAACCTCAATTTACCAATAATATGAAAAGCATAGGTCTGTTTCACTTTTAAGTGTTACAGACCTATTTTTGTTATGCAGATTTACAAATTTTTTTAAAAATAATTAGCTATATACACAAAATATTTATTTCTGCTTATGCGAAAATTATTTATTATTGCAAAACGATGTCGATTATGATAAAATTATGCATATATATTGATTAAATGGAATATTTATATTTAATTTATTGCTTTTCTCGAATTAAAACTCATAATTATTCGTTATATGAAAGGGATATTCAAAAAATGAAAAAATTTCTTTTAACGGCGGTTGAGGATTATATAAGTAAGCGTTCGTCACAAATCGGCGGTTTTAGCTTAAATGTTACAACCGCAAAAATTTCCAATCCGGCAATAAGTGCAGGTATAAGGGAGAGATTAAGCCTTTCAGAAAAAGAAAAATCATTATATGATGTAATTGTTGAGCATATAAATAAATTAAATAACCGTGATTTTTACAGAAAGAACGGGGAACTGAATGAAGCGGCTTTTTATAAATATGCGTTTATTGATAAATCAACATGGAGCTCATTGCGTTGGGGATTGATAAAGCTAAAGAAAAAAACACTGCTTAAATTGGTTATAGCTTTAAAGCTTAATGAGGACGATGCGGTTGATTTGATGCATAGAGGTTCAAACAGCTTTGACCCAAAGGATAAGCGTGACCAAATAATTTTGGCACTTATAAATTTAAGGGTTTATGACCCGGTTGATGTTTATGAGGTATTAGAGGAATATCGCTTGAACGGATATCCCGAAATTGAAAATATATATGATTAAGTTTTTTATTTAAAACTTCCGTTGGCAACAGAACATTTTTAAATAGGTACGGTTTATAATACAATCAGCCGAGGCAAAATGTTGCTCCCTTGAAATAAAAAAATATCTTCAAAACTTCTGTTTCAAACAGAAAACTTTTTAAAAAAGTATGATAAGATATAATCAAGGCAAGGCCCTAAAACAAAAAAATTTTGGAGGAAAAAGAAATGAAAAACTTTACTAACGAACAGAGCAAGGCATTAATGGAACAGGCACAGGAAATTATGAACGGTATCGCCGATGGCGAAAGCACCCGTGATGTTATGGCAAGGCTTTATGTTGAGAACCTTGATGATAAGACCATAGCTCAGGGACTCGTAATTGCAGATTCTATTATAGAAAGCGTTAAGAATTTTGATGCAAGCTATAAGGAAGCAAGAGAAAACCTTGACGGTTATATCAAAAAGTTCCAGAAGAAGATGGATGAAGGCAAGAGCTGTGTGGAGCGTTGCAATTATTGGCTTAAAATAACTGCTGCGGTTTCTGCCGCAAGTATAGCCCTTAATGACCCCACTGTTGACCGCAAAAAGCTTCTTGAGGAAATGGAACTTATTACCCCCATTACCGAAGAGGAAGCAACCCCCGCAAAGGAAAGAGAAATTAAGAAGCAGGCAAGAGAGGCTATTAAGAATTCCGGTATAATGTTTAACGGTCTTATGGAGCACGCAAGCGAATTGGATGCTTCAAGCTCTCCTGAGGAAGCCGCTGAAATGATTATTGAAATTGGCGATAAGGATTGCGATTTAAGAGCTATTGCCGCAATGCTTGCTTATACACAGGTTAAAAACGGTACTATTGATAGTGTTCCTGTTGATATTACAGCTCCTCAGCTCACAACTCTTGTTTGTGCAGGTGTGGAAGAAATGCGTATAACAGAAGCTGTTGGTAACGGCAGCTTGGCAGAAGATATTGCATCCATCTTACTCTTCATACTTGGTGCAATAGTTATTATACAAACAATCGTGGCTTTGGGCGCATTGGGACTTTTGATTATTCCCGGAATGTTTACTGCACTTTTGGTAATCCCTGCAATTATGGTTATGATATTTGGCTTGTTTAAGCTTTTAACAAAGGGATTGAGCTTCTGGTCCGATGTTAGCGAAAAATTTGTAAAATGCGTTTTTGCATTAGGAAAAGCAGTTTTTAAGGGAATTAAGGCTTTGGTATTGTTTATCAAGGATAAGGTTATTCCAAAAATTGTTGAAGTTTGCAAAAACATTTTCAAGGCTATCGGCGGCTTCTTTAGCAAGGGTAAAAAGACTGCTGTTGAGCAGCCTGCAGAGGTTCCTGCAACCTAAATAAATACAGAAACGGAGTATACTTTTAAATGAGGAAAATATTAAAGCTTAACGATGTATCAATTTTGAATTTTGTGGATTTGCAAAAAAACTTTTCTCCTTTAGATGTTTATGCTCAATTACCGGCATTTGAAACCTTTGCTCTTGTTCATTGTGTGCCGCTTGTTTTACAGTTTGCGGTAGACTTTGACGGTGAAAAGATTAAAAAACCGGCTGAATATATAAGTAAGGAATTTTGGTACGGCATAATTAAATGCCGTACCTTTCCCCAAAAATGCAAAAGTGTTAAAGAAGGTTTAAATTTCTTTTTAGAGCAAAAGGCCGATGAGGTTGTTGGCATTGACAGAACATACGATTATAAGGAAAAATGGGCTTCTATCAATGAGAAGCTCGGTAAGGTGATGAGTGAAATAAATGAGGAGCTGGAAGTGGCTCGTATAGATGAAAAAATCGCATTTATTTCAAAATCCGTATCTCTTGATAAAACACCGGAAAGCTTGCTAAAAGTTCTCGTTTTACTGGCAATTTGTGAATTGTCAGAGGTTGATGCAACCAAACAATCCTTTAAGGAAAATCGTATAGAGCAGGTTAAAGAAGAGGGAATTAATAACGAAATTTCTTTGTTTCCTTATGAAAAGAACGCTCCGCTAAAGGCAAGCAAAACGCCGTATAAGTTTTGGTATTACGGCGGTAATGCTTTGGAAAACGGCGGTGAAATATCCACCGTGAAAATTGAAGCAGGTGCTTGTGCAAACAGCTATTACACCGTTAATATTGAGTTGTACAGCGATGAAGATGAATCACTTGTGCAAACATTATCCTTAAAACCCGGTGAGTCATGTTATTGCAATGTTGTATCCGGTAAAATTGTTAAAATTCTGCCCGGTATCAGCCTTAGTGATGATTTGTGCCTTATTAAACGGAGAAATGCAGTTTCTGATATTAAGGTACTTTCAAAGGATTCGCAGGAGTGGGTTCTTAATTTTGAAAATATTGCTTGTTTTTCTGCAGGTTCCAAAGAGCAAGGATTTCTTCTTGTTCAAAACGGCAGGATAATCAGTAACTTTTATAAACCGGCAGAGGATTATATGACAAAGCTAAAGCTGGATATGATCAATAAACCTGTGGTTGAGGTTAAGGTTACTGATAATGGGTATGTAATATTAACCCAAGATGGAAAGGTTATCTTTGAAAAGGGCGGAAAAGCGGAAGCGGCGGTTGTATCTTTGGATAAATACTTCGGCAGCTCCTTAAAACAGCCAAAATCAAAGGATGCTTATATGCAATATGCATTATCTGATACCCAAAAATCTTTGGCATTAATAGACGAAAAGGGTTTTGAAAAGGTATATTTTAACGGTGCTGGCAAAAACTTTACTATAAAACCCAAAGAGGGAATTTTTACTTTAATATGAGATAAATGGGGTATTTTAATGGATATAAAAGAGGATATAAAAGATTTTTTGACCAATCTGACAGATGGCGTTAAAACTCATATTGCGCCAACCAATCCCGGCACACGAAATGTTATATCTGTAAGAATGGTTAAGCATAGAATAAAGCAAATTGATTCGTTTTTAAGCTTTTCAGGTGAAACAGCCGCACAGGAATTAGTTAAAGATTGTTTTTTTAAGTGGGCTGAAACAGTTAAATTACAGGCTGAAAACGATTTGGCAGATATTGTTATTTCGGCTTATTACCGTCAGGGAAAAATAGCCGACTATTTAAAAAAGATAAATAAATTTGCCGAAGAAATATCTTCGGATGATGATCCTGAAACCACCGCAATTATGGGATATAACAATTATGTGTTTTTCCTTAATGTTTATCTGAATAAGCTTTTTGAAAGCTATGAAGCGGCATCTCAGGCTGAAAAGAAAGAAATTTTGTGCAATAAAAGCAATGTTTGTGCATTTATTAAAAACGAATGTCAGTCGGTGGCAACAATAAAGGATTTACCGCAAGCCTTTAATGATGCAAAGCTGCTTTTAGAAAAGCTTAATAATGATTTGCCGATAAATCCAAGCGATTGCACTCAAATATTAAGTGCGGCTGAGTTTTTGGATATTTTGGAGTCAAAGGCTTCTAAACGAAATGCAGAATTTGATGATATTTTATCTCTTCAAAAATTACTTGAAATGTATGAAGAAAAAGCTGCGGCAATGCGTAAAAACATTGAAAAAGGTAAACTGCTTTATGAGGTTTTAAAGCGATTGCTTACACCACAGTGGGTATCGGCATTTGACTATAAAAACCAAAATAATCCCATAAGCACCATGACTGCGGCTGAAATTAAAGGTTTTTACATTGGTGCTATGGAAAAAATCAATACAGAAATATTAAAAAAATTCGATATAGAATAAAAAATGTATCGGATTCGGGGGTATAATTAAATGAACAGAAAAGTAATTGGAATAGATTTTGGGCATTGCGATGTATCACTTGCTTGTCCGGTGGTTGCCGATATTCAAAATATGAGATATGAAGTAAGGCGTTTGGTTGCTCAAAATACCAAGGACCAGATTATTTCTTCACAGCTTATTCTTACAAATGACCAGATGGCTATTTTAAAGGGCAATAACCGTCCCGGTTATGAGCTTTTAAAAAGCTTGGGAGAAATAATGATAGGTAATAAGCTGCCTGCCTATGTTGTGGATGGTGAAAAATTCTGTTATTTTAAGGCGCCTCCAAAGCTTTTTGATACACAATACGGCAATTCTGATGCTGCAAAGGAAAACGGCATAACACACGGAATGTTAATGGCGTGTTATGTTTTTGCTTTGCTTGAAAATGCTTTTAAGTATAATGTAGGCGATTTAAGTGAGGCTGAAAGAAACAATGTTGATTTGCTTATCGGATGCCCTACCACTCAGGATTGGACAAGTGATGAAGCAAAGAATGAATATGCATCTTTAATCAAAAATGCCGTTGGTGTTCATGATGTTATAATTATTCCTGAATCCAGAGCTGCAATGTTCAGCACCATTGAAAACGGTAAGGGTAAGGTTTCTGCACTTAACGGTGCCGCTGTTTTTGACTTTGGTTCTTCAACTGCGGACTTTACATACATGCTTTTGGGCAGAAAGCTTATGGAATTTTCTTGGACATTGGGCGCATCTGCTATTGAAAGGGAAATGACAATAAACGCCTATAGACAGGCTACCGAAATGTTTGGTGAATTTGGCTTTAAGGCAACCTCATTTGCAGATATTGAGGATAATTTAAGATCCGCCAAAGAGGAATATTATAACGGTATTTTCGGTCCTTACGGTCACGATATTATCTGTACCTTTGAACGGGATGAGGATAATAAGAGACTTAAAACTCCTATCACCGTTGACGATGAGTATATGACCGATGTTACCAAGAAAAATGCAATTAATATCACCTGTGACAGTAAAACACCAAAGTCAGGCAGCTGGCAGGATTTGTGCCGTGAGTTTTTTGAGGAAGCTAAGCGCATTATAGAAAGCAGTACATATTTGCATTATACAGGATCCGATGTATCTGAGGAAAGAGCTTGCACACTTGAAACCGTGGTTCTTACCGGTGGCGCAAGTAAAATGGGCTATATCTCTGAAATTTGTAAAGAGGTTTTCCCCGATAAGCAGATAATTATTGAGGATAATCCCTCTCATACAGTATCAAACGGACTTGCTTGGATAGCCGTTTCCGATTACAATGTGGAGCGTTGTTGCGATAACGTTGTGAAAAAGATTGAGGGATTGAAATCCTGCAGTATTGAAACCTTGCAGGGCAAACTTTCTGACATTGTATTTGAAAATGTTAAAAAGCTTGTTGTTGAAGAAACAACGCTTTGGGCAGATGCTTCGGGTGATACCCTTACTGTTGAAACCTTGTTACAGCACATACAAACCCGTGTTGATAATAATGAAATTGGAACGATTACCCAAAAAATGTGTGAGAGTGAAATTAAAAAGTGGAAAAATGATCTTTCACAAAAAATAGTAAAGGCTGTTAATGAAGAGGTTAAAAATCTTTATTCAGAGGAGGTTGCCCGTGAGGTTGCAATCCCCAATGATGTATGGCAGTCATTACAGTCCGGTTCGATAAACTATAAGGGTATTGATGTTGATAAAATGATTTCCGGTATTGACCTTTCATCACTGCCCAAGAAGATAACTGCTATGGTTACAAAGATTGTAGCCTATGTTATAGGTGTTATTTTGATTCCTGAAACCTTTGGTGTTTCACTTCTTGTTGCGTGGTTTGCGGCTAACACGATTGGTTCCTCTTTAAAGGATACCGATTTGAAAAAGCCCAGAAGCAGAAGAATTCGTCAATCTGTGAAAAATTCAATAGAAAATGAAATGAATAAAAATAAGGCAGAAATGATGGTTCCTTTTGTGGAAGATTTTAAATCTCAGTCAAATGCTTATAAAGAGATAATCACAAGTACGGTAGACAGAGCGTTTGAAATTGTTATGCTTAAACGTTTTGATTTGTGAGGGATGAAAAATGGCAGAGAGCGTAAGCAGTAAAATTCTCAAGCAGTGCCGTTCGGCACTGCTTGGCGGAATACCTATTATATACATAAAAAGCGATTCTGATATTTTAATCAAAAGTATTATTGAAAATACTGATACTCCATTGGTTGTGCCTGTATGCGGTTCTTCCGGTGGAAGACAGTACGAAGGCAGACCCTTGGTTGAGGGGATGAAGGCAGGGAAAAGACTTAAAGATGCCAAAAATATTAAATTTAATTCACTGCCGGAGTATGAGATGATTGATTATCCGCATCTTTGGGTATATAAGATTGCGGGTTTTGATGATGTTAATGGTAGAAATGAATTAAATGCCATTTTTTCAAAGCTTGAAAAATATGTTGTGGACCATGAGGATGAGTCGCATCCTAAATACGAAATTTTGCAAAACAGTGCTGTTTTGCTCTATTCTTCCGATGTTCAAATTTCACCTTTTTTGCAAACCTATACCGAGTTTGTGGAGATTGATCTTCCTGAAGAAGAGGAAATACGAAATATTGTTTTAAAGGAATCGGGGGCGGCAAGCTGTTTAACAGAAAATCCTGATTACCTTTCGGCTATATCAACTGCTTTTCTTGGTTTCTCAACAGAGGAAATATCAAAAACCATGCAAAGAATCAACGCCACTGTTTCTCTTGAGAATGATAAGGCTGTTGAAAAAATCATCAGGGATCGCAAAAAGCAAAAAATGCAGGGTGGAATTCTTGAGCAGTGTAATATAACCGGTAATATCGGCGGTATGAAAAAGTTTAAGGCATGGCTTGAGGCTCAGGATGATGCACTTAATAATTCAAATAAACTGAAAAGAAAAACCGGCACACCGCCTCCTAAGGGTGTTTTGCTTTGCGGAATCCCAGGTTGCGGAAAAAGTGAAGCCGCAAAATTTACAGCGCAGGTTTTGAATTTGCCGCTTCTTAAAATGGATATGGGTAGCCTTATGGATAAATACCAGGGTGAATCTGAGCGTAAAATGAGGGTTGCTTTAAAAACCGCTGAAACAATGTCACCCTGCGTACTTTGGATAGATGAAATCGAAAAAGGCTTTAGCGGAAGCGGTAATGACGGCGATTCATCTTCATTCAAAAGAATGTTTGGTTATATGCTTGGTTGGATGCAGGATAACCAAAAGCCGTGCTTCATTTTTGCAACCGCAAATAATATTGGCGGTCTTCCTAAGGAATTTTTCAGAAGCGGAAGATTTGATGCACTATATGCGGTTTATCTTCCAACCGCTAATGAATGTGCCGATATTTTTAAGGTTTCATTGCAGCGTGCTAAGGCTAATATTGCAAAGTCACGTGAAAAATCAGTTGATGAAATTAATTGTTTTTCAGAGGATTGTTTCTCTCAAAAACTGTTTTTAGAGGTTATAAATTCTAAGTTTGTTAAAAACGGAAAGCCCCGTATTGTAATAGGTTCGGATATAATTAAAATTGTTAATGTGGCATTGCGTTCACTTATTAATGAGGATTATATTACAGGGGATATGTGGAAAAAGGCTTTGATTAAATCGGCAGAAACCTGTACTGTATATGGTGACGGTGAGGAAAATGTTGATAGCATTGCAATAAGCTATTGCAGAATGTTGAGAAAAGGCTTTGCTCCCACAGCGGATGATGTTCTTTTCCGTACAGAAGATTACTGTATGGAAAATCTTGAGGAATATGAGCGTTTGAAACGCAAAAGCACCGCTGCTATGGAGCCGGAGGAGCTTGCTGAGCATAACTTTAAGCTACGTAAAAGTGAGCTTTTGCAGGATAACAATAAATCCCTTGTGCATCCTTATGATATAGCTGTTTATAAGCTTTTAAGGGAAAGGATAAATTCCTTGGCAATTCAGGTTGAAAGATTTGAACGTGACCAGCTTATAAGGCGGTAAAGTTTTTTAAAAACTTCTGTTTTAAACAGAACATTTTATTCCTATATAAATTATAATAAGGATAAAGAAAAACAAAAAACAAAAAATTATGAGGTGGCAAAAATGAGCAATGCATTAGCTGGATATGTACTGTATAATTTGTATAAAGGTATTAAATGGGCGGTTATTAAACTGATTGAAAAGTGGAAGGAAAGGAAAAATAAAAACGCACCGCCTGAGGCTGTTACAGCACCGATGAGTGATACAGATAAGGAAAAAATCAAAGAGACACAGGATCTTATAAAAGAAAAGTTTGGCGAAAGTGCTGTTGACCATTTCCGTGAATTGCCAAAAAAAGAAAGAGTTGCAGAGCTTACCGAATTTGCCGAAGAGTTGGCAAAGCTTTACGGTGTTGAAATTAATGTTGATATTAATGCGGAGCATTTGAATTCTTGCGGTTTTTATAATTTTGAAACTAAAACCTTGGAATTTAACATTAAATATCTTATGTTTGAAAAGGACGATGAAAACTTTGCATTCTTTATCAAAGAAACTATTAATACAATCGTTCACGAGCTCAGGCATGCCGTTCAACATAAGGCTATCAAGGAAAGCGGTTTCTGGAATGTTGATGAAGAAACCAGAACAAAATGGGCAAATAACTTTAATAATTATATCAAACCTTCTGTTGATATGCGTGGTTATGCAAATCAACCGGTTGAATCGGATGCAACAACATTCGCAAATGCTGCTTTAGAGGGGGTTAATTAATTATGAAAATTACATTTAGTGAATTTAAGAATTTCTTTAAGAAAAATGGCTACGCCGATAGCGATATAGCGATTTTATTTAAGGGTGTTAAGGGAATGCAACCCAAAACCAAGCGCTGGCTTATTAAGTGGTTTTTCACCGGTGAGCTTCCCACAGAAAAGGTTGAGGAAGTAACGGTTGAATATTTAATAAACGAATGTGGCTATAAGCCGGTAAATGCGTTTATTATAATAGATTGGTTGATGACAGAGCCTGATTACGCAAAGTATATTTTGTTAAAGCAGACCAATGAAAGGGTTATCAGCGATGAAACAAAGCAGGAAATGCTTGAGATTTTAAATGGAATGGGTGCAGAACCTGAGGTTATTACGGTGGACGAGACCGAGGATATTGAAGAAAAATAATATTTTTAAAAAATTTTTGAGGTGACAAAAAATGATTGGAACACTTTTATTAGGCGTAGCGGGAATAATGTTTATAAGATGGGCGGTTTGTAATCTTTTTGGTGTATGGGGCAATGCTCCGGCTCAAAATCCGCCCCAGCAGGCAATAAGCGCTCCTATGAGCGATACCGATAAGGAAAAAATCAAAGAAACACAGAATTTTATAAAAGAAAAGTTTGGCGATAATGTAGTTGACCATTTTCGTGAAATACCCAAAAAAGAAAGGGTTGCAGAGCTTACCGAATTTGCTGAAGAATTGGCAAAGCTTTACGGTGTTGAGCTTGAGGTTGATATTAATGCAGAACATATAAATTCTTGCGGTTTTTATAATTTTGAAACTAAAACCTTGGAATTTAACATTAAATATCTTATGTTTGAGAAGAATGATGAAAACTTTGCATTCTTTATCAAAGAAGCTATCAATACAATCGTTCATGAGCTCAGGCACGCTGTTCAGCATAAGGCTACTAAGGAAAGCGGTTTCTGGAATGTTGATGAAAAAACCAGAGCTAAATGGGCAAATAACTTTAGAAACTATATCAGTCCATCGGTAGATATGCGTGGTTATGCAAATCAGCCTGTGGAAGCGGATGCAACAACATTTGCAAATGCTGCTTTGGAGGGAATTAATTAATTATGAAAATTACATTTAGTGAATTTAAAAATTTCTTTAAGAAAAATGGCTATGCAGATAGCGATATAGCGATTTTATTTAAGGGTGTTAAGGGAATGCAGCCCAAAACCAAGCGTTGGTTTATTAAGTGGCTTTTCACCGGTGAGCTTCCCACAGAAAAGGTTGAGGATGTAACGGTTGAATTTCTTATAAACGAATGTGGCTATAAGCCTGCAAATGCGTTTATTATAATAGATTGGTTGATGACAGAGCCCGATTACGCAAAGTATATTTTGTTAAAGCAGACCAATGAAAGGGTTATCAGCGATGAAACAAAGCAGGAAATGCTTGAGATTTTAAATGGAATGGGTGCAGAGCCTGAGGTTATTTCGGTGGATGAAACCGAGGATATTGAAGAATAATACTGAACAAAAAAAGAACTTCATATTGAAGTTCTTTTTTTAAAACTTCTGTTTATAACAGAAAAAATTAAAAATAATTGTAGTATAATATAATCAAAGAATAAACGGAGGTTTTAAAAAATGGATGATTTTAAGGGCTATATAAGAAAAGGCGTTTCCCGTTCGTTGTATGCTGACATTGAAGAAAAAATCAATCTTATGCAGCTTATAAACAAAAAGGGGCAGGTTTTAACCTATCAAAAATGTATAGATATTTTAAAGGGTAAAAAAATTTGATAATTTTTATTCTCGATAGTATGTAAGTATTATTACTAAAAAAACAACAGGTTAGTGATAACCTGTTGTTTTTTGTTTGCTCAATTATTTTTTTGCTGTGATTGAACGAAATTTTTTAGGTGTCATTCCTTTTTCTTCGTTAAAGCATTTAATATAATGGCAGAAAATTTGTTTGTTGTATTAAAAAATAAATAAAAAAGTTTGATTTAATGCCGGGGTGTGGTAAAATGAAAAGAAAGATAGGTTTTTCCATTGGAGCATTACAAAAGAAATACGGCGATATAAAGGCTTTGGAAATAGCTTCGCAAATAGGAGCCGATGCCGTAGATTTCAGCATTGATGATAATGATACCTTTACCGATCAGCATAAAATTCCTATGACGGGAACTATAAATTGGAATGATGTTTTTGATGCTTTGGATGAAATAGGTTATAGCGGAGTTTATAATATGGAGCTTAATTTAAGGCATTTCGGCAATGATTTTCTTATTGAAACGGCTGAATTTGCAGTTAAGGTTATGAAAAATATCTTGTTTGAAAGATATGGTTAATAAATATTAAGGGGTTATGTTAAATGCTTAGCAAGTTCGAAAAAAGGGCAGAGGAAATACTTTCAAAAATGTCCTTAAAAGAAAAAATCGGTCAGTTAAATCAACTTGAAACACCTGTTGCTCAAAATTTGGAGCAGGTTAAGGAAAAGGTAAGGCAAGGGTTAGTAGGTTCAATACTCATGTGTGTCGGTGCTACTGCCGGTAACGATGAACAGGGAGCTATTGATGTTAATTTTTATAACGAATTGCAACGCATAGCCGTTGAGGAAAGCCCAAGCGGTATACCAATGATTTTCGGTCGTGATGTTATTCACGGTCACCGTACCGTATTCCCGATTCCGCTTGCAATGACAGCATCGTTTAATACCGATTTGATTGAAAAATCTTATGAATGTATTGCAAGAGAAGCCGCTAATGAAAGCGTGCATTGGACCTTTACACCTATGCTTGATATGTGCCGTGATCCCAGATGGGGAAGAATAATTGAGGGCACAGGAGAAGACCCGTTTGTGGGAGCAAAGGTGGCTGAGGCAATAGTTAAAGGTCTTCAGGGTGATGATGTAAGCAAAAGTGACCGTATGCTTTCCTGTGCTAAGCATTATATAGGCTATGGTGCAAGTGAGGGCGGAAGAGATTACCACCGTGCCGAAATTTCCGATTATAGCCTTCATAATAATTATCTGCCTGCATTCCGCAGTGCAATAAAGGCCGGAGCTAAAACCGTTATGTCCTCCTTTAATGATATTAATGGTCAGCCTGTAACCTCAAGCAAATATTATTTAACTGATATATTAAGAGGTCAGTTAGGCTTTGACGGCTTTGTTGTTTCTGATTTTAATGCCGTAATACAGCTTATGCGTCAGGGTGTTGCAAAAACAGTCGCAGATTGTTGCTTGTTGGCTTTAAATGCAGGTCTTGATATGGATATGCAGGATAACTGTTATATTGATAATTTAGAAGAGCTTGTTAAAAACGGCAGCATTGATATAAAGGTTGTAGATGAAGCGGTTAAAAGAATTTTAAAGGTTAAGCTTTATAAGGGGCTTTTTGAAAATCCTTATTGCAATCACATTGAAATGGATCGTACAAAACATCTTGAAGCGGCTTATGAAATGGCATCCGAATCAATGGTTTTGCTTAAAAATGATAACGGTGTTTTACCACTTAAAAAGGATGCAAAAATAGCACTTGCAGGTCCGTTTACCTATGAGCAAAGAAGCCTGCTCGGAAGCTGGACGATAGACGGTAAAGCAGAGGAAACTGAGCATTTTTACAGTGCTTTAAAAAATGCCTCCAAGGGTGAAATTTGGGCAACCTCATTTGGAGGTCTTAATTGGGATAGCACAGGAAAGGCTATGGATTGGGCTGATGTTATTGTATTGGCTTTGGGAGAAAGCTGGTCAGCAACAGGTGAATCAAGAGCTGTTTCTGATATATCAATTTCCGAAAACCAAAAAGACCTTATAAGAAAAGCTAAGGCTACCGGCAAAAAGGTTGTAGGCGTATTTTTCTGCGGCAGACCTATTGCAATGCAGGGTATAGCTGAAAATTTAGATGCTGTTATATACGCTTGGCATTCCGGAAGTATGACCGCAAAGGCTGCGTGTGATATTTTATATGGAGATGTAGTGCCTTCGGGTAAAATGCCTGTAACGGTACCCCGTCTTGCAACGCATATTCCGCTTTACTATAACGTTACTTCAAGCGGAAGACCGGTTAATTGCTATTACGGTGAAAATCCGGGTGCTTGTTATGTTGATAGTATTCCCACACCATACTATCCGTTTGGGTATGGTCTTTCTTATACGGAATTTGAATATGAAAATCCGAAAGCTATAAAGGAAGAATTATCATTAAATGACTTGAAGGCGGGAGAAAGTTTTAAAATAAGCGTTTGTGTTAAAAATACAGGCAATTATGACGGCAAAGAGACCGTTCAGCTTTATATTCACGACCCCGTGGCTTCAATGATGCGTCCTTTAAGGGAATTAAAGGCATTTGAAAAGACCGAAATATTAAAGGGTGAAGCTAAAAATATTGAGTTTTCTTTAGGCTTTGATGATTTGGGTTATTATCTGAGCAACGGTGAATATGTGGTTGAAAAGGGCGAAATTGAGGTTTATATAGGTTCTAATTGTTTAGCTGAGAAAATGATTGTTTTAAAAATAAGTTAGGTTTGGTGAGGCTATGAATGACAAAATTAAAAAGTTTTAGATGAAAATATCGAAAAAAACGGTAAAATACTGTCCTGAAAGCAGCGGCACTTTGATTGGATTACCGTATCCATATACAACACCATGCGTTTCTGATGCATATCAGGAGTTGTATTATTGGGATACATATTTTACTAATGTTGGCCTTTATGAAAGCAATAGCGAAAAACAATATGTTAATTATGTTCGTCCTCAAGAGCACGGCAATCATAATAAAACAAAGATGCTTTCAATCGGTAAAATGAAATTTGGTTCAAAGGGTGAATTTGAGTTCAATGTTTCAAATTACAGCGCCGATGTTTTGTATAAAGCAGAGCATACCGATGAGCTTACCTGTGACCAAAACACCTATTTAAGGGTGGATTATAAGGTTTCGGGTATTGGTTCAAACTCTTGCGGACCTGAGCTTAAAGATAAGTACAGGTTTGGCGAAAAGAATATTAAGTTTGATTTTTTTATTGAAATATAATAGTTAAAATCTTTATTATCAGTACAGACTTCAAGTTTTTGCTTGGGGTCTGTTTGTTTTTACAGCGTCTCATTCTCGTTTTAAAAAAAATGATAAATGATAAAATGAAATATATAAATGATATACTATTTTTTTGCACAATCGTATAATGATTATGGGATTTTTTCACAAAAAATCCTTGAAAGGGATGTGTCAGACGGGTGCAAACCCCATGGATTACATATTTGTATCCGTCAAAACACCCTTTAAATAAAAAATGGAGGTAAACCAAATGAAACGCATACTTTCCCTTATTTTATGTGTTTCGGTGCTTGTTTCGTGTATGGTATTTTCGCAGTCAACCGCAGTTTCAGCAATTACAGGTACTGCACTTAGCGAAATAAATGATGCTGCCGATACACTGAAAGTTACCGATGTCACATCCTTCAGGTACGCAGTACCAAAGCTTGCAACATCATCAGGTACGCTTAATACCCAGTTTGTAAAGAACACTTCTATTACAACTCCCGGTTGGAGAGAAGCAGCAGGTTGGGACGGTGCTTGTGTTATAAGCAGTATAGATGGTTCTCTCTCAGGCCCTGTTGCAGGAAAGGCTACCGAAAACTTTACCCTGCAATGGATTAACCGTTCTTTTATTCTTGATAACAATACTGTTATGTTTTATGTAGAGCTGCCTGATTATGCGGCGGCAGGTGCCAACTGGGCGCTTAGTCTTAATTCTTTCTACATAAATCAGGATAATGTAAATTTCTGGAGTAAGCGTGAAGCCCCCATAAGCTATTCGTTTATTTCCAAATCATACGATAGATGGCAGTTTGCCGAAACCACAACGGTTGACGGCAATTTGGCTGTATTTTCAAAACTCCCCTCAGGCTTTAAGGGTTATGTTCGTATAGACCTTTCTTCTTCACAGTTCCATCCCGCAAATGGAGTATATCCCGATTTTTCAAGGCACTATATGCTTATAAATATGGGCTTTGGCTTCAACGCTGTCGGCGGAGATTGCGGTGACCTTATCTTCGGCGGTGTATTATACTATCCCGATGATGATAACAACTACTCAACCCTTATGGAATTAAGGGATTGCTATTATCAGCTTGGAGGTAATAAGGACGCAGTGCTTGTTACAGCACACGCTTCCAGATGGAATGTAACTGTTTCCAATCCTTCAGGCGGGGATGTTATTGCCGCAAATTCCAATTATACCGCTTCTTGCCCAGGTGGTGGAAACGGCGTTATGCTTGACAGTACAACAGGTGAAGCTATAGACAGTATTCATATGTACAGCAAAATGTGGCCCAATACCAAAATGCAGCCCGGTGTAGATACATTTATGATGTATGTTGAGCTTCCCACATTTGAAGCCGATACTCCTGCACTTTATATCTCAATGCCGGGTATACAGCAGGGCTCAAGCTGGCCCTCTTATGTTGACCCCGTAGGTGCACAGTATTACTATGCCGATGTAAACGGCAGTAAGTGGCAAAGGGGTATAGTAGGCTCTAACGGTGAGCTTGCAGAGCTTAAATCAGGCTTTAAGGGCTATATCAAATTCAGCCTTAAGGACTTTAGCTTCTACGGAAATTCAAGCACTGTTGTTTGGAAAAACTTTGATTTCACTAAATTTTATAATGTTGAAAACTATCAATTCCGCTTTAACCATGTAGGCGGAGCAAACGGTCCTCTTGTAATCGGTTCGTTCTATTCTGTTATTGCTGATAGTGACAGCGTTGCAGTTACAGGTGTATCTGCAACGGCTGCTACAGCAGAAGCATTCGGGGCTACCTCCTTGCAGGCTGTTAATGCAACATTAAATGCCCGGGGCGCAACCCTTACAAAGGATAACAACACCGTTCAGATAGCCTCCGATAAGGCAACCGGTTTTGATGGTATTTACCGTGTGAGCGGTAGTGATGAAAATGCGGCAAACGGCAGTCTTGTAATGCAGTCTGTCAATAAGGAAGTTAATGCAGGCAACGGCATAATGTTCTATGCCGAGCTTCCCGATTATAAGAAAGCCGATACCGATTGGGGACTTTGCCTGAGCTCTGTAAAGCTTACCCAAAACAGCAAGAGCTATACCGCAAAGCTTACAGATAGACTCAGCTTCTCATATCTTTCCCTGACAGGCAGTGAGTGGCAAGAGGGTACTATCCGTAATTTTGGTGGCACAAACGCTGTTTTAACAGGTTTGCCCGCAGGCTTTAAGGGATATATCTGTATTGACGTTGCAAAGCTTGACTTTAATGAGAATTATAGCTTTGATGTTTATTCTAATTATATTATAAATGAATTATCTCTTGGCTTTAACGGTGTGAGCGAAGAAAGCGGTGATTTTGTATTCGGCGGTATTTTGTATCTGCTTAACCGCACTTATAACCTTGAAACTAAGGCTAATATTGCCGCAAGAAATTATAATCTTACCAAAAACGCAAACGCTATGACGGTAAGTACATATTATCCGAGACATAATGTTACAATCACAAACACAACAGGCGGCACGGTTGATTCCGAAGCTACATATACCACTATTGACAGCGTTGGAAATACTGCCGATAAGGCTGTTGTTTTGGGAAGCATAAGCGGTAATGTTATAACCGATCTTCATATGTATTCCAAAAACTGGGCTAATACCAATATGCAACCCGGTGTTGATACCTTTATGGTATATATTGAAATGCCAAATTACACCGAAGAAGGTCCCGCACTCTATATTTCACAACCCTCTTTCGCAAGTACATATATTGATTGGAAAAACGGTAAATATTCTTATATGAGTATTTATGACGGTGAATGGAAATCTGCAGCACTTGATGCAGAGGGCGGCTTTGCCGATATCCCCTCAGGCTTCAAGGGTTATGTAAAGATGGATATTAAAACCTTCGCAGGCTTTGATACCTTTAAAACAAAGGTTGATGTAACTCAGCCCTATCAGATTATAAATCTTCGTTTCCGTTACAGATATGTAGGCGGAGATAACGGTAATCTGATTATCGGTAACTGTTATACTGTTGTTGAGGATAGCGATGCTCCCTTTATCAATGTTGTGAATAATCGCAGAAAGGCTTCCACCCGTATCGTTTACGGCGACCTTGTTCCTAACGGTGCTGTTGATGCCGATGATATGATTCTTGTTCGCAAGGCTATTTTGGGTATTGAAGAGGTTAAGGGTACAGCCCTTGAGCGTGCCGATGCAAATGCTGACGGTACAGTATTCAATGTTAAAGACCTTGTTCGTATGAAGAAGATAGCCGCAGGTGCAGTAGCCGCAAACAAGTGGGCGGATTACACCAATAACAGCTCGCTTACAATTTCCAAGTGGTTGGATGGCGGTGTTATTCCTTATTACACCGAGGGCACTGTAACCGAAACTGAGGCAGGAGACGGTACAAAGATTATGACAGCCGTTGGTACCACTGCCGCTACATATAATCAGTATCTGAAGGCTTTGGAGTATGTAGGCTTTGAGCTTTATACTACAAATACAATAGAAAACAATCTCTTTGCAACCTATACAAATGAAAATCTTACGGTTAACGCTTATTATATTGACAGCAATAAGACTGTAAGGGTTGTTTGGGAGCCTAAGACCTATTTACCCGGTCTTGCAAGCGAAAATATTTACAATACCTCCGTTAAGGTAGATACCCGGATTACGGGTATGAATTTGGATGCTTCTACCGTTGTTGAGGGTATGTGCTTCATTATAAGACTTGAGGATAACAGCTTTATTGTATTTGACGGCGGTTACGCTGCAGGAAATAACCGTGAGTCTAAGAATCTTTATGATATACTTGTAGCTCAAACTCCGGCAGGTCAAAAGCCGGTAATTGCCGCCTGGATATTCTCTCATGCACATAGTGACCATGTAGGTAATTTCAATGAGTTTGCCCTTAACTATCACGATGATGTTGTGATTGAAAAGTTCTACTATAATTTCCCGAGTGATAAAGATATAGCCGCAAATTCTCCTGGAATAATGGGTACAACGCTTAAAGAGTACGGAATTACAAAGGTTGTAATGGATGAATATTATTATGATACTCCGGTTATTAAGGTTCATACAGGTAATAAGTTCTATGTAAGAAATGCTGAGTTTGAAGTTTTGCAGACATTTGAGGACTTCGCTCCAACAATATTACCTGAAACAAACTTCAACAATTCAACCACGATATTCAGAATGTATGTCGGCGGTCAGTCTACCTTGTGGCTTGGCGATGCACTTCCCGCGGCTGAAGCACTTATGGTAGAACAGTTTGGCGATTACTTAAAGAGTGATGTTTTACAGCTTGCTCACCACGGTATAGACGGTTCACTTTCCGCATATCAGGTTTATGATCCCACATACTGCCTGTGGCCGGGTGCTAAGCAGTTCTATTATCAGTATAATACCTCTGCTCATAACAACTGGTTACTCAAAGAAAGCCCCAATGTTAAGCAGACAATAGTTACAGGCTTTGGTACATATACCACCAAGCTTCCAATAGATATAAAGGGCGATTATCCCGAACATATCTATGAAAATACCTATGTTAACCCCTCTTATATAGACTAACCTAAAAAGAAGAACTGTCTCACTAAACTGTGAGACAGTTCTTCTTTTTTTGAAAACACGACTTTTTGTTTCGCTGATAGCTAATAACAGACTTTTTGTTTCGATGTTTGCTCAAATGAGGTTAAAATGCACAACTATCGTTGAAAAAAGAAACGAAATATGTTAATGTTACCTTATAAAAATATTTGTAAGGAGTGTTTTTGATGAAGTTATTTTTGAAATCCTTTAAAAAATCAGCCGCAGTTTTACTGTCGGCAATAATAGCTGTAATGTGCTGTTTTGTGCCCACTGCAGTCTCTGCCGATGTAACTGCTGTGACTTATGATGATCTTTCTGATTTTTGGGTCAGAAACAGCTCTGCTTCCAAAATGCCGACTGAGACATCGGATGGTATTGTAACAAGTACCGGTGCTCTTAAAATGCAAGCGCTTGACAGTGCTGTTACCTATGGGGAAAAAACTTTTACTGATTTTTATAATATTGCTAATTATGATATTTACGGCAATAAATATTATATTACCGGAAATGCGGTAAATACATACGGTGCTTCATTTGATGCTACTGCAAACACAATTACCACTGCCGATGCTACTACTAAGCTAAAGCTTGACGGCACCGAGGGTATGACCGATTTTGAAACCGAATTTAAAGTCACAAAATTGAGCGCAGAAACAAAATCTCTTTACGGCGGTATAGCTTTCAGATTGCAGGATTCCGATTTCAGAACCGCAACCTTTGGCACTCAAGGCTATATGTTGCTTGTTGTAAGTGAAGCCGAAAGCTGTGATGTTAAGGTTTTGCTCAGAAAATATTCAACTGCTTCTGCTAAGGAAGAAACTACTTTAACCAAAACCGGTCTTTTGAGTGCAGCAACAAACGGCGTTAAGGTTAGCGTTAAGGTTACGGGTAAAACACTCAACTTCACCGTTGCCGATGCCGCAAATGCTGAAAATACATACTCCAACAGCTTCTCGTTAGTTCCTACCATTACGGCCGGTCAGTATTATGATAACGGCTCCTTTGCTTTTGTTACAAACGGACATCACACTATTGAGGACATAAGCCTTAAAGGCAGCGTGCCTACAAACTATGTTACCCATGAAAAGGAAATATTTAACCTTTATAACCGTGATTTTTATGATATTCACGGCAATACAACAGGTGATGATGTTGTAGATTACGGTGTTAAATTTGCAGATGACCGTATTTCAAGCTACAGTCAGTCCAAGGTGAAGATTAAGGGCTATACCAATGTTGAGGATTTTAAAGCCTCATTTAACCTTGAAAAGACTAATGGTAATGCACTTTACGGCGGTATTGCTTTCCGTATGCAGGATGTATTCTTTGAAAAGGCAAGCTTTGGTACACCCGGTTATCTGCTTTTTGCATACAGTGCGGCTGACAGTATGGATCTGTATATCAGACTAAGAAACTATTCTACCGCTTCGGGTTTTGCCTACAAGGAGGTTAAATTTGAAGGCTTCTTAGCGGCTCCCGATCAGAAAAATATTCGTATGGAGGTTGAGGTAATAGGCACGACTGTAAATGTAACCGTATATGACCTGACCGACCTTAACCGTAAAAGCTCCGCTTCCATAAGCCTTACAGAAGGTTTATCTGCTTCTGCTAAAGCAAATCTTTTCAAGGGCGGTTCAATAGCGTTTGTATCTAACGGTACTCACGATTATACTAATATCAGCGTTAAAGAGCTGGTAAATGAAGCCCCGTATACTGAAGTGGAAAACTTTGAAGCTCAGGCGGATTTTACATTTCCTTCCTCTACAAATCTTCAAGCAGGTATTATGTTCTATGTTCAGGACACCATTTATAAATCTGCAGGTCTTACTGCATTTTCGGTAAATGCAATAAGAGCCGCCTCCTCAGCCGATAACGAAATGACCTTACAGCTTGTACGTTACGGCAGAAAGGCAGACGGCACCTTAAACACCAATATAGGTGCCGTGTCCGGTGCTACGTATAAGGTTTCTTCAATACTTCAGACTGTAAATGGTGCAGGGGAAAAATTACGCCTTAAAGTAAAGGTTATACGAGGTACTATTTATTACAGTCTTGTAAATGTTGCCACAGGAAAAGAAAGTGAAGTATTTTCTGCCAAAACCAATGCTTCTTCAACAAGCAACTCGGTAACATATAATACGGCATATTCTTCGGGTGGTGTAGGTATTTTTACAAACCTTAAGGATGTGGTTGTAAGCGATTTTAAGGTTACAAAACTTCCCGACTGCGTTGTAACCGCAAATAGCAGTGAAGAGGGAACAGTAACCGGTGCAGGTACTTATTCCTACGGCGAAACCGTAACCGTAACCGCCACTCCCGAATATGGTTATTACTTTGGCGGCTGGTATAACGGTGAAACACTTGTAACAAGCAGTGAAAGCTATAGCTTTACCGCAACCGAAAATGTAATTCTCACTCCTAAATATATTCCGTTCCCATTGAGAATTACAGGACTTGATACCGAAAACGGTGCGGCTGTAATTAATATTGATAACATTGAAAATGTAACTGAAATTGGTTTTGAGATTGTTGTTAAAAAGGAAAATGGCGATACTGAAAGAGTGGTATCTACTGAGTACGTAAATGCTTTATCAGCAGATAAAACGCCTTATATTTCCACGGCAAGCAAGGTTTATTACTGTGATATTGATGCAAACGGCGATGCCGATGCAGATGATATTGCCGCATTAAGAAGCGGTATTATTCAAAGCAAAGCGCTTAATACTCAGGCAGACCTTAACGGCGACACCGCCATAAATGTTAAAGACATTGTTCGTTTTAAAAAGGTTATGGCAGAAACACAGCTCCGATTTGAGGGTCTTAAAGAGGGTTATAACTATCCGTTTGTATTCGGCGATTTGTTAAGCGATGAGGGTAATCAGTATGTTGAATTAAAGCCGTATACCGTTATAGACGGTGCTAAATCTTACGGTGTTCCGAGATATCTTTCATTTGACGGCAAGATACTTAAAAGAAACAGCGACAGCCTGAATCATACCCCGTTTGGTAAAATTCGTATTGCCTGCGTTGGTGACAGCCTTACACAGGGCGTAGGTGCTACCGGCTGGGCAAGCGGCGACTATCAGTACGCTTATCCCGAACAGTTAAATGCTATTCTTGCCGATGATAACTGCATTGTTGAGAACTTTGGTGTTGGAGGCAGCTATGCTTGGTATTATGCAGGTAGAGGCGAAAGTCTTTGGTATCCCAATACCGCAAAGTATCAGCCGAGTATTGATTTTGATGCCGATATAGTAATTATTATGTTGGGTACAAACGATGCTAAACTTGTTTCTGATGAAGAAAAATCCGAACAATACGGTGCGGCTTTAGAAGATATTGCAAACAGATGGCTTGCAGGAGAGAATAAACCCGTAATATATATCTGTAACGGTCTTACAATGGCAAAATATGATGAAGCAAAGCTCGAAACAGATACTTCTTGGGTAACCCGTGATGACAAATTCCGTAATTTCGTTCATCCTCAGCAAATAGCCGTAGCCGAAAAATTAGGCCTTGAGTTTATTGATACATATTACGGCACTAAGGAATTTTTGGAAAATAAAGGCGGGCTTGCTTCTGACCTTCTTCACGCAAATGATGCAGGTTACAGAGCACTTGCAGAGTATATTTCACAAAATATTTCGCTTGATATTTTCTATTAAAATTTTTTAAAAAGAAAGGCGGTTTTAAAAACTGCCTTTCTTTAAAATGGTGTATGTAGGTATGAAGCTTAATTTTAAAAAGTATTTATCGTTTTTGGTTTTGAGCAGTCTGCTTTTATGCTCAGGCTGTTCAAAAAGCAGTGATAAAAAAACCGAAAATAACGATTCTTCAAAAGTTATCCGTATAGCCTGCGTGGGTGACAGCCTTACAGAGGGTATAGGAGCAAAAGGTTGGCAAGATGGTGATTTTGGCGGTGCTTATCCTCAACAATTACAGCTTATTTTAGGTGAAAATTATGAAGTCGGCAATTTCGGAAAAGGAAGCAGCTATGTTTATAACAAAAGTGGCAGAGATAAAACCCTTTGGTATCCGAATACTGCGGCTTACAGCAAAAGCAATAAGTTTGAAGCTGATTATGTGATAATAATGCTCGGAACTAACGATGCCCGTGTTATGATAAGTCAGTCTGATGCTTATGAGTATAAGCTTAAACTTTGCGAAATAGTAGAGCATTATCTTGATATGCCCTCAAAACCTACGGTTATTATAAGCAGCGGTCTTACAATGAAAAGGTACGACCGGAAAAAGAAAGCCACAGAAAGTAATTGGAATGAGCGTGACCCGCTTTACCTGAATTATATATTACCGATGCAGCAGGAGGTAGCACAGGAATATAACTGTCAATTTATTGATCTTTATCACGGGTTATATGATGATTTTATGGATATTAATAATTTGGCATCTGATCATCTGCATCCAAATAGTTCAGGTTATCGTGTAATAGCAGAATATATGACTAAAAATGTAGTTTTTGAGTAAATACAAGGCTGTGCCGGATTTTTAAAGGCACAGTCTTTATTTTTTTGCCTGCTTGACAGAAAAGCTTATTTATTGTATAATTTGAAAATGAAATTCATTTTCAAATCGAGGTGTAGATTATGGCAATAGCAACATCCGGATATAAAACGAAACAGCGTGCCATTGTTGAAGAGGCTTTGCGTCAAAATAACGGTAATCATATCACGGTGGAAGAGCTTACCGAACAAATTGCTTTGCAGGGTAATGCCGTTGGCAGAACCACGGTTTACCGTTGCCTTGAAAAGCTTGTTAGTGAGGGCAGGGTACAAAAATATGCCGCTGTGGGGGAAAGTGCTTGCTATCAGTATTTATCGGATGAGGGTTGCCACGATCATTTTCATCTTAAATGCGTATCCTGCGGTAAACTTATTCATATTGAGTGCGAGCATATTACCGAGCTTGCAAAGCATATCGGTGAAGAACACGGCTTTTCTGTAGATAAACTTAAAACCGTGCTTTACGGTAAATGTAAGGAATGTTCGGCAAAATGAAAAGAGTTTTAGTGATTATAATGTCGCTTTTGCTATTGTGCGGATGCGGTTTAGATAAAAAAGAAAATGAAGAAAAGCTTAATATAGTAACAACAATCTTTCCTATATATGACTTTGTTCGTGCGGTTGGGGGAGATTTGGTTGATTGCCATTTGCTGATTTCTCCTGGTACAGAGGTTCATAGCTTTGAGCCTGCACCATCTGATATTAAAGCAGTATATAATGCCGATGTGGTTATGTATATCGGTGGCCATTCGGATGAATGGGTGAATACGCTGCTTGCCGATGTGAATGTAAACAGCCTAAAGCTTATTGATTGTATTGATGAGCTTTGTTCTGAGCAGCACGAACATGACCATAATCACGAAGATTCACATTCTCACGGTGCGGATGAACATATATGGACATCTCCCCAAAATGCCGTTTTGATGTTGGAGGAAATTTGTGATTACCTTTGCAACATTGATGAAAAAAATGCCAAGGAATACCGTAAAAACTGCAATGATTATATAAATGAAATAAAGGCGATTGATAACGAAATAAAAAATACTGTAAAAGTAAAGGAAAATCCCTTTATTTTGGTTGCAGACCGCTTTCCGTTTCTGTATTTTACAGAAAATTACGGTATAAAGTATGAGGCAGCGTTCGGTGGCTGTGCAAACAGTACCGATATAAGCCTTAAAACAATGAGCAGGCTTGTAAAAAGCGTAGAAGAGCATAATGTAAAGTATGTGTATTGCACCGAAATGAGTGCCAAAAATATAGCAAATGTATTATCTGAGGAAACGGGTGTTAAAATTTTGGAGCTTCATTCGGCACATAATGTAACGCTTGAGGATTTTGAAAACGGTATAACCTATGTTGAGATTATGCGTAATAATTTGAATGCTTTAAAGGAGGGGTGGAAATGAGTGAGCTTATAACCGCAAAAAAGCTTTCGGTCTCATTTGAGGGACGAAGTGTTTTTAAAAACCTGAATTTTTCTGTTACGGATGGGGATTATCTTTGTATTTTAGGTGAAAACGGCTCAGGAAAAACCACCCTTATGAACTGTATTTTGGGAACGGGTGTTAAGTACAGCGGAAGTATTGAATGTAACGGTTTTTCAAGAAAAAATATAGGTTGGTTGCCTCAACGCAGTGAAACTAAAAGTGATTTCCCTGCAAGTGTTAATGAGGTTGTTATGTCAGGCTTTTCGGCAAAAAGCTTTTTCGGCTTAACATATAGTGCCTCTCAGCGCAGAATGGGTGAAAGCAATATTCATATGCTGGATCTTTGCTCGCTTAAAAACCGTTCCTTTAAAGAACTTTCGGGTGGTCAGCAGCAACGTGTTTTACTTTGTCGTGCACTTTGTGCCGCAGAGCGTGTGCTTTTATTGGATGAGCCTGTAAACGGTCTTGATACGGTTTCTCAAAATGAGATGTATTCACTTATTCGTAAGCTTAACGATAGCGGAATAACCATAATTATGATTTCACATGATGTTGACCGTGCAGTTTGTGAGGCGAAGCATATTCTGCATATCGGTGAGGGTGATAATTTTTATGGCTCGGTTGATGATTATCTCAAAACCTCATTTTATAATAAAATTAAGGAGGGCGAGGTATGAGCTTTATTGCTGAAATTTTGTCATATCCCTTTGCTGTCCGTGCATTAGTGGTTGGTATATTGGTATGCGTTTGTGCAAGTGTATTGGGCGTAAACTTGGTGCTTAAACGCTTTTCAATGTTGGGTGATGGTCTCTCACACGTTGCTTTCGGCTCAGCGGCTGTGGCATTGGCTGTTGGAGCTGCCCCTTTACAGGTTGCAATTCCTGTGGTTGTGGCAGCGGCATTTTTACTGCTTCGTATAAGCGAAAACGGTAAGGTTAAAGGTGATGCCGCAATAGCAATGGTGTCAAGCAGTGCCTTGGCAATAGGCGTTATTGTAGCCACTATGACAACAGGCATGAACACAGATATTAATAACTATATGTTTGGAAGTATTCTTGCAATGAGCAAGCAGGATGTTTATATCTCAGCAACAGTGGCAATAATGGTGCTTGTTATGTATCTGCTTTTTTATAATAAGATATTTGTTTGCACCTTTGATGAAAAGTTTGCTACCGCCACAGGTGTTAAGGTGAAACTGTATAATAGCTTAATTGCAGTTCTAACCGCTGTTACTGTGGTAATAGGAATGCGAATGATGGGTGCATTACTTATTTCAAGTATCATTACATTCCCGGCTCTTTCGGCAATGCGTGTTTGTAAGTGTTACAGCAGGGTAATAATAATGTCAATGGTGGTTGCCACTATTTCATTTGTAAGCGGAATAATGCTTTCTTTTGGATTTGATATGCCCGCAGGAGCCGCTGTTGTGGTGGTGAATCTTGTCGTATTTTTAGTTTTTTCAGCGGCATCACGGCTTAAAAAACAATAAAAATTAAAAAAGATAAAATTTTTTAAAAAAAGGCTTGCATTATCATAATGAATTGTGTATAATAATAAGGCACTAAGTCAAGTGCCATATATCGCGGGGTAGAGCAGATGGTAGCTCGTCGGGCTCATAACCCGGAGGTCGCAGGTTCAAGTCCTGTCCCCGCAACCATAGAAAAACCGCTTGGTTAAGCCATTCTTGGCAAAGCTCGGCGGTTTTCTTTTTGCTTAAAATCTGTGCTTTGGGGTTTATTTGGGGTTTATTGCTCTAAAAATCGCTTAAAATCGGCGGCGGAACGCTTTTCAAAGTGCCGCTTTATTATCATACGGCAATTATCGGGCGTGTAGTGTTGCCCCATCCGTGCGGCGGTCTTTACCCAACTACACCTTTTAGCAAAGCGCAGTATTAAAATTTCCTTTACAAGCATATCATCAGTATTTAAAATAAGCTTTTCTATTTTCTGTTTTGTCCTTATCTTACGGTTAAGCTCAGAAAGATTATCAAATGTTGTATTTTTGCTTAATTTTTCTATATCCTTATCAAGTCGGCGGTAATATATTAAAAGGCTTTTAAATTGACCGTAACACATACTTTGCACTCCTGATAATATAATTTTTGCAGTCAACCGCAAAACGGCGGTATTAACTGTTTTTTATATTTACATTATGCCGTGAAGTGTTCAGTTTTGTCAACTTTTCAAGTCTGATTTAATGCTATTATGTATCGTGCGTAGAGCTTATCAAAATTTGATATTTTAACGGATGAAACACTATGCAACACATTTACTGCCGAAAACAGCTTTTAAATAGCTCTGCTATTTAAGTTTATTTTGCTTATTGGTGGGTGTGTTGCGTTTTGTAGCATTATTTTAATGAGTGTGTATTATATAGTCTTGCGTGCGTGTGTGCGCGTAGGATTCAGCTTTTTTCAGCTTGATTTTTATTTCCTTTCGTTAATTCTTTTTTGAAAACAATGTCGCCTAATGGTGCAATAGCTCCCCAACGCTTCTTTACCTCTTGGCGGTTATCAGCTCGGCTCTTGCACCGTGTTTCTTTGTCTGCGGCTATTTCTTTTATCATACGGTAAAATAGATACGGTTTTCCTGTCAGCTCGTTAATCCCTGCCTCTATACTGTCAGTATCTATCAAATAACCCTTTTTAGCTTTTGGCGGTTCATTCCACTTTATGCGTTCTATGTATTCATCCTTTATAAGCTCAGGCTGTTTTAGGTTGTGGCTTCCGCTGTAGGTTCTGCCGGTGAGAACCTGAGCATTATATTTCGTTATCTTGGATTGTTTTATTAAATAAGCGGCAAGGGCGGAGTATTCGCCGTTATCGTAAAGCGGCGTAAAATCAGGCTTTCGGGTTGAAAACTTCCATAATGCGGTTATTAAATCAAAATTAAGTCCGATATTATTTACTACAATGTGATGATGTATACCGCCTTTGCTACCGTATGCGCTGACCTTTATGTATTTAAGCTCGCCGCCGTTCTTTTTGTATAACGCTTTCAGCTTGCGAAGAAAAGCCGATAACTGCGCTTTGGCTGTTTCGGGGGTCGGTCTGTCTTGTCGGTTATAATGCAAGGTTATAAATAAATCATCAGGGATAAAATTAGCATTTATAAGCCGTGTCAGCTTATGCACTTGCATTTTTTCGTTATATCTTGCCATTGCCGGAGGGGTTACACCTTTGTATTTTTCACGGGTTAAACCTCTGCCGCAGTTTCCGGGGTATGTTTCTATAACTTCTATCGTGCGCCCGGCTTTGTATTCTCTGTGACGGTATGCAAACACTCCGCTACCTCCTTTGTCATAATGTTAATATATTCAATCAAGTGCTGAATCGGGGAGTATATACCCCGATTTTTAATGTTTAAGCACTTATCAAAAAAGAATTACCGCTTGCAGGCGGTGCTTATATTACGGCTTGTAATATAGCATTTGTGGTACATTGTAAAATCTCTTTTGGTTAAATCAATAAGTATTTGGGCGGTTTTATCTGCAGGTGGGAGCTTATCAAGCGTTATTATTCTTGAAAGACAAGCACTTTCCGCCCAAAGTCCGCATATATACTTTTTTAAAATAACGGATTTGTTAATGATTATATAATGCCTTACTCTGCCGCCTTTGGTACAAATCGGGAATTTTATGTATTTAAGCTCTTTCCCATAATCTTTATAAACTTGCCGCAAATTGGATATATAGTCAGATAACTGTGCTTTGGCGTGGTTTAAATCTTCGGGCGGTGTGCTTTTGGGATAATACAGCGTTATAAAATAATCGTTGTTATTAAAATACTTGCTTAAAAGCTGTGAGAGCTTGCGGCATTGCAATTTCTCATTATATCTTGCCATTTTAAGCGGTGTGCCGCCGCTTTTATGCTCTGTTTTTCTTGGTGACATTGTTTTTTAACTCCTTATCCGCTCGCAGGGGTTTATTTTACTGTGTGCAAAATGCCTGTTTGTGTGTTGAAAAAATAGTTTTCTACAAGTGCCATATTTACAAGGTAGCGGTTGCCGGTGTAAACGCTTGGTATTTGTCCCGTTTTTATCATTCGCCGCAGTGCATACTCCGATAATGAGGTTTTTGGGTCTTTAGCTTTAAGCTCTGCATACGCTTCTTTAATGGTCCTCATTCTCGGCAGGGGTGACGCTTTGGCTTTTGTCTTAATTCTTTTCACGCTGAAAACTCCTTTATAATTGACTTTTTAGAATAATTGAGGTATAATACAAATACAGAAAATCCGCTTGCAGGCGGTGCTTCCCTTAAAGGTGATGTGTGCTTTTGGTCGGGCTTACATCACTTTTTTTATTTTTGCATTCAACTTCAAAATGCGGTTTAAATATTCCTGATAATCTTGCGTGGTATGCCGATTAAACTATATTCAACATCGACAAGCGGCGGTATATATGGCGTGATACCGTGAAGCGTAAAAGGGTCATTGTCATATATCACCCGAAATTCAATGCGGTTTTCAACTCCTACAAGGTATAAACCGCCTAAATTAGGCTTGTCGGTTCTGCGGTCTATAAGTATCAAATCACCTTTAGCGAAGCAAGGTATATAATTGTGATGATTTACGGTCACTGCAAAATAATCTTCTGCGTTGCCGTTTAACCAACTATTAGGAATATCAAACATTATTGGGGTTTATTAAATAATTCATTGCTTTGCGCCCTCCATAATCTGCTTCGATATTTTATCAAGCTGTGTTACTGTTTTCTCTAAAGCTTTGCCTAAAAAGAAAAGCGCAGAGGGGTGTATACGACATTGACTGTCACTTAAAGCGTCTAAATTATGGTGTATAGAATCAAGATTAACAATAGCGTCTTCTAATTCGTTTATAATATCATTCATAAAATTTTACCTCCGTTTATTGACAAACCCCGGCAGAATTGATATAATAAAACTGCCCTTTATGGGGTTTATTTGTTTTTGCTGTGAGCGTTCCTTTGCCTGGGTAGCTCACGGCTTTTTTATTTCTTTCATTTGGAAAACCTCGTTTTAAGCCTTTGAAAAAATCGCTTTTCAAAATCGGCTATCTTCCGCTCGTTGAGTAAAGCAACAACCAAAACAGCAACGCCTATAAGCTCGGCAGCGGTTTGTATTAAATGCAGTGTGTTCATAGTATCAACTCCTTTGTTTTGTTAAATTGATTAAACATTAGGCGTAAAAAAAATAGCGTCAACAGTAGTTCCTAATGCATTAGCAAGTTTTAAAAGCGTTTTAGTTGTGGTGGTTCTTGCGGTATGGTTTTCTAATGCCGCAATAGTTGCTCTGCTCACTCCGCTTGCTTTTGCCAATTCTTCTTGGGTCATTTTTCTTTCTTCCCTGATTTCCTTAATACGATATACCATTTTTAAACCTCCTTTCTTTGTTTAATCGGTTACACAAACGATATTATCACATTGTTTTGAGTTTGTCAAGCACATTAAACATTTTTTGTTTATAAAATTAAACATTTTTCTTGACTTCTTTTTCATTGCTTTGTATAATATATTTGACAACACAAAGAGGTGATATATTTGAAACTATCGGATTTAATAATTTCATACAGAAAAGAGCATAATTTATCCCAACGCAAATTTGCTGAATTATCAGGATTATCAAACGGTTATATATCAATGTTAGAAAAGGGCAAAAACCCAAATACCAACTTGCCAATAACACCAACATTACCACAACTCAAAAAAATAGCGCAAGGTCTAAAAATGACTTTAAATGAGCTTTTTAATTGTGTAGATGATATTGACATTGCTTTAAATGCTGAAAATGATATTTATACAGCCAAAAACATCCTCCCAATGCCGAAAATGAGGAAAATACCGTTACTTGGTACTATTGCTTGCGGTGAGCCGATACTTGCCGCCGAAAATATAGAGGACAATATTGATTTACCTGAGTTTATAAAAGCCGATTTTGCTTTACGCTGTAAAGGTGATAGTATGATTGAAGCGCATATCAATGACGGTGATGTGGTTTATATAAAGCAACAGCCGGTAGTTGATAACGGACAAATCGCCGCTGTACTTATCGGGGATGAAGCAACACTTAAAAAAGTTTATTTATCGGGTGATACATTAACGCTTGTTGCGTGTAACTCTGCTTTTGCTCCGCTTGTTTATTCGGGAACAGAACTTGAAACAATACAAATACTCGGTAAAGCAGTAGCGTATACGAGCATAATATAATCCGCTTGCAGTATTATAGTTAAAAAGGTGGTTAGCACAATGAAAATATATACAATAATCGGCGGAGTAAACGGAACCGGCAAAAGCAGTTTAACAGGTGTACTCAAAGCTGAAACAAAGGATTTAGGCACTATAATTGATGTTGATAAACTGAATATACAATACGGTGATAAGTTATCAGGCGGAAAAGCCGCTGTAAAACTTATTGATAAGTGTATAGCAAGCGGTTTAAGCTTTACACAAGAAACAACCCTTTCAGGACATAAAACCGCAAGGACGGCACAAAAGGCAAAAGAAAACGGCTATACCGTGAGATTGTATTATGTTGGTATATCCTCCGTTGATGAAAGCTTGCGCCGGATTGCTAACAGGGTACAAAAAGGCGGTCACGATATACCGCCCCTTGATGTTATCCGCCGCTTTGCTTCTCGGTATGATGATATATCAAGTGTGTTGCCGTTCTGTGATGAAGCGGTATTCTATGACAATGAAAACGGCTTTAAGGTTGTGGCAGAGTACCGAAATAGTCACTTTGATATTTCCGATAACGCCCCGAAATGGGTTGAGGAATTAAAAAAGCACTTGGAAAACAGCGAAATTATATAATAATACAATCCGCTTGCAGTTATTTAAACGATTTTGGGGACTTTCTCGACAGTTTAATAAACTTTCACACCCAAACCCCAAAAACGCCATACAAGGCAAAATACGCAAGATTTTTGATATAAATAAAAATAACGGCTCTGTCGCACCGTAGGAAGTAAAACAGAACCGCTATTCTAAAACACCCTGATAAAATCGGGGAGATTGAATCAGGAGCAAAATTATTATAAACTATGCTCCCGATTTAGTCAAGAAACTATTTTGATTAAAAAAGGGGTTTTTATTTATGGCAACAGTAGAAAAAAGAGGAAACAGCTATAGAATTACCGTTTCTGCAGGCTATGACATTACAGGCAAGCAGATTAAAAAGCGTTACACCTGGACGCCTGAATACGGTATGACAGAGCGACAGATTAAAAAGGAGCTTGAACGGCAAAAGGTTAAATTTGAGGAGCGTGTGCAATCAGGGCAGATAATGGATAGCTCTATCCGCTTCGCAGATTTTGCCGAATATTGGCTTGCAGAATACGCAGAGAAACAGCTCCGCCCCCGAACAGTAGCACGCTATAAAGATATGCTTACTTTGATAAATCGTATAATCGGGAATATTCGTTTAGAACGCTTGCAACCAAAGCACTTAATCGAACTTTACAACGATATTGAAAAAAACGGCTCACGCCGTGGGGCTACCTTAAAGGCAAAGGTTGATATTGCCAATCTGCTTAAAAAGCGTAAGATGAGCCGTGCGGCTTTAGCAAAAAAGGCAGGGGTTGGAGCTCGTACCGTGTCCGCCGTTACTCTTGGCGAAACAATCACGGAAAAATCAGCTTTAAGTATTGCTAAAGCTCTTGAAATGCCGCTTAAAACGCTGTTTGAGCCTATCGGAGAGCCTAAAGCATTGTCGGGTAAAACCATATTACATCATCACAGACTTGTCTCTTCGATACTTGAAAAGGCGGTTAAATGGCAAGTGATATTTTCTAATCCGTGCTCAAGGGTAGAGCCGCCCAAAGCAGAACGCAAAGAGGCGGAATATTTAGACGAGATACAAGCACAAGAATTATTAAACTGCTTGCAAGCGGAGCCGTTACAATACCGGGCAATGATAACAGTATTGTTATATTCGGGTATGCGTAGGGGTGAACTGTGCGGCCTGGAGTGGTCGGATATAGATTTTAATAACAACCTTATTGATATAAGTCGCTCGTCTTTGTATCTTAATGGGCGTGGCGTGTTTGATGATGAAACAAAAACACAATCCTCAAAGCGTGTTATAAAGGTCCCTGACGAAGTGATAGAGGTATTGAGACAGCACCAAAAGGAGCAAATCACAACACGGTTAAAACTCGGCGATAAATGGATAAACAGCAATAAAATTTTTACACAATGGAACGGCAAAGCGATTCATCCCTGTACCGTTTCGGCGTGGTTTTCCGATTTTATCAAAAAGAATAACTTACCGCCCATACATTTGCACAGCCTACGCCATACAAACGCAACACTTTTGATTGCTTCAGGTGTTGATTTACGGACCGTATCAAAACGCTTGGGTCACAGCAATATGACAACCACAAGCAATGTGTACGCCCACGCAATAAAATCAGCTGATGAACGAGCGGCGGAGCTTCTCGGCAATATCCTTAAACCGCTTGCACAGAAAAGAGCATAATACAATATCGCTTTCAAAGTGTGATATTTGCATTTTGTGAGCGGTATTTTTATAGCGTGAGCCGTGGGTCTTGTTTGGGGTTTATTTGGGGTTTATTTATACTCGTAAACCCCAAAGAATATTAAAAGAAACAAAAAGTCAAGGCGTTAAAAACCGCTTAATACTGCGGTTTTCAATAAGATACTACAAAATACAATAAGCTTTAAATCCCACTCATAACCCGGAGGTCGCAGGTTCAAGTCCTGTCCCCGCAACCAAAGCCCCGAGGACGATAAGTTCTTGGGGCTTACTTTTTACCTATTACCTCTTCACTCTTACCTCAAAAAGACCTTGGGGCTTTGGGAAGTAAAAAGTAATAAGTAAGAGGTAATAAGTTCGGTGTGCCTACGGCACAAATTATAAACGCAAGGTTTACACCTTGCCCTTTTTATTTTATAGTGGTATAATTGTGGCAGGAAAGGCGGTAATATTATGGCTGACAGTCCGTTGATTATAAAATCCAAAGAATTTGCTTTGCAGATAATTAAGGTTTGCAACTATATAAAGCAAACTAAAAAGGAAAGCGTTCTCACAAACCAACTTATTCGTAGCGGTACAAGTGTTGGTGCAAATATTCGTGAAGCGTTTTATGGCCACGGAATAGCCGATTTTATCGCTAAACTTCAAATTGCACTAAAAGAATGTTCTGAAAGCGAATATTGGCTTGAGCTTTTAATTGAAAGCGGATATTATGATAACAACGAAATTTTAGAAAAGTGCATTGAAGTTAAAAAGTTATTGGTTACTTCAATAAATACTGCGAAAAGCAAATTGAATAAGTAAACATTTTATCGAACAGATTTCACAGTCTGTTCGATTTTTTTGTTTTTTTATGTATTGCAAAAGTAATGTAATTATGGTATCATAAACTCACCACACAAAACTAAATATAGCAACTGATACGGGAATCGTTTTTATTTTGGTAAAAACGCATTCTCTATTTTGGCATTCTCGTATGGGTTGCTAATAGTTTTGTGTGGTAGCAAACTGGAGTTATGCGTTTTTCGGTGTGTGTAGCTTCGGTTGCACACACTTTTTTGTTTTAAGGAGGGATACATGTGGCAAAGGTTATAAAGTTCATAGACGATGATAAATTTTTGATTGATAAAATCAAAGAGTATCAAAAGGCACACGGATTATCATCGTTTGTTGCGGCGGTGCGAAAATTGTGCAAAGATGTGTTAGAAATTGAAAAAATTAGACATTAAAAGGAGATTATAATTATGAAAAAGTTATTATGTTTTGGTCTGACCGTTTTTATGTTTGTCGTATCTATGTGCGGTTGTGGTAGTGATAGTGGAACAAACAATGATAATGCAAACAACCAAATTAATGATGAGCCGAAGATTGTTGATTTAACAGTTGACAATATCGAAGAATATATCACTTTCAGCACAAACGTAAGTGACCCTGATGTATTTGAAAATGTATATGCTAACAAGATGAATTGTGAGGTTAAACTAACAGTTAAAACTGCAAGTAAACAAAATGTGGAATATAATAATTTGCAAGTGGGTTTTAAAGTGGTAGCAGAATCTACAACCGTAGGTTATGGATGGGATAAAA
>SVPW01000019.1 GCA_015065645.1 Oscillospiraceae bacterium | reverse complement strand
TCAAGATAACCTCTGTTTATAACCTCACATCGAACAAGACCAACACCTTCCGTATCTCTTCGGGGCAGGGTTCGGATTTGAGTAATCTTGCTCCACCAGTGGCAAGCTGCCACTCCCAATCCGTTTTAAAAGCTTGTACTAACCTAAAATTAGGCGACTCGACCGAATAGCTTGTGTTTGGATAATGTTGTTCGGCTAACGGCAAGCTGCCACTCCCAATCCGTTCTAAAGTCTTGTGCTAATCATAAAAATAGTGACTCGACCCAAAGGTTCGGATTTAGGCGGTAAAGCCATCCAAACGAGTATTGGATGAATACCTATCCTTTCAGCAGACGATTAGCTGTAGGATGTAAACGCTAATAAAAATGAGAACCCCCTGATGTCTTAGATTAAACTCTAAGACATCGGGGGTTTCTTATATCCAAACAATTTTATCGCAATTAGTTGAGTTATGCGTGAAGATGTGATATGATTAATAAAGGAATAATGATTATTAAGGAGCCGGCATTTATGGAAGAATTGAAATTGGGATATAATTCTATAACAATACAACAAGCTCTTATGAGAATATGTAATTGCGATTTTCTTTTACCATCTATACAACGAGATGTGGCATGGACAGATTTAACACAGATTTCTGATCTGTTTGATAGTATTTATAAAGGATACCCTGTTAATCCAATACTATTATTAAAAATGGTAAAGGGTAAAAATGATAAATTAACCACCCTGTATCAGTTTAATCTTAATACAGATAATAACAAGCTTTTTGATAATCAGCGTGTTGATTTTGGAGTTATGTGTGATGGTACAGAGAAATATTTAGTATTGGATGGACAGCAACGATTAACTGCATTATATAGAGGTTTGCGAAAAAGTATAAACAATAAAAAATTGTATTTTAATGCAGGTGCATGTTTTGCAATTAAAGAAAAAAGCGGAAGTGAAGATGGTAATCTTGACCGGGAATTCTTTGACAAATCATTCTTTTCTTTTAGAACAGATTGTATTGCAAATGTTTTTGAAAATGATTTTTGGGTTGGTATTTATGATTTGTATGATGCAGACAGTAACGAAAAAATTATTTCCTTGATTGATGATATAATAAAAGCAACCTATAAGTTTTATAATGAGAATTATAACAATTCATACAGGAAGACAAAAAAGAAAAAAGAAGAGATGGAAAAATGTGATGAATGGAAGGAATTTGCCGTTTCACATAAAGATGACTTTTTAGAATCAATCATGAAAGTTCGTAATATATTTATTACATCAGAGGATAAAAAAGGGGAGTTAGAATATAATCTGATTGATTTTGATGGATTAAGCATAGAGGAGCAGCGAATACGCCTGCTAAGTATTTTTGTCAGGTTTAATATGGGCGGAGAACCGCTAAAACCGGCTGACTTGTTGTACTCACAACTTGCGGTTGCAACCAAAATTGATGATATAAAATCTAAATTTAAGGACACAATGGAAGCTATCAACAAAGAAAGAGAAACTTCTAATTTTAAATTGGACCATTTTATGAGGCTTTTGTGGTTGGTATTTGGAACTTCATCATTTAAAACATTCTTTACTTCACAAGATGTACAAAAATGTTCTCAAGAGGATATAGAAGATATAAAGGAAGCTTTGATTAAGGCTAAAACGGCATATTTAAACGCAAAATTCAACTTTGAAAAACGTGTAGCTTATAATATGTTTTTACCTATTGCATATTATTTTTACCAAACAAAAGATAAAAACTTTACAGATGATGAAAAAAATACTATTCAGGTTGAATTGGCAAAATATTATAGTGTTGTTTCCCTTACGGGTTATATATCCGGTCAAAGTGATAGTACATTAAATAGGTTAAAAAAATATATGAGTTTAAATAATACCGATGGTATATTTGAAAATGATGTATTTAATTTTGGTATATTGCAAAACAAGGTTAATGAAGATGTTAGTACAAGTGGCAGAAAGCTTGGTATAACGGAAAATATTATTGATGAGTTTTTAGAATATGAATATGGAGAAAAAAATGATGAAATAATCAGATTATTTACTTTTTTAGCAAAAGAGAGTGGTGGGATTTATAGGTTGTTTCCTGACGCGAAAGACATTGATCATATGCATCCTAAAAAATATGCAATAGATAAGCAGCAAATGCAACAGGTATATCCCGAATTTCCAAGTGAAGTATACGATTTTTACTGTCAAACATATAATAAAATCTCCAATTTGCAGATGTTAAACTCAAATTTGAATAGAGGTTCTAAAAACGACAAACCTTTAAAAGATTGGGTTGGCGAAGAATTTTCAGAAGAAGGAGCTATTGATTATATGAAAAAACAGTATATTTGTTCTTCTGAAGATGAAATTAATATAGATTGGTTGGAGTTTGAAAATTATAAATATTTTTACGAAATGCGTAAAAATGTTATCAAAGAAAAACTTTGTAAAATGTTCGGGATTAAATGAATATGTAAAAAGATTTAAAAAGGCAATAAGCGATTTGTGAAATAAAAAATTGTTTTTATACTTAAATTGCGGTTTTGCTTGACTTTTTTAAACTTCTGTTGTAAAATAATAACACTTTGAAAAAAGTGTTATTATGCGGGTGTGGCGGAATTGGCAGACGCACCAGCCTTAGGAGCTGGCGCCTTGGCGTGAAGGTTCAAGTCCTTTCACCCGCACCAGCAAAGTGCCTTGATACGCAAATGCGTAGTCAAGGCACTTTTTTCATTATTAAAGACATAAAAATTAAAATTGAAGCTTTTAAAAAACAAAATTATTTCAAAAGCTTATAAAAACGTGGAAATTGGTAAAATGAATGCGGAAGAAGTTTTTTCTCACTTCTCCCGCATTTTTAAGCTTATTTTTAAACAAGGTTTTTCGGCAAACACTCTTCACAGAATGAAGAAAGGTGAAGCAATAAACACCAAAACTCTTGATGCTCTTTGTTATGCACTTGACTGTGATGTAAGTGATATAATAGAGTTTGTAAAAGAATAGCACCTATTCCGTTAGTGGAAAGGGTGCTATTTTCTATTGTTTTGATTTAACAGTATTCACTGATGAAATCAGCATTACTCGAATATTTGCACCGATAGATGTGCCGCAGCACACTTCGTTAGCGTAAGCGTCTTCATAGCCGAAGGCTGCTTAATGTTTCCGTAAGGGAACGCTTCATTCCACCAAACAAAAAAGACTTGCCGTAGCAAGTCTTTTTTGTTTGGTGGGAGAGGATGGATTCGAACCATCGAAGCTAGAAGCAACAGATTTACAGTCTGCCCCCTTTGGCCACTCGGGAACTCTCCCATATTTAATTTTCGCCATCCAAAATAAATGGAGCTGGTGGACGGACTCGAACCCCCGACCTGCTGATTACAAATCAGCTGCTCTACCAACTGAGCTACACCAGCATTCTTGAGCGCCTAAATAATATACCACAATTACACACGCTTGTCAAGTATAAATTTCATAAATTTTTCTTTTTTGTATTTTTTTTATTTTATGCGGAAAGATATAAAAAGAAATGATGAACGGAGGAAACTTTATGAAAAGAAAAATTATATCATTTTTGTTATGTGTAATATGTGTTTTATCACTATTTACTCTTGCGGGATGTGGGGGTAAAAAGCAGTCACAGGTGTATTTTCTTAACTTCAAGCCGGAATCTGCTAATGCCTATAAGGAAATAGCAAGAGCTTATGAAAAGGAAAAGGGTGTTGAGGTTAAGGTTGTTACCGCAGCCGCAAACACCTATGAGCAAACCCTTAAATCTGAAATTGCTAAAACAGATGCCCCCACGATTTTTCAGGTAAACGGACCTATCGGTTATAATTCATGGAAAGATTATTGCCTTAATATTAAGGATAGTAAGCTTTATTCTTATCTTTCGGATAAATCACTTGCTATTACTGATGGGGAAGGTGTGTATGCTGTACCTTATGTTGTAGAGGGTTATGGAATTATTTATAACGATGCAATTATGAAAAAATACTTTGCGCTTGGTAACCGTAATAACAATATTTCTTCTGCCGAAGAAATTAAGGATTTTGCAGACCTTAAAACCGTTGTTGAGGATATGACCGCAAAGAAAAAGGAATTGGGTATTGACGGCGTGTTTGCCTCAACCTCACTTTCTGCAGGTGAGGATTGGCGTTGGCAGACACATCTTCTCAATGTCCCGTTATATTATGAGTTCCGTGATAATGCCGATTATGAAGACCCAACCATAGCCGGACTTAATTCAAAAGAAATCGCTTTTCTTTATTCAAATGAATTTAAAAATATTTTTGATCTTTATACCAATAACTCTATAACCCCTAAAACACTTTTAGGTTCAAAATCCGTCAATGATTCTATGGCTGAGTTTGCCTTAGGAAAGGTTGCAATGGTTCAAAACGGCAACTGGGCATGGTCGCAAATTTCGGATGTTTCAGGCAATGTGGTAAAGGCTGAAAATGTTAAGTTTATGCCCATTTATACAGGTATAGAGGGCGAATCTGGACAGGGTATATGCATTGGCACGGAAAACTATTTTGCAATTAATAAAAAAGCCACCAAGGAACAGCAAAAGGCTTCACTTGACTTTCTTGATTGGCTGTTTTCAAGCGAAACGGGTAAAAAGTTTGTTGATGAACAGCTGGGCTTTATAACTCCTTTTAATACCTTTTCTGAATCCGAACAGCCCGCAGACCCTTTAGCTCAAGAGGTTGTTCGTTATATGAATGATGAGGGTGTTGAGTCAATTCCTTGGATATTCACATCGTTCCCAAGTGATGTTTATAAAACAAATGTAGGTAATGCACTGCTTGAGTATGTGCAGGGCGATATAAAATATGAGCAGGTTTTAAAGACCATAAAGGATGATTGGAAGAGTGAGCGTAAATAAATGTATCATTCATTAAAAAGATGGTCTTGGCTCTTTTTACTGCCAACACTTGCGGCATTTGTAATTGCCTTTTTAATTCCATTTGTAATGGGACTTTATTTATCCTTTTGTGAATTCAGAACGGTAAGTGATGCACAATTTATCGGATTACAGAATTATATCCGTGCATTTTCAGATACTTCTGAGTTTTTAAGTGCGTTGCTTTTTACAGTGGAATTTGCAATAGTTGCGGTGCTTTCAATTAATATATTCGGTTTTATACTTGCAATGCTGCTGACAAAGGGGATAAGGGGTACAAATATTTTCAGAACGGTATTTTTTATGCCAAACCTTATAGGCGGTATTGTTTTGGGATATATTTGGCAGCTTATAATAAACGGTGTGCTTTACCGTTACGGGTATTCAATAACCTCAAATGCCGCTTTTGGATTTTGGGGACTTGTAATACTGATGAATTGGCAAATGATAGGCTATGTGATGATAATTTATATTGCGGGGCTTCAAAATATTCCTGATGATATTCTTGAAGCGGCACGGGTTGACGGTGCCACAAATTCAAGACTTCTTTTTCACATTATAATACCTTCCGTAATGCCATCTATTACAATTTGCCTGTTTTTAACCATTACAAACTCCTTTAAGCTTTTTGACCAAAACTTAGCACTTACTGCCGGTGCACCGGGAGAAAAAACAAGCATGGTTGCCCTTGATATTTATAAAACCTTTTACGGCAGAATAGGTTATGAGGGTGTTGGCCAAGCAAAGGCTGTGGTGTTTTTCCTGATAGTGGCGTTTATTGCGCTTTTACAACTTTACCTTACAAGGAGTAAGGAGGTTGAGGGCTGATGAAGCAAAGTTTGCTTACAAAGGTTATAATGGTTATTTTATTAACCTTACTTGCTTTACTTTTTATAATGCCTGTTTTTATCGTTTTAATGAACTCCTTTAAATCAAAGTTTTCAATAAGCCAAACTCCTTTTGAATTGCCCGATAATGTAACCTATGTTGGACTTGAAAACTATACAAGCGGTATTTCCGATACGGGATTTTTTGAAGCCTTTGGCTGGTCGCTGTTTATAACCGTTTTTTCCGTGGCGGCAATTATTGTTTTCACATCAATGACAGCATGGTTTTTGGTGAGGATAAAGGGTGTTTTCACATCGTTACTTTACTATTTGTTTGTATTTTCTATGATAGTTCCGTTTCAAATGGTAATGTTTACGATGTCTAAAATGGCAAATATACTTTCTCTTGATAATCCTATTGGATTAATATTAATATATTTGGGATTTGGTTCGGGACTTTCGGTGTTTTTGTTTGCAGGTTTTATAAAATCCGTTCCCTTGGGAATTGAAGAAGCTGCCACTATTGATGGTTGCAATGCCTTTAATGCCTTTTGGAGAATAGTTTTTCCGGTGCTCAAGCCCACTGCTGTTACGGTTGCAATCCTTAATACTATGTGGATATGGAATGACTATCTGCTTCCAAACCTTGTAATCGGAAGTGACTATAAAACTATTCCAATAGCAATTCAGTATCTTAAAGGCGGATATGGTTCTATTGATATGGGCGCTATGATGGCAATGCTGGTTCTTGCAATAGTTCCTGTAATCATATTTTATTTAACTTGTCAAAAATATATTATTAAGGGAGTGGCGGCAGGTGCGGTCAAAGGATAAGGGCGAATGTGGCGTATTGATGCATATTTCGTCATTGCCTTCAAAATACGGCATAGGAACTTTAGGCCGTGAAGCCTATAACTTTGTTGATTTTTTGTGCGAAGCAGGTCAAAGATATTGGCAAATTCTTCCTGTTGTTCCCGTGGGTGAGGGAAATTCCCCATATAAATCTTCATCCTGCTTTGCGGGGGAAATACTTTTTATTGACCTTGAATTATTGGTTCGTGACGGACTGCTTTTGCCTGATGAATTGCCTCCAAAAAACAACGGGGAACGCATTGATTATGATAAGGTAAGAAAAGAAAAATTACCGCTTTTACAGCTTGCCGCAGAGCGCTTTGATAAAAGGTCAAGAGATTATAAAAACTTTTTGCTCAATAACAGTGAATGGCTTGAAAACTATGCCACCTTTGCCTGTATTGCCGCCGAATACGGTGAGTTGTTATCACGCTTTCCGCAGGAATTGCGGTATAGATTACCCTCTGCTATGGAGGGGTTCAGATTGAGCCACCGTGAACAGCTTGATTTTTACCGTATAACACAATATCTTTTTTATAAGCAGTATTTTGAGCTTAAAAGCTATGTCGATAAAAAAGGCTTGCAAATAATAGGAGATATACCTTTTTATATATCGCTTGATAGTGCTGATGTTTGGCAAAATCCCGATGCCTTTAAGCTTGGCAGGGATTTTACCCCTGTTCGTGTTGCGGGTGTTCCTCCTGACCGCTTTTCACAAAGCGGTCAACTTTGGGGTAATCCTGTTTATGATTGGGATTTTCATAGAAAAACCAATTATGGTTGGTGGAAAAAACGGCTAAAATTTTGCTCAAAGCTTTATGATGTTCTTCGTATTGACCATTTCAGAGCTTTTGCAAGCTATTATTCTATTCCTTACGGTGCACCCGATGCCCGAAACGGTGTTTGGGAGCATGGGCCGGGAATGTCATTTTGGAAATCAGTAGAGCCGTATTGCGGAGATCTTATGATAATTGCTGAGGATTTGGGCGGGGAGGAACCCGATGTAGAGGCATTGGTTCAGGAAAGCGGTTTTCCAAATATGAAGGTGGTTCAGTTTTGCTTTGACGGGGAAAGCCAAAACAGATTTTTGCCTAAAAATTATAATCGTAATTGCGTTTGTTATACAGGTACTCACGATAACGAAACAGCGCTTGGTTGGTATAATGAAGCACCACTAAAGCAAAAGCTTTATTTTGATAGTATAACTCCAAAAAGGGAGAAAAATCCGTCACTCAGGATGATTGATTTTGCAATGCGTTCACGCTCGGCTCTTGTAGTAATTCCTATGCAAGATTGGCTTTGCCTTGATAACAGCGCACGGATGAACACACCGGGAAGCATAGGGGATAATTGGGAATGGAAAATGTCACAGGATACCGATTATAAAGCCCTTTCTGAGATAATGAGAAGAATTTGTACAGGCAGGGAAAAGGGAATTAACCAATAGCATTTTAAAATGTTGTTTCTTACGGGCTGTCTGAAATTGACAGCCCGTAAGATTTTGCACAAAATAAATTGATATATCGTAGGGTATGGCGCTTGCGACATACCAAAAAAGAAAAATATAATATATAATAAATTAATATTTTATAGGTGATGATGCACACATCATCCCTTTGAATTATCAATATAAATTATATTATCAAAAAGCCTTCCCCTTGATGGGGAAGGTGTCACGAAGTGACGGATGAGGTGAGGCAAAGTTTATGTATCAACCGTCTTCATCAAAAAGCCTTCCCCTTGACGGGGAAGGTGTCACGAAGGGACGGATGAGGTGAGGCAAAGTTTATGTATCAACCGTCTTCGTCAAATAGCCTTCCCCTTGACGGGGAAGGTGTCACGAAGGGACGGATGAGGTGAGGCAAAGTTTATGTATCAACCGTCTTCGTCAAATAGCCTTCCCCTTGACGGGGAAGGTGTCACGAAGTGACGGATGAGGTGATGTAAATTTTATAGATATAAATTTTATTATGCATCCCCTCATCCGTCTTTGCCTTTTGGCAAATCCACCTTCCCGGAATCCCCCTGTCACTGACAACGCAGTGACATCCCCCTTTCACAAGGGGGATTGAGAGTGTCGACAAAGTCTCCACTCTCTTGGACGGGGATGCCGTTCGCAAAAAATTAAAATTTTTTTGACTGCACTCTATCCCCGTGGGTACACCCCTGTGCCCTTGAAAATCCGCATTATAAGCGGATTTTCGCTTATGATGTGTTTTTTCACCGCACCTGTCGCTGAAAAAACAAAAATGCGGCTACAAGCCGCATAAAAAATAAAATTTAGGTTTTTCGACAGGTTGCATCCCCCTTTCACAAGGGGGATTATTTTTACACAAAATCCAAAACCTCCCTTGTGTAAAGTAGGGTAACATCCGCAGGATGGCGTAAGGATTGTTTTTATAGAAATAATTCTTCTATCAAAAACTAAATATTTTTTAAAATTCCCCTTTAAACGAGGGGAATTTTTTTATAAACGGTTCTATAAATTGTTTGTCCTTCATATCTTAAAACAGTAACGGACGGGCTGTTCGTAAAATCAGTATAATGGCAAGGAGTATTGATATGACAGGAACTCAACAGTTTGACAGTGCGCTTTATGGTGTTGGAGTGAGAATAAGGGAGGTATTAAAAAAACTGCCCGATACAATTAAACGCAAAACCGAAGAAATACGCCTTCGTGCAGGACTTCCCGTGTCACTTACAGTTTCATCAAGACCGTTGTTTGTTTTGGAAAACGGTACTGTGGCGGATTTTATAACCCGTGATCTGCTCACCGCAAATACCTTAGATTTAGAAGAAAGCTTTCGCCTTTTATGCCGTGAATCGGTATATGCTCACACAGCCGAAATACAAAACGGTTTTATTATGATGAGTGGAGGTCACAGGGCGGGAATTTGCGGAACGGTTACTCAAGGTGGGCTTATGCGTGATATTTCATCGGTGAATATTCGTATAGCACGGGAGGTTTTTGGCTGTGCTTCTGAGCTTATAAAGGAGTTTGATGGTGGCGGAATGCTTATTGCGGGGCCTCCCGGTAGCGGAAAAACAACCGTTTTAAGGGATTTTGTCCGTCAGTTATCAAACGGACTATGTGGCAGATATTACCGTGTTGTTGTAATTGATAGCCGTGGGGAGCTTTCGGGAAGCTATGCGGGCAGCTGTAATAATGACCTTGGGAGAAATACCGATGTGCTTCTTATTCCCGATAAGGCACTTGGCACACAAATGGCTATAAGAACAATGTTCCCGGATGTGGTTGTGTTTGATGAAATAGGAACAGCGGCAGAGCTAAAAAGTGTTTCAGATAGCCTTAATGCAGGTGTTGCCGTTGTTACAACAGCACATATAGGAAAGATAGAGGATATTACAAGAAGAAGTGTTACAAATGGGCTTTTGCGTTCGGGTGCAATTTCAAAAATAGCACTTCTTTCGGGAACACTTGGCAGTGCGCCCCAAATATTATCTACTGAGGATTTTTTATATGATTTGGATGTTTAAGCTTATAGGGCTTGTGCTGATTTTTTTGGTGTGTGCTTCCTTTGGTGTGCATAAATCCGTTAATCTTAAAGTGCGTGAGCAAAAACTTGAGGAAATAAGGGGATGTATGCAGGAGCTTTCAGCAAGGCTTTTGTATGATGGCAGTGAAAGGTTGCTTCTTTTGAAAGCGGCTTTTATGCAAAAGGGGATAATAGGCTTTAGTGAAGATGTGCCGCAGGTTTTATCCTGTGGTATAAATGAAGCCGATAAACAGCTTTTAGAGGAGTTTTTATCACTTTTCGGAAGTGGTGATACAAATGCCGAGCTTGGTCGAATAGAGCTTTATCTAAAGCTTTTTGAACGCAATTTAGCCGATGCCGCAAAGGAAAACAGTCAGCTTTCAAAGCTCTATAAAACACTTGGTATTTGTTGTGGGGCAGGCATGTGTATAATACTTATTTAGGAAGAAAAATATGAATGTGGATTTTATTTTTAAAATAGCCGCCATTGGTATAATAGTTACGGTGCTTAATCAATTACTTGTGCGTTCGGGTCGTGAGGAGCAGGCAATGCTCACCACCCTTGCGGGACTTGTGGTTGTACTTCTTATGGTGGTTTCGGCAATAGCTGACCTTTTTGATACCGTAAAGGGACTTTTCGGGTTATAGCTATGGATATAGTGAAAATTTCGGCTTTATGTATTATAGCGGCATTGTTGGTTGTGTTTTTAAAACAGTATAAGGGAGAATACGGCTTTCTTGCAGCATTGGCGGCAGCCGTTATTATAATTACCTTTCTTTTTAGTCAGCTTGTGCCAATTTTAAATGAAATTTACGCTTTGGCACAAAAGGGAAATGCCGTAAATTATTATAAAATTGCATTAAAGGCGTTGGGGATTGCTTATATTACGGCATTTGCTGCAAATTCCTGCAGAGATTTTGGGCAAAGCGCACTTGCGGCAAAAGCCGAGCTTGCGGGAAGACTTGCTTTGTGTGCACTGTCACTGCCTTTATTAAGCGGTGTTTTAGAGCTTGCGCTCACCTTTGCGGATGTATGAAAAAGATAATTGTTATTTTGATTTTGATTATTTTGCCTGCAATGCCGGTTTATGCCGCAGATGAAATATACAATGAAGAATTTGAAGCAAGCGGTGCAGGGGAGCTTTCTTATTATCTTACCGATGATGCAAGGGATTATATTGATGAAAACGGCATTGACCCTTCAAATAGTGATTGGGTGCAAAATTTTACGGCACAAAATGTTTTTTCACATATTTTTGAGCTTTTAAGCGGGGGAATAAAAACTCCGCTTAAAATAGGCGGCTTAGCTTTGGGCCTTATAGTGCTAACATCGGCTTTTACTGCCTTTTCTGTGTTTCCCTCAAAGAATACGCAGATGGTTTCTGTGCTTTGCATTGCGCTTTGTGTAGCATCTCCTGTTTGGAAAACCGTTTCGGCGGCGGTTGAAGCGGTGAGGGGGAGCAGTGGCTTTATGCTCTGCTTTGTACCTGTGTTTGCGGGAATAGTGGCGGCATCGGGCGGTACGGTGTCTGCTGTGTCAATGAGTGCTTTGTTACTTGGTGCGGCAGAGATTGTAAGTGCGGTTGCGGCATTTGCAATACTTCCGCTTATGGGTTCATATCTTGCAATGAGTCTTTGTACAAGTGTATCACCGCTTAGTGATAATAATGATATTGCTGAGGGTATTCGCCGAATAGCCTTTTGGATTCTTTCCTTTATAACTACGGTTTTTATAGGAATTTTAGGTATACAAACAGCGGTTAATTCTGCGGCAGATACCCTTGCTTTAAAGGCAGGTAAATTTATAATCGGAACAGCAATTCCAATAGGCGGTGCGGCGCTTTCTGAAGCGGCATCCACCGTAACAGCATCGCTTTCACTGCTTCGTTCATCGGTTGGAATTTACGGCATTGTGGCACTTGCGGCAATTTTACTTCCTATTGTGGTGGAAATGCTTATTTGGCGGTTGGTATTGTTTTTTTGTTCAACCGTTTCATCACAATTTTCCGCAACATCTGTTACTAAGCTTTTAAAGGCGGTGGATATGATGCTTTCGTTGCTTGTGGGGGTTGTATTGCTTACGGGGGCAATGTTTATAATATCTCTTACGGTAGTGGTAACTGCGGTGAAGACCGTATGAGTTCTCTTTCTCAGTTCACTGCCGCATTTTGTACGGTTTGTATTATGACAGGTGTGCTTTATGTGCTGTGCCCAAAGGGTGCATTACAGCAATCGGTTAAATATGTTTTCAGCCTGATTTTTGTTGTATGTATAATGTCGGCATTGCCCGGTCTTAAAGGCATCAGCGCCGATTTTTTAAAAAATGAGAATAATATCGTTATAAATGAAGAAATGCAAAATACCGCTATAAGGCTTACATTTGAAGTAGCGCTTGCAAATTCAGGCATAGAATTTTCAAAAATAACAGTTTGTACGGATAAATTGCCGGATGGCAGCATAAAGATTACTAAAGTTGAAGTAATCACGCCTGAGCTGCCCGAAACTGTACGAAAGGTTTTGGGAGGTGAGGATTGTGCCTATACGGTTGAAGTCCATGCTTGAAAAAGGGGAAAAGGGGATAAGCGGAATAAAGAAAAATCCGCGTGCTTTGGTGATTGCGGGACTTATCGGTATAATGCTGATATTTTTATCAACCTGTTTTTCAAATGAAGATGAAACTGAAATTGTGGAGAAAACCGTTTCAATTTCTGCTGAACAGTATCGTTCTTCACTTGAAAACAGTGTAAAGGAAATTGTTGCTGATATTACAGGTGATACTCAATCAACGGTTGTAGTCACACTTGAAAGCGGTATTCGTTATTCCTATGCCGATTCCACCGAAACAAATTCATCAAACACAAAATCAAACGGCGGCGGTACCGAAAGTAAGACATCAACCCACTCATATATTACCGTTCGTACTGCCGATGGTGGCGAACAGGCTTTGTTGATTACGGAGCTTATGCCGGAAGTCAGAGGTGTTGCCATTATCTGTAAAGGGGGAGATGATGAAATCATTGCCCAAAAGATAAAAGGTGCTGTAACTGCGGCATTTAGTATTACATCTAAAAGAGTTTATATTGCAGGAGGAAACAGTTATGAAAAAAGGTAAGGTATTCGGCAAGGCACAGATAGCCTTAGTGCTAATGGCGGTGGCTTTGGGTGCTGCTGTTTGGCTTAATATGAATTTTTCGTCTAAAAAATACTTAGGTGAGGCAACTTATGTTGATAATACAAGCGGCAGTGCAATACAAACCTCCGCTTCAGCAAAAAACGAGGAGGAAAAAACCTCAGACCGTTTCACCCAAGCGGTAAAGGATAGGGAAAAAGCCTATGAAAAGGCTAAAGATGCGGTTGAAGAAATGCTTGATACCGATAAGCTCACCGATGTTGATAAGCAATCGGTGCTCACGGTTATAAGAGAGCTTGCCGAAAGAATTGAAAAGGAAAACAATATTGAAACCTTGCTGAAAGCAAAAGGTTTTGAAAAGGCAGTTGCGGTTATTGGGGATAATAATATCACTGTTTTGGTGTCATCAGATGGCATAACAACGGCTCAAAGTATGCAAATTCAGGATATAATTATTGCCGAAACAGGAATTTCTTTGGGAAATATTAAAATTGTTGCAGTAAAATAGTTGTGCTTTTTGAAAAATGTGGTATAATAGAATTACAACAAAGGATTTTTAATTACGGAGGAATATATTATGCATACAAATGAAAAGGCTACTCAGTTATCCATCAGTACCGATGTTCTTGAGAAAATAGCAACTATTGCAACTAAAGAGGTTGCAGGTGTTGCTTCTATCTCAAAGCGTGCGGTTGACCTTAGAGGAACAGTTAAAAACAAAAGCGCATTTAAGGGTGTTAAGGCAGAAAGCGTTAACGGTGCAATCGTTATGAATGTGTTTGTCACCTTAAAACAGGGCGCTAAGGTTAATGAGGTTGCGGAAGCTGTTCAAAAGAATGTTAAGGAACGCATTCAATCTATGACAGGTGCCGCTGTTACCCGTGTTAATGTTACCGTTGCAGATATTGAGTTTGAAGAAGAAAAGAAAAGTGATAAATAATTATAAAAACCAAAGGGGCTGTCTTACTTAGAAGACAGCCCCTTTTGGTTTTATTTAGAATTTTTAGAATAAATTTTAACAATATTACCATCAGGGCTAACCAATAACAGATCATATACTCTAAGGGTTATGTCGTAAACTTGTATTAAAATATTGTTACTATTTATATCCTGTTTATGATAGAGAGTATACATATAAGAATGCTCATCTTTATAAGTGTAAAGATCAATTTTGTTTTTTTGGTTACCTTTGAAATCAACAAAAACTATACTGAAAATCCTGTCTGCTGAAGTTGTATAAACGCAATAATCTTTCAATATAGCACTTATACTAAAATTATCAGGGGAGATTTCAAAACCTTTATTTTCTGGAATAGAAACCATAACATTCTTTTTATTCACGGTTTGCAATATGTGGTCATAAGATATAATATTGCCTTTATAATTATACCAGTATACCTTTTGACCCTCAAACTCATAATCCGCATTAATTATGATATCTTTTTGCTCAAGACTGTCGCTTCGATAGTCAATTTGACGCTGAATTATATCCAAAGTCCAGCCTGATGAAATATTGTATTCATAAGTTACACTAACATAACAATAGCCTCTGTTAAACCCATGTATATCAACTAATGATCCGGCAGAATTATCACAATTGGGCTTTATTACTATTTTTTTACTTCCGTCTATCTTTACTGCACAAAGTTCTTCTCTAACACGACCGATAGAAGATGTACCTAAATTTCTTTTAACGAAAATCCATTTCCCTGCAACATAAATTTCTTTTGCATTTTTATTTCCATCAATAATGGTATTGTTTGCACCGTTAACATCACAGCAATATACATCACCGCCGCTTATATAATACACTTTACCGTTTAAGACCTTATAATCAGATACAAAACAGTTTACAACGGTTTCCTCTTCACCGCCACTGATTTTTTTACGGAATAATCCTGCAGGGAAGCCGGTATTTGGATTAACATAATAAATATAATCATTTTCTATCGTTGTGCCTACATCGTTTGATACCGAACGTGAAAAGTCAATCGTTAATCTGGTTTTGGTTGATGCATTAGGATTGGAAGGTGGGGTATTAGTAGATGGTGTGTTGGTAGTAGTTGGCTGAGAAGTAACAATCGATGAAGATTCATTTGATGATATAATCTCTTCGGAAGAAAACTCGCTCGAAATTTCGTTTTCAGATTCAATACCTTCATCTTTGTTCTCGCTGCTGGTCACAGTATTTTCCGAAACGGTATCAGAATTTATTTTTTTCGATGGTTTAACATCTTTCTGACAAGAACAAGCACATAAAACGAAAAATACAGATAGCAAAATACAATAAATTTTTTTCATAATATCCCTCCCTTTATATTTTAAGTTTATCATTTGTTTTTTTAATTGTCAACACAAACTCAAGATATTAAAATCTACGAAAGCTGTAATTTTGATTTGATTTTTAAAGGATTGTTCTCTAATCTCACAATTATTACATCCATAAATTGTTTTCTCAAAAAACATATCCCGACTTTTATGTTTGTTATTTCAATATTTTTTTATACCCATCCCCAAAAAGCTTATCGGCAAACCAAACCTCTTTAACCTCAAAGCTTTTACCGTTAAGGTAGTTTAAAATACCGGCATCGGTTGAAAAATAAAAGCTGAGCTTATAGGAATAAAGAGCCTGGCGGTTAAAGCCTAACTTCTTATCCTCATTTATTTTTCCGTATTTGCCGTCACCTAAAAGCGGATGACCTATTGATGAAAGGTGTGCTCTTATCTGGTGTGTGCGTCCCGTTAAAAGCTCCACCTCTAAAAGAGAAAGTGAATTTTTGCTTGCAAGCACACGGTAGCGTGTGCGTATGGTGCGGTTATCATCTGTCTTTTTAGAGCTTAAATAAACCTTATTTTTGCTTTCGTTCTTTTCAAGATACCCTGTAAGTGTGGCATTTTTTTCCTTGGGGATACCGTGTACCACCGTAAGATACCGCTTATCAAGCTCACGGTCTTTTATTTTTTGGCATATAATTCGTAATGCTTCGGCATTTTTTGCCGCAATCACAATACCTCCTGTGTTACGGTCAATTCGGTTTGCAAGGGCAGGCTTAAAGCTGTTTTCGCTTTCAGGGTCAAATTCACCCTTTTCGTAAAGATAACGCTGTATTCTGCCTATCAGCGTATCGTTGTATTCATTTTCATCGGGATGAACAAGCACACCTTGGGGCTTATCGGCAAGGATTATATTTTCATCCTCATAAACAATGGTAAGCTTATCGGAAGCGTTTAAAAAATCATATTTAGGTGCTTTTTGAACGAAAAATTCATCCTTTAGCCAAATTTCAACACTGTCACCCTTTGTAAGTCGGGTTGAAATCTCACAGCGTTTACCGTTTACCTTTATGTTTTTGGTGCGTATTGATTTATAAAGCAAGGATTTGGGCAATGTGGGGCAAACCTTTGTAACAAATTTGTCAAGCCTTTGGTTTGCGTCATTTTCTGTTATGGTAAATTGCTTCATAATAAAACCTCGTATTGCAAATAATGGAAAATAATGTATAATATAATTAATATATAACTTTTTGGTAGGTGTCACAATGACTGCCGTATCTGATAAAACGGAAAATAATATAAAAGAAGAAAAGAAAGAAAATCCTCATAAGGAGCACCGTAAGCGTGTCAAGGAAGAATTTTTGGCTAACGGCTTTAACAGCAAAACTCCCGAACATAAAATACTTGAATTACTGCTTTTCTTTTGTATTCCACGAATAGATACAAATGATATAGCTCACCAAATGATTGATAAATTCGGCAGTATTTCGGGTGTGCTTGATGCACCTGTTGAGGAGCTTGTTAAATTTAAGGGTATTACCGAAAGCAATGCCGTACTTTTAAAGCTTATTATGCCTGTTTCAAATGCTTATCGCAGGTCATTAAGGCATAAGGGCTTTGGTTTCAGAAATCATGATGAGATAGGTGACTTTTTGCGTGATTGTTTTCTTGGTTTATCCGAAGAAAAGCTTGGAATCCTTTGTCTTAACGGTGCTTTGCAGTTTCTATCATTTGATTATGTAGCCTCAGGGGATTTAACATCTGTGGGTGTTTCAACAAGAAAAATTATTGAATATGTACTTAAAACAGATGCCACCTGCGTAATAATGGCACATAATCATCCGGGTGGTATTGCTTTACCAAGTCCTGCGGATGAACAGATAACTCAGGTTGTTTCAGAAGCTTTGTCACATATTGGTGTTCATCTGCTTGACCATGTGGTTATTGCGGATGATGATTATGTTTCTATGGTGCTGAGCCATCAGTATGAGCATCTGTTTAAAAATCATAAATAAAGTATAATAATTCATAAAAAAATTGTCAAGCAAAACCGTGTTTGACATTGTATATATGCTCTGCTATAATTATATCAAAAAACCATTGTTAAAAAGGAGTTTTTTATGAAAAAGTTTGTCGTAATGACCGATACTAATTGCGGAATATCTCCTAAGGAGGCTGAACAAAAGGGTATAATTCTTGTTTTAATGCCTTTTTTGGTGGATGATAAGGAATATTTTGAGTTCGGCGAGCTTTCTTATGAACAGTTTTTTAAAAAAATGGCACAGGGAGCTGATGTTAAAACCTCACAGCCTTCTCCTGCGGATGTTATATCAGCCTTTGAAAACGCCTTAAAAACGGCAGAAAAGGTTATTTATATTCCTATGTCTTCGGCACTGAGCAGTTCTTGTGATACGGCTCAGGTTTTGGCAGAGGATTTTGATGGTAGGGTACTTGTGGTTGATAATAAGCGTATTTCTCTTAATCTGCGTGATGCTGTTGAGGATGCCTTAAAATGCCTTGATGAAGGCATGGATGCCGAAAGCACGGTTGAGTATCTTAATTCCACCGCTGAGCTTACCGATATTTATGTTGCGGTAAACACACTTGAATATCTTAAAAAAAGCGGTAGGATAACACCATCGGGTGCGGCTATAGGCAGTCTGCTTGGTATAAAACCCGTGCTTCGTATTCATGGCGGTAAGCTTGATGCTTATAAAAAGGTAAGGGGAATGGCAGCGGCAATGACTGCAATGCTTGAGGCTGTTGATACATATAAAGCTGAAAATTTATGTGGTGAAAAAATCGTTATCCGTGCGGCATATTCGGGTCGTGAGGAGTTTGGAAAACAGTGGCAAAAAACGGTTGGCGAATATTTTGGCGGTATTGAAATCGGGCTTGACCCATTGCCAATAAGCATTTCCTGCCATGTGGGGCCTGATGCTTTGGGTATAAGTATTTCAAAAATAAAATAATATATAATCAGTAAAAACGGCAGGGGGTAATCTGCCGTTTTTCACATATTAAATTATAGTGTACAAATTCTTTTGGATTTGGTATAATGAAAAATAAAGGTATCTTATTTAGCATTAGGAGGGAAACTATGAGTTACAAAATCATAAAAATTGATCCGTATTTATCCGATTATGAAGCCGATATTAATTTAAGAATGGAAAGCTACCACAAAAAGCGTAAGGAGCTTTTGGGGGACTGCTCCATAACCGATTTTGCTAACGGTCATCATTATTTCGGTATACATAAAACTCAAAACGGTTGGGTTTACCGTGAATGGGCACCGGGTGCTGACCGGATGTATTTTACGGGTGAATTTAATAATTGGGATATTTATGCCTGCCCTATGAAGCGTATACCCGGTGGGATTTTTGAGGTGGAGCTTTTGGGGGATGATGCACTTGCTTTAGGGCAAAAGGTGCAGGCTGTGGTTATTCATAATGGTAAAACCCTTCGCCGTATACCAACCTATGCCACCCGTGTTGTTCAGGATGAAACAACACATCTTTGGTGTGCTGAGGTTGATGATGTTACAAATGATGGCTTTGTTTGGACCGATTTCTCCTTTAAAACAGCTAAAACCCCTTATATATATGAATGTCATATCGGTATGGCTCAGGAGGATTATTCTGTAGGCTCGTATTCTGCTTTCACAAAAAATATTCTTCCTAAAATTAAATCACTCGGTTATAATACCATACAAATTATGGCTATAATGGAGCATCCTTATTACGGCTCTTTCGGTTATCAGGTTTCTAACTTTTTTGCGGCTTCCTCCCGTTATGGTAAGGCAAGTGAGCTTAAAGAGCTTATTAATACCGCCCACAAAATGGGTATAACCGTTTTGCTTGATGTGGTTCATTCGCACGCTGTTAAGAATACCAATGAGGGCCTTAATGAGTTTGATGGAACATCATATCAGTTTTTCCACGAAGGCAGTAGGGGGCATCATAGCGCATGGGATACCAAGCTGTTTAATTACGGTAAAAATGAGGTTTTGCATTTTCTGCTTTCAAACCTTAAATTTTGGATGGAGGTATTCCATTTTGATGGCTTCCGTTTTGATGGTGTTACCTCTATGCTTTATCACGATCACGGCTTGGGTAGTGCTTTTTGTAATTACGGAATGTATTTTTCTCCTAATACCGATATTGAGGCTGTTACATATTTACAGCTTGCCAATGAGCTTATACATAAAATTAATCCAAAGGCATTAACCATTGCAGAGGATATGTCGGGAATGCCGGGAATGTGCCTTAAAATTGAGGATGGCGGTATAGGCTTTGATTACCGTCTTTCTATGGGTGTGCCTGACCTTTGGATAAAGCTTATCAAGGAATACAGCGATGAAAATTGGGATATGAACACTCTTTGGTATGAGCTTAACAGCCGCCGACCTAAAGAGAAAAACATAGGCTATTGTGAATCTCATGACCAGGCACTTGTTGGCGATAAAACTATAATGTTCCGCCTTTGTGATGCTGAGATGTATACTGCAATGAACAAAAATTCAGGCAGTATGGTGATAGATAGGGGAGTTGCTCTTCATAAAATGATTCGCCTTGTAACCTCAACCCTTGCAGGGGAAGGGCATCTTAATTTTATGGGTAATGAATTCGGTCATCCCGAATGGATAGATTTTCCCCGTGAGGGCAATGGTTGGAGCTATCATTACTGCCGCCGTCAGTGGAGTCTTGCAGATGACCCAAATCTTCGTTACGGTCAGCTTCGTGATTTTGAAAAGGCTATGATATCCTTGCTTAAAAAGGATCGCCTTATGAGCAAAAAGGCAGAAAGCACATGGATTCACAGTGCCGATAAAATTATGATTTATGTAAAGGGTAAGGATATTTTCGCCTTTAACTTTAACCCCACACAGTCATTTGAGGGTTATTTTGTGCCTGTTAAGGAGGCGGGGGAATACAGCGTTATTCTTTCTACAGATGATGCCTCTTTCGGTGGATTTGATAGGGTTGATACCAAGTATCATTACACCGCTTCTTTGCAAAAAGACGGCAGAATAGGCTTTAATTGCTACCTTCCATCCCGCACCGCTGCTGTTTTTAAGAAGATAGGGTAAATATAAATAGTAAAATCAATATAAACGGGTGAGCATTGCTTGCCCGTTTTTTATGTCTATTTTGAAATTCAAAAAACATTTATAATCTAATTTTGTATTGCTTGTTCGTATGGTTAATCAAACATATTTTTGTTATAGCTTAATTATTTTTATATTGGTTTTTTGGGCATATTTAAAAGTTTTTACAGCATTGCCCCAACTGTGTTCAATATAACAAATAGCTATATCTGAATTGTTTACCATATATTTATTACGCTGAGGTATTGCTGTTTTAAAATGATATTTTTCAAAATCTTCCGGAAAAATAACTTCATCAAAAATATCCTTTTCGAATATATTGAATGATAAATAAGGAATTACCAAAATATTTTTTATATTTGGAAAATTTCTTTTTAATTTGAAAACAGCATTTGCACTAATGCGGTCAAATCTACCTTGACCACCACTTAAAAATCTGGTAACACCATTGTTTATACAATCAATTATTGCGTTGTTTAAATTATCGGTTGATAGTTTATAACATTCATTATGACCTATAAAAACTGCAGTTTTCATATTTTTTCTCCTCTTGTCCTATGTATAGGACATAATTTTCTTGATTATAGTATAAACTATTTTTGTCCTAAATCAAGACAAAAGAGATGAAAATATGAAAAGAATTATTAATGGTGAGCAATTAAATATCATAGGAGAAAGAATTAAAGAAGCACGTGAGAAAAAAGGTTACAGCCAGAAGCAACTTTCTGAAAAAATGGAGCTTATGGCGGTTTATACCTGTCGTGGTTCAATTTCAAGGATAGAAAACGGCAGGCGTGCCGTAACTGATATTGAAATAGATGCAATATCAAAAATTTTAGATGTTTCTTTGGATTATTTATTTAGCAGATAATAATTTATAGATTATAAAGATTTTTGTTGTGTAGGGGCGATCATTGATCGCCCGTTTTTTATATCCTTTAGGCAATATAAAGCAATAAAGGAAAACAATAAAATGCTTTATTTTATATATAATATGTGATAGAATTTTAATGTATAAAATTTTGATGTCATTGAAAGGTAAAATATGAAGGTTGTTATTTCTTGTCTTAATTCAAAATTTGTGCATGCCTCACTTTCTCCGTGGTGCTTAGCGGCAGGTGTTCGTGAGTTTTCTAAAAAATCACATGATATTTTGATAGAAGAAAGCACTATTAACGGTGATACGGAGGTATTTGCAAATAAAATTATAAACCAAAAAGCGGATGTTGTTGCCTTTTCCTGCTATATTTGGAATATAACCAAAACCTTGGAAGTAGCTCGTATAATAAGGCAAAACAGTGATTGTAAAATCGTTCTCGGCGGTCCTGAGGTTGCATATCGGGCAAAGGATGTTTTGGAAAAATATGATTATATAGATTATGTTCTTTCGGGTGAGGGTGAATGGAGCTTTCCTGATTTTCTTGATAATATAAACGGTGAATTAAGCCTTATTGCAGGCCTTGCTTACAGAAAAAACGGTGAAATTATCACAATTCCCGAAAAGGAATATCATGATACGCCGCCTTCTCCCTTTAGTGAGGAATTTTTTAGTAAACTCGGCGGAAGAATAGCCTATATTGAAACCGCAAGAGGTTGTCCATACCGTTGCGCATTTTGCCTTTCGGGAAGATGCTCACCCCTTCGTTTTTTTGATTTGGAAAGGGTAAAAGGGGATATAATAAGGCTTGCTTGCTCCGGAAGTCAAACTGTAAAATTCGTTGACCGCACATTCAATGCTAACGAAAAAAGGGCTAATGAGATACTTCTTTTTATTAAGGAAAACTATGGCAAACAAATCCCCGAAAATGTGTGTTTCCATTTTGAAATTGCAGGGGATATCTTAAAGGAAAGCACACTTGATATTTTATCTTCTTTGCCTATTGGTGCAGTACAGCTTGAAATAGGAATGCAATCATTTAATGAAGATGTTTTAAGGAAAATTCACCGTAAAACTGATACCAAAAAGCTTATTGAAAACATTAAAAAGCTTATAAGCTTTAATAATATGCATATACATATTGACCTTATTGCAGGACTCACGGGGGAAGACCTCGAAAGCTTTAAAAATAGCTTTAATATAGGCTATTCGCTTAAAGCTCACATGCTCCAGATGGGATTTTTAAAGCTTCTTTACGGCGCACAGATGCGTGAAAACAGCGCAGAATACCCCTGCACATTTAACCCGGAACCGCCTTATGAGGTCACATCAACTCCATGCCTTTCGGCAGATGAAATAAAAATGCTGAAAAACTGCGAAGATGCTCTTGATAGGCTTTATAATAGTGGCCGTTTCCTGTTTACGCTGGAGTATCTGATAGATGTGGTCGGGATTTCACCGTTTGACCTTTTTAATGATTTCGGAAATTCTGTAAACGGCGATAAAATGCGGCTTTGTGACTACGCAGAGCAACTATACAATTTTTTCAGCACAAAATGCGATAAGGTAATATTGCGGGAAAAAATTCTTTGTGATTTGCTTTGCTGTTCTTCATCGGTTCAGATTCCCAATAATCTTAAAATCCATGATTTACTTTATAAAAAAGCAAAGAGGTATTTTACAAAAGAGGTGAGTAAACACACAAAAATTGCAATTCTTTATAGTGAAAATCGGATTTTTGCAGTCGATCAAAGTAAATCTAAAAACCTTTATAACAGATATGAGGGAAAATATTACTCTATTGATGAGATTCAGGGCTTGTTTTCTGAATGATAAAGGCACAAAAACACAATATTTTATATTCGGCAAGAATATCTATTAGTTGTTGTGTGTTGCCATTTCCTTACGTTAAATGTACAAAAAGAGTAACCACTGTTTCGTGGTTACTCTTTTTTATAAAATGAAATTTGTTAAGATTATTTAGGAATGGTTGAAATTATATATTATTTTACCCTGTTCATAACAAAAATCGTGTATAAGCTTTTCTGCTTCTTTATAAATTTCAGAATCACTGTCAATAAGTGCAGATTTATCTTTTTCGGAAATTTCAAGTATTTTTTCACACAATTCCTGCAATTCTAAGCTTACTTCTTTTAATAGTAAAAATGCTTCATTTCTTTTTTCTTCATCATAGTTATTATTTGAAACAATATCTGCAATAAAACTGTCATAATTTAATGTTAAAAAATATGTATATGTCGGTTGTCCGTGAAAAGACGGCGATAATTCGGAATGAGTGGCATATATAATACCGTTTATATATCCACGACACAATTTAAGGTCATCAATATTTTGAATATTATATACTTTATTAGCAATATTTAATATTTCACACCAATTATTATAATTTTTAATTGCCATTTCATTTTTATAATATGAGTATTGCTTATAGGTTGGAATGAAAATAGCGGTAAAAACAATAATTAATGTTAAAATTATTGCAAATAAAATTTTTGTTGATTTATTCCATTTAGTAATGAAATTTATATTTTTTTTCATAGAACAACCGCCTTTCAAAGTTGAGATTATTGTTTGATTAATTATACCATATTTCGCTGTATATATCAATAAAATAATAAAACACAGGGGACGGTTGTGTGTATTTATTAAAAATAATAAATAATAAATAATAATGAATAAAGAATAAATATGGTGTTTCGCTTTGCGAAACGATAAAATTGCGCCGTGCTATGCACGGCACATTTTTTATTATTTCTTCTTTATTATTTTTTCTTTATTCTTTAATTTTACACTGCTTTCCCGTATGGTCTATTGTATAATTATCCTTTAAAATCAAATCATTTATAAATACAAACTCGTACCCCTCATCCAAAAGACATTTGAGGATATTTGGGAGCGCTTCGGGCGTATGGTCAGCATCGTTGTGGAATAGCACAATCGAGCCGTTTTCAACCTTGCTTACAACACGCTCACAAATACTTTCCGCCGTGGCGGTCTGTTTCCAGTCAAGAGAATCAACCGACCATTGTATCGTATTCATACCAAGCGACTGAGTGGTTTCTATAAGGCAGTTATCGTAGTCACCGTAAGGCGGGCGTAAAAGTGTGGGTTTTACACCTGTGACATTTTCAATTTTTTTATTACAGCTTTCAAGTTCGTTTACAATCTGCTCTGCCGATAATGATGACATATACGGATGTGTATTTGAATGATTCTGTATTTGATGACCTGCATCGCTTAATTGTTTTACCGATTCGGGGTATTTATCCACCCATGCCCCAACCACAAAAAATGTTGCGGGAACATCATATTCTGCAAGAATATTTATAAGTTGTTCGGTATCATCGTTACCCCAAGCCGCATCAAAGCTTATGGCTATCTGCTTTTTATCGGTTTCAACGCAGTATATCGGCAGCTTGCGTTCGTTATCGGCAAAAATAGTAAGCGAACCCACTACCGCCGCCACAAGAGCAAGCATTGTTGCCGTAATGGCGGTTATTTGTTTTTTTGTAATAATTACAAATCGCATAAAAAAGCCTCCTTCATCCCTTGATAAAAGGTATGAAGAAGGCTTGTATTTTATTCTTTAGAGGGTAATGTTTAGAATGTAAACAAATACCATTCAGAATCAATCTTAACGCAGTAAAAGGTTATATTTTCGGTTTCCTCTTCATAAGAAACAGGAACATCAACCGCTGCCACATCTTCTATTTTGCTTAATTCCTTTTCGCTTAAACCAAACTCCTTAACAATGTCATAAATTTCATCCTTGGGGTAGTCCTTATTAAGCTTGCAATCTTCAATTTTATAATTTGCTAAATCGTTTGAACCTTCTAAAAGAAGGTTTTCCACAATATCTTCCAACTCATCAATATCCTTTGCGCCGTGAGCCTTATATAATTCATCTATTGTGAAAAATGCTATGCTGTCAAGAAAATCATCGGCATCTGCCTCTAAATAAGCTTCAACAAATGCTTTTGTTACGGTTTCCGGAGATTTGTGTATGTTTTCAAAGCAAAACACAAATATTAAAACCACAGCTAAAACCACGGCAACCAAAGAGCTGATTATTACTATAAGCTTTTTATTTGGCTTTGCTTTTACATCGGTATCATTCTTTTTTAAATTCTTGTTTAACATATAATAACCTCTTTTCAAGGCTTATTATATCCTATATATTAAGTGCCGTCAAGCGAATATTTAAAGAGAATATTTTTGCTTATACTGTTTGTATTTTTTTCTGAAATAAGGGTCGTTTTTGCGTACTTCTCCCAAAAATTTATGAAGTGTAAGCTGACTGTGCTCCATATCTATTATACATCCTGCAATATTTGAGCAGTGGTCTGCCGTGCGTTCAAGGTCATTTAAAAGATCAGACCAAATAAAACCGATTTCTATTGTGCAGTTTCCGTTTTGCAATCTTTCGATGTGCCTTATTTTAAGCTCTTCCTTTATAAGGTCAATAACCTGTTCAAGCGGCTCAACCGATTTTGCGATGCTAATACTGTTTTGTGAAAATGAGGAGGTTGTAAGCTGTATTATTTCGTTGACAGCGGTTGTAAGAATGTTAAGCTCATGTGCGGCACGCTCTGAAAGCTTGAGATTCTTTTCGTTAAGCTCGGCTGCTGTTTGAGAAATATTTACCGCATGATCGCAAATTCGTTCAAAATCCCCGATAATCCGCAATAGCATTGCGGCTTGCGCATGGTCTGAAGCACTCATCTGCTCGCCGCTTAATTTTACAAGATAATTACCTATAATATCCTCGTAACGGTCGGTTTTATTTTCACATTCCAAAATATCCTGCACATAAATTTCCTTATAATCATATAAAAGCGAAATACCCTTTTTAAGTGCAGAAGAAGCAGTGTTTGCCATTTCTTCGGTTACTGCTTTGCATTGCTCTATAGCAAGGGTGGGTGTTGCAAATAAACGCTCATCCAGCTCCACAAATTGGTTCTCATTAAGTTTAACATCGGGAATTATTTTGCATGCAAGCCTTTCAAGTATTCCTGAAGCCGGAAGCAGAATTGCGGTTGAAAAAACATTAAATATAGTATGGCACACAGCTATGCTGAAATGGGTTGCTTTTGTATCAAAAACGGAAGGGGAAAGGGTTATATTGATAATCCAAAAAATAAACAGTAAAATACTGCTGCCGATAACATTGAAAAGCAGATGCACAATACCTGCTCTTTTGGCGTTTTTGTTTGTTCCAACCGAAGAAATAATTGCTGTTACGCAGGTTCCTATGTTTTGTCCCATAATTATCGGCAAGGAGCTCCCAACGCTCACAGCCCCCGTAACGCTTAATGCCTGTAAAATTCCAAGTGAAGCAGAGCTTGATTGAACAATCGCCGTAAGCAAACTGCCTGCCAAAAGCCCCAATAACGGATTTTTAAATAATATAAACAGCTGTTTAAAGCCTTCCACCTCAGCCAGACCCTTTACTGAATCTGACATTATCTGCATACCGGTCATAAGAATGGAAAATCCTAAAAGAATAATGCCGGTATCCCTTCGCTTTTTGTTGCCCAAAAACAAATAAAGAACAATGCCTATCAAAGCAAGAATTGGTGTAAAAGAGCTTGGTTTTAAAAACTTTATAAAGTAATTACTGCTTTCAATTCCGCTAAGGCTTAAAATCCAAGAGGTCACCGTTGTTCCAACATTTGCCCCCATGATAACATTTATTGCCTGTCCTAATGACATAATGCCCGAATTAACAAAGCCTACCACCATAACCGTTGTTGCAGAGGAGCTTTGAATAACACTTGTAACGCCAAGTCCTGTTAAAAAACCTGCTGATTTTTTGGTGGTAAGCTTGCTAAGTAGATTTTTAAGCCCTTTTCCGGCTCTTTTTTCAAGACCTTCTCCCATAATATTCATACCGAATAAAAACAGACAAAGTCCCCCAATAAGGGATAAAAGGTCAAAGATATCCATAATTAAATACTCCCCGCAAAAAGCTGTTTTGATTATTATACTAATATTAGAATGTGTAAAAATGGGAAGTGTTTACATGGAAATTGCTGTTATTGCAAAAAATTAAAATGTGAAAACTTAAATATTGCGTCCTCTTTTGATACTTCCTTTGCCAAAGCGTTCACGCAAATTTTCAAGCGATTCTTCTATAATTTCATCGTTAATATCATTTGAAACATCATTGAAAAAATCCTGCTGAACCGCACAGTTGCTGTCCTTTAAATTTATAGCACGAAGTCCTACCGAGCGAAGCGGAAGTCCCCATCGGTAATTTTGCTTAAAAAGCTCAAACCCCTTTTTTGCAATAGACATAGAGGTGTTAAGCGGTACAGAAAGGGAGTGACTGAATTCCTTAATATCAAGTGTTGTGGTGCGAGTGTGTACCTGTAATCCGCCTGCATAAAGGTTATGATGCCTAAGCTCTGATGCAATATCCTCAGAAATTGAAAGATAAATTTTCCAAACCTCTTCCGGTGTGGTTATATCCTTAGGAGGTGTTACCGAACGGCCTATACTTTTTGGAATATCATTCTCACTTGGCGGTGTTACGGGGGAATCATCCTCGCCTAAAGCGTATTTTTTAAGCATTATACCGTTTTTGCCTAAAGTTCGCCTTAAAAAATCATCATCACAAAGTGTTAAATCTCCAATAGTTAGTATTCCGCAATCTGCAAGACGGGAGGCTGTGCTTTTTCCAACAAATAATAAATCATTTACAGATAAAGGCCAAACCTTTTGCTTAAAATTTTCTCTTGAAATAACAGTTACGGCATCAGGTTTTTTCATATCTGAACCCAATTTTGCAAAAACCTTATTAAAGCTCACGCCAACAGATGCCGTTATTCCAAGCTCTGCCTTTATGGTGTCTTTTATTTTGTGGGCAATGGTTTCACCGTCACCGAATAAAAGTGTACTTCCGGTAACATCAAGCCACGCTTCATCAATACCAAACGGTTCAATAATATCGGTATACCGCAGTAAAATTTTGCGTGTGGCAAGCGAATATTCATTGTATTTTTTGCGGTCGGGAGATAAAATTACAAGCTCAGGACATTTTGCCTTTGCTTCCCAAATGGCTTCTGCTGTGCGCACACCGTATTTTTTTGCATTTTCATTCTTTGCAAGCACAATACCGTGGCGTTCTTCACTTTTTCCGCAAACAGCTACAGGTAAATCATAAAGAGTGGGGTTTGAAAGCAGGGAAACCGATGCAAAAAAATTATTAAGGTCACAATGTAAAATTATACGGTCTGCCACTTTTATCCACTCCTTTAAAACAAATGTTCGCATTGTTATTATACACGCAAAAATGCGCATTGTAAAGTTTATTTATTTAATTATATGCGCTAAGTCAAACGGTTCAAATTTTTTAATTGCCAAGCAGTGCAACCGTTCAATTTGTCTTTTGCTGTAATTCATCACTTCCGCAATTTCATCTAAGCTTTTTCCGCCAAGATATTTTTGGGCAAGTATCTCGCTTAAAAGCTGTGGCTTTACAAGCTCAATTTCGTTTTCAATATTCTCACAAATTCTTAACGCAATTTTAAGCTTTGGCAAAAGGCGTGATGCTTCCGAAGGGTATGTAATCATCATTTTCCTTATTCGGCTTGCCATTGCAATATACACCGCATAGTTTTGCAAATATAACTTTTTTTCGTCATAGCTCATTTTCAATCTGCTCCTTTGTAAGTGTGGGAAGTATGAGTGTAACGAATTGTCCGTAGCTGTAACGGGTGTGATACCTTTTGTTGTATCGCTCTAATAGACTTTGAGTGGTGTATAAAGAGGATTTTGCAACCTTCTTTCTTCTGTCTCTTTCCCGTTGCCACATGAGCAATCCACGTCTTTCACAATGTTCATTGCAGTATTCAACCGCCGTTACGGGAAGCTTTGCTCCGCAACATCGGCAATGTGTATGCTGTATTGTTGTAAACCATACCCCAAAGCATTCGGGGCATACCCTGATTTTACCTTTTCCTTTAATATTTTTAATGATTGCAACCTCAAAATGGCTGCCGCAGTCCCTACATTGGTACATTAACGCTTTCCTCCGAAAATAATACTTGACAATTACGAAAAAGTGTAATATAATCTGTACACAAGGAATAAAATTACGCTATTTCGTAATCGCAACTCTATTATATTTCGAGAAATCGTAAAAGTCAAGTCTTTTATTTACGAAATTTCCAAATTGTAGAATTGCACAAAAAGGAGAAGAGAAAAATGACACCAATTTATCAACGTATAGAAGAACTGTGCCGAAAAAACGGCATAAATGTAACCGCACTTTGCCAAAGCTGTAAAATTTCACGGGCATCACTTTCGGATTATAAAACAGGCCGTAAAAAAAGCCTTTCTGCCGATACTCTGTCCAAAATAGCAGAATATTTTGGTGTAAGTGTAGATTATTTGTATGGAGGTGAAGCTCCTATACCTGATGAAACCAGCCTAAAGGTTGCACTTTTTGGCGGAGCAGAGAATGTAACCGATGAGATGTGGGATGAGGTAAAGCGTTACGCCAGGTATATAAAAGAGCGTCAGAATGACAACAAATGAGCTTTATGCTGTTGCTGAAAACGGCGGTATAATAATTGACCGTTTTTCAATGCCTAAATGCCGTTCGGTTTCGGTTAATGATAATGGGCAAAGCTTTGTAGCGCTTGATAATTCCGTAACCGGTGCAGAGGAGCGTGTGTGCTTGGCACATGAAATAGGGCATTGTGCTACTATGAGCTTTTATAATATTTATTCTCCTCTTGATATTAGAGGAAAGCATGAACGCCGTGCAGACCGTTGGGCGATTGAAAAATTAGTGCCTAAAGCTGATTATCTTGCTGCGTTAAAAGCGGGTTATACAGAACTTCATGCTTTGTCAGAGCATTTTTGTGTAACCGAAGAATTTATGAAAAAGGTTGCAGAATATTATAAATAATGACCTTTTTTTAAAAGAATAAATAATAATTAATAAATAATAAAAAATGTGTTTTGCTTCGCAAAACGAATAAAAAAACGGGCGATTATTAATCGCCCTTACAAAATTAAATATCAATATTATCTTATATTAAATACCGAAGGGGCGAGCATTGCTCGCCCGCTTTTATTATTAATTTTAATTTCCGTTTCGCTTTGCGAAACACCTTAAACCTATAATTTTATTTTATATTTTTATGATAAATCTAATGTTGTCCAACCATTTGCATTTAATTGCTTTTGGATGGCATAAAATTTTTTAAAATCCTTGCTGTGAAAATTCCAAACTGAAATTTTCGAGATAAAACGCTTGATAACATTAGTTTTTAACATCATATATATTTGAGTATGTTCATCTTGTGTATATATTTCATAATACGCATATTCACCAAATAAGCGTTCACCTATGCAACGCACTTTTAAATCGTTTTTATTCGTGATATTATGAGCAGAATCATAATTGTTTGCACAGGCTTCTAATTCAATGAAATCAGATTTTCCCCCGTCATTTCGGTAATAAATTCTATTTTCTTTAATTTCAATAATATTTGAGAGATGTATCTTTTTAATATCATCACCGCCTTAAGCGTATTATATGCTTGTGTTAAATGAGGGACAAGTTAAGTCTGACTTTAAGTAATAGAGACAATTGCTCACATTTTTTTAAATTTCTTATAAGTCATACAGTTGACAAAATTTTCATCATATCTTTTAGGGCTTCTGAAAATACCATTATCTAATCCCTCATCTCCGCCAGGCATTCCCTTAACAACAAATAAAGTGTTCAAAACCTTTCCGTCAAATTTATAAATCGGTATTTTGTCTTTGCCAGGAATATAACCTGATCCTCTAATAATGATAGGAATTTGTTCCCAATAAATAGTACTATCCATAAAATAAATTATTGTTTTCTTATTAGCTCTTTTCTTAGGAACAATGATTGTATATTCTTTTTCATCACATTTCACAGAGTATACATTTACAAATTCTGTTTCACCTATAAGTTCTTTTGAAAGTCTAAAACAATCAAATATTTTCATAAAATCACCTCTTAAGTGTATTATATGCTTACTTCAAGCAAGCTTTGGCTTTGTCTATTGCGAGGGGCGATGATTTCAACTTGTGGCAATCATTTCCACAAGTTAAAAAATCTGCATAATGACAAGCTTTTTCTTATATTTAATATAACATTTTTCATTACAATTTTCAAGTTATATATGAAAATAGAGTTATCCCGAATTTATGAGATAACTATATTTTTTGATGGTATGACAAAAGTAATACTGACACATTGAAAATCATACCAAAGGGAATGCAGTTAAAAACTTTGTTTTTAAGCAGTAACACTGCCGAAAGTATGACGGTTATTCCTGCCTTGCCTTACACATTTGATAAAAAAGGCAAGGCTAAATAATTATTTGTCCCTATTGTAGCACAAGCATAGCACATACGCAATAGAATTGCAACAAAAATCTGCGGCTCATTCGCATATTGCATTCGTGGGAGAGTTGCTGTATAATAATGGCATCACCCCAAAAGGAGAGAAAACCGTATGAAATTCAATACCAACAGCCCATTTCTGTACATAGTGGGCGCCATTGTCATCCTGTTTGTGCTGGCGCAGTCGCTGTTTTTCCTGGTGCGGGCCTACCGCCGGGGAAAACAGCTGGGCATTTCCACCGCCAAGCTGCGCAAGACCATTGTGTCCACCTCGGTGTTCACCATTGCGCCGGCCATTTCCTTTTTGCTGGGCATCGTGACCCTATCGAAATTCCTGGGCATTCCGCTGCCCTGGATCCGGATGAGTGTCATCGGCGCCATCACCTATGAGCTACCGGCCGCCACCGCCGCCGCCGGCTCCTTCGGCATCACCGAGCTGTCCGAAATGATCACCGATCCCAAGGTGTACGCCGCCATCGCTTGGGTCATGACCCTGGGCATCCTCCCCAGCATCATCCTGCCGCCCATTCTGATGAAAAAGATCCGCGGCGGCGTGGTCAAGCTGCAGAACAAGGACCAGAAGTGGGGCGACATGTTTATGGCCTCGCTGTTTCTGGGCATGATCTCCGCCTTCCTCGGCATGGTGTTTGCAGACATCCGCTCCGGCCTGGAGGGCTGGATCCCCGTCTTTGTGCTGCTGGTGTCGGCGGCGCTGATGGGCGTGTGCGGTCTGCTGATCAAAAAGTGCGGCTGGAAGTGGCTGGAGACCTACGCCATGACCGTGAGTATGCTGGGCGCTATGGTGTTTGCGGCCCTCATCACCCCGGTCATCGTGAAATAAGGAGGTGTCGGATATGAGCGATTACATGAAGAAAACCGACGTATACGGTAAGATCTGGATCTGGACGGCGGCCGTCATCATCATTATGGTGCCGGTGGCCATCTGCGTGGCCTTTGACGCCTGGCCGGCCTTTAGCGGTGTGCTGAAGGGTCTGCTGGGTGTGGCCCCCATCTTCTGGACGGTGGGTGTCATCGAGGTGATCACCTATACCCCCATGCTGGGCGTGGGCGGCACCTATCTGTCCTTTGTGACCGGCAATCTGACCGCCCTTAAGGCGCCTGCCGCCCTGACCGCCATGGAGAATGCCGAGACCAAGCTCGGCAGTGAGGAGGGCGAGGTCATCTCCACCATCGCCATTGCCACCTCCTCCATCGTGACCACCCTGATCCTCGCCCTGGGCGTGTTCGGCCTGACCCTGATCGCCCCGGTGCTGGATTCCCCGGTGCTAAAGCCCGCCTTTGACAATATTCTGCCGGCACTGTTCGGCGGTCTGGGCGTGGTGTATATCAGCAAAAACTGGAAATTGTCCATTGCGCCCCTGGTGTTTATGGTGGTGCTGTTTTTGCTGGTGCCCTCTCTGTCCGGCTCGGTGGGCGTGCTGGTGCCGGTGGGCGTGCTCATCGCCCTGGCCGCCGCCAGAATTATGTATAAGAAGGGTATGGCATAAGTATGATGGGTTGGATTATCGCCGGCGTATTGCTGGGTTTGTTGGCGCTGTTTCTGCTGATCGTCCTCATCCGCACCCTCCGGTTTCGTCCGCAGCAGCGCCCCGCCGCCGCGGTGCAGCCGGTGGCCCTGGACCGGGACAAGATCGTGGCGGATATGGCGGATATGATCCGCTGCAAGACCGTGTCCTACCGGGACCACAGCCTGGAGGACCCGGCGGAATTTGTAAAATTTCAAAACCTGCTGCGGGAGCGGTTCCCCCGCATCCACAGCCAGTGCACCCTGGAGCATCTGGGCCGCAACGGCCTGCTGTACCACCTGCCCGGCCGCCGGGCGGACGCACCGTCGGTGATGATGGCCCACTATGACGTGGTGCCGGTGGAGGAAGAGGGTTGGGAAAAGCCCCCCTTTGACGCGATCATCGAGGACGGCGTTCTATGGGGTCGGGGCACCCTGGATACCAAGAGCACCCTCTGCGGTGTGATGGAGGCCCTGGAGCACCTGCTGGGCGAGGGCTACGTGCCGGAGCAGGATCTGTATCTTTCCTTCTCCGGCGAGGAGGAGATCGACGGCGATACCTGCCCCGCCATCGTATCCTATCTGGAGCAAAAGGGCGTCAGGCCCGCCATGGTGGTGGACGAGGGCGGCGCCGTGGTGGACAAGGTGTTCCCCGGCGTGCAGAGCCGCTGCGCCCTGGTCGGCATTGCCGAAAAGGGCGGCCTGAATCTGAAGTTCACCATGGACTCCACCGGCGGCCACGCCTCCACGCCGCCGCCCCATACGGTGCTGGGCAATCTGAGCCGGGCGGTGACCCGCATCGAGGCCAAGCCCTTTCCCTACGAGCTGACCCGTCCGGTGCGGGAGATGTTCGACACCCTGGGCCGGCACTCCAATTTTCTGTATCGGATGATCTTTGCCAATCTCTGGTGCATCGCGCCGGTGCTGGATCTTATTTGCCGGGCCTCCGGCGGCGAGCTCAACGCTATGATGCGCACCACCGTGGCGGTCACCCGGATGGAGGGCAGCCCGGCCTACAACGTGCTGCCGCCCCGGGCCAGCTTTGGCACCAACATCCGCCTGCTGGGTAAGCAGACGGTGGAGTCCGCCGTGGCCTATCTCGAAAAGGTGATCGGCGACCACCGCATCCGGGTGGAGGTGGTCAACGGTATGAACCCGTCCATCTGCTCGGACACCGCCTGCGCGGCGTGGGACACCCTGGGCCGGGCCATCGGCCAGACCTGGCCGGACGCCATCGTATCCCCTTATCTGATGATGGCCTGCAGCGACTCTCGCCACTATTGCCGCATCACCGACCGGGTGTACCGCTTCTCCGCCATGTATCTGTCTAAGGAGCAGCGGGCACTCATCCACAATCACAACGAGCGGATCCCCCTGGATTCCCTGGTGGAGACCGCAACCTTCTATGTCCATCTGCTCAGGCTGCTGTAACTCGACGCAATAAAAGAGGATGTGTTCCCACAGGAACACATCCTCTTTTTCATACTTGGTTGTGCCGACGCATATAGTGTCTATACAGACTCATTCGCCCTTGCGCTGGGCCACCCGCTGACTGCGCTTGAGCCGGCGGGCGGGCTTTTTCTCGCCGAAATCCTCGCCGTACTGGTTGAGGCCGATGGTGCTCTCCTCATCCTTAAACAGCACCTTGCCGGAGAGGTCGTAATGCTCCTTGTACATATCGTTCTCGTGCTGGATGCGCTCGTCCCGGCTGGCCTTGCCGTTGAGGTGGCAGGCCACCATAACCAACACGCCCGCCGCCACCGAGGACAGGTGGCGATAGATCAGACGCCACACGGTGAGGCCCTGGGTCTGGTTGATGCTGTTGAGATTCACCTGGGAGGGCAGCGCGTTCCACAGGGCCAGGGCCACCAGCAGAGAGAACAGGGTGCCCACCGCCGCCAGCAGCAGGGGCAGCAGGTTGATGCGCTCTTTCTTTTTGAACAGCATACCCAGCACCAACGCCACGGGCAGCAGCACCAGGGCGGCGATCCACACCGGCATCAGCCAGCGGTTTTCGGTCAGGGCGGTCACGTTGCTTTTGCCCACGGCGTGTACCGCAAAGCCCTGAATGACGGTAGCAATCGTCAGAAAAACGATGGCGGTGATGTTACATACTTTGGCAAAGGTGCGCATAGATCAATCATCCTTTCTGTTGAGCAGCTGATAGGCTTTGAGCACGGCGATCTGGGTCTTGGCGTCGGTGATCTGGCCATCCAGCACCTGCCGGGCCAGTACCTCCAGATCCCGGCGCTCCACCTCCAGGAATTCGTCTGCGTCCGGGTGGGATTCGGCGGCCATCAGGTCGGTGGCCAGATAGAGATAAATAATTTCGTCGCAATAGCCGGGGGAGGGGTATACCTTGCCCAGCGGGGTAAAGCAGTTGGCCCGGTAGCCGGTCTCCTCCTCCAGCTCCCGCATACCGGTGGCCAGCGGCTCCTCGCCGGGGTCCCGCTTGCCGGCGGGGATCTCGGTGAGCACCTCCCCATAGGGATATCGGTATTGGCGCACCAGCAGCACCTGGCGGTCCTCGGTGAGAGCCAGCACACCCACGCCGCCGGGGTGCTCCACCACCTCGCGTCCGGCGGTGGTGCCGTCGGGCAGCAGGGCCTGGTCCACCCGCAGACGGAGCAGACGCCCCTGGAATGGGGTGGTCTGGGATAGGGTCTTTTCGGTCAGATCGTTCATAGACTATCCTCCTGAGAATGAAAGGAGTGGGATATATGCATATCGGAATGCAGCCGCGGCTGGTGACGCCCCAGCCGGTGGATTACGGGGTGGTGCGGGGGCTGTGCGCCGCTCTGTGCGGCCGGTACAGCTGTCTGCGGCCTATGTGTGTGGGGCGCAGCGTGCTGGTCCGGGAGATCCCGGCGCTGATGCTGTCCACCGGGCCGGCTGACCGGCAGGTGCTGCTGGCCGCGGCTTTTCACGGCCAGGAGTGGCTCACCGCCCTGTGCGCTCTGCGGCTGTGCGAGGAGCTGTGCGGGGCGGTGCGGGCCGGGCTGCCCCTGTGCGGCATCCCCCTGCGCCGGGCACTGAAGGGCCGGCAGATCTGGTTTGTGCCGCTGGTCAACCCCGACGGGGTGGAGATCGCCCGCTACGGCAGCGGGGCCGCCGGTGCCTATGCCGCCTCGGCGGCTGAGACCGGGGCGGACACCCCCGGTCTGTGGCAGGCCAACGCCCGCGGTGTGGACATCAACCATAATTTTAACGCAGGATGGGAAGAAATGCAAGCCCTGGCGCAAAAAAACGGCAAAACTTCTCCTGGAGCCAGGCAATACAGCGGCCCCGGCCCGGAAAGCGAGCCGGAGACCCGGGCGCTTACCGATCTGTGCCGGCGGTACGCCTTTCGTCACGTGGTGGCGTTGCACAGCCAGGGGGAGGAGATCTATTGGGAATACGGCGAGGACACGCCGCCCCAGAGCCGTATGATGGCTAAGGTGCTGGGGGCAGCCAGCGGCTATGCCGTCACCGCGCCCACCGGGCTGGCCTCCTATGGCGGCTTTAAGGACTGGTTCATCCGGTGCTACCACCGCCCGGGCTTTACCATCGAACTGGGGCGGGGGGTCAATCCCCTGCCGGTGGCCCAGTTTGAGACCGTCTACGAAAAGGCCCGGGAGATGCTGGTGCTGTCGGTGCTGCTGTAAAATAAAAAGGTCTGTGTCGCGGGGCACAGACCTTTTCTTTTGCTTATTTGCCGATTTTCTTGACCGCCTTTACAATAGACGAGATGGCGGGAGCAAGCAGCAGATTGGCGCCAAACTCGATCAAAAAGTTGAAGCCGACCAGCGCCACGATAGCGAAGGTGAGAAGATTTGCACCGCCGGCAACCTCCACCAATACCCCGTGAAACACGGTGAACATACCCAGCAGAAAAATGCCGGTGTTTACAATGGGGGCCGCCGCCGCGGCGGCAAAGATGCCGATGAGGGCACGCTTCTTAAACGCTCCGTTCACCAGACCGGCTATCCAGCCGGCGGCGACACCTTTGAGCATACACACGGTGACGGTCAGAATGGCGTTATGCTCCACCATCATGGTGGTGAGCGCACCCAACTGTCCCTGAATGGCCATCACAGACACCAACACACCGAAAACGCCACCCAAAATGGCACCGGCTTTGGCACCGTATAGTACGGCACCCACCACGATGGGCACCAGTACCAGTGAGAGGGTTAAGGAGCCTGGCATCGGGATGACGATAACGGCTTGCAGCAGGATGATCAGGCCGGAAAGCAGGCCCAATTGTACCAGTCGCAGAATAGTTTGCTTGGTAACAGACATAAAAACACTCCTTTACTGTCGTTTCCTTTCGGAATACCACGTTACGGATCTATATAAAACACATCCATCCATCAAGACTGGGACGCCGTCGGCTGTCCCGTCACAGGGCAGAATGCGATTGTTGTTTACTATATTTGCCTCCCTCCTGAGGGAGGTGGATTTTCGCCGTTAGGCGAAAAGACGGAGGGAGTTTTCAACGCACGAACTTACTTTTTGTTCTTTTCGTAGATGAGTCGCAGACCATCCAGTAGCAGTTCGCCTATATACTGCACCCGGGTGCGGCACTGGGGAGCGATCTCCCGGCCCAGACCGCCGGTCACCACCACCGGGGCCTCATAGCCCAGCTCCTCCATAATGCGGGCGTTCATCCCGTCCATCATGGCGGCGTTGCCGTACACGGCGCCGGACTGCAGGCAGGCGATGGTGTTGGAGCCGATCACCTTGTCCGGGGCGTCCACGCTGATCTGGGGCAGCAGAGAGGTGTTGTTGGTCAGAGAGTTGAGGGCGGTGTGGATGCCGGGCATAATGGCGCCGCCACGGAAGGCGCCGTCCTTATCCACCACCGACACGGTGGTGGCGGTGCCCAGGTCCCACACGATGCAGGGATACCCCACCGCGTCCACCGCCGCCACGGCGCCCACCAGCAGGTCGGCGCCCAGGGTGGAGGGGCTGTCGATGCGGATGTTGATGCCGGTCTTGGTGCCGGGTCCCACCAGCAGAGGGGTCAGGCCGGTGGCCTTTTTGACCGCGCCGCACAGGGCGTGGTTGAGGGGCGGCACCACCGAGGACAGGATGGCGCCGGAAAAGGCGGCCGCCTCCAGCTTATACAGACGCAGCAGATCCATCAGCTCCACGGCGTACTGGTCCTCCATCTTGGTGCGGTCGGTGGCGATGCGGGACTGCAGCAGCAGCTTGTTGCCCTCGAACACACCCAGGGTGATATTGGTATTGCCCATATCCAGCACGAGCAGCATAGGGGGACACCTCCGATTGAGATAGCCTCCCTCTTGAGGGAGGTGGATTTTCGCCGCAGGCGAAGAGACGGAGGGAGTTTTCCTCGCGCAAAGCAGGGGGACATCCAACTCCCTCAGTCACGGCTATCGCCGCGACAGCTCCCTCGGAGAGGGAGCCGATTATGGACGTTTTCAAAAGCAACAGGTGCAGAGGCGTTGCCTCTGCACCTGTGTTGGTTACACTTGGAATCAGGCGCGGTCGGCGCTGCCCAGGATGTTCTCGATCTTGTGCTTGACCACGGCGGTGATGTTGTTGCGGCCGTCGGTCAGGTACTGACGGGGATCAAAGTGGGTGGGGTTCTCGGCCAGGTGCTTGCGGATGCCGGCGGTGAGAGCCAGGCGCAGGTCA
>SVPW01000018.1 GCA_015065645.1 Oscillospiraceae bacterium | reverse complement strand
AGCATTAAAGATGTAGCCGGCGTTCGGGTCGCCAACAGAAATAATCTTATTAACTTCGTCGAAAGTGTATGCAGTGTCGCTTACTGCGACATAAGCACCGTCGGTAAATCTATAGTGTGTATAAGTATCAGTCTCTTGATTTAAGATATCAGATAAAGCACACCCTTTTCAAAAAGCTTCTGCGAATTACATTTATAATCATTCAGAACGTTTATAAGCGCAGTATCGGGTACAAATTTGTTGCTTTTAGGCTTTAATGTTGAACGAGGATTAAAATACGCCGATACAGTTTTAGGCGAGAATATGCAAATCATATGACGGCTTTCGCTATATGCAAACGAATGAATCTGATGCGGAAATATAAGCACCGATTCCCCTGCTTTTAATTCGTAAGTTTTTTTATCTACAGTTATATACGTTTTACCCGACAGGCATACAACAAGTTCAAAACAGTTATGTATATGCGGCGAAAAAGAAAAATTTTCACAATATATCTTTTTAAAATAATCTGTACTGCACAAATGCATAAGTTCATAAAGCATATAAATCACCAAAAGTAAAAATTTGTCTATTTATTATACTACTTTTTGCGAGAAAAATCAAATTACAGTATATTATAATACCAACGAGGTGACTAACTATGAAATGGATTTCAACAACCGAGAATGAAAAATGGACTGAAGCTAACTCATTTTCAGCAGAAAAAGGCGAAGAACTTAAAATTAAAGAACCTTTTGGAAAAGAAATATATGGTTTCGGTGCTTGTTTTAATGAAATAGGAATGAAAGCAATATATTCATTACCCGAAGATAAACAAAATGAAATTTTTGATGATTTATTCTCAGATGAAGGCTTTGGCTTTTGTTACAACAGAATTTCGGTTGCGGCAAATGATTTTGCCGAAGATTGGTATAGCTATAACGACACCAAAGGCGATTACGAAATGAATAACTTTTCTATAGACAGGGATAGAAAATATATTATCCCTGCTATTAAGCAAGCACAAAAGCGTTGTGCTGATATGATGTTTTTCGCCTCTCCTTGGAGTCCGCCAACCTGGATGAAATACCCACAAGCTTGTAATTATGGCAGGTTAATACAAACCGATGAAAATTTAAAGGGGTATGCAATTTATTTAAGAAAGTTTATTGAAGAATACGCAAAAGAAGGAATTAAAATATCACACCTGCATCCACAAAATGAATTTTTATGTGATCACAAATTCCCTTCATGCCAATACTCTGCTGATGAAATGGAAAACTTTATTGCAAACTATCTTATTGATGAGATTGGGGATTTATGTGAAATATGGCTTGGTACGAATTGTTGGAGTGATAATTACACAAAAATTTTTAATACCATAATGCAAAATGAAAAGATAAGAAAAAGTATTGGCGGTGCTGGATTCCAATGGAGCGCAACTAATGAAATACAGATGTTCATTGAAGATTATCCGCAAAAAAATGCGGTTCATACCGAATGTGAATGTGGTGACGGAAATAATACTTGGGAACACGCCATGCATGTTTTTGATCTTTACAGACGTTCATTTAAAGCAGGAGCAAGAGCAAATGTTTATTGGAATATGGTGTTAAACGAAGGCGGACTTTCCACCTGGGGATGGCATCAAAATTCATTATTCACCATAAAAGATAAAAACTTTGAAAAAACACCCGAATACTATTGTGTTAAACATTTTTCTCATTTTGTTAAAAAAGGTGCTGTAATGTTAAAAACACAAGGACCTCACTCAACATGCTCGGCTGTATTTAAAAATACGGACGGTAGTGTTGTTGCAATAATTGCAAACCCTTATAAAAAAGAAAAGGTTTTAACAATTCAAGATAAGAATTTTATTTTAAAACCTATGTCATTCAACACAATTTCTTTTTAATAATATAGTAACTCTATCCCCTCAATAATGAGGGGATATTGTATTTTAAACTTATTTTCTTTTCACAACGGTTAGCATTTCTTTTATTCCAAGAATTATAAGAAAACCGCCAAAAATCTTTGCCGTTAATTGTCCACCTATAAAATCAGCTAAAAAAATACCTATAAATGCGCCTATAATTCCGCCACAGGCTAAGGGTAAAACCGTTTGCCATCTTATTTGATGTTGTTTTGCATATATTAACACAGCTAATGTACCTATAGGTACAAAGAAAATGAGATTTATACCTTGTGCCGCAAGCTGCTGAGTTGATGTGAATACAGCAAGGTAAATTATTAATACTGCTCCTCCTCCAAGCCCCATTGCGCCTATTATCCCGCTTAATAAACCTGCAATCAATGCACTTATATTCATTTCATCACCATTCTAATTCCTGCATAAATCATAAATGCACCAAAAATTTTCTTTAGCCATTTTGGTGATATTTTCTTTAGAATTAAAGTTCCCAAAATCGCACCTATGAGTCCTGTTGGAATATAAATCCAAGCTTGTGAAAATTTCACACTTCCATTTACCAAATAAAGAATTGCAGATAATAGTGTAATAGGAAGAATAACAGCTATTGCATTTGCGTGAGATTTCTTTTGTTCTAAACCTGTTTTTTTCAAAAAAGGAACAGCTAACATTCCACCACCTGCACCAAACAACCCATTAACAATACCTATTGGAATGCCTAATGCCAAATTATAAATAAATTTTTTAATTTTCTTTTTTATAATAATCACCGAAATTATTTTTACCGTATATTTTCCCATTAAACAAAAATAACACAGCTTAGCTGTGTTATTTTAAAATATCCTTAATTTGAATTAATTTATCAATTTCAAAGGTTGGTTTATATTGAGCGGAATTATTATAAGGATTATACCAGCATGTATCAATACCGCTGTTTTTTCCGCCAAGTATATCAGATGACATTGAATCCCCTACTATTAGAATTTCATTTTTTAAAAAAGACTCAATATGATTTAATACATAATCAAAATATGGCTTTTCAGGCTTTTTAAATCCTACCTCTTCAGAGATAAAAATACCACTGAAAAACCTATTAAGCCCGGATTCTTTAATTCTTTTATACTGCGTATACGCAACACCATTTGTTATTGCATAAACCTTAATGCCTTTACTTACAGACCATTCAAGAATTTCCTTTGCACCATCAACCGTTTCATGGCCGCAAGCTAAAAAATCAAAATAATCTTTAGCAAATGCCGAAGACTCCGCTTTTACACCAATAGTTTCAAAAAGTTTTATAAAACGATTTTCGAAGATTTCTTCTCGCTTAATTTCCCCTCTCTCAAATGCTTCCCAAAAGGATTTATTAATCTTTGAGTAGGTTACGGCAATTTCATCACTTGCAGGCAAGCAATGTTTTTTTAATGTTTGAATAATAGCGTGATATTCGGTTTTATTAAAATCAAGCAAAGTATTATCAAGGTCAAATAAAAGTGCTTTATATCTCATTATAATTTTTGAGCCAATTCTTTAATATATTGACGAAGTTGCTCGGAAATTTCGGGATGCTTAATTCCTACCTCAATATTAGCTTGCAAAATGCCAAATTTATTACCCATATCATAACGCTTGCCTGAAAAATCAACACCAACCATACCTTTTTCTCTTGCAATAACAGCCATTGCATCGGTAAGCTGTAATTCGCCACCTGCACCCAAAGGTGTATTCTCAAGAATATTAAAGATTTCACTATCTAAAACACATCGACCAAGAATTGCATAGTTAGAAAACTTTTCATTAAGTTTCGGTTTTTCAATCATATCACTTACTGCATAGTTTTTTTCTTCTAATTTTTCCACCTTGAGTGAACAGTATTTTACAACAAATTCATCAGATACTTCTTTAATACCCACAATGCTTTTGCCATATTTTTCATAGGCATCACAAAGCTCACCAATAGCAGGCGTATCGCCAATTATTACATCATCACCGTAAAGCACAGCAAAAGGTTCATCTCCCACAAACTCCTTTGCTCTGAGTACCGCATCCCCAAGACCTTTAGTTTCACGCTGACGAATATAATAAATATTTGCAAGTTTTGCAACACGCTGTAATTCTTTCAGAACCTCTGTATTGCCACGTTTTTCAAGCATTGCTTCAAGTTCAATGGAGTGATCAAAATGATCCTCTATAACACCCTTACCACGATTGGTAATGATAAGTATATCGGTAATACCTGCATTCACCGCTTCTTCAACTATGTATTGAATTGCAGGTTTGTCCACTATAGGAAGCATTTCTTTGGGTAAAGCTTTAGAAGCCGGAAGAACACGTGTACCAAGCCCTGCGGCGGGAATAATAGCTTTTTTTATCATTATAATAACTCCTTAAAATTTTTGTAAGTTTTAAATCAGTTTATAGCAAATACCTTAATCTAAATTAAAAAGCCGGCAACAATTAACGGTAAGTACTCCCCTGCAAAAAATGCAAAAAGCATTGCAATAAAGCTAACTCCGCCTTTTTTGCGATAATCCTCATCCTGATCCTCACTCTCAGAGCGTATCTTTTTAATTGAAGATATGACCTGTTTACGGTAAATTCCATCAGAGAAAAGTCCGCATATAATACGCATAATCAAAGTAACAGCAATTCCAACTAAAAATAGAATCAAAAGAGTTGGGTGCTGGTTGGAGATTGTGTTTATAGCAGACATTGCCTCTTCAGAAGCCACCCTTGTACTTACACCGATTAAATCATAAAAGCGCATTAAAAAAGGATTCATAACCAAAACAGAAGCTATATTAAAAATTACAGCAATAATTGAATACAAATACATCTTTCTTGATGCAAACCAAACCCACGGGAGAAAGAATGCCAACCAATTCCATGATACCTTTTTACCTGCAGCAAAGGATGCAAATTTAGGTATATAACGAGGAGTATTAACAGCAACAAACCGCTTTGCCTCATCAGCGGTAACACCATCGCCAATATCCATATCAGCAGGAACGCCGCCTAATAAATCAAAGGGTGCAAATCCTCTTACATTACCTAAATTAGGTGCACCACAACGAGGACATGAGCGTGCGCTCCTTTCAAATTCCTCCCCACACATTTTACAATTTGTTGTATTTGAATGTGTATGTGAATAGCCTTCATTATTACGTTTATTTTCGGTATCAGGTTCTTCCTTGCGATGCTTTTTAACCTTATCGTATTGTAAATCAGTTCCATGTGCATCAATATACGCACAGTGACCTATTGCGCTGTAACAATCTCTATGATGCGGCGCACCGCATTCAGGACAAAATACAATATCTTCATCTTCAAAAAAATATGCGTGACAAACAGGGCACTTTTCACCCTCTAAATTAAAACTCATTTAATTTCTCCCTTATAACTGTTAATTTTTGAGAAAACGGTATCAAAATACTCCTTACCGTAATTGTGAAACAAACCTTTTGAAATCATATCATCAAGTGTTTCTTTGCTGACCCAACATGCTTCAGCAACTTCGCTTTCCTGCAAAGTAATAGCCTGGGCAAATGAATCAACCGTAATCACCCAAACATCCAAAAGTGAATTGCGCCTGCGAATACGCACAAGCTTTTTTAAGGTATCAGGTGATGAATCAATACCAAGCTCTTCAAAAAGCTCCCTATGAGCAGCAATATATGAATCTTCACCTGTAATTGCCGCCCCACCTGTTGCAGCCCATTCACCCGGCATAAGCTTTTTATCGGGAGAACGGCGTTGTATTAAAAACTTACCATCTAACGATAATATCCAGATATGAACAACAAGATGATACTCCCCTGATTTTAGCGAATTTTCACCACGCAAAATCGTTCTGCCTGTGGGAATACCGTCTTCGTTTACAACATCCCATCTTTCGCAATTTATCATTCCTTAATTACAACCTCACCAATTTTTTTGTAAATACTATTTTGTGGAACATAACCCCTAACCATAGATAAAGGATAAATATTGGTATTCTTTCCGATAACTGTTCCCGGATTTAAAACGCTTCCACAACCAACCTCAACACAGTCCCCCAAAATTGCACCAAATTTTTTAAGCCCGGTTTCTATACGTTTATCACCATATTTAATGCTTACAAGAGTTTTATCTGATTTAACATTTGAAGTAATGGCACCCGCCCCCATATGAGAACGATAACCTAAAACAGAATCACCCACATAGTTATAGTGCGGCACCTGAACATTATCAAATAAAAGAACATTTTTAAGCTCTGTAGAATTTCCCACAACGCATCTTTTTCCAACAATAGCATTTCCGCGAATAAAAGCACAATGCCTTACTTCAGCGTTTTCATCAATTATACAAGGACCGCTAATGCTTGCACTCGGTGCGATTACGGCATTGCGTGCAATCCAAATATTTTCACCCTTTTGTTCAAAAATTTCGCTATCTAAAGTTTTACCCAGCTTAATAATAAATTCTGCAATTTCGGGTAATATCTCAAATGGATACAACTTTCCGCTAAATAACTCAGCAGCAATAGTATTATTTAAAGAAAATAAAGCTTCAATTTGAAGATTTTTCAAACAAAACAAACCTTTCAAGATAGTATTTCTTATTAATTATAACAAGAATATAAAAAAATTTCAACATTTTATATTTTTAGTATTGTAAAATTTGAAAAAATATATTATAATAATATCAAAGCTTGTGTATTAAGGCGTGCGAATGGGCGGGTCCTGTGCGACAGGATGCTACGAACCATGTCAGGCGGGGAACCGAGCAGCATTAAGGAGATTTTCTTGTGCGCCGCAGTAAATCGGTTCATTCGTACGACCTTAGTACACAAGTTTTTTATCTGCTAATACGAGGTGAAAAAAATGGCATATCAGGCACTGTACCGTAAATACCGTCCTCAAACCTTTAGTGACGTTGTGGGTCAGGAGCATATTTCCGAAACATTAAAAAACGAATTAGCTTCAGGAAAAATCTCTCATGCCTACCTTTTTACAGGAACAAGAGGAACAGGTAAAACAAGCTGTGCTAAAATTCTTGCCAAGGCAGTAAGCTGCTTAAATTTAAAAGACGGTGAACCTTGCGGCGAATGTGAAATGTGCCGTGCTGTTGCAAATGATGAATTAACCGATATTATGGAAATTGATGCCGCTTCAAACAACGGTGTTGATAATATCCGTGATTTAAAAGAACAGGTTTCATTTACCCCTGCAGCAGGCAGTTATCGTGTATATATTATTGATGAGGTTCATATGCTTTCTTTAAGTGCTTTTAACGCTTTGCTAAAAACACTTGAAGAACCTCCTGCACATGTTGTATTTATACTTGCAACTACCGAAGTTCACAAACTTCCTGCAACCATACTTTCACGCTGTCAGCGTTTTGATTTCAGGCGAATTGATTCACAAAAGATATGTGAACGCATACAGCATATTGCTTCACAAGAAGGCTTTACCGTTACAGACTCAGCCGCAACACTTATTGCATCTGCAGCTGATGGTGGTATGCGTGATGCACTTTCAATACTTGACCTTTGTGCTTCTAACAGCAATATGATTGACGAAGCTGTTGTTGCTAATGTATGTGCAATGGCAGGTAATGATTACCTTATTAAATTTGCGTCTTTTATAAAAAATCAAGATGCAGAAAACGCACTTTTGCTTTTAGATGAACTGCATAATTCCTCTGTGGATATGCTAAGGCTCCTCAATGAGTTAACGGAACATTACCGTAACCTTATGATCGCCAAAACAGTAAAAGGCGATAAAAAACCTATTGTGTGTTCTTCTTCACGATTAAAGCAATTGGAAGAACAGGCCGAAAGCTATGAACTGCATGAAATTTTATCTATACTCACGGCTTTACAAGAAACATCAGGCAGAATGCAAACAGGAAATCGCAGATGTGAAATGGAAATGGCAGTAATTCGTCTTTGTAATCCATCAATTGGAAACGACCTTGCTTCATTAGAACGCAGAATTGCCGCTTTGGAATACGGAATTCCTGCAAAAACGGCAACCATTAAGCCACAATCTGAAAAATCCGATAATGCAGTTGTTTCAAACACTGATGAGGATGATGAAATACCACTGCCCGAACCACCGGAAGAAATAACACCGCAAGCTACAGACGAAAATATCGCTAAAGCTAAAAATGATGAAAATTCACCCGATGATGTTTCAAAGGTTGAAAATTGGGAGGAAGTTATTTACATTCTTCAAAGCACCTGTCCTCTTATTGCGGGTGTGTTAAACGGTTCATCTGCTTATATTAAAGGTCAGTATCTGCTTATTGATACGCAAAACAGTCAATTTTTAGCACTTGTAAGAGGTAGCAATACCCTTTACCGTGACCAGATAAGAAATGCTGCACAAAAAGTTTTAGGTGTTGCATATAAATTAGGCCCATACCGCACTGCAAAAAAGGCCGAAGATGATCCATTATTAGCATTGGCTGAAAAATTAAAAAATTATGATATAAATAATTAAGGAGTGTATTTAAATGAAGGTTAGAATCCCTAATTCCGGCGGACCCGGAAATATGAACCAAATGCTTAAACAAGCACAAAAAATGCAGGAGGATATGGCTGCATTACAGGAAGATCTTGAGCAAAGAGAATATACCGCATCCTCAGGTGGCGGAATGGTTGAAGTTACGGTTGATGGAAAACATTTTATAAAATCAATTAAAATCAATCCCGATATCGTTGATGCTGAAGATGTTGAGATGCTTGAGGACCTTATTACAGTAGCTGTTAATGAAGCTATTGGAAATGCCGCCAAGACCGCAGAAGAAGAAATGGGTGCTGTAACAGGCGGTATGAATATACCTGGACTTTTCTGATATGAAATATTCAATAGTTCCGCTTAATGAGCTTATTAAGCAGTTTGAATGTTTACCCGGAATTGGTAAAAAAACCGCACAAAGGCTTGCTTACAGCATTTTAGAGCAACCGCCTGAGCGTGCAAAACAATTTGCTGAGGCATTGATTACAGCAAGAGAAAAAATCCATTTTTGTTCTTGCTGTCAAGCACTTACCGATTTAGCAATTTGTCAAATTTGCGATGATGTTACCCGTGACCGTTCAATAATATGTGTTGTTTCTGAGCCTCGTGATGTATTGGCTTTTGAACGCACTCGTGAATATCACGGTTTATACCATGTTTTGCATGGTGTACTCTCCCCTCTTGACGGTATCGGTCCCGACCAACTAAAAATAAAGGAACTTATGAGCCGTCTTTCCAATGATGAAATAAAGGAAATTATTATGGCAACAAATCCTACGGTTGAGGGCGAAGCTACCGCAAGCTATATTTCACGGCTTGTTAAACCTATGGGCATTAAAGTGACACGACTTGCTTACGGTATACCGGTTGGCGGAGATCTTGAATACGCTGACGAATTTACTCTCACTCGTGCTTTGGAGGGACGAAACGAAATATGACACAGGATAAAATTGACAGAATTAACGAGCTTGCTCGTAAACAACGCTCCGAAGGTCTTACCGAAGAGGAAAAGCAGGAGCAATACTTACTTAGACGTGAATATATTGAATCATATAAAAGAAGCTTAGTTTCACAGCTTGAAAGTACCTATATTGTTGAGCCTGACGGAACGAAAAGAAAGGTAACAAAAAAAGATGAAACTCCTCTTAACTGATGCAGTAACCATTGCTTATCAAAATGATATTGCACTTGATGTTTTTGAGCAGTTTGGTAATGTAACCTCTTATGAATCTATAAGCCGTGATGAACTTTTAAAGATTGTAAAAGACTATGATGTTATTTTGACAAACAAGGTAGTAATAGACCGTGAGGTTATAGAAAAAGCCGTAAACCTTAAATATATTGGCCTTTTTGCCACCGGTTATAATAACATTGATATTGAATATGCAAAAGAAAAAGGTATTGCTGTTTGCAATGCGGGCAGTTATTCAACAAGTGCCGTTGCACAACAGGTTTTTGCATATATTCTTTCGCAATACTCTGCTGTTGAGAAATACAACCAATTAGTTCAAAAAGGTGGTTGGATAACCTCCCCCACCTTTTCAATGCTATGTTGTCCTACCGATGAATTATACGGTAAAACATTAGGTATAATAGGCTTTGGGAGTATAGGTAAAAGGGTTGCCGAAATTGCAAAAGCATTTGAGATGAATGTTTTATGTTATACAAGAACAGCAAAGCAGGCTGACGGCATAAGCTTTGTTTCATTTGATGAATTGCTTTCAAAAAGTGATATTGTTTCACCACACTGTCCGCTAAACGAACAGAGTAAGCATCTTTTTAACGATGAAACCTTTAGCAAAATGAAGGACGGAGCGTATTTTATCAATACAGCACGTGGTGGTGTTGTGGATGAAATAGCACTTTTAAAAGCTCTTAAAAGCGGTAAATTATCAGGTGCAGCGATTGATGTATTAGACACTGAGCCTATGAAAGCAGATTGTGTTTTATTAGGCGCTCCTAATTTAATAATTACTCCGCATACTGCTTGGGCTCCACTTGCCACAAGGCAAAGGCTTCTTGATATTGTGGTAGATAATTTAAAATGCTTTATAAACGGCAAAAAACAAAACAGAATAGTTTAGTATGCAAAACTCCCCATTAAATCCATTCTTTAGATTTAATGGGGAGTTATTGTTTTGTTATTTCACAACAATATTAACAAGACGCTTTGGTACATAAAGCTCTTTAATAATGGTTTTACCATCTATCTCTTTCGCAACCGATGCCTCAGCCTTAGCAAGAGCGAGTGCATCTGCCTGAGAAATATCAGCCGCAATATTAATGCGAGCTCTGATTTTTCCGTTAACCTGAACTGCTATTTCAACTGTGGACTCAACACATTTAGCGGGGTCAAACTCAGGCCATTTTGCAGCGTTAAGCATACCTTCAAACCCAACATTTACCCACATTTCTTCGGTAATATGAGGAGCAAACGGATTAAGCAAAATAATAAAGGTCTTAAACTCATCACGAGTCATACTTCCTGTTGCGCTTACTGCATTAAGCAATGACATCAAAGCGGCAATAGCGGTATTCATTTTAAGAGTTTCAATATCCTCTGTAACACGCTTAATTGTTTTATGGAACTCAGTTTCAAGCTCAGGGCGGTAGCCGGTAGTATCAATAAGGCAATCCTGCATAGCCCAAACCTTTTCGAGGAAACGCTTACTTCCCTTAATTGAGGACATACTCCACGGAGCCGCCTTTTCAAAGTCACCCATAAACATTTCATAAACACGCATTGCATCTGCGCCATAATCACGAATAATATCATCCGGATTTACAACATTGCCTCTTGATTTTGACATCTTCTCGCCGTTTTCTCCCAAAATCATACCGTGACTTGTACGCTTAGTATAGGGTTCGGCTGTTGGAACAACTCCAATATCATAAAGGAAATGATGCCAAAAACGACTATAAAGCAGATGAAGTGTTGTATGCTCCATACCGCCGTTATACCAATCAATAGAGGTCCAATACTCAAGTGCTTCTTTTGATGCTAATTCCTTATCATTATGCGGATCGCAATAACGCAGGAAATACCATGAAGAACCTGCCCATTGAGGCATTGTATCGGTTTCACGCATTGCAGGTCCACCACAATGCGGACATGTGGTATTAACCCAATCAGTCATCTTAGCAAGAGGAGATTCACCGTTATCGGTAGGTTCATAAGATTCAACATCTGGCAAAACGAGAGGTAATTCACTTTCATCAAGCGGAACAAAGCCGCACTTTTCACAATGAACAATCGGAATAGGCTCTCCCCAATAGCGCTGACGAGAGAATACCCAATCACGAAGCTTATAATTTGTTTTGCGTTCACCTATTCCCTTTTCTGTGAGCCATTCCTGAATTGCTTTCTTTGCATCCTCAACAGAAAGACCGGTGAGAAATCCGGAATTTACCATTACACCGGTTGCACAATCAGTAAATGCTGCTTCTTCAACATTACCGCCTGCAACAACCTCAATTATTGGCAAACCGAATTTTTTAGCAAACTCCCAGTCACGAGTATCATGTCCGGGTACAGCCATAATAGCACCTGTGCCGTAAGAAATAAGAACATAATCAGAAATAAAGATTGGAATTTCTGTATTATTTACAGGGTTAATTGCCGTAACGCCCTGCAAATGCACACCTGTTTTATCCTTAGCAAGCTCAGTACGCTCAAAATCAGATTTTTTGGCAGCTGCCTGCTGATAATCATGAACTTCATCAATATTTGCAATCTTATCTTCCCATTTTTTAAGCAAAGGATGTTCGGGGCTCATAACCATGTATGTAACACCAAACAAGGTATCTGCACGGGTTGTATAGATTTCAAACTCATCACCGATATTGGTATTAAAACGAACCTGTGTACCGTAAGAACGACCAATCCAATTGCGTTGCTGAGTTTTTACACGCTCAATAAAGTTTACATCCTCAAGACCATCTAAAAGCTTTTCAGCATAATCGGTAATTTTAAGCATCCATTGGCTTTTTTCCTTATGAACAACCTCACTGCCGCAACGCTCACAAACACCGTTTACAACCTCTTCATTTGCAAGAACGCACTTACAGGATGTACACCAGTTAACCGACATTTTAGTTTTATAGGCAAGACCTTTTTTGAAAAGTTGCAAGAAAATCCACTGAGTCCACTTATAATATGAAGGGTCAGTAGTATTAATTTCCCTGCTCCAATCAAAAGAAAATCCCAAAGCCTTTAATTGACGCTTAAAGTTGCTTACATTCTGAGCAGTAACATCAGCAGGATGAACATGATTCTTTATAGCAAAATTTTCTGTAGGAAGACCAAATGCATCCCAACCCATAGGATAAAGCACATTAAAGCCCTGTAAACGCTTTTTACGGCTTACAATGTCAAGAGCAGTATAAGAACGTGGATGACCAACATGAAGTCCCTGACCGGAAGGATAAGGAAATTCAACAAGACCGTAAAACTTAGGCAAAGTATAATCATTCTTCGCCTCAAAAGTGCCGTTATCATCCCAAATTTTTTGCCATTTTTTCTCAATTTCCGTATAATCGTATTTCATTTTAATCTCCCTCACCTAAGGTCAATATTTTTTCTAAGTCAACAGACTCACCATCTGCCCACATTTTATCCAAATCATAAAAAGCACGCTGATCACGGGTGAAAATATGAACTATAACAGAACCGTAGTCAAGCGCAATCCAACCTGTTGTTTTACCCTCAATATGGTCAGGCTTTATTCCCTCTTCTCCTAACTTTTCCTCTACCTCATCACACAAAGCACGAACATGTGTAGAAGATGTTGCGGTTGCAAGCACAAAATATTCGGTAAGCACAGTAAGCTCCGAAATTTTGAGAACATTTAGCTCCTGAGCTTTTTTATTATTCAATGCATTAGCCGCAAGTGACATTATCTTTTCTGCTTCCACTCTAAAAACTACTTCCTTTCAAAACAGCCTCATTATATGCATTAAGCGTATCGTTATGAATAGCACGATTTTGCATAACCAAATCCTTTACCGAATAGCTTAATGCGTAAAGATACGCCTTATCAAGTGATTCATCAACAAGACGGCGCATCACATCAACATCATCATAATCACGGTCACGAGAAGTAAAATCCGCAAGATATAAAATTTTAGAAAGTAACGGCATATCAGCCTTAGCTGTAGTATGATAGCGTATAGCTTCTGCAATTTCTTCATCTTCAATGTTAAGTATATATCTAACATAAATAGCACCTGAAATTGCGTGCCATAGCTTTTCAGCCTTTTCTTCAACATTGTTTAAAATTATACCAAATGTATTAAAAATATTCAAGTGTTCTTCTTTAGATGAATTTTTTGTTATATCATGCAAAAGACCTGCAAGATAAGCTTTTTGAGCGTTTCCACCATATTTCTCGGCAAGACGCATAGCCTCATCTGCAACACAAAGTGAATGAAAATACCGCTTTTCAACCAATTTACGCTGTAAAAGCGACTTATACTCACTGTATTCAGGAATCAAATTTTCAGACATACAATCCCTTCTCAAATATATATTCTGCAATTTTTTTAGGCATTAACCCACTAAATTTATCAGCCCTTATTGTTTTTCTTAGCATAGTGGATGAAACATGAGTTATATCCGAATCAACAACCGTTATATCTGCTCCCAATTTACGCATACGGCAAACTTGATTTTTAAATTCTGTATCTGATGAACGGTTAAATGCAAAAAAAGAAATTTCTTTTAACAGTTCTTCCCAACGATACCATTTATCAAGCGTTGCAATCATATCAGCACCGCATGCCATTGCAAACCTTTTTTCAGGATAGCGTTTTTTTAATTCTAATACTGTGTTATAGGTATAGCTTTTACCCTGAAGCTCAAACTCTACCGTACAAACAGACGCTTTATCAAAATCCTCTGCCGCAAGGCTGCACATATTAATTCTATCAATATCATCCGCTAAAAAATCACATTCCTTGTGAGGAGGAATACGGTCAGGCATTACAAAAACCTCATCAATATCATTCCTACCGCAAAGCGCATTCAACATCTGATAATGACCTATATGAAACGGATTAAATGTTCCACCAAAAAGTACAGTAAATCCCATTATTTTACCAAAACAATTTTACGATTTTCTTTATTCGTACTTGGACGGTAAAGAATAAAACGCCTGCCTATTACCTGAACAACATCGGCCTTAACCGCCGGTGCAATAGTATCAGCCGCAATTCTTGAGCTTTCAGGTGCGCTTTCAAGAACACAAAGCTTTATAAGCTCACGGGCTTCAAGCGCTTCATCAACCTGTTTAATAAGTTGTTCACCGATTCCGCCCTTTCCAATTTGAAAAATTGTTTCTATTCCGTTTGCAAGTCCACGAAGCTGTGCACGTTGTCTGCTGTTTAACATTAAAATACTCCCTAAATCAAATATACTTTTTGAGTTCATCACGGAAAAGCTCAAGCGCTTTACCACGATGACTTATTTTGTCCTTTTCTTCGGCGCTTATTTCACCAAAGCATCCTTTTTCCGATATAAACATAGGGTCATAACCAAAACCACCATTACCATGCATCTCTTCCGAAATATGACCGTGACATTCCCCTCTTACGGTGAATTGACGACCATCAGGAAAAACGCAGGCTATTGCTGCAACATAGTAAGCTGTACGCTTTTCGTATGGAACACCCTTTAATGCATCCAAAAGCTTTTGATTGTTTTTATCGTCATTTGCTCCTTCACCCGAATAACGAGCGGAAAAAATTCCCGGAGCTCCATCAAGATAATCCACACAAATACCCGAATCATCCGCAACACTTATAAAACCGGTGTGTTTAAGACCCGAATGCGCCTTTAAAAGAGCGTTTTCTTCAAAGGTTGTACCGTTTTCTTCAACATCAGGTATTGGAAAATCCAAATCCTTTTCGCTAAGAACCTCAAAACCCATCGGCTCTAAAATACGGCGAAGCTCCTTTAATTTTTTTTGATTATGCGTTGCAATAAAAACCTTCATTATTAGTCCTCCGCTGAGAATATGCCATCAGCAAATTCAATCGCACTAAATGGTTGTAAATCGTCTATTCCTTCTCCTACACCGATATACTTAACCGGTATACCAAGCTCGTTATGAATAGCAACAACAATTCCACCCTTAGCAGTACCATCGAGCTTTGTAAGAACGATACCCGTTATATCTGCAACATTTTTAAATTCTCTTGCCTGATTAACGGCATTTTGACCCGTTGCAGCATCAAGCACCAATAATGTTTCAAGGCTTGCATCTGGTAATTCACGATTAATAATACGGTAAATTTTTGCAAGCTCATCCATAAGATTTTTCTTATTATGAAGTCTGCCTGCGGTATCACAAATAATTACATCTGCACCACGTGATTTTGCCGAAGCAATAGTATCAAAAACAACCGATGCAGGATCTGTACCCTCAACGCTCTTAACCATTGAAACACCGGCACGCTCTGCCCAAATTCCAAGCTGGTCAATAGCAGCCGCACGGAATGTATCAGCAGCACCTAAAACAACATTTTTACCGTCATTTTTAAGTTGTGAAGCAAGCTTACCGATAGTTGTTGTTTTACCAACACCATTTACACCGATAACCAAAATAACCGATGGCTTGGTATCAAGCTTTAAACCGCAATCTTCACCCAACATTTCAATTACAATCTCACGCATAAGATTGCGGATTTCATTGGGATCTGTAACACCTGTTTCCTTTACCTTTTTGCGCATACGATCACAAATATCAACCGCAGTATTGACGCCCATATCGGACATAACAAGCATTTCCTCAAGCTCTTCAAAAAGCTCCTCATCAATTTTAGTGAAACGATTTAAAACAGAGTTTACACCGTTTGAAATTGAATTTTTGGTTTTTTTAAGACCTTCTTTTATCTTACTGAAAAAACCCATATTAAACTCCTTTTGGTATTATGTTAACTATTCTGTTCCTGCAAAAGCTTTTTCTCAAGCTGAGCAACATCAAGTTCTAACAGCTTTGTAACGCCCTTTTCCTGCATTGTAACACCATAAAGCATATCAGCAGCCTCCATAGTACCTCTGCGGTGAGTTACACAAATAAACTGTGTGGGAAGCTTTGATTGGCGCATATAATCTGCAAAACGGTCTACATTGATATCATCAAGTGCTGTATCAACCTCATCCAAGAAACAGAAAGGCGGTGCATTAACCTGCATAATGGCAAAGTAAATTGAAAGAGCCACAAGTGCCTTTTCTCCACCCGAAAGCCCCTCAAGACTGGGAACATTTTTACCCGGTAGTTTAGCCTCAATATCAATTCCGCTGTTAAGAACATTTTCAGGATCACTGAGAGATAATTTTGCATTACCTCCTCCAAAAAGATCACGGAATGTAGCAGAAAAGTTTTCATTAATCTTTGCAAATGCCACATTAAACAACTCTTGCATTTGAGCAGTTAACTGGTTAATAAGTTTATAAAGCTCAGCACGTGAGCTTTCAACATCGTTGATCTGCTCAGTCATAAAGTTATAGCGTTCACTAACCTCTTTATACTCCTCAATAGCAGAAACATTAACATGACCCAATCCCCTGATTTTAGACTTAATCTCCGAAAGGGTGCGCTTTGCTTCTATAGGCTTATCTATCTCACAAGCTAATTCCTCTGCCTCACTTCTTGTAAGCTGATATTCATCATAAAGTTGACGGATAACATCCTCATATTCCTTAATCATAATATCCTTACGCTCACAAAGACGGGCAAGCTCACCGCCTATACGCTCACGCTCATTTGTTCTTTCTTTCTCACCTGCACGCAGCTCCACGCCGGCTTTTTCGGTATCGTTACGCTTAGAAATAAGCTCTTCAATGAGTTTATTGGATTTTTCTATTCTTTCCTTAAACTCATCAATTTCGTCATTTGCTTCGGTAATATCCTTTTGAAGCTGCTCATTTTGATAAACAAGTGCTGCTATTTCCTGTTCTATTTGAGCCACACGGACAGCACGTGTACCGATTGACGCTTCAAGAATTTCCGCATTTGCACGCAAAGACTGAACATCCTTTTTATCCTCAATAATCTGCAATTTGATATTGGTGATATTTTCGGCTATTTCCTCACGCTTTCCGGCAATATCATCCCTACCGCTTGTATGACTATCAATTTCGGTTTGGAGTTTTGTCTTTTGTATATCAAGCTCAGCTATTTGCTGAGCTGCATTTTCTGCAACAGTTTTAAGTTCTGCGATTTTAACACCTGCATTATCACGCTCAGAAATCAACTCATTTAAAGATTTTTTCACACCCAAACGCAGATCATCTAAGCGTTTAAGCTCTGCAAGGGTGCGTATCTTATCCTCATTAGCGGTGGTAAGATCAGCTTTAACTGCGGCAATATCAGCATTAACAGAAGATAGCTTTTCAGCCGCTTCAAGTTTTTCATCTGTTAAGCTTTTCTCTTTTTCTTCAAGTTTTTTAATTTCATCAGTTAAACGTTTAATATCAGCTCCACGGCTAAGCAATCCTGCCTGTTTAACAAGTGAACCACCGGTTAAAGAACCACCGGGGTTGATAACCTGACCGTCAAGCGACACAACCTTAACACGATAATTATACTTTTTGGCGAGCGTTACAGCACTGTCAATATCCTCAGTAACTACAGCACCACCAAGTAAATAGCGCAGAATTTGACGATATTTTTCATCTGTTGATACAAGATCTGAAGCAATACCAACATAACCGTAAACACTTTCAAATCCGCTTTCCTTAAAATCCCTTGCGGTAATTGAGGAAACGGGCAAAAATGTTGCACGACCCGCATTATTGGATTTTAAGTATTGTATAGCACGCTTTGCATCAGCTTCAGTATCAACTACAATATTTTGAATTGCATTACCAAGAGCAGTTTCAACAGCAACAGTATACTTTTTATCAACCGTTATTATCTTTGCTATAGTGCCGTGAACACCACGCAAAATACCTTTTTCAGAATCGCTCATAACTCGTTTTACAGCATGTGAAAAACCTTCCATACTGTTTTCAAGCTCATTTAAAATTTGAACACGGCGTTTTTTAGATTCAATATCAAGATGAATTTCATCACATTTATTTTGCAATTCATCAAGTGTTTCTTGCCTTCTTTTAAGACGAAGCTCATAACCACCGATTGCATTTTGGTATTCGGTAATATTTTCCTCCAAAGATGAAAGAAGCTTTTGAGTTTCATCAAATTCAGCACTCAACTCATCAAACTGCTTTTGATTTTCATCAATTAAAGAATTTACCGCTGTACCTCGTGATGTGATTTCATCTATAGATGTATTAGCGCTCATCATCTCAACACGAAAATCCGCACTTTGAGCTGTGAGAGTATTAAGCAAACGCACCTGCTCTTCAATTTTGCGTGAAATATTTTCACTATCCGAAAGAAGACCGGAAAGTTCCTGTTCAAGCACACTTAGTTTTTCTTCAAGTGCTTTCACAGCCTCTTCTTTTTGATTGGCAGTTGCAATTTTTTCATCAATCTCACTGCGTGCTTCAACATCGCTTGTAGAAAGAGCTTGTGATTCAGCCGTTAATCTTTCAACCGATTCATTATTATGGCGTTTATCGTTTTCAATAACACTTATATTACCGCAAACCTTAACAATCTCCTCATTAACTGAGGCAATAGCGGCTCGTTCGTTTTCAATTTCACCTGTAATACGGGCAAATTCAGAAGAATTTTGCTCAGCCAAATCATCAAACTCACTTAAAGCATTTTCAATTTCACGATATTGGAGCTGAGCAGCGGAAATTTTGCTTTCCTGAGAACGCAGTGCATCTTTGGAATTATTCAGCATATAAACCCAAAGGCCTATTTCCAATTTTTTCTTTTCCTCTGAAAGCTCTAAAAATCTTTCGGCTTTACGGCTTTGCTCAGCCAAAGGACCAACTCGTGATTCAAGCTCGTCCATAATATCTTTTAATCGTAAAAGATTCTCTTCTGCTGCTTTTAACTTTCTTTCAGCATCCTCTTTTCGATAACGGTATTTTGAAATACCGGCAGCTTCTTCAAAAATATCACGGCGTTCATCAGAACGGGAACGAATTATACTATCTATTCTTCCCTGACCTATCATTGAATATCCGTCTCTGCCAAGACCTGTATCCATAAAAAGCTCATGAACATCTTTAAGTCTCACCGCAACATTATTAATAAGATACTCACTTTCGTGTGAACGATAATAACGGCGAGTTATAGAAACAGAATCGTTATCAAAATTAAGGGAACGGTCAGAATTATCAATATTAAGAGTAACTTCGCAAAAGCCATGCGGACGGCGTGTTTCGGTACCACCGAAAATAACATCTTCCATTGATTGACCACGCAGGCTTTTGGTAGACTGTTCTCCAAGTACCCAACGAACAGCATCGGAAATGTTACTTTTTCCGCTTCCGTTTGGACCAACAACTGCAGTAATGCCGCGCCCGAATTTTAGTGTAGTTTTATCTGCAAAGGACTTAAATCCCTGAACCCGAATCGAGCTTAACAGCATATATTCTCCAACCTTTCTGTAATAATTTGATATTCGTTTAACGAACTATCGGTTAAAACACGACAGTTAAATCCCATTTGGGAAAGTGTAATAATATTTTTCTTTTTTTGTCCAACCATTTTTGAAACGGAAGACGGATTAACATAAATATTATAGTCTCCCTTTTCTTTCAGCTGTTCAATAGCAGTATTTAAATATATTTCGGAAATACAAAGTTCACTGAAAGCAGGATGCCAAGGACCTGCAACAAAAGAATCCTGTTCAATGGAGTGAAGACCTAATCTTATTACGGGTATACTTGCATTTTTAAACATAACTAAAAGCTTTGAGCAAAGAGATACTGCGTTTTCTATCGTTTGAGGAGAATAAATATGATCTGCATATAGGGCAGCAAGATCAGTATTCTTCAAAACTATAGTGGGATATATACGCACGGTATCAGGCTTTAATTTAATAATCTTTTCGGCAGTTTTTATTGACTTTTCATCACTATCACCGTAAAGACCTGTCATCATTTGCAGTCCTACCGAAAAACCATATTCCTTGATTTTTAAGGTTGCCTTTTCAACATCTTTTACAGAATGACCCCTGTTATTCATTTTAAGAACAGTATTATCAAGGCTTTGTGCACCAAGCTCTATGGCTGTAACATGATGTTCCTTTAAAATACTGAGAATTTCATCATCAATAGCATCCGGACGGGTTGATATGCGTATTCCGCACACAACACCTTCTTCAACAAAACGAGAAGCAGTTTTAAGCAAGCATAGCATATAATTACGGTTTATTGCAGTAAAGCTTCCGCCGAAAAAAGCGATTTCTGTATTTACAGGGTCAAAATGAGCAGATTTTTTAGCAATATTAACAGCTTCCTCAACATCCTGCGGACCGGGTGCTTTGTGACTTCCCGTAATAGAACGCTGATCACAAAAACTACATCTGTTAGGACATCCTATATGAGGCACAAAAACAGAAATATTTGCATGCTTTTGACTCATATTGATTCGCCCATAAGCTCAAGCGCCTGTTTAGCTGCCATTTGCTCAGCCTTCTTTTTATTTTTACCTGTTCCTCTACCTATAACATTAGAATTAAGATGAACCTCAACAGTAAATACCTTATCATGATCGGGACCAGATTCACCTGTGAGAATATATGTTACAGATTCTTCGGGATTACGCTGAATAATCTCTTGCAAGGCCGTTTTATAATCTTTAAAGGATTCATCATCATGGCACTCAAGCTCACGCAATACAAATTTCATAACATGATTACGTGCAGGTTCCATTCCGCCATCAAGATAAATTGCAGCAAGAACAGCTTCAAATGCATCAGCAAGAATGGAATCACGCTCCCTGCCGCCACCTTTATCTTCACCTTTTCCAAGCTTCAAATAAGAGCCTATATCAAGCTCACGAGAAAAAGCACAAAGTGATTTTTCACACACAAGAGATGCCCTTATTTTAGTAAGCTCCCCTTCAGGAGTGTTTGGAAAGCGACTATATAGAAGCTCAGAAACAATAATAGATAAAACCGAATCTCCTAAAAATTCAAGTCGTTCATTGGATGTATAACCGGAACGAACTTCATTTGCATAAGAAGAATGTGTTAAAGCATTATGCAACAAACTGATATTTTTAAATTTATAATTCAGTTTCTCTTCTAAAGTTTTCATTCCTGTGCACCTGTTTCAACAAGTTTTTCACTGATTATACCAATTACATTACGCTCAGCAAAATTTATAGCCTGACGAACAGCATTTTTAATAGCTAATGCATCAGAACTGCCATGCGCTTTAATTACCGGTTTTTTAACACCTAAAAGCGGAGCTCCACCTACAGCCGAGCTATTCAATGTAGATTTTAATCCATAAAGATCCTTCTTTAAAATCAAAGCGGCAATTTTATTAAGAAAACTACTCATCATTGTTTTCTTAACAAGCTTAAACATGGTAGTAATGGTACCCTCCATAAGCTTTAATGCAATATTTCCCGTAAAACCATCAGTAATAACAGCATCGCAAACACCCTTTGGCATTTCACGAGACTCAATATTACCCACAAAATTTATGGGAGCTTCTTTTAAAAGCGAATAGGCTTCCTGATGAAGCGGATCACCCTTAGTTTCTTCGGTTCCTATATTTAGCAAACCGATTTTTGGGTTTTTAATACCCTCAACATTTTCAACATAAACACTTGCCATAACACCAAATTGGCAAAGCATTTCAGGACGACATTCCGCATTAGCTCCCATATCCATAAGGAGATACGGCTTACCTCCGGGAGACGGTATCATTGAACCGAGCGCAGGACGCTTAACACCCTTAATTCGTTTAACTATCAATGTTCCGCCAACAACTATTGCTCCGGTAGAACCTGCAGAAACAAAGGCATCTGCCCTATCTTCACTAAGCTCTTTAAAAGCCAATGCCATTGAAGATTCCTTATGAGCCTTTAAAATTGATGTGGGATCGTCATCCATAGAAATAACATCATCAGTATGTATTATTTTTAAATCTCCTGAAAAAGTAAGAGCATTTTCCGCAATTACTTTATTTATTGCTTCTTCATTTCCGGTAAGAGTAATATCTACACCATATTCATTGGAAGCACATGCTGCACCTTTTACAATTTCAAGCGGTGCGTTATCTCCGCCGAATGCATCAATTACAATCCTCATTTTTTATTCTCCTATATTCTCATTAAACCAATTAAGTGAACGTTGTGAAAGTGCCGCATAACGCTCTCTCTTATCACGAATATGCGGTTCAATCGAAGGTAAAATACCAAAATTAGCACCCATTGGCTGAAAATTTATAACCGTTTCATCGGTAATATAATTAAGCAATGCACCAATCATTGAGTATTTTGGCAAAATAAGCGCATCTTCACCCAAAATCCTTTTAGCGGCATTAATTCCTGCAACAATACCACTTGCTGCCGACTCCATATATCCCTCAACACCCGAAAGCTGACCTGCAAAAAATACATTGCAATCCTGCTTTAGCGATAGGTCTTTTGAAAGAAGCTTTGGAGAATTGATAAATGTATTTCGGTGCATAACACCATAACGAACAAATTCTGCTTTTTCAAGACCGGGTATCATTGAAAATACTCTTTTTTGCTCGCCAAACTTTAAATTAGTTTGAAACCCGACTAAATTAAACATTGTGGCATCCGCATTTTCTCTTCTGAGCTGTACCGCCGCCCAAGGACGATGACCTGTTCTTGGGTCACGAAGCCCAACCGGCTTCATAGGACCAAAACGAATTGAATCTTCTCCACGGCGAGCCAATATTTCTATCGGCATACACCCCTCATAAACATTGGGGGGACGATCAAAATTATGAACAGGTGCAGATTCTGCATTTATTAAAGCCTCATAAAAAGCGGTATACTCCTGCTTGTCCATAGGACAGTTAATATAATCGCCGTCACCCTCACCTTTATCATAGCGCGAAGCAAAGAATGCCTTTTCAAAATCAATACTATCAGCAGTAACAATAGGGGCTGCCGCATCAAAAAAGCTTAGATTACCGCTATCACAAAGTAACGCTATATCATCCGCTAATGCAGTATCGGTTAAAGGGCCTGTTGCAATAACCACAACCTGATTTTTAGGTATTTTTTCAACAACCTCATTAATCACCATTATATTGGGATGATTATATACGGCATCGGTTACAGCTTTTGAAAAAATCTCACGGTCTACAGCAAGCGCACCACCTGCCGCAACCGATGCTTTTTGTGCTGCATCAAGGCAAACCGAGCCGAAACGGCGCATTTCTTCCTTTAAAAGCCCTGCCGCCGAATCAATGCGAGAAGCCTTTAAGGAATTAGAACACACAAGCTCAGCAAAAAGCGGACTTTTATGTGCAGCCGACATCTTTTTAGGCTTCATTTCAATTAATGTGACCGAAATATTACGGTTAGCAAGCTGCATAGCGGCTTCACAACCGGCAAGTCCGGCACCGATCACTAAAACATTTTCCATAATTTATTTCTTACTTGATTTAGCCTTTGAAGCGGTTTTCTTTTTTGTTTTTGCGGCACGGGCAGTCTTCTTAGTCTCAGCCTCTTCTCGGCCTCTTACACGGGATGGACACTCATAATTATTGCAATATTTTCTGCCTCTGCCCGCACTTATCATATAACCGCCACATTCCGGACAGGTTTCTCCTGTGGGCAAACCCGAAGCTGTGAAATCACAAGTTGGGAAATTTGAACATCCGTAAAAAGACTTGCCTCCCTGCTTTGCAAAACGTTTTACAAGCTTACTTCCGCATTTGGGACAGGGTTGCTTAATTTCATCTTCAGGCAAAGGCTTTGTATTTTTACACTCAGGATAACCCGGACATGCCAAAAACTTACCAAAACGACCGCTTTTTAAAATCATCTTTCTACCGCATTTATCACATACTTCTTCAGACTCAACAACAGGTATTTCCACACGCTTTCCATCAAGAGATACCTCAGCCTGAGAATAAAGCTTAGAAAAATCTGCATAGAAATCAGAAAGGGTTTCTGTCCAAACACGTTCTCCGGCACCTATTTGGTCAAGCTGTTTTTCAAGACCTGCCGTAAATTTAACATCAAAAATGCGCTTAAAATACTCAACCATAAGGTCAACAACTATCATTCCAAGTTGTGTGGGTTTAAGCGACTTTTTCTCACGCTCAATATAATCACGGCTAAGAATATTAGAAATAATCGGCGCATAGGTTGAAGGACGGCCAATTCCGTTTTCATCCAAAGCTTTAATTAGTGTGGGTTCGGTAAAGCGTGCAGGAGGCTGTGTGAAATGCTGATTGGGTGTTAACTCTTTTAATTTAAGAGCATCACCCTTTGTCATTTCAGGAAGATCTCCGTCCTCATTACTATCGTCATCCTTACCCTCTTCATACAAAACAGTATAACCATCAAAACGAACAGAATGACCATTTGCTTTGAAAAGATAATTACCTGCTGTAATATCAACCGCAACAGTATCCTGAACGCAAGCCGCCATTAAAGATGCAATAAAACGCTCCCAAATAAGACGATAAAGTTTAAATTGATCTGCAGTAAGAGAATCCTTAACCGAAAGCGGATCAAGGTTGATATTAGTGGGACGAATAGCCTCATGTGCATCCTGCGCGCTGCTTTTGGTGCGGTAATAACGAGGTTTCGCGGGAAGATAATTCTTACCGTAACGTGAAACAATATAAGCATTACCTGCACTTCTTGCCTCTTCAGAAATACGCAAAGAATCTGTACGCATATAGGTAATAAGACCGGTTGCACCAATACCAGGAACCTCAACACCTTCATAAAGCTGTTGAGCTATACGCATTGTGCGCTGACCCGTAAAACCAAGCTTACGGGAAGCTTCCTGTTGAAGTGTGGATGTAATAAACGGTGGTGCAGGCTGTTTATTGCGAACACCCTTTTTAATATTAGATACAATATATTCGGCATCCTGCAAAGCATCAACAATGGCATTTGCACTTGACTCATTGTGAATTTCAATCTTCTGACCATCAGCCGTGCCGTAAAGCTTTGCAACAAAGGTATTTCGTCCGTTTGCAAGCTTTGCATCAACAGACCAAAATTCAACCGCCTCAAACTTTTCAATTTCACGCTCACGGTCAACGATTAAACGCAAAGCAACAGTTTGTACACGACCTGCAGAAAGGCCGCTTTTTACCTTTTTCCAAAGGAAAGGACTTAATTTATAACCAACAATTCTGTCAAGCACACGGCGAGCCTGCTGTGCATCAACTAAATTTATATCAAGCTTTCGTGGATTCTCAATTCCGGTTTTAATTCCGGCTTCGGTAATCTCATTAAATGTTATACGGTTATTTTCATTAAGATCAAGCGATAATATTTGCGCTAAGTGCCAAGAAATTGCTTCACCCTCACGGTCAGGGTCAGTTGCAAGCAAAACGCCGTCACTTTTTTCAGAAGCCTCTTTAAGAGTTTTTATAAGAGCCTTCTTTTCGGACATCATTATATATTGCGGTTTAAAATCACTTTCAAAATCTATTCCTATTTTTGACTTAGGCAAATCACGTATATGACCCATTGATGCCATTACCTCATAACCATTGCCCAAATATTTTTTAATGCTTTTAACCTTAGTAGGAGACTCAACTATTACAAGTTTTGCCATTATATAACTCCTTTACAAAAGTGAATAATATCCGCCCGGAAGGGCTTCGATATACTGTTCCATTTCAAGTTCTGTAAGACAAGCTAACAACTCATCATCAGATATACCGTCAATATTTATATCATCCGCTGTGAATTTTTGCTTATCTAAATTATTATATACTATTTTTGCCTCTTTGGAAAGACCTGTTGCAGATTTTTTTTGAATCTTTTTTTCTTTTATTGTTTCCCGGCTCTTTGCAAAAGCCTTTTTAAGATCCAATTTATCAGAAAAACGCACTATATACTCATTGAATATATCCGATGCATCAATTAAAGGCTTAGCTCCATCCCTCAACAGCTCATTAGAACCTTTATATTGATCAAGTGTTGGGTTGCCGGGAATTACAAAAACATCCCTGCCCTGTTCACAAGCATGCCTTGCAGTAATAAGTGCACCGCTTCCAACCTGCGCTTCAACAACAGCAACACCTAAAGATAAAGCCGAAAGTAAACGGTTTCTGATATGGAAGCTATGCCTGTGCATTCCTTGTTTGGGTGGACATTCACTTATAAGGCAACCACCTGTTTTAACTATCTCATCCCTTAAAGGTTTATTTTCATTCAAATAATCAAACTCAATTCCGCACGGAAGTACTGCCGCTGTTATACCGCCGCATTTTAATGCGCCCAAATGCGCAAAACGATCTGCGCCCTTTGCACCGCCGCTTACAATAGTCATTCCTGCTTTGGAAAGTCTTGCAGAAAGAGAAAATGCCGCTTTTTTACCAAAATCAGAAACTTCACGCGGGCCAACAATACAAAAGCTTGGCACATTGTCAAAATCAGGAAATTCCCCTTTGATATATAATACAAGCGGTGGGTCCGGAATATTACGAACACAATCAGGAAATTTATTATCACTTATACCGATTGCTGTAATACCATACCGCTTACACTGAGCAAGAATTTCATCAGAAAAAGAAAGCGTTAAAGAATCTGCACGCTCATTTTCCCTTGCAGAGAACATTCCACTGAAAACACGCTTTTCTTTACCGGAAAAATAAACATTTTGTGCGCCGCCAAATGCAGATATTATTTTTTGAGATTTACAGTTTCCAACGCCCAAAACCTTTTGCAACCATATCAAACAACGAAGCTCCTGCAGTTCCTCGTTTTCGGTATTACTATACATTACCGCATCATCTCCCACATAACGATTGCTGCAGCTGCAGCAGCGTTAAGCGATTCTGCCCTGCCACTCATTGGAATAGTGACCGAAAGCTTTGAAGCAAGTTTTGTTTTTGGGGTAAGACCGTTAGCTTCATTGCCTATCATTAAAAGATCCCCATCACAAAAATTAACCGTTTGTACCGAATTGGCATTGCGGTCAACAACACAGGCTATACTTCTAAGCCCACATTCCTCAGCCGTTTTCACAAGATCATCAGTAAAATATAACGGCACCCTTAACAGTGTACCCATTGATGCCCTTAACGCTTTTGGGCTATAAGGGTCAGTACATCCGCAAAGAAGCAATCCTGAAATACCAAGTGCTTCAGCTGTGCGTGATATGGCACCAAGATTAGAAGGATCTGCTATGTTTTCAAGCCCTATATAACGACCATTCTTTAAAGGGTTTGATTTTCTTTCGGGAATAGAAACTACCGCCATTATACCCTGCGGAGAATCGGTATCACTCATCTTTTTAAAAAGCTCATCCGTAACGCTTATACATTGTTCGGCACTTCCGGAAAGTAAGCCGATATCCTCAGCATATTTTCCCGCTGCGCCATCAGATATTATAAGCTTTTTAAAAGAAACATTATTTTCATAAGCATCAAGGCAGCAACGCAACCCCTCAAGTATAAAAAGACCGCTTTCACGCCTTGCTTTTGTGGTGGTTTGCAATGCGCATATTTGTTTAACAAGTGGATTTTCACGGCTTGTAATTCTTGTTGAAATGTCCATTTTATACTCCTTAGCACAATAAAAATCTTACTTATAAAAAGCAAAAATTCGCCCGAGATAAGACCCGGGCGATCTAAAATTATTTCTCAAGTGCTGACTTAGCAGTCTTAGCAAGTGTTGCAAAACCTTCAGCATCATTTACTGCTATTTCAGCAAGCATTTTGCGGTTGATTTGAACACCGGCTTTTGAAAGACCGTTAATAAAGGTAGAATAATTCATACCATTCATCTTTGCAGCTGCAGAAATACGGGTGATCCAAAGACGACGGAAATCACGCTTCTTCTGCTTACGACCGATATATGCATAGTTACCGGACTTCATTACTGCTTCTTTAGCAGTTTTAAAGAGCTTTGACTTTGCGCCAAAATAGCCCTTTGCGAGCTTTAATACTTTATTTCTTCTCTTGCGCGTAGATAACGCACCTTTTACACGAGCCATTTCAAGTTACCTCCAGATTAAACTTGCCTTAACAATTACTTGTAAGGAATCATTTTCTTTACTGCTGCTACATTTGTTGCATCAGCACATACAGTCTTACGAAGATTTCTCTTACGCTTTGTGGTCTTTTTGTTGAGAATGTGCGACTTAAAAGCGTGAGCGCGCTTAACCTGACCGGTTTTGGTGAGCTTAAAGCGCTTTTTTGCGCCGCTGTGAGTTTTGATCTTAGGCATTTTAATTCCTCCCAAAATTTATAATAGTTTTTTACTTACCGGTTTTCGGAGCCAAAAACATGAGCATATTGCGTCCTTCCAATTTGGCAGCCTTTTCGACAGTACCTGCATCAGCACAGTATTCTGCGAAGCGTGTCATTGTGTCATAGCCTACTTCGGGATGACCCATTTCACGACCACGGAAGCGAATAGAAACCTTAACCTTGTTGCCGGAACCTAAAAATTTGATCGCTTGATTTCCTTTAGTCTCAAAATCGTGAGTATCAATACTAAGTCCTAAACGAATTTCCTTGATTTCAACAACCTTTTGATTTTTCTTTGCTTCCTTTTCTCGTTTAGCTTGCTCGAAACGATACTTACCATAATCCATCACCTTACATACAGGTGGTGTGGCATTGGGTGAGATATTGACAAGGTCAAGATCCTTAGCGTATGCCGCTTCGATTGCTTTTGCGATCGGAAGGATTCCGAGTTGGGAACCGTCAGAGTCAATAACACGAACCTCTTTAAAACGGATTTCCTCATTGATGGCTAATTCTTTGCTGCTTATTGTGAAGCACCTCCAAAATTTAGTAAAACAAAGGCGTGAACAGAAACTGTCCACGCCGTAAAACCACAATAATCCCAATTATATTGGGGAATACCGGATTAACCCGCCGAAATATCGTTCAGCCAAGGTGAGAACGGGACTGTTCTGCTTCATTGTCCTTATCATTATACATCATTTTTTGTATTTGTCAAGTGTTTTTTTAATTTAAAATACAAACTGAACCAAAAGCATATAACAAACCGTACCTGCGGCAATAGAAATAAGCATTTGCCTTTTCCATAGATGCAGTAAAATAACTATAATTATAGATATGAGCTCGGGTAAACCATAGCTAAAAGAGAAAACATCAACATCTTTAAGACAGTAAACCACCAACAGACCAAAAACCGCCACAGAAAGATACTTACCTAAATACTGCACAAACTTAGGTGTGGGCTTACCGGAAGGAAAAATCAAAAAAGGTAAAAAACGTGTCAGCATTGTTCCAATAACAACCATACCAACAGTAATTATATGTTGAGAAACACTCATTTTGCACTCTTCCCTCCCTCAATAGGTTTACGCAATAAAGTAAGAACGCCCACAATTCCGATCATTGCCGGAATGATAAAATCATCCTTTCCAAATACCACTAACGATATTACCGATACCACCACACCTATCAATGCGCTGATATAATTTTTATCCTTTAACCATTGCTCAAGGAATATAACAACAAACAGTGCTGTCATGACAAAGGTTATTCCCTCTGTATTAAAGCTTAACAGCGAACCGAATATACCGCCGAGTGTTGAGCCTATAAACCAATAGGAATGATTAAGAAGTGTTACAAAAAAATAAAACCAACCCTTATCAACACCGTTTGGTATATTTGCTGTACAGTTCACAGAAAAGCTTTCATCGCACATACCAAATATTAAATACAGCTTTTTTATACCAAGTCCTTTATAACGGTCAAGCATTGATATGCCGTAAAATAAATGCCTTGCATTTATCATTAATGCCATAAGAAATGCCTGCAAAGGGTCAAAATGACCAAGTAGCAAACTAACCGTTACAAACTCCATAGAGCCTGCAAAAATAGTTAAACTCATAAGGCAGGGATACCAAAAAGGAAATCCCGAAGTATTCATATATATACCATAGCTCATACCCAGAAATAAAAAACCCGTAAGTATGGGAACAGTATTTGGAAAAGCTGCTAAAAAAGCGGATTTAAGTTTTCCTTTACTTCTCATAATATACTTCCTTTTTGAAAAATCGTTGTTATTATAACAAAACGAATAATCCGTGTCAATCAAAATTAACATTTGCAAAGTATTACAGATGTGGTATAATAAAATTATAAATTAATTTTTTGGGTGAGCATTATGTATATATACGAAACCCATATTCACACATCAGCTTGCAGCGGATGCGCCCGTTCAACAGCAATAGAGCATATTGATAAAGCCATAGAGGTTGGATATTCGGGAATTATTTTAACAAATCATTTTTACGGCGGAAATACCTGTATAGACAGGAAACTGCCTTGGTTTGATTTTGTGGATGCATACCGTAAGGATTATATTATTGCAAAGGAATATGCCGAAAAACATAATTTTGATGTTATTTTTGGTTTAGAAGACGGTTATGGCGGCGGAAAAGAAATGCTTATTTACGGCATAGAACCCGAAGCCGTAATGAATGAACCCGATTATCCTAAAATGAACTTGAAAGAAAAAAGTGAGTTTATTCATTCGTGTGGCGGTATAGTTTCAAGCGCACATCCTTTCAGACATCGCAGCTATATACTTGAACCCGACACACCGCCTGATGCTTCCTGTTTTGATGCTGTTGAAGTTTTCAATTTCAATAACGCCGATGAAGAGAACGATAAGGCATTACTATTTTGCATTGAGAATAATCTTTTACCGATTTCCGGTGGGGATTCTCACATAATCACCGAGCTTGGAGGCAGTGGAATAGTGTTTAACCACAGAGTAAAAACCGAAGCAGAATTGGTAACTGCTTTAAGAGAACGTGATTATAAGCTTGTTATGAGGGATAAAATAGTTCATATTAACGATTTATAAAATTACCGTGCAGTTCACACAAATGAATTGCACGGTATCGTTTTATTTATATTCAATTTCTGCCTGTTCGATCAATCGTTCAACATATTCTTCAAATAAAGCTTTCAATTCATCTTCCGTACCTGATTTATCCTTGATAAACTCATTATAAAGATTGCTTTGTGTCATTATATTCTGATAGGTCTTTGCGGCGAGCTCAAGATATTCCTCTTCGCTGAATTTGATTCTTTCCATATAATCAACTATCAAAGCGTAATTTTCGTCATTTGCTTCTTTTGCAATATCATAAGCACCCTTTGCCGTTTGATAAGCTTCATCGTAATCGGCTTCAAGACCCAACTTCTTCGCCTCATTATATATCACTATACTGCGAATCCGTTTGTTTAGCAATTGTTGCTGATCAACAACTTCGCTTTGTTGTATATCATCATCTATTGTTTGCTGTGGTGAATTTTCTTTTGATATTTCATTGAGTTTAAGCATAAAATCAATATTTTCTTTATATATTTCCACACCGTCAACAACAGCTATTACTTGTTTTTGAGTTTTAGGTTTATCGGCAAACTGTAAAACAGATATTATAAGAGCTATTATAAGCAATACAGATACCGCATACAAATGAAATATTCTTTTTTGCATAACCTCACCTTTTCCTTTTTTTAAATTATACCATATAAGTTTGCATTTTCAATAATTTAATTTTCTTCATTGACACAATTTTTTTTGCGTGATATAATTTATTAGATATTAATATTTATTGGGAGTGCTTATGCAACAAATATATCATTCCTCATCACCGGAGGAAACCGAAAAAATTGCAGAAAAATTTGCCGAAACCCTAAAAGGCGGTGAAGTAATTGCCTTTAAGGGCGGATTAGGCATGGGAAAAACCTGTTTTGTAAGAGGACTTGCAAGAGGTTTGGGGTTCAATGGTGAAACCTACTCCCCCACATTTGCACTTATGAACGAATATATCGGCGGAAGACTTTCGGTGTATCATTTTGATATGTACCGTATTGACGGTTGGGAAGATCTTTATTCCACAGGCTATTTTGACTATCGTGAAAGCGGTGGTGTTTTAGCTGTAGAATGGAGTGAAAATATTGAAGGTGCACTTGAAAAGGATACGATATTTATTACCTTTGAACGCACCGATGACAACTCACGCATTATTACCGTATCAAAGGAGGGTTAGCATTGAGAATTTTGGGAATTGAATGTTCAGCAGGACCTGCATCTGTTGCAATAACACAAGACGGCAAAGTTTTAGGAAGCAGTTTTATTAATGTAAAGCTCACCCATTCACAAACACTTATGCCAATGGTTGAACAGGTTTTAAAAAACTGTATGCTTACCCTTTCGGATATTGATTATATTGCTGTTGCAGCAGGTCCCGGTTCTTTTACCGGTGTCAGAATTGGTATAAGCGCCGTAAAAGGCATTGCAGCACCACTTAACATACCGTGTGTTGCAGTTTCAACCCTTTCGGCAATGGCGTATAAGCATACTGACCGTAACTGCATAGTTTGCACCGCAATGGATGCAAGATGTAATCAGGTATACAATGCTTTATTTGAGGTTAAAGACGGTAATATCATAAGACTTTGTGATGACAGAGCACTCTTATGTGAAGAGCTTGCAAAAGAAATCGAGCAAATTAATAACACAGAAAATAAACCCATCATTATAACCGGTGATGGTGCCGAAATTTTTTATCCGTTTGTAAAAAATTCCACTAAGCTTTCTCCTGAGCATTTGCGTTATCAAAATGCAGTTGGTGTTTGCCTTGCTGCAGAACAACAAATATCAAATCAAGAGTTTGTTTGTGCAAATGAGCTATTACCTGTATATCTTCGCCTGCCGCAAGCAGAGCGTGAATTAAAGAAAAAAACCGAAGGGACTTAAAATTATGAAAATTGCAGTTGGATGTGACCACGGAGGTCTTGAACACAAAAATGCTATTGCTGAGCATTTAATTGAAAGAGGATTTGAAGTTAAGGATTTTGGAACTTACAATACAAATTCCATTGATTATCCTGATATTGCACTCCCCCTTTCAAAAGCTGTTGCGGCAAAGGAATGTGAGCTTGGAATATTAGTTTGCGGAACAGGCATTGGAATGTCACTTGCGGCAAACAAAGTAAAGGGAATTCGTGCCGCCGCTTGCAGTGAGCATTTTTCTGCAAAATACACCAGATTACACAATAATTCAAATATACTATGCCTTGGAGGTCGTGTTATTGGTGTTGGCACTGCTATTGAGCTTGTTGATTTATTTGTTGATACCGTGTTTGAGGGTGGACGCCACCAAAACCGTATTGATAAAATTTCAGCTATTGAAGCAGAATAAACTTGACAAAATAATACATTTTTAATATAATAGCTTTAGAGATTTGAGAAAGCAAAAGAACACAAGGGGAAAACTTGTGTTTCTTTTGCTTTCTTAATTTTAGTTTTGGCGTAAATTTTTATAGGAGGATTTATCCATTGAAACGCAATGAATTAAACGATTTATTGGAGCGTTCCCCCGTAATAGCCGCTGTTTCTGAAAACAAATGGGATGCGGCAATTTCATCCCCCGCAGGCATTATTTTTTATTTGCAAGGCAACCTTCTCACCCTAAAGGACCGTATTAAGCAATCACACGATGCCGGAAAACCCGTTTTTGTTCATATTGACTTAGCGGATGGCATTACACGTGATAAAACAGGACTTACTTTTGTTGCAAAATGCGGTGCTGACGGTATTCTTACAACCCATGGTAATCTTATAAAGATTGCACACGAAATGGGGCTTCTTACCGTTCAACGCTTTTTCGCACTTGATTCAAAAGGTGTTGAAAACATTGAGGATATTGCAACAAGCATATCTCCTGACCTTATAGAAATAATGCCGGGCATAGCACAAAAAATAGTTAAACGCTTTTCAGGTGGAAGAATTCCTGTTATTGCAGGCGGTCTTATTGAAACCAAAAGCGAAGTTACACAAGCACTTTCGTGCGGTGCGGCAGCCGTTTCTACAGGCTGTGAGGATTTGTGGTATTTATAAAATTTAATATTCCAAAGAGAAATGAGAAACGGAACTAAAGGCTATACTAAAACAGTATGGCCTATGTTCCGTTTCTTTAATATTAAAAAAGGAGCAACACAAAATGAATCACGATGTTATTATTGCAGGTGCCGGTGTTACCGGCAGTATGATTGCAAGAGAGCTTTCAAAATACAACCTTTCGGTATGTGTTCTTGAAAAAGAGTATGATGTTGCAATGGGTGCTTCAAAAGCAAACAGCGGCATTGTGCATGGCGGATTTGACCCTGAGCCCGATACATTAAAGGCAAAGCTTAATGTTGAAGGTGTTGAAATGCTTTTTGAAGCCGCCGAAATGCTTAATGTACCTTACAAGCGTAACGGTTCAATGGTATGTGCTTTTTGTAAAGAAGAAGAGCCTGCTTTGCACGAGCTTTATGAAAGAGGTATTAAAAACGGTGTAAAGGGTATGAAATTGCTTTCAGGCGATGAAGCAAGAGCTATTGAAAGTGAGCTTTCTGAAAAAATCACACTTGTTTTACATGTTCCCTCTGCAGGAATTATATGCCCTTATGAGCTTACCGTTGCATCTATTGGAAATGCAATGGATAACGGTGTTCATCTGCGCCGTAACTTTGAAATAAGTGACATCAAGCATCAGGATAATACTTTTACCGTAACCTCCAAAAAAGGAGAAAGTGTTAGTGGTTGCTATTTTATTAATAGTGCAGGATGTTATGCCGATGTTATTGCCCAGCTTGCAGGGGATTGTGATTTTAAAATTATTCCTCGTGCCGGTCAATATCTTTTGCTTGATAAAACCGAAGGCGGACGTGTATTACACACTATCTTCCAGGTTCCAAGCATTGAGGGTAAAGGTATACTTGTTTCCCCCACTGTTGACGGCAATTTGCTTACGGGTCCCACAGCCGCTGTTGTAGATACTCCCGAAAACAAGGAAATTACACCTGAAGGAATTGAACAGGTTATTCGTCTTGCCGCAAAAAGTGTTCCTAATGTAAGATTCAACCAGGTAATTACTTCTTTCTGCGGTGTGCGTTCTTCCGAAAGCGGTGGCGATTTCATAATTAAAGCCTCTGAAAAAATCAAAGGACTTATTCACGCAGCAGCTATTGACTCACCAGGACTTTCTTCGTGTGTTGCTATTGCAAAATATATAGTTGACCTGCTTAAAAATACAGGTCTTGATATGAAAGAAAAGAATGATTGGAACGGTCACCGTGAAGATCCGCACGCATTCCGCAAAATGAACGATGAACAGAAAAATGAGTTTATAAAACAAAATCCCGATTACGGCAAAATAGTATGCCGCTGTGAAACGGTAAGCGAAGGAGAAATTCGTGCAGCCATTAAGAGAAATCCGCCCGCATACGATGTTGACGCAGTTAAACGCCGTACTCGTTCAGGAATGGGCAGATGCCAAGGCGGTTTTTGCGCTCCGTTTGTTATGAAACTTATAAGTGAAGAACACGGTATTCCTATGGAAAAGATAACCAAAAAGGGCGAAGGCTCCGAAATGGTAATCGGAAAGCTGTAATTTAAGGGAGGATTTCAAATGATTGAGCATGATATTGTAATTGTAGGTGCAGGACCTGCAGGAATGGCTGCCGCAGTTGCGGCTTATGATAGCGGTGTAACAGATGTTGTACTTCTTGACCGTGAGGACTCTTCCGGCGGTATACTTCGCCAGTGTATTCACAATGGTTTCGGCTTACACAAATTAGGCAAAGAACTTACCGGTCCGGAATATGCTGCACATTATCAAAAAGAAGTTGCAAAACGCAATATAAAAGTATATAATGAGACCATGGTTACAAGCGTTTCCCCTGACCGTATTGTAACAGCACAAAACCGTGAAGGTATACTTAAAATCAATGCAAAGGCAGTTATACTTGCAATGGGTTGCCGTGAAAGAAGCCGTGGCGCACTCAATATATGCGGTACACGCCCTGCAGGTGTTTACAGTGCAGGTACAGCTCAAAAGCTTATAAACTGTGAAGGATATAATGTTGGTAAAAGGGTTGTTATTTTAGGTTCAGGTGATATAGGTCTTATTATGGCGAGAAGAATGTCACTTGAGGGTGCTAAGGTTGAAGCCGTTTGTGAGATAATGCCTTATTCGGGTGGACTTACAAGAAATATTGTACAGTGCCTTGAGGACTTTGGTATTCCGCTTTATCTCAGTCATACCGTTGCAGAAATTCACGGTAAAAAACGTGTTGAGGGTGTTACGATTGCACAGGTTGATGAAAATCGTTGCGTAATTGAAGAAACTAAACGCTATATCCCCTGCGATACATTGCTTTTATCGGTTGGTCTTATCCCCGAAAACGAGCTTACACGCAATGCCGATATTCCAATTGACCCAATTACTAACGGTGCTATTGTTGACGAAAACCGTCAAACCGCAGTTGAAGGTATTTTTGCTTGCGGAAATGTTTTACAGGTTCATGACCTTGTTGACTATGTTTCTGATGAAGCAGAGCTTGCAGGCATGGGTGCTGCCGCCTATGTATTAGGCAAATTAAAACCACAAAGCACCGTTAAAACCACCCCGGGAAACGGTGTGAGATATGTACTTCCACAGCGTGTAAGTACCAACAAAGATGAGGATATAGCATTATTTTTACGTGTTACAAAGCCTTTTGGAAAGGTTAAATTTACAGTTCGTTCGGGAGAAAATATACTTGCAACCGCTGTAAGATTAAAGGCTGCTCCCGGTGAAATGGAAAAAATAGTTATTAAAGCAGATAAAATGCCGCTTATAACAAATGATATTACCGTAGCTTTGGAGGAACTGTGATGACTAAGAATTTAACCTGTATAATCTGCCCAAGAGGCTGTGCTCTCACGGTAGATATAAATGATAATAATGTAACCGTTAACGGAAATGCCTGCCCTAAGGGAGAGCGTTACGGTATTGACGAATGTACTAACCCTATAAGAACCGTAACATCTACTGTGAGGGTTGCGAACCGCACTGATACCATGGTAAGTGTTAAAACAGAAACACCAATTCCAAAGGATGAAATTTTCACCGTTATGGAAGCTATCAGAAAAACAACCGTTAATGCACCTATCTCTATTGGAGATGTGATAATTGATGATATTTGCACAAGCCGTATCATTGCAACAAAAAATGTGAATTGAGTGATAACTATGGATAAAAGCACATTACAAAACATTGAACTTTTCCTTTTTGATATGGACGGTACCCTTTATTTAGGCGACATACTTTTTGATTTTACCGCTGAGCTTTTACAAGTTATTCGTAACCGTGGCGGAAGATATTTATTTATGACAAATAATTCTTCAAAAAGTGTTGCAGATTATGTGAAAAAACTTGATAAGCTTGGCATAGAATCTACTGAGGAGGATTTCATCACCTCTTCTCAGGCTACTGTATACTATCTCAAAAAGCATCACAAGGATGCCGTGCTTTATGTTTGCGGTACACAATCACTTAAAAATGAATTTATAAGTCATGGTTTTACCGTTACTGAAGATTTATCAAAAGTAGAATGTATTGTAATGGGAAATGACAACGAACTCAATTTTAAAAAGCTTGAGGATGTTTGTAAGCTTTTATTCGCAAACCCCAAACTCCCCTATATTGCAACCAATCCCGATTATGTTTGTCCTACTGAATTTGGCAGTGTTCCGGATTGCGGAAGTGTTTGCGATATGATATACAACTGTACAAAATTACGCCCCGTATTCATTGGCAAGCCAAGTCCCTTGATGCCACAGCTTGCAATGGAAAAATACGGTGTTGACGGAATTCACACCGCTGTTATTGGAGACCGCATTTATACCGATGTTAAAAGCGGTATAAATGCAGGTGCTGTTTCTATACTTGTAATGAGTGGTGAAACCACGAAAGAAATTTTAAACGCTTCCCCCGATAAGCCAGACTTTGTTCTAAAAGACGGTCGTGAGCTTATGGAAATTATTAAAAACGAGTAATTTTTGAAAGGAAACGGTCATGAATTTAAACGATATAATTTCTTATCTCAGAGAATTTAATTTTATAACAATATGCTTACGCTTGATACTTGCGGTAGTTGTAGGCGGTATTATAGGTAATGAACGAGGCAGACACGGAAGCCCCGCAGGACTTAGAACACATATACTTGTTTGTATTGGCTCCGCAATAACATCACTTACAGGATACTATGTTTATCATACACTTGGAATCGGAAGTGATGTACTTCGTCTTTCGGCACAAGTGGTATCGGGAATCGGTTTTTTGGGCGCCGGAATGATTATCGTTAAAAACAGTAATATGATAACCGGTCTTACAACAGCTGCAGGTATGTGGGCAACAGCCGCTATCGGTATTGCTTTGGGATACGGATTTTATTCAGGTGCCATTATTGGTATGCTTACCTGCTTTTTTACAGCCGCTGTACTTACAAGGCTTGAAAGAAAAAGAAAAATGGCAATTCATATCTATGCAGAGGTTGATGATATATTACATATAGGCGATATTGCCGATAAAGTGCGAAGTTGCGTTTCAGGTGATATATTAGTAGAAACCATAGCCGCAAAGAGCAATCTTCCCGAAAGCATTGGACTTTATATTACGGTTTCAGGAAAATACGCTACATCAGAGCTTCGTAAAACCATTGAGAAAATTGATGGAATCCGTTTTGCTATAAGTGAATAAAAATTAAGGGCAGTTATGCGTTTTGCATAACTGCCCTTTTTAAAATATTAAAGTTTTGAATAACCGAAGCTGTTTACAAGTGCATCTAATTTCTTACCCTCTTTACACCACGGACATTCATGTGCGCTGTGAGTGGCATAATCCGGCAAATCTTTAGGATTAAACACAGAATTAACCGTGTGGCCACCGCATTTTTCAAGGGTTGCAAAAATAGCGGAAATCCCCACCACAGTACCTCCGTAATACTTAACTGCTTCAACCGCAGCTTCGGCTGTATAGCCTGTGGTGACAGATGCTTCAAGTATTAACACATGCTTTCCTTTTATCATAGGAGCAGTGTTATCACGGAATATAATCTGACTTCCTGTTGTATATTCGGGAGTAACCACATAAATAGTTTGATGTGCGTTAAGATTTACAAAGTCCTCACGGGTAAGCTCGTTTGCAAGGCAAGTACCTATAACCTGAGTACCATCAAGGCAAAGAATGGTATCAACTATAGTATTATGTTGATAATAACTTAATAGCTCCTTCGCTACAGCCTGAGCCTCTGATAAACGGGTCTTTTGCGTTGTTACATCAATATAGTAATTTATATGGCTGTGACTGGTTGCAAAATGCCCTTTAGTTATACGCAAAAAAAGATTTTTACGCTTTGTACGAATTTTATAACTTTCATTAGTTGGCATAAACATTCCTCCAAGTAAATACTCTAATTATATTTTAGGCAAAAACAATATAAATTGCAAGAAAAATTTCTAAATTTTAGGAATTTTTTAAAGAAAAACGGTCATCCCAAAAAGGAATGACCGTTTTAAGCATTTATTCTTCATCAGGCATATCCCAATTATGCCAAATTGCCTGAACATCATCATTTTCTTCCAAAGCATCAATAAGCTTTTCCATTTTAACAATATCATCCGGATCATCAATGGTAGACATTGTTTGAGGTACATACTGAACTTCAGCAGAAATAAAGCTATATCCACCTGCTTCAAGTGCATCACGAACAGCTCCAAACTCATTAGGATCAGTGGTGATTTCAAAAACATCACCATCAGAATTAAAGTCTTCCGCACCTGCCTCCAATGCTGCTTCCATTACTTCATCCTCATCAAGACCCTCTGCCTCAATAATGATGATACCCTTGCGGTCGAACATAAACATAACCGAACCCGATTGACCCAAATTACCACCAAATTTATCAAAATAATGGCGAACATCACCGGCAGTACGA
>SVPW01000046.1 GCA_015065645.1 Oscillospiraceae bacterium | reverse complement strand
TAAAGCTCATTATGCTGAAAGCATTACGATTATTGAAGACCCCTCTAATATAAACGAGGTTAATAATTACGGGATGTTTTCTGTCAAAATGGGTAACGGCGGTGCTTATTATGACCGACTTGACGAATTGGTTTGGAGTATAAGCGATAAAAGTATTGCAGAGTTTTCCTGGTATTATAATGACGGAGCAGTTCAACTCTATTTCTGCGGTGAGGGTATGACAACACTTACCGTTACCGCACCCGAAGGCTTCAGCAATTCTTTCGATATTTATGTAGGTGTTGAACCGCCTGAAAAAAAGCCGGGCGATATTAACGGTGACGGCGATATAAATTCGCAGGATTTAACCAAGCTTAGAATTACCTTGTTATTAAATGATACTATTGATTATAATGACAATTCCGCTTGTGATACTAATGGTGATGGTGAAATAAATATTATTGACTTGGTAAGACTTAAAAAATATCTTGTTGGATTAGATGTTCAGTTAGGCAAAGGTTAAAGAAAGTTGTTAAAATTTACCAAAAATAGTCAAAAGTCCAAACACAACCTTATGATATGCGAATGAATGTGAATGATTTGTAAATATTTTGAATATATACCCCTACAAAATGACGTTTTGAGTGCATTAGATGAGAGAGTATAAAACTTAATGTTTGAAGGGATAAAAAATTATTCTTTTCTCATCAAAGGTGAAAAATGAATATTTATCATAATACCCTCTTGTTTAAAGAAAATTTAAGCAAGAGGGTTGTTTTTTTACCCTCATCAAAACAGAGGAAGTGTAAGTTTTGGAATTATTGAAAGACAGGGGACGGTTCTGTGTCTTGTTAATTCCATAGTTATAGAATGGAAAGCACATAATGATATCTATTCGTTATACCCAAATACTAGATGCCAACATGTCGATCTCGATAATTAAGATGAGGGGGTGTCATATAGTGAATTCTGGGAAAGAGCAATTATATCAAAACTTAAAGAAATTTTCTAAAAAAAGAAATAGACCTTATAACTTAATTCTATTAACGATTTCTTTAATAAAAATGATATCAACATTATTATATTTCTCAAATATAGGACTTATAGTTTATCCATGTATAATATTTTCTATTCCATTTTTGTTTGCCTTATCTTTTTCTGAAAAAATTCATTCAATAGGTGCTATTTTTATCATCTTGTTATTGTTTTTGATTTTTCTTATTTGGATTTCATCATTAATATCAAGTTTATTCAAAAAAACCATACGAATCAGTTGCATTTTAACAATATTTCTTTGTGTTTTGGATATAGGTATGGCTTTATATTCTATCGTATTGTATTTTTCATTAGTTAAAATCATACTCATATTACTTAATATAGTTTTAGTGCTTGTGTGCATCGGTATGATAAAGACAGAACACAGAGGACGGTTCTCTATGTTGAGGTGATTTTCCGTCCCCTATCCCCCGTCTTGGGTGTTTTGATAAATTCACTATTGCTTTTTAATTAAATATGTGGTATGATAACTTTGTATGAAAAGGCATTGACTGAGACAGTAGTTTCGGCAAAACAAAGATATAGCGAATCGGGGACGGTGTAAGCCCGATGCTTTGTGCTGAAAACGAATATCACTCACGAGCCGGCAGCCGAAAAGGGATTTCCCCTTAGTAAGTCAGCCCGTTTCCCACGTTACAGGGACGCAGATGGTTGTCTGCCGTAATAGGTGGTTTATGAAGCTTTATGGTCTTCGTCCTATTATGGACGGAGACCTTTTAATTTAGTATTGGAGGACGAAAAGGTGTACAAGAATATTTCTCCCAATGTAAACTTTGTTGAGGAAGAAAAGAAAATTGAAAAATTCTGGGAAGATGAAAAAATCTTTGAAAAGAGCATTGAATCCAGAGCCAAGGGCGAACCGTATGTATTTTATGACGGTCCCCCTACCGCAAACGGCAAGCCGCATATTGGCCATGTATTGACCCGTGTTATCAAGGATATGATTCCACGTTACCGCACCATGAAGGGCTGTATGGTACCAAGAAAAGCAGGTTGGGACACACATGGACTGCCTGTTGAATTGGAGGTTGAAAAGCTTTTAGGCTTAGATGGCAAAGAGCAGATTGAAGAATATGGTCTTGAGCCGTTTATTGACCACTGTAAGGAAAGCGTTTGGAAATATAAGGGAATGTGGGAAGATTTCTCAAAAACTGTTGGCTTCTGGGCTGATATGGATGATCCTTATGTTACCTACCACAACAGCTTTATTGAATCTGAATGGTGGGCATTAAAGCAGATTTTTGATAAGGGACTTCTTTACAAAGGATTTAAGATTGTTCCTTATTGCCCACGTTGCGGCACTCCCCTTTCCTCTCATGAGGTTGCTCAGGGTTATAAAACCGTTAAGGAGCGTTCGGCTGTAGTTCGTTTTAAGGTTGTGGGAGAGGATGCTTACTTCCTTGCTTGGACAACTACCCCCTGGACACTTCCATCCAACGTTGCACTATGTGTTAATCCGGATGAAACCTATTGCAAAGTAAAGGCTGCTGACGGTTACACATATTATATGGCTGAAGCTCTGCTTGATAATGTACTTGGCAAGCTTGCAACAGAAGAAACACCCGCCTATGAAGTGCTTGAAAGCTACAAAGGTACTGATCTTGAAAGAAAAGAATATGAGCCGCTGTTTGACTTTGTTAAGCCCATTTGTGACAAACAAGGCAAAAAGGGACACTACATCACCTGTGACAGCTATGTTACAATGACAGACGGTACAGGTATCGTTCATATTGCACCGGCATTTGGTGAGGATGACGCAAATGTTGGCAGAAAGTATGATCTTCCTTTTGTACAGTTGGTTGACGGTGCAGGTAATCTTACCGAAGAAACACCTTATGCAGGTACTTTTGTTAAGGATGCCGACCCCACTATTCTTAAAGATCTTGACGCTATGGGACTTTTATTTGATGCTCCAAAATTTGAGCATGAATATCCCCATTGCTGGCGTTGTGATACCCCCCTTATTTACTATGCAAGAGAATCTTGGTTTATCAAGATGACTGCCGTTAAGGATGACCTTATCCGCAACAACGACACCATTAATTGGATTCCCGAAAGCATTGGTAAGGGTCGTTTTGGTGATTGGCTTAAAAATGTTCAGGATTGGGGTATTTCCCGTAACCGTTATTGGGGCACACCGCTTAATATCTGGCAGTGTGAATGTGGTCATTTACACTCAATCGGAAGTATTGAAGAGCTTAAATCATTATCCGATAACTGCCCTGATGAAATAGAATTACATCGTCCTTATATTGATGCTGTTACAATTAAATGTCCGCATTGCGGTAAGGAAATGCACCGTGTACCTGAGGTTATTGACTGTTGGTTTGACTCAGGCTCAATGCCTTTTGCACAGCATCATTATCCGTTTGAAAATAAGGAATTGTTTGAATCACAATTCCCTGCTGACTTTATTTCCGAAGCGGTCGACCAGACAAGAGGTTGGTTCTATTCACTCCTTGCAATATCCACCCTTATTTTTGATAAAGCCCCCTTTAAAAATGTTATTGTTTTAGGTCATGTTCAGGATGAAAACGGACAAAAGATGTCTAAATCAAAAGGCAATGCGGTTGACCCGTTTGATGCACTTGAAAGCTACGGTGCAGATGCTATTCGTTGGTATTTCTATACTAACTCTGCCCCATGGCTTCCCAACCGTTTCCACGGCAAAGCTGTAACAGAAGGACAGCACAAATTTATGGGAACACTCTGGAACACATACGCTTTCTATGTTCTTTATGCCGAAATTGATAAATTTGACCCCGCAGCACATACTCTTAATAAAGAAAACCTTACTGTTATGGACCGTTGGTTGCTTTCAAAGCTTAATTCAATGGTAAAAGCGGTTGATGAAAACCTTGCTAACTACCGTATACCCGAAGCTGCCCGTGCATTACAGGAATTTGTTGACGAAATGAGTAACTGGTATGTTCGCCGTGGCCGTGAACGTTATTGGGTTCAGGAAATGACGGATGATAAGATTGCCGCATATATGACCCTTTACACAGCTCTTGTTACCACAGCAAAGGCTGCCGCACCAATGATTCCTTTTATGGCAGAAAACATTTATCAGAACCTTGTAAGAAGTGTTGATAAAGAAGCCCCTGTAAGTATTCATCTTTGTGATTTCCCTGTTGTTGATGAAAATGCAATCGACCTCGATTTAGAAGAAAAAATGGAGCAGGTTCTCCAGATAGTTGTTCTTGGTCGTGCCGCAAGAAACGGCTCTGCAAGAAAGAATCGCCAACCGCTTAATGTAATGTATGTTAAGACCGAGCTTTCACTTAACGATTACCTTATTGATATAATCAAGGATGAGCTTAATATCAAAAAGGTTTCCTTTACAAATGAGGTTGATGATTTTGTAAGCTATGCATTTAAACCTCAGCTTAAAACTGTTGGTCCTAAGTTTGGTAAACAGCTTAATGAAATACGCACCGCACTTTCAAGCCTTAACGGTTCAGAAGCTAAAAAGACTTTAGATGCAGAAGGCAAATTAACTCTTAACCTGCCTTCAGGTGAGGTTGTGCTTGCTACAGAGGATTTACTTATTGAAGCACAACAGAAGGAAGGCTTCTATACCATGTCTGACAGGGGTATAACAGTAGCTATTGACACTGTTTTAACACCTGAGCTTATTACAGAAGGCTTTGTAAGAGAGCTTGTTAGCAAAATTCAAACCATGCGTAAAGAAGCAGGCTTTAATGTGACAGACCACATACGCATTACACTTTCAGGAAGCCAAATGGTTTGTGATATTGCAGGAAATAACTGTGATGATATTACAGGTGATACTCTTGCAGATGAGCTTGTTATTGGAGAAACATTTGGTTATACAAGAGACTGGAACATCAATGGAGAAGATGTTTCTATCGGTGTTGAAAAACTGTAAAAAAACAGGTGTAGCGGTATGATGCCGCTACACCATAAATCCCAAAAGGAGAATTGTTATGCCAAAAGAAAATAACTTTAATTTACCGCAAGATAACATCGAATTTGAGGATATACGCTCATCTTCAGATTCAAAAGCCGCAAAGCTTAAAAGAAAAGCAAAAAAAGCGGCAAAACCTGTGGTAAAATATGCTGACGGAATGTTTAAATATTTAGGTCATATTATAAAGGCAATAGGTTTTCTTATTGGTTTTGCAATTTTTGGAGCGTGCCTTTTTGTTGGATATTATCTTTATTCAAAGGATCCCACTTTTGAGGTGATTTCGCTTTCTATTGTTATTGCAGGAATAGTAATTGGTATGATATGTATGTTCTTAATATTCGGCTTAGGTCATATCGTATGCCAAAACAATGAAATACTCAGAAGATTAAATGCTCTTAAAGATGAGCAACATTATTATTAAACCAAAAGCGGCTGTCATAGTGACAGCCGCTTGAGAGTGTCGACAAAGTCTCCACTCTCTTGGACGGGGATGCCGTTCGCAAAAAATTAAAAATTTTTTGACTGCACTCTATCCCCGCCAA
>SVPW01000045.1 GCA_015065645.1 Oscillospiraceae bacterium | reverse complement strand
GGTTTTCCGCGGCGCATATCATCATCATCCATACATGGTAAATCATCATGGATAAGAGAATAGGTATGAATCATTTCAAGTGCTGCTGCAAAATGATATGCACAATCATCATTTCCACCGCAAAGACGATAAAATTCCAATAAAAGAATAGGACGAATTCTTTTACCACTATTAAGAAGACTGTATCTTACAGCACGAACAACTTTATCATACGGTTGGTCGTTTTCAGAAATTAAAATATCTAACCTTGTTTGAAGTTTGGTTTGATAATCCATTAATATACTATCAATCATTACTATCGCTCTCCTCAGCATCAGTCAAGGTTATAATTTTTTGTCGTGCTTCTTCAAGCCTTTTGGAACATTCATTTGAAAGCTCCATACCCTTTTCAAACAATTCAATAGATTCATCTAAGGTACATTCTCCTGATTCAAGCTTTGCAACAATTTCTTCAAGCTTTTTCAATGAGCTTTCAAAATCAATTTTTGATGTTGCCATACTCAATTCCCTCCACAAGACAGTCAACACTGCCATCGGTCAATTTTAATTTTATTTTATCGTTCACATTAAGCTGCTGTACACTAACAACAGTTTTTCCTTCCGATTCCGCCACACAAAAACCACGTGACATAACCTTTAAAGGACTTAATGCATCAAGTCTTGCAATTAAATTTGAAAACTTGGAATTATTATCATCAAAATATTTTTTGGAATTTAACTGTAAACGTTCACAAACACGGTCAAGGTACAAAATTTTATTTTCAACTGCTTCTATTGGAAATTTCAAACTGCGAGAAGCAAGCATTTTTTCAAGCCTTGCTTTACAAAGCTTATATGAATCATTTAATGCACGCACGGCAGACAAACGAAGTGTTCCTATTTTTATAAGAAGCTGTTCCATATCAGGTACAGCAAGCTCTGCCGCAGCAGAAGGTGTTGGCGCTCTTAAATCCGCAACAAAATCACTAATAGAAAAATCGGTTTCGTGACCCACCGCAGAAATTACAGGAAATGGTGATTCATATATCTTTCTTGCAAGTTTTTCATCGTTAAATGCCGATAAATCTTCTGCAGAACCACCACCACGACCGATTATAATTAAATCAATATTATCAAGCTGATAAAGCCGATTCAAAGCATCAAGCATTTCAATAACAGCTGATTCTCCCTGCACAGAAACAGGACATAATACTATTTCACAAATAGGATAACGGCGATTTGTTATATTAAGTATATCCTGAACTGCAGCACCTGTTTCGGATGTTACAACCGCTATTCTTTTAGGAAATTCAGGAAGAGGTCTTTTGTTGGATTCATCGAAAAGCCCCTCAGCCATAAGCTTTTGCTTGGTCTGCTCAAAAAGCAAAGCCAAATCACCGGTACCTCCGGGTATCATTTCCTCAGCATAAAGTTGATATTGCCCATCTTTCTCATACAAAGAAACCCTACCGCGAATTGTAACGGTCATACCATCACAAATGTTTTCTTTTACACGTGAAGCCGCCGAACGAAACATTACGCACCTAACAGAAGCATCCGCATCCTTTAAGGTGAAATACCAATGCCCGCTTGAATAATGATTTTTGAAGTTTGAAATTTCGCCGGTAACTGTAAGAAACGAAAGTTTTGCATCGCCTTCAATCAACGATTTTACATAAAGATTAAGTTGTCTTACAGAGATTGCTTGTGACACATTCATTACGATTTCACAACCGTTGCTAAAATTCCGTTAACAAAAGATGCATCATCCTTTGTTGCATATTTTTTACAAATTTCAACCGCTTCATTTATAGAAACCGAAACAGGAATTTCATCCATAAACTTTATTTCATATAAAGCAAGCCTTAACACGGCAAGGCTTGTTTTAGAAATACGCTTAATACTCCATCCCACAGAATTGGATGAAATTAATTCATCCAGCATTTCAAGATTTTCATATACACCAAAGAACACCTCACGAATGTAATCATCAGGTTCAATATCACGAGCCTCTATTGCACATTCTAAAATTTCTTCAAGTGTACCATTATTAAAATACTTTTCAAATATTAAAATAAATGCTTCTTCACGTGCTTGCTTACGAGTCATAACGCACCTGCTTTCATAATTATGCATTATAGATTATACAACATTCAAATGCATATTTCAAGTTATATGCAAAATAATATTCATTTTTCTTATCAAAAAAGTAAAATTAATACATTAAAATTATAATAATGCAAATAAATCTCACTCAACAATTGACAAAATATTCTATATTAGTTATAATAAATGTAATTATATATTTATAATTCAAGGAGTGTTTTTAATGAATTTTTTTGAAGAACTTAAAAATTACGATCCTGCTGTAGCCGATGCTTGCGGACTTGAACTTTCAAGACAACAGCACAATATTGAGCTTATCGCTTCCGAAAATATTGTTTCCAAAGCTGTGTTGCTTGCTGCAGGCGGTGTTTTAACCAACAAATATGCAGAGGGTTATCCCGGTAAGCGTTATTACGGCGGTTGCCAATATGTTGATATTGTTGAGGATATTGCAAGAGACCGTGCCAAAAAGCTTTATGGTGCAGAACATGCCAATGTTCAGCCTCACAGTGGAGCTAATGCCAACCTTGCTGTTTTCTTTGCTCTTTTACAACCCGGTGACACCGTTATGGGTATGAATTTACAACAGGGCGGTCACTTATCACACGGTTCACCTGTAAATATTTCAGGTAAATATTTTAACATTGTTCCTTATGGTGTTAATGATGAAACAGAACAAATAGATTATGACAAAATGCGTGAGCTTGCTTTAGAGTGCAAGCCTAAGCTTATTCTTGTTGGTGCAAGTGCATATTCCCGTACTATTGACTTTAAGCGCTGCCGTGAAATATGCGATGAAGTTGGCGCATACTTTATGGTGGATATGGCTCACATTGCAGGTCTTATTGCAGCAGGTGTTCACCCCTCTCCTGTTCCTTATGCAGATGTTGTTACCACCACAACACATAAAACACTTCGTGGTCCAAGAGGTGGTATGATTCTTTGTAAGGAAGAGTTTGCAAAGCAGATAGACAAAGCAGTATTCCCCGGCACACAGGGCGGACCTTTAATGCACATTATTGCCGCAAAGGCAGTTGCTTTAGGAGAAGCAATGACCGATGAATTCAAAGAGTATCAGCAACAGGTTGTTAAAAACGCAGCAGCACTTGCAAAAGCTCTTACTGATAATGGTCTTGAGTTAGTTTCCGGAGGTACAGATAACCACCTTATGCTCTTAAAGCTTACTAATCTTGGAATTACCGGTAAAGAGCTTGAACATCGTCTTGATGAAGTTCATATCACCGCCAATAAAAACACCATTCCAAACGATCCTCAAAGTCCATTTGTTACAAGCGGTTTGCGTATAGGAACACCTGCTGTAACCTCAAGAGGCTTCAAGGAAGCTGAAATGGTTAAAATTGCCGGTTGGATTAAGGATGTTATTACTGATTTTGATGGCTGCAAAGAAAGAGTAACAAAGGAAGTTGAAGAACTTTGTGCCAAGTTCCCGATTTACGGAGAATAATTATTAAGGAGTGACCAAAATGGGTTACAAATCTGATATAGAAATCGCTCAAGAATGTAAAATGGAGCGTATAGACTCCATTGCACAAAAGGCAGGAATTGATGAAGAATATCTTGAATATTATGGTAGATATAAAGCAAAAATCGACCTATCGTATATTAAAGAAAACAAAAATCCCAATGGCAAATTAGTGCTTGTTACAGCAATCACTCCAACGCCTGCTGGCGAAGGTAAAACAACAACTACTATAGGTCTTACAGATGGACTTCGCAAAATAGGAAAAAATTCTGTTGCCGCACTTAGAGAACCTTCTTTAGGTCCTGTTTTCGGTGTTAAAGGCGGTGCCGCAGGCGGCGGATACGCACAGGTTGTTCCTATGGAGGATATAAACCTTCATTTCACAGGTGACTTTCATGCAATAGGTGCCGCAAATAATCTTCTTGCCGCAATGCTTGACAATCATATTCAACAAGGTAATAGTCTTGGCATTGATGTTCGCAAGATTACTTGGAAACGTTGCGTTGATATGAATGACAGACAGCTTAGATTTATTGTAAACGGACTTGGCGGCAAAGTAAACGGTGTTCCTCGTGAAGATGGTTTTGATATTACAGTTGCAAGTGAAATAATGGCTGTGCTTTGCCTTGCAAGCTCTATTACCGACCTTAAAGAACGCTTATCACGCATAATTGTTGGATACACATACGACGATAAGCCCGTAACCTGCGGACAACTTAATGCCGCAGGTGCCATGACAGCACTTTTAAAGGATGCAATTAAGCCAAATCTTGTTCAAACGCTTGAAGGCACTCCTGCATTTGTTCACGGCGGTCCTTTTGCAAATATTGCACATGGATGTAACAGTGTAACAGCTACAAAGCTTGCTATGAAATGCGCAGACTATGCCATCACCGAAGCAGGTTTTGGTGCTGATTTAGGCGCTGAAAAATTCCTTGATATAAAGTGCAGAATGGCAGGTCTCACCCCTGATGCAGTTGTTATAGTTGCAACCGTTAGAGCGCTTAAAATGCACGGTGGACTTTCCAAAAAAGAACTTGATACTGAGGATATAAACGCCCTTGAAAAAGGTATTCCAAATCTTTTGCGCCATATTTCAAATATAAAAAATGTTTACGGACTTCCCTGTGTTGTTGCTGTTAACCGCTTCCCCACAGATACCGATAATGAAATTAACTTTATTATTGAAAAATGTAAAGCATTAGGTGTAAATGTTGTATTATCAAATGTTTGGGCTGAGGGCGGTAACGGTGGCATCGAACTTGCTAAAGAGGTTGTTCGTCTTTGCGAGGAAGAAACCCCTAACTTTAAATTTTCTTATGAGCTTGATTGCTCAATAGAAGAAAAAATTGAGGCAATCGTTAAAAAAGTTTACGGTGGTGACGGAATTAATATTCTTCCTGCCGCACAAAAGCAAATTGACCGTCTTACAGAGCTTGGATTTAGCAAATGCCCTGTATGTATCGCAAAAACACAATACAGTTTTTCAGATGACCCAACAAAGTTAGGCGCACCTGAAAACTTTACAGTTACAATAAAAAATGTAAAAATTTCTGCCGGAGCAGGATTTATAGTTGTTTTAACCGGTGACATTATGACAATGCCCGGTCTTCCAAAATCTCCTGCTGCTGAGCGTATTGATGTAGATGAAAACGGAATTATTTCAGGTTTATTCTAATTAATGTCATTTATATGATAAAAAAGCATCTTCTTAGGCGTTGTACCCGTAAGGATACAACGCCAGTTTTATTCGCCTTTAGCGAGTTATATTGCTTTGCAGTTATATTCGGCTACCGTCGAGTGATATTGCCTTCGGCAGTTTATTGGCGAATAAAATATCACTGAAACCGAAAGGTTTCAATAACGCTATTGCCGTAAGGCAATAATATCACTGTGAGACCTGTCTCACTATATCACTATTTAAAATTTTTTGAGATAGTAAAAACGGATGTGCAGAAATTCTACACATCCGTTTAATATTTGTCTCATACCGTAACAAGCAGGGAAAATGTATATCACATTTTCCGCCTGTTAGGA
>SVPW01000017.1 GCA_015065645.1 Oscillospiraceae bacterium | reverse complement strand
GCTTATAATGCGGATTTTCAAGGGCACAGGGGTGGTATTGGCGGGGATAGAGTGCAGTCAAAAAATTTTTAATTTTTTGCGAACGGCATCCCCGTCCAAGAGAGTGGAGACTTTGTCGACACTCTCAACAGCATAGGATAACTATGCTGTTTTTTGTATCAGAATAATATTAGAAGGTGAAGAATAAATATGAAATTAACTGCTTTTAGATACGGAACAACCGAAATTAATGAGGGAATGGCATTTACAGGCGGTGATAAAAATGTTAAAATACCAATTTCTTTGCTCTTCTTTTTGCTTGAAATTGATAACCGCAAAATTTTAATAGATACAGGCTGTGATACAATGCCGGGCTTTCCGCTTTTTGAGTTTAAAAAGCCTATTGAGGTTTTAGAGGATTACGGCATTAAAGCGGAAGATATATCCGATGTTTTAATAACCCATGCTCATGGTGACCATATTGATTGTGTAAGATATTACAAAGCAGCTGAAATATATATTAATGAAAATGAAGAAACACAGGCAAAAAGGTATGTTTCTGATATTAATAAACTGCATACCTTTAGGGAAAGCTTAATTTTAAATGATAATGTTTGCTTTAAATATATTGGCGGTCATAGTCCGGGTTCAAGCATTGTGCTTATAAATACTCCCGATACGGTATACGTGCTTTGCGGTGATGAATGTTATACAAAGGAAAATTTACATTACGCCAAACCCACTGCAAGCAGCTTTAATATTGAGAAAAGCACCGAATTTGTAAATGAATACCGCAAAGAAAAGTATACACCAATAATTTTCCATGATGAAAAATTGGTTGAAAAAATTGGCGGTAAGGTTATTTTTGAATATTAAGTTTTATCTGTTTAAAAGCCATATTGCGAATGTTAAATAGGTTGCAAAGCTCACCCATATAAGATAAGGTATTTGAAGATATGCGGCAAGCGGCTTTATTTTATAGTATTTCATAATTGTTCTGATGATTAAAAACAATAAAATAACTATCCAAATGGATGCTAATAAAAATGCACGCATATTAAAGAAAATAATGCTCCAGAAAAAATTGAAGAAAAGACTTGCGGCATAGGTATAAAGTGCTGATTTCCTTTCACGAACAGAAGAGCTTGCGGTATTATAAATCATTGCCGCACTTATTCCCATGAGAATAAAAAGAATTGTCCATACAACAGGAAAAAGCCAGGATGGCGGAGAAAGAGGCGGCATTTTTATTTCGGAATAAATATCCATATTATTTCTTGTGAAGAATGCAGATGATCCACCCACACCTAAAGCAATTAAAATTGATATAATATACGGCTTAATTTTTAATATCATTAAGCATCACCTCATATTAATTATATGCGGTGAATATAAAAATATAATAAAAAAGGCTTTGTATAACGGTTTTATGCGTTACACAAAGCTTTTGCTTATCTTGTGCGTTTTTTTCCTTTAAGGTGTTGATGAATCTTTTGGGTGAAAGGTAAATATAAATATGCCAAAAATATAAGCTTTCCTTTTAAATTTTTAGCCGAAAGAAGGTCTTTTTTATGTTCTTTTATAACCTTTCTCATTTTTTTGACTTCTGATTTATCCTTTTGTGCTTTAGAAGAGCATAATAAATATGAGGAAAAAGCCTGATTTTTTTGACGCTTGGCATATTCGTATCTCCCAAAAGCTTCTTCACTTTGCCACACTAATTTTCTGCGGTAAAACCTTGTCCAGAATGCAGAAAAATCATAGTTTTTTGATATGTTATTGCTATGCCAACGGCTGTAATACCATACCTGCTTTAAAAAAACAGAAGCCGCCCCTTTAATGAGATTTTGATATATGAAATAAAAATCTTCACCGATGTAAAGGTCGGTTTTAAAGCGTGTTTCTCCAATAAGCTCACGCTTCATCATAACTCCGCCGATGAGATTTAGCGGTGTTGGAGAACTGCTTGTAAAAACCTGTTTTAAGGTTTCTTCGTGGTTTAGATACTGAGTATCGGGGGAGGAGGTGTCTTTTTCAATTAATTCCCAAGCTTTTTCCCACCGCTTTTCAGGTATGGTTATAACCCTTGTTCCGGAAATTGAAGCATCTGTGGATTTTAGCCCGTTTACAAGTGCTTCTAAAAGATTAGGATGAATAATATCATCACTGTCAATAAAAAATACATATTCTCCAATAGCCTCATCAAGACCTTTGTTACGGGCTGCAGAAACACCTTTATGTTCCATTTTAAAAAGCTTTATTTTATTATTGTTTTCGGAAAGCTTCTCACAAATATTAAGTGTGTTATCGGTTGAACCGTCATCAATTAACAAAATTTCATAATTTTGAAAGGTTTGTGCTTTTATGGAATTAATGCAGTCCTCTATAACATTTTGACGATTGTATATTGGAATAATAATTGAAATTAAATCATTCATATTTTTAAAATCCTATAAATTTTTTTAGTTTAATAATTTTAATATGCAAATTAATGATAACATTACTTGCGATTATTGTCAATTTAATTTTTTTGAGCCAAATTTATGTAAATAAAGCCAATCGGCATTGTACTTTTATGGAAAATATGTTAAAATAAAAATATAAAATTTATATTTTTAAGGATGTTTAAGGATGAATGAAAAATATAAAAATTATATTTTAAATCTTATGTTTCCCGCAATTATTTTCGGCTCTGTAACGGGCGCTTTTTCGGCTGCGGTAATTGCTGTTTATAAGCTTTGTGCAAAATATGTGATAACCTTTTCCGAAAATGGTTATCATTTTTTAAAGGATAATTTATTTTATATTCCTATAGTGTTGGCCTTTCTTTTATTGTTTGCTTTTTTGCTCTCTTATATTTATAAAAAAGTGCCTAATATTCGTGGTGGCGGAATCCCAACTTCAATAGGTATTTTAAGAGGAATTATTTCCTTTAGTTGGATTAAAAACCTCATAGGTATTTTTCTTTTGTCACTTTCGTCTTTTTTTATAGGTGTGCCTTTGGGTAATGAGGGACCTGCCGTTCAAATGGGAACCGCTGTTGGAAGAGGTTGCTTGTCACCGTTTTCAAAAAAGCACGGTGCATGGGATAGGTATTCTATGACGGGTGGTGCTTGTGCAGGCTTCTCTGTTGCAACAGGTGCTCCAATTTCGGGTATTATGTTTGCAATAGAGGAAGCGCATCAGCGCATTTCACCAATGATAGTTTTGGTTTCCACAGTATCTGTAATGGCGGCTTATGCCACAACAAAATTACTTGCACCGCTTTTGGGAATCAGCACAACGCTTTTCCCTGAAATGGAGCTTTTGGAAATGCGGGTAAACGATTTTTGGATCCCCCTTGCAATGGGGGTTATAATCGGTCTTTTTGCGGTGCTGTTTTTGAATTATTACCGTATTATAAGGGCGTTTTTTAATAAAATATTGAAAAAGGTTTCAGCGGGATATAAAATTTTCTTTATATTTGTTCTCACACTTATTTTAGGACTTTGCTCACATTCTTTTATATCTACCGGTCATGAGCTTATACTTTCGCTTTTTGAGGATAACACTGCAATATATATGCTTTTAGTAATTCTTTTTGTTCGTTCAAGCCTTACATTAGGCGCTTCAAGTAACGGAATAACAGGCGGTATGTTTATCCCTATATTATCTTTAGGTGCAGTTTTGGCATCTGTTTTGGGAAAGCTTGCGGTGAATTATCTGGGGATAGGCAGTGAGTATTATTCGGTAATACTTGTGCTTGGAATTTCGGCTTGTATTTCAGGTATGATGAAGATGCCTATTACGGCAATACTTTTTTCGGTGGAGGCACTTTCGTGCCATAAAAATATCATTTATGTAATAGCTGTTTGTGCGGTATCCTTTGCCATAACCGAAATCTTTGGTGCAAAATCAATAAATGACAGCGTACTTGAAAATCGTACCGATGAGCTTAATAAGAACAAGAATTTAACCGTTATAGATACATTTGTAACTGTGGGTGAGAACTCTTTTGCGGTGGGCAAGCAAATTCGTGATATTTTCTGGCCTGCAAATCTTTTTGTGCTTTCGGTAAAACACGGTAGTAAAGGGGCTCAAATGGATAGACACGGTGGCAAAGAAATAAACGCAGGGGATATACTGCATATTCGTTATTCCACACTTGATGAAAACCGTACAAAAAAAGAGCTTGTTGCAATAGTTGGCGAACAGGATTATAATGAAACTAAGACTGATGTAATATAGGGGTTTATTATGAATAAAGTATTTAAAACAAGGCAGATAAAATCTCCTTTGGGACTTCTTTTTCAAATACCTGTGTGGCTTGTGGCGATTTTTGGGTTATATAAAATAGGGGAAATGGTTTTTTATAGCTTCACCGATTTCAATATGATAGAAAGCCCATCATTTGTGGGAATTCAAAATTATATTGGGATTTTTCAAAATGAGGTAACCTTGAAATATCTTAGTAATACGGTATTTTTGGTTGGAATAGTTGCATTGTTGTTAATAATTACTGCGGTTTTGCCCGCAATTTTCACAGCACGGCTTCGCCTGCCGTTTGGTCTTGCTATTATGGGAGCTTTTTCACTGATAAGTATCTCGTTTGTAATGCCAGGTATAGGTAAATATATATTTAGCTCTGATTCCTATGGATTTTTAAATGGTTTTTTTATAGGTAACAGTGATAAACCTATATTATTCAGTCAAGAACATGCAATGGCAGTTGCAGTAATTATTATGTGGTTTATATGCTTAGCCCCCGTATTTTCTATTACATATATTGCCGCAAGAATGAAGCACACCTTTTTGGGTACAGCTATCTCAATTTGTGCAATACCTGTTTTAATGTATGCTTGCGGTCATGTTGTAACCGGTATTGTGGGGTATCCGTCTATGAATTATTCCGCAGATTGGATTTATACCGGATTTATAGATTATGCTTCTGTTCGGTTTGAAGTGGGCTTTGGTTACGCTTTTTTAATTATTGGATTATTAATGCTGCTTATTTGGTGTGCGGCTGTTTGTTTGATCGTTTTTGCAATTAATATACTTTGCAAAAATATTTCTTCGGATGCAATAGGCTTTAAAATAATTGGTATTATAACCTTTGCGTTTTCAGTTTTGTTTGTTATAACATTGATGTATTTTATCACCGCTTATTTCCTTAATGCCTTTAAGCCGCTTGATGAGGTTTTTATATTACCGCATAGATTTTTTCCTCAAAGACTTACATTAAAGAATTTCTCTCAATTATTTCAATTAATGGGAGGAGCTTGGGTGCCTTTATCCCGTGCAATTTATAACTCATTGGTTGCAATCCCCTTGGTTACGGTTCCTGTTTGTTTTTTGGTGGCACTCCCATCGGGATTTGGCTTTTCAACCTTTAAAATTCTTAAAAGGCAGGAATTATTACTACTGCCTTTTATAGCCTTTTTACCTGTCTCTTTAATACCTATGTTCATAGTAAAAGATTCTTATTTCAGCAGTACATTTAATTTTATCGGAGGTTTTGAATTTTTAATTAGTGTATTTATAGTATATTTGGTCGTAAAATTGATTGTTTATAAATCACCTAACCGTTGGCTCAGAATACTAATTGGCTCATTGTGCATATTTACATCTTTTATTTCAATATGTGCCATAAGGGGAATTTTTGAGAAAAATGACTATATTTATTCTGAACAGCTAAAAAATTGGTACACAAGAAGTAGTGTTATTATATCAGGTGGCATAGCAAGAATTAATGTTGCTGCCGCAAATGATTTAATGATGTTACTTGTAACAGTCATGCTTGTGATTATACCACTTTGCTTGTTGTTGATTCTTTATTTACTTTACAGAAAGAAAACACCAAATGAAATATAAAACGCTTAATGAGCATTACCGTGAAAGGTTTGGGTGTAAGGTTTATAAGCTTTCACTGAATGCAGGCTTTACCTGTCCTAATAGGGATGGTACTTGTGGCATGGGAGGATGTATTTTCTGTTCTGCCTCAGGCAGTGGTGAGTTTGCTGAAAAATTTGACGGTGATATAGCAAAACAACTTGAAAACGCAAAGAAACGGGTAAATGCTAAAATAAGAAACGGAAAATTTATTGCTTATTTTCAGTCGTTCACAAATACCTATGCCGATGTAAAAACACTTGAAAGGCTGTATATGGAGGCTATAAAGCCCGATTATATTGTAGGTCTTTCTGTTGCAACAAGACCTGATTGTCTTGCTGATGAAACGGTGAGTCTGCTTAAAAGAATAAATGGAATCAAGCCTGTAAGTGTTGAGTTGGGACTTCAAACCACCAATGAAAAAACAGCAAGATATATTCGCCGTGGTTATGAAACATCCGTTTATTTTGATGCTGTAAAAAGGCTTAAATCGGCAGGACTTGAAGTTGTGACGCATATAATAATAGGGCTTCCCATGGAGGATATGCAAACTGCTGTGGAAACTACACGACAAGCGGTAAAAATTGGAACAGACGGTGTTAAATTCCACCTGCTTCATGTACTTAAAAATACCGACCTTGCAATAGATTACGCAAACGGAAAGTTTAATTGCTTGAGTTTGGCAGAATATGCCGAAATACTGTGTGAATGTATAAAACAGTTAAAGCCTGAAACGGTTGTTCACCGTATAACAGGTGATGGGGCAAAGTCACAGCTTATAGCACCGCTTTGGAGTGCTGATAAAAAATATGTACTTAATTTTTTAAATAATTATTTAAGTAAAAATTTGTAAAGGATGATTTTAAAATGGTAAAACACATTATTCTTTGGAAGCTTAAAGCAGAGCATAATAAAGATGCTGTAAAGCAGGATATGAAGCAAAATCTTGAAGCACTTTTGGGTAAGGTGCCGGGGCTTTTGGAAATAAAAATCCAAACCGAAAAACTTCCAAGCTCAAATGTGGATGTAATGCTCTATTCGGTACTTGAAAGTGAAGAAGCTTTAAAGGGATATGCCACTCATCCTGACCATGTTTATGTTGCAGATACCTTTGTGCGCCCCTTTACCGAAACTCGCTCCTGCATTGATTTTGTTGAGTAATATCTGCGGAGAATAATATGAAAACAGTTTCCCTTGAAACAGATTTTGAAAAGGAACTTGAAAAAAGCGAGATTCCGTTTTGTGAATATCCTCGTCCACAGCTTAAAAGGGATTCCTTTTTATGCCTTAACGGAAAATGGAATTTTAAAATAAAAAATAATGGTAAAGTGACCTTTTCGGGGGATATTTTGGTGCCGTTTGTGCCTGAAAGCCGTATCTCGGGTATTGAACGCAGTATTAAAAAAAGAGATATTCTTGTATACGAACGCACCTTTACTCTGGAAAAATCATTTTTAAGAGATAGGCTTATGTTGCATATAGGCGCTTGTGACCAGTATACAACTGTTTTTGTAAACGGAAGGGCAGTAGGGGAAAATATAGGCGGTTATTTACCTTTTTGCTTTGATATTACCGATTATGTAACAGAAAACGAAAATGTTATAACGGTTGAAGCTAAGGACCCGCTTTGCAAAGATTTGCCTTATGGTAAGCAGACCGAAAAGCGTGGTGGTATGTGGTATACCAAAATAAGCGGCATTTGGCAAACGGTTTGGCTTGAAAGTGTTCCCGATAATTTTATTGAAAAAATTAAAATAACCCCAAATCTTTGTGGTGTTGATATTGAAGTTTTTGGTGGTGAACAGCAAAAAACCATTAGCTTTGAGGGTGTTGATTACAATTTTAGTGGAGAAAAGTTCAGGCTAAATGTTGAAAATCCGATACTTTGGTCACCTGATAATCCTCATCTTTATGAATTTATGATAACTTCAGGAAAGGATACAGTTAAGTCATATTTTGGCTTGCGTACCGTATCTATTGAGCAAATAAACGGCAGGCCGCTTATATTTTTAAATGGCAAACCGCTGTTTTTTAACGGCCTTTTGGATCAGGGCTATTTTAGTGATGGGATTTTTTTACCCGCATCGGAAAGTGGCTTTAAATTTGATATTTTAAGTGCCAAAAAGTGTGGCTTTAATATGTTGAGAAAGCATATTAAAATGGAACCGCAGTTATTTTATTATTATTGTGATAAGTATGGTATGCTCATTTTTCAGGATATGATAAACTGTGGTAAATATTCATTTTTGATTGATACCGCACTTCCCACAATCGGCATTAAAAAACAGCTTCCACGCCGTTTTAGCAAAAGGTGTAAAAGTGAGTTTGAGAGTAGTGCGTTTGGGATTTTAGAAAATTTATATAACCATCCAAGCGTTGTTTATTATACAATCTTTAATGAGGGCTGGGGTCAATTTTCGGCAGATGAATGTTATAAAAAGTTTAAGGAATTTGATAGCACCCGCATTTATGATACAACTTCGGGTTGGTTCCAAAAGAATTTAAGCGATGTTCAAAGTGAGCATATTTATTTTAAAAGGATAAAGTTTAAAAAATCTTACAATAGACCGCTTATTCTTTCGGAATTTGGTGGGTATTCCTGTAAGATAGAAAATCATTCGTTTAATCTTGATAAAACCTATGGGTATCGCTTTTTTGAAAGCAGAAGTGAATTTGAATCAGCTCTTGTTTCACTTTATGAGGATGAAATAATCCCTGCAATAAAAAACGGTCTTTGCGGTGCAGTACTTACACAGCTTAGTGATGTGGAGGATGAAACAAACGGTCTTTTAACCTATGACCGCAAGGTTTTAAAGGTGGATGAAAAACGAATAAAAAGGCTTTGTGATAAGCTTTATGATGATTTTTTTAGTTTTAATATAAAGGAGTAAAGGAAATGAAGGCTTGTATTATTCAACCGCCGTATTCTCGTGATGTATCATTTTCGGATGAATATTTTGATTATAAGCTTAAAAAGCTTGATGAATGTGGTGAGGATGTTGATATTATAGTTTTGCCTGAATACAGTGATGTACCATGTGCTACCGCTGATTTGGAGGAAACCTTATTTTATCACAAAAAATATATAAACATTCTTTTGGAAAAATGTATTTTTACCGCAAAACGCTGTAATGCTCTTGTTTTTGTAAATGCATTAAGCCTTGAAGAAACAGGCTACCGCAATACCACATACTGCTATAATCGCAAGGGTGAGCTTGTGGGTAAATATTTTAAAAAGCACCTGCCACCGCTTGAGCTTGAAACCTTAAAGCTTGACAGCGATTACACATTTATCCCTTCAAAGCCGTATGTTTTGGAGCTTGAGGGACTGCGTTTTGGTTTTCTTACCTGCTATGATTTTTATTTTTATGAGGCATTTGCCGCAATAGCAAGAGAAAATGTTGATATAATTATCGGCTGTTCTTTACAGCGAAGCGATACCCATAGTGCAATAGAGATAATGTGCCGCTTCTTGGCTTATAATACCAATGCTTATGTGATTCGTTCTTCGGTAAGTTTTGGTGAGGATTCTGATATTTGCGGTGCTTCAATGGTTGTAAAGCCCACAGGTGAAGTGCTTTGCAATATGAAGGGCAAATTTGGTATGGAAACGGTTGAGTTTGACCCTGAGGATAAATACTATAAGCCGGCAGGTTATGGTAATCCGCCTGCTTCTCATTATCAGTATATCGAATATGGCAGAAAGCCTTGGCAATATCGTAACGGCGGTTCTGCAATGATTGCTGATGATAGGTTTATGAGGTATCCTCGCATTTGTGCCCATAGAGGTTTCAGCACAGTAGCTCCCGAAAATAGTTTGCCTGCATTTGGTGCGGCTATATCTTTAGGCGCAAAGGAAATAGAGTTTGACCTTTGGGAAACGGCAGATGGTGAAATAGTTTCTTGTCATGATGATACACTTGAAAGGGTTAGTAACGGAACAGGGAAAATTTATGAGCATACATACGAAGAATTAAAAACTCTTGATTTTGGTATAAAGTTCGGCGAAAAATTCAAAGGTCTCAGCATTGTGCGGTTTGAGGAAATTTTGCAAAAATTCGCCGGTCAAACGGTTATGAATATTCATATAAAAACCTTAAATGATGATTATAACGATGCCGCTATTGAAAAAATAGTTTCTTTAATACGCCGTTATGATTGTGCAAAGCAGGTTTATTTTATGATAAGCCATAACGGTGTTATAAAGAAGTTTAAAAAGTATGCTCCCGATATTGCTGTTTGCGTCGGTCAGCTTTTTTCAGAAAAAGAGTGCTGGTCTATTGTGGATAGGGCAATAGAGCTTGGTGCGCAAAAGGTGCAGTTCTTTAAGCCTTATTATAATAAAGAAATGATAGAAAAGGCTCATGCAAACGGTATTGTTTGCAATGTATTTTGGTCTGATGATGAAACGGAAGCTAAGGAACTTATTGAAATGGGTATGGATACTATACTCACAAATGATTACCTTAAAATTTCCAATGCTTTAAATCTTAAATAATTATTGAAATAAAGAAAAGGATGTGCGAAATAAAAATTTGCACATCCTTTTCTCTTTTTATGTTTGTTTACCTTTGTACTCTTCCTGAACCGTCTCCACCGGCAAGCTTTTCAACTTCACTTACCGAAACACGGTTAAAGTCACCCTCAATAGAGTGTTTAAGTGCAGAAGCCGCAACTGCAAATTCTATTGCAGATTGTGTATCTTTACCGTTGAGAAGTGAATAAATGAGTCCTCCTCCAAAGGAATCTCCTCCACCAACACGGTCAACTATATGCAGATGGTATTCTTTTGAAAAACAGTAGTTTTCACCGTCATAAAGCATTGCTGCCCAATCGTTATCGTTGGCGGAAATAGAGGAACGAAGCGTAATTGCAACCTTTTCAAAATTGAATTTATCAGCAAGCTGTTTTGCAACGCTCTTATAACCGTTTTTATCAAGCTTGCCACCGTAAATATCGGTGTTTTCGGCTTCAATTCCAAATACATCCTTTGCATCCTCTTCATTTGAAATGCAAACATCAACATACTTACAAAGATCTGTCATAGCGGCTCTTGCTTCATCTCTTGTCCAAAGCTTTCCACGGTAATTAAGGTCACAGCTTATCTTAACACCCTTTGCTTTTGCGGCAATACATGCCTGCTTGCATATTTCAACCAGGTTAGCACCCAAAGCGGGGGTGATACCTGTAAAGTGGAACCAATCAACACCTTCAAAAATGCTGTCCCAATCAAAATCTTCGGGAGAAGCCGTTTGAATTGCAGAGTATGCACGGTCATAAATACAAACACTGCCACGCTGTGACGCACCCTTTTCAAGGTAATAAATACCCACACGGTCTCCTCCGCGCACTATTTTAGAGGTATCAACGCCAAAATATCTGAGCGAATCAACCGCTGCTTGACCTATTGCGTGCTTAGGAAGCTTTGTAACATAGGCACAGTCAACCCCGTAGTTTGCAAGCGAAACGGCAACATTTGCCTCTCCACCGCCAAAGGTTGCCTGCATCTGATCGTTCTGGAAAAAACGATAATAGCCGTTTGGGGCAAGTCTTAACATTATTTCACCAAAGGTTACAACTTTCATTTTCTTATCTCCTTTAAAAGCTCTACTGCCTCTTTAGTAAGGGCTTCAATCTCGTCAAATTTGCCGTCGTTTATTTTGTCGCCAGGAACCATCCAACTGCCTCCGCAGGCGAATACAGCCTTGCAATTAAGATAATCTGCAAGATTATTAACACCAATACCGCCTGTGGGCATAAATCGTATTTGAGTATATGGGGCAGACATTGCTTTTATCATCTTAACACCGCCTGCGGCTTCTGCAGGGAAGAATTTTAATGTGTTAAGACCAAGTGACATAGCCGCCTCAACCTCTGTTGGGGTGCAAACACCGGGAATTATGGGGTAATTGTTATCTAAACAATGCTTAACTACCACAGGATTAAAGCCGGGACTTACAATGAAGGAAGCACCTGCTGCCATTGCACGGTCAGCCTGTACAGTGGTAAGCACGGTACCTGCACCTAAAAGAAAATCAGGGAAGTTTTCATGTATAATGCGAATAGCTTCCTCGGCAGCATCTGTTCTGAAGGTGATTTCAGCACAGCAAAGTCCACCGTTTTTCAGTGCGTTTGCAAGCGGCAAAGCATCTGCGGCACGGTCAATTTTAACAACCGGGATAATGCCGGTATCGCTTACTTTTTTAATTAAATCGGTCATAATATTCTCTCCTTGTTTCATAATGTGAAACGCTGTTTCATTTTTGCAAATATATTTTACCACATATTTTTAAAAAGTCAATGCAAATTATTGTAAAAATGAGTTGATGTTAAGCTGTAAATGTGATAATATTAAATAGCATTGTGGGAGGTGGAAAGTTAAATGCAGGAAAAATCAACCGTACAATCTGTGGAAAGAACCTTTGCTATTATAGAGCTTTTGAGTAAAAATAAGGAAATGAGCATAAGTGAGCTTTCAAGGCTTTCTCAGCTTCATAAAACAACCGTTTTCAGATTACTAAACACTCTTATGAGCTTGGGTTATGTTTATCAGAATGAAAAGAGCGAACAGTATGGGCTGACCTATAAATTTTTAAAAATTTCCTCATTTGGGCTTTCTCACCATGATATAAGAAATGAGATGAAGCCACTTTTAAAAGAGCTTTCCCATAAATGTGGAGAAACGGTGCATTTGGTTGAGAGAAACGGCAACAATGTCGTGTATATAGATAAGTTTGAATCAAATAAAAATTCTGTCCGTATGGTTTCAAGAATAGGTATGGAGCTTGGTATGACCACCACCGCCGTTGGTAAAGCGTTGCTTTCAAAGTGTGATGATGATGAGGTTTTATCGGTTTGGAATTCAAGTGAGCATACCGCTAAAACCGAATATACAATTACTGATTTTGACCTCTTTAAAGGTGAAATTGACCGTGTAAGGCTTTTGGGCTATGCTGTTGATAATGAGGAAAATGAGCTTGGTGTTCGTTGTGTGGCGGTTGCTTTGCCTGATTGTTACGGTGAATATAAATATGCTGTAAGTGTTTCGGCTCCCATAAACCGTATGGATGAGGAAACTGTTAAAAAAATTGCCGGTTATTTATTGCAGATTAAACAATAAGGAGAAAATTATGAAAAGAATAGCAAGTTTTTCTGTTGACCATGATAAATTGGAAAGGGGAATGTATGTTTCCCGTATAGATGGCGATGTTATAACCTATGATATTCGGATGAAAAAGCCTAACGGTGGGGATTATCTGAATAACGGTGCAATGCACACCTTTGAGCATCTTTTTGCCACTTTTGCACGTAATAGCGCAATTTCTGATAAGGTTATATATGTGGGACCTATGGGTTGCAGAACGGGATTTTACCTTTTGCTTCGTGATAGTGTTTCCCGTGAGCAGGCTTTATCGCTTGTAAAAGAAAGCTTTGAGTTTATTGCATCTTTTGAGGGTGAAATTCCCGGTACCACACGCATTGAGTGCGGGAATTATCTTGAACATGATCTTTTGGGCGCAAAACAAAATGCCCGTGATATGCTTGATGTTTTAGCGGATTACACACCTGAAAAAATGGATTATTGATAAAAAACAAGCCTCGATACAGTTTAGTATCGAGGCTTAAATATTTGTATTAATTACTGCTGATCGTTACGGGGAGTGGATGCCGGAATCTGCTGCTTTAAAGCGGCACGTGTTTTGCGTATTTCGCCCAAGTTTGCGGTAACGCTTTCATCTGCACGGCGCATAAGATCATCAACAAAATCCTGTGCGGCTTTACGCATCTCACGGCTTTTAGCCTGTGCATGGGAAATGATTTCAGCGGCCTTTTCCTGAGCAAGCTTTACTATCTGCTCCTGAGCAACCATTGCCTTTGCACGCTCTTCAGCACTCTTAATAATGCCGTCAGCCTCACGCTTAGCAGTGGTTATAATTTCAGCACGATCTGAAACGATAGCCTTTGCCTGCTTGATTTCACCCGGAATATTGAGACGAATATCGTCTACAACTGCACGCAGCTTTTCAATATCAACCAAAGTTTTCTTGCCGGGGATTTTGATACCGTTATCAAGCACCTCGTCAAATTGTTCAAGTAATTCATCTAATGTCATTTTTTATTCCTCCATATATACTATTCTCTTTTTTAGCCCTGTCCGCCAAGTCTTTCCACAATATCTTCGTGAATTTCCTTTGGCACAAAATCCGAAATATCACCGTTCATACTTACGATCTGTTTTACCATACTTGAGCTCAAATACATATACTGTGTACTTGTTGTAAGAAACAATGTTTCTACTTCGGGATTAAGTTTTTTATTGGTTAGCGCCATCTGAAATTCATATTCAAAATCAGACATGGCGCGTAAACCCTTAATGATTGCGCTTGCGTTTTTTATTTTTGCGTATTCTGCAAGCAGTCCGTCATAAAAATCAACCTCAACATTGGGTAAATCTTTTACGGATTTAAGTATCATCTCCCGCCGTTCTTCGGGTGTGAATGAACAGCTTTTTTTTGAATTTGTCATTACCACAACTATAAGCTTATCAAACATAGCGGCGGCACGTTTTATAATATCAAGATGACCATAGGTTATGGGGTCAAAACTTCCGGGATATATAACCGTACTGTTTTTCAAGAAGGATTACCCCTTTCTGTAAAGCTCAACCGCAACCTTGCCGTAACGGTAGCTTCGTGAAAGCTTGTAACTTCCGATAATTTCGGGAAGCTTAATATCTGTTGGATGCTCACAAAAAATCATTCCGTAATCACTCATAAGCGGAATGCATTTTTCAATAGCCTGCTCAAAAAGACCTGCACCATAAGGCGGATCAACAAAGGCTATATCAAATGTATCGTTACTTGTGGCACAAAATGAAGCGAAATCAGATTTTACTATGCGGGAATTATTATCAAATCCCGTATTTTTAACATTTTGTTTTAAAACATTAATTGAAGCGTCACTGCTGTCAACAAAGGTTGCACTGTCTGCACCACGGCTTAAAGCTTCAAGCCCTAACTGTCCCGAGCCTGCAAAAAGATCAAGTATGCGCCTGCCTTCAATATCAAACTGTATTGCGCTGAAAAGACCTTCCTTAACTCTTTCCGGGGTAGGGCGAACAACATCACTTCCGGGAACCGTGATAAGGCGTTTGCCCCTTGCTGTTCCGGTTATTATTCGCATTTACATCACCAAAATTAAAATAAAATATATAAACATAATTATATACATTATTATTATGACATCTTAAAGTCAATATGTCAAGTTTTTTATTTGCATAAATTGCTTGTTTGAGTAATAACCACTTGGAATTTATTAACAAAATGTTACCTAAATATTAAAGGTCAGTTAAAGTCAAAAAATATTTTTAAAAAGGTATTGACATTTGTGAAAGACGGGTTATAATATAGTTGTTAGCACTCAAAGCTTAAGAGTGCTAATTACAAATAAATCCTTGTTGGAGGTGACGGCCGGGTGGAACTTTCTCCCAGAAAAAAGGCGGTGCTTGCGGCAATAGTTCGTTCTTATATTGAAACGGGTGAGCCAATAGGATCAAAAAATCTTATGAGTCTGCTTGATAATGCGCCATCCTCTGCAACGCTAAGGAATGAAATGAGTGAGCTTGCTTCCCTTGGTCTGCTTGCACAACCGCACACATCTGCAGGTCGTGTACCAACAGCTCCGGCTTATAGGCTTTATGTTCATTCGCTTATGCCTCAAACGGATATTGCCGAAAGTGCAAAACGGTATATAGGCTCTGCTTTAATAGGAAACCTTTGTGATCCTGAAAAGCTGCCTTCCATTGCGGCAGATGCCTTATCTGAACTTACAGGTTTACCTGCGTTTTCTTGTTATGATGTGGGCGATGATGTTTCTGTTAGAAAGGTTCAGGTAATTCCTGCGGCAAAAAGGGCTGTAATGCTTTTTCTCTTCACTTCTGACGGCAGGGTGCGAAGCCGTATTTGCCGTTTGCCGAATAATGTTACAAATTCTCTTTTAATGAGGTTTGATACACTTGTTAATCAGCGTATAAATCGGCAGCGTCTTGAAAATATGACAAAGGCTTATTTGCAAAATGTTGCTTCTCTTTCGGGGCTTGATTCATTTGAGCTAATGCCTCTTTTAACGGCTGTTTTTGAAATGGCTGATGAAATGGCGGTATCTCAGATTAATATAAGCGGCACATCACGGCTTTATAATATATTCGGTGAAAAAACTGCAAGAAAGCTTACATACCTTGCAAGGCGGGGTGAGCTTTTTACCGAACTGCTTTCCAAAGCGCCGTGTGAGGGAAATGTAATTTTTATAAATGAAAGTCCTTATAATGAACTATCCGGTGTTACAATGGTGGCATCAAGGTATAAAACAGCAGATAAATACTGTGGAAAAATCGGTGTTATAGGAGAGGGAAGAATGTCTTATGACCAAATAGTTCCAAGTATTGAATATACATCCGCTTTGCTTGGCAGACTTATGAGTGAAGCAATGAAAGATATGGAGGATTAGTCGTGGCAGAAGAAACAAAGCAGGTAAATGCCGAGGAAACTGTGGCAAAGCCTGAAAAGAAAGAAAAAAAGAAGAATAAAAAGGATGAAGAAATTGAAAGGCTTCAAAAGGAGCTTGAGGCTAAGGATGATCTGTTTAAACGCACTGTAGCAGAGTTTGCAAATTTTAAAGACCGTACTGAACGTGAAAAAGCAGGTATTTCCGAATATGCAAAGGCATCTGTTATAAAGCAACTGCTTCCTATAATAGATAATATTGACCGTGCAGCTGCTACAGATAAGGAAAGTGCAGAGTATATTAAGGGAATTGAAATGATAGTTAAGCAGTTTGAGGGTATTGTTTCAAGTCTTGGTATAAAAGAAAATGCCGCTGTGGGAGATACTTTTGATCCCAATTTCCACGAAGCGGTAATGCATATTGAGGATGAAAATTTGGGTGAAAATGTTATCGCTCAGGTTCTTCAAAAGGGATATTCCTTTGGTGACACGGTAATCCGTGCCGCTATGGTACAGGTAGCTAATTAACACATAATAAAATTAATATAAAAAACAAAGTTTTCAGGAGGAAAAATTATTATGGGAAAAATTATTGGTATTGACTTAGGTACAACAAATTCCTGCGTTGCAGTTATGGAAGGCGGCGAGCCGGTAGTTATTGCTAATGCGGAGGGTGCAAGAACAACTCCGTCTGTTGTTGCATTTTCAAAAACAGGTGAGCGTATGGTAGGTCAGGTTGCAAAGCGTCAGGCTATCACCAACCCCGATCGTACAATCAGCTCTATTAAGCGTGAAATGGGTTCTAACTATTCTGTTGCAATAGATGATAAGAAGTATACTCCACAGGAAATTTCCGCAATCATTCTTCAAAAGCTTAAAAACGATGCTGAGGCATATCTTGGCCAAAGCGTTACAGAGGCTGTAATTACCGTTCCCGCATATTTTACCGATGCTCAGCGTCAGGCAACAAAGGATGCAGGTAAAATTGCAGGTCTTGAAGTAAAGCGTATTATTAATGAGCCCACCGCAGCAGCTCTTGCTTACAGTATTGATAAGGAAGAGGATCAAAAGGTTATGGTTTATGACCTTGGTGGTGGTACATTTGATGTTTCCATTATCGGAATGGGCGATGGTGTTCAGGAAGTTTTGGCAACAGCAGGTAATAACCGTCTTGGCGGCGATGACTTTGATAAGCGTATTATGGATTATATCGTTGCAACCTTTAAGGCAGAGCAGGGTATTGATTTATCAGGCGATAAAATGGCTATGCAGCGTGTTAAGGAAGCAGCAGAAAAGGCTAAGATTGACCTTTCCGGTATGACTACAACAGATATTAATCTTCCCTTTATTACTGCCGATTCCACAGGTCCTAAGCACTTTGAAACAACCCTTACCAGAGCTAAGTTTAATGAGCTTACTGCTGATTTGGTTGATGCCACAATGGCACCTGTTCGTCAGGCTCTTTCTGACTCAGGCCTTGATAAGAGCGCTATAAACAAGGTTCTTATGGTTGGTGGTTCTTCCCGTATTCCTGCAGTTCAGGAAGCTGTTAAGAACTTTATTGGAAGCGAACCCTTCAAGGGCATTAATCCCGATGAATGTGTTGCTATCGGTGCCGCATTACAGGCAGGTGTTTTAGGTGGCGATGTAGAAGGCTTGTTGCTTGTAGACGTAACACCTCTTTCACTTGGTATTGAGACCATGGGTGGCGTTTCCACAAAGGTAATTGAAAGAAATACCAAGATTCCCACCAAGAAGAGTCAGGTATTCTCTACCGCTGCTGATGGTCAAACCTCTGTTGAGGTTCATGTTCTTCAGGGTGAGCGTGAGTTTGCAAAGGATAATAAGACTCTTGGTGTATTCCACCTTGATGGTATTGCTCCTGCACCTCGTGGAATCCCCCAGATTGAGGTAACTTTTGATATTGATACAAACGGTATCGTTCATGTATTTGCAAAGGATTTGGGAACAGGTAAGGAAAACAATATTACCATTACTTCTAACACCAATATGTCCAAAGAGGATATAGATAAGGCTGTTAAGGAAGCTGAAGCTTATGCTGCTGAGGATAAGAAGCGCCGTGAGGCTGTTGATGTTCGCAATAATGCCGATCAGATGATTTATCAAACTGAAAAGACTGTTAGCGAATTTGGTGATAAGCTTTCCGATGAAGAAAAGTCTAAAATTGAAGCTGCAAAAGAAGCTTTAAAGGAAGCTTTGAAGGGCGAAGATATTGAGGCAATTAAGGCTCGTCAGGAAGAGCTTCAGAAGGAAATTTATGCGGTAAGCGAAAAGGTTTACAAGGCCGCTGCTGAGGCTCAAGGGGCTCAGGGTGCTCAGGATCCTAACGGTGCCGCAGGAAATGCAGACCCCAATGTTTATGAAGCTGATTTCACCGATGTTGATGACAGCAATAAGTAATTACCGATAAAGCTTTATGGGTCGGTGCCAGCATCGGCCCATATTGGTATTTAAATATAACATATTCCGTAGGAGAATAACTGTGGCTGAAGAAAAAAGAGATTATTATGAAGTCCTTGGTGTTGATAAGTCGGCAAGTGAGGACGAACTAAAAAAAGCATACAGAACTATGGCTAAAAAATATCATCCCGATTTACATCCTGATGATGCTGATGCCGAAGTGAAGTTTAAAGAGGTAAACGAAGCTTATGAGGTTCTTTCCGATTCCGAAAAGCGTGCCCGTTATGACCAATTTGGTCACGCAGGGGTAGATCCCAATTTCGGTGCAGGTGGCGGCGGTTACGGCTCAGGCTTCGGCGGTTTTGGTGATTTTGGTGATTTGGGCGATATTTTAGGCAGTATGTTCGGTGGCGGCTTTGGTGGATTTGGCGGTGGCAGAAGGCAAAATCCAAATGCACCACGCAGAGGTAATGATACTGCGGCAAATGTAAATCTTTCTTTTGAAGAGGCCGCTAAGGGATGTAAAAAGACCATAAAGGTTACCAAGATTGATAACTGTTCCGAATGTGGCGGTTCAGGTTGTGAAAGCGGACATAGCGCACAAACCTGTCCTGTTTGTCATGGTACGGGAAGTGTAACAGCTGCACAGCGTACACCTATCGGTGTTGTGCAAACACAAAAGCCCTGTGACCGCTGTAATGGAAGGGGTAAAATAATAGATCATCCGTGTAAGGTTTGTGCAGGTAAGGGAAGAATACGCCATACCGTTGAACAAACGGTGGATATCCCCGCAGGTATTGATGATGGTCAGGTGATAAGCCTTCGTGGTGGCGGAGATGCAGGTGCAAATGGTGGCCCTGCAGGCGATCTTCGTATAAATGTTAATGTACGTCCACATCCAATTTTTATGCGTGATGGCTTTGATATTTATTGTGAAATACCTATTACCTTTACACAGGCCGCTTTGGGTGCGGAAATAGTTGTTCCCACTCTTGACGGTAAGGTTAAATTCCAAATACATGAGGGTACACAACCGGGTGATGAATTTAAGCTTCGTGGTAAGGGTGTACAGCGTCTTAATTATTCGGGCAAGGGCGATCAGTATGTAAAGATTATTGTTGAAGTTCCAAAAGACCTTTCCAAAGCCCAAAAAGAAAAGCTCAAGGAATTTGATAACGCCACCGATGATAAGAACTATAAAAAACGCAAATCCTTTATGGATAAAATAAAACAATTTTTTAGTGAATAAAAATATAAAGCTGTCTTTACAAATGATTGTAAGACAGCTTTTTTGTATATAATGAGAGGTTTAATGCTTATCGTCTATTCCCGGGCGGACAAAAAGCTTTTTAAACGCTTTAAAATTAAAAGGGAAAATAGGGAAGAGGTAACCTCTGCCTGAAAGTGTTTTTGAAAAACCGAGTGTTATTATTATCAATAAAAGCCCTGCGATAAATCCCCAAATATTAAATATTTCGGTTAAAATAAGCAAAAATATACGCTGAAATTTCATTGCGTAGCTCATTTCAATACTTGGCTGAGTAAAAGCTGCAATGGTAACAAAAGCCATAAAAAGTATTGCTTCTGCAATAAGCCAGCCTGTGTTAATTGCAAATTCCGAAAGCAGTAATCCGCCTATGATACCAAGTGAATTTGATAGCGTATCGGGTGTATTTAAGGATGCCAACTGCAAGCCGTCTACAATAAATTCAAGTATTAAAAATTGCCAAAATAAGGTTAGTGCAACATTTTTATCCGGGGCAATGAACTCAAGCCAATCAGGCATAAATTGTGGGTTCTTAACCAAAAGCAGATAAACCGGTGTTATAACCACAGTCAGTATGGTAACAAGCGTTCTGATTATTCGGGTGTAACTGCCAACTATGGGCATAAAATAATAATCGTCAACATCACGGAAAAAGTCGGCAAAGGTGGTTGGCAGAATCATAACTGCGGGGCAGTTATCCATAACAAGAACTATTTTTCCGTCAAGTATGCATGCGCTTGCATAATCGGGTCTTTCTGTAAATTTAAAACGGGGATAGGGGTTTAAAAAGTTGGTTGGAACAAGGGCTTCAATAAGCGCTTGTTGCGTCATAGAAATGCCGTTAATTTGTATTTCACTAAGCTTTTTACGCAGAATTTTAAGTGTTTTTTCATCTGCTAAACCATCAATATAGCTTATTGCAATATCAACCTTTGAACGTTTTCCTATTTGTAAATATTCCATTCTAAGGTTTTCGGTGCGTATTCTTCTCCTTATCATTGCAGTATTAAAGATAAGTGTTTCAACAAAACCGTCACGTGAACCCCTGAGCGATTTATCCTTTAATGGTTCCTCAATACCTCGTACAGGGTAAGTACGTGTATCAATTATAAGTCCGCCGTTGATTCCGTCTATAAGCAATAAAGCAGGACCCGAAAGCACCGAAGTTATCATAACTTCGGTTTCATAGGTGTAATCAACCTCAACATAAGGCATTTTAATTTTGCTGAAATGCTGCATATCAAGTATTGAACGAATATCTTCGGGGGTTTGCTTGAAAAGAAATTCTATCATTTTTTCAAAGACTTCATCCTTTATGAATCCGTCAATAAAATAAAGATATGCTCGGCGTTCGGCAACTATTAATTCTCTTTTTATAAGGTCAAAGCTCTGCTCAGGCTTTAATGCTAAATCAAGAGCCGCTATTTGACAGTCAAAATTTTGCATAAAAAAGACCTCCTTAGCGGTAGTATTCCCGTAAGGAGGTTTAATATTTGGAATTATTCTTCTTTTTCTTCGGTTTCTTTTAAATCTTCTGCGTATTCTTCAAAATCACTTGAATTTCTACGCTTTATATCTCTTATAACCGTATAAGTTACAATCACTGCAACTGCCGCAAAAACAGCAATCCCTGCCGCTGCAATTACCGTATAAGCAGATTGCGTTGTGGAGTTTTCCACCGTGGCACAATCGGTAATAGAAAGTGTTTTGAAAAAACTTTCTATTAATTCCTGCTCATTATTTTGATTGGTTGAAATCCTTAATGTATAAAGATTTGATGAACATACGGTTATATATTCATATACTTTAAATTCGCCGGAATCTTTAAGCGTTAGCTTTATAAAGGGAGTGTTTTCTTTTCCTATTATAACACCGCCGTTTTCAAAGCTGTTTCCTGCAAGACTTACTGCTATATCCGAAAGATCTTTTTCACTTATTCGTGTGAAGGAAATTGTTTTTTTGCTGAATTCGGTTGTTTCTTTGGTTAAAAATATTTGCTGAGAATAACCTTCATTTGCGGCAATGTAAAGAATTGAGTTCTCTTTAAAATAACGCTCAAGCTCAGCTTCGGTGGTGGAAAAAACATTTGCAAGCTTTGTTTTATCACCGTCTGCTTCGGCGCTTGTGAAACCCTTTGGCGTAGTTATATTAAATTCACGGTTTTTTGCCTGTGCCGTAAAGGTACAAAAAAGTATTGAAAGCGTTATAATAAGGCAAAAAAGCTTTTTCAAAGAAACACCGTCTTTCGTGTTGTAGTATTTTGATTAATTTAATCCGTTTTGTCTGCGAGCGGCGGTAAGTGTGTTTTTCATAAGCATTGCAATGGTCATAGGACCAACACCACCCGGAACGGGGGTGATTGCACTTGCTTTTTTTGCAACCTCATCAAAAGCAACATCACCGCAAAGCTTGCCGTTGTCACGGTTCATTCCAACATCAATAACAACTGCACCATCTTTTACCATATCGGCAGTAACAAAGTTTGCTTTTCCAACAGCAGCAACCAAAATATCAGCCCTGCGGCATACTTCAGCAAGATTTTGTGTTCTGGAATGGCATATAGTAACCGTTCCGTTTTTGTGTAAAAGCAACATTCCCATCGGTTTTCCAACAATATTACTGCGTCCGATAACAACGCAGGTTTTACCTGCGGGGTCAATGCCTTCATATTCAAGCATTTCCATAATTCCGGCAGGGGTGCAGGGAACAAAATCATAGTCACCAATCATTATTCTGCCCACATTGTGCGGATGAAAAGCATCAACATCCTTTTCAGGAGAAATTGCGTTTATAATTGCCTTTTCATCAAGGTGACGGGGAAGCGGTAACTGGCAAAGTATGCCGTTAATGCTTTTTTCATTATTAAGTGTGTCAATAAGGGCAAGCAATTCCTCTTGTGTGGTTTCAGCGGGAAGTGCATATTCCTGAGAAATAATACCCAATGCTTCACAAGCTTTTTTCTTGTTAGCAACATAAATTTTAGAAGCAGGATCTTCACCTACAATTATAACCGCAAGTCCTGTGGTTATTCCTTTGCTTTTAAGCTCTGCAACACCTTCTGCAACTTTTTGCTTTACAGCGGCAGATATTGCCTTTCCGTCAATCAGTTTGCTCATTTTCTTCCTCCGTTGTTTTTGTTTCTTCTGCGGTTTCTTTTTCTTCTTCGGTATTGGTTTCTGCATCATTAACATCAAAAACCTCAACATACTCAGGTTCTCTTGCAATTTCACGGTTCTTTTTAAGTAATACTGCAAGCGCAATAAGGCTCACAAAACAGAGTACAAACGAAAGCAGGCTTGAAACCTTAAATACTCCCAAATATAAGCTATCACTTCTGAGCAGCTCAATAAAACCTCTTCCGAAACCGTACCATACACCGTAGCTAAGAACAATTTGTCCTTTAAAACGGCGTTTTTTACTTATTATGTGTAAAAGTATTACACCTGCAAAGCACCATAATGATTCATATAGGAAACATGGATGAACCATCACACCGCCTGTGTTTTCGCTCATCATTCCCCAGAAATCACTGCCTGTTGGTGAACCAAAGGCTTCTTGATTCACGAAATTGCCCCAGCGCCCCACACCTTGACCTATAAGAAAGCCTATTGCGGCAATATCAAACATATCAAGTATGTTTACCTTTCTGATATAACACATCAGTCCGCCGGATAAAAAGGCAACAATAACTCCACCGTAAATAGCGAGCCCTTGGAATCCTGAGGAGGAAAAATCAAAGAAATCTTTAAAGCTTTCTCCCTCTTTAAATAAAATGTAATATGCACGGGCACCCAATATTGCAAGCGGGGTGGCAACAAGTGCAACATCAAGCATACGGTCGGTATTGAGTGAAAAACGCTTTGCATTTTTCATAGCGTATATCAAAGCGCCCATGAAGCCTAAGGCAATTAAAATACCGTACCAATATATATCCCAACCGTCACCTATTGGGAGTGTAAAAGCAATGGGGTTAATGGTAAGCTCTAAACCAAATATCGTTACATTATACATTTAAGCTTCTCCTCCCGTTTGGCGTGGTTTTATTACCGATAAAACCGTACAGTCATCATCAAAAAGAGCAAGCCTTTTTGTAACATCCTCAATCGTAACAGTTTTAAGAAGCTTTAGTTCATCAAATAAATTGTAATCGGTCATGGCACATTCAACAAACTGCATTGCAATGGCATCAACACTGTCAAATCTGCGTATTGCTTCACCGTATAGACTGCATTTAGCGGCAGAAAACAGTTTTTTATCGATACCGTCAGCCTTTAATCGCTTGATTTCTGCTTTTATCTCTTCGGCAACACGCTCAGGATTGCTTGATTCACCCTCAAAAATGAAGGATGCATATCCATGACCGCAGAAATATTCACTGTCAAATTCATCATTGATAAGACCTTCTCTTATAAGCTTTGCAAAAAGGGGAGAGGCCTCACCGCAAATAAGCTCCAAAAGCAGTGAAACACAAATTCTGGTTTTAAGACTGCGTATCGGAGTTTCAATTTTCTGCTTGTATCCAAAACAGAACATCGGCAAAGCAACATCCAATTCCTGCTCAACATAGCTTTTTGCAACGCTGTGTTCTTCGGTGAATTCACCCCGTTCAATAGTAACGGGCGGTTTATCCTTGATTGATTCATTTATCTGGGTTAAAATGCGTTCGGCATCAACATTTCCCGCAATACAAATAAACATATTTGCAGGGTTGTAAAATGTGTCATAACACCTGTAAAGTAGCTTGTCATCTATCTGTGCAATGGAATCTACCGTGCCTGCAATATCAATTCTTACAGGATGCGATTGATACATCTCACGAAGCATATTAAACATTACACACCATGATGGGCTGTCATCATACATCTTGATTTCTTGACCGATAATGCCCTGTTCCTTTTGCACGGTTTCTGCCGTGAAATATGGGGATTGAACAAAATCAAGCAGAATAGCCAAGTTTTCGTAAAAGCGGTTACTGCAAGAAAACAGATAACAGGTGCGGTCAAAAGATGTGTAGGCATTTGCATAAGCACCCGTTTCGGCATACCTTGTAAATGCGTCACCATCCTCACTTTCAAAAAGCTTATGCTCTAAAAAGTGGGCAATACCCTCAGGTACCTCTGTAACGGCTTCGCCGTTTTTGGAAAACTTAGTATCAATAGAGCCGTAGCGTGTACCAAAAAGTGCATAGGCAGATGTGTGCTGAGGCTTTTCCATGATATATATTTCCAAACCTGATGGATGAACGGCTTTAATATAGCTTTGTCCTATAGGACTTTCAAATACTGTTTTTTTCATATCCTATGCCTTAACCTCCTTAGGTAAAAGCCTGTAAACGGTATGAAGCTTAATGCCGTTTGCTGTGGCAATAATATTTTCCCGTGTTACATTTTCAATAGTTTTGGCAAAATCTTCGGGTGACATTAAATTGCGGTTAGAAATTCTTGTTGCATACCAAGCATCAATACCCGCCTGACTGTCATTCACTGTGCAAAGCCCATCTGTTAAGCTCTTTTTAGAAGATGAAAATTCAAAATCTGAAATTTCACCGTTTTTAATGGCGTTGAGTTGGTCTAAAATGGCATTTTTTGCGGTTTCGGCATTTTGTGATTCAACACCCGAATCCACCGTGAGCAATCCCTTTATTCTGATTGCTGAGGATGAGCAATAGTAACAAAGGCTCATCTTTTCACGAACATTACTAAATAGCTTTGAATAGGGGCCGCCACCCAAAATATCACACATAACTGCAAGCGCTCCCGTGGCATAATCATCACCGCTTGTATCACATGAAAATCCTATGGAAAGCTTGCCCTGAGATAAATCCATACGCTCGGTAACTTCTTTTACCTCACTGCGTGGAGCTGTTGGACGGTGGGCAAAACGGTCGGTTATATCGGTGCGGTCAAAAGCGGCAAAATGTTCGCCTATTTTTTCAAAAAGCCCATTCGGCAAATTTGAAGAAATAACATTAACCCTTACAAAAGCCTTGCTTAAAAGTGTTTTCCACATTTCATACAATGCTTTTCCGTCTAATTCGGCAACCTGTTCTTCAGTGCCGCATTTAGGGGTGGCAAAATCATCATCGCCATACATTTCTTCAATAAGCCTTTTTCTGGCATAAACACGCTTTTCGGCAAATTCTCCACGGATATGTTCTATTGCTTTACGCTTTTCACGCTCAACATCTTCTTTGGCAAATTCGCCGTTTTCTACCTTTGGCGCAAAAATAAGCCTGAGCAGTAATTCGCAAGCCTGTTCACATAAAGCTTCCCCATCTAAAGCATATTTGTCATCTATTACCGAAACGGCAATTTTAAGTGACTGCAAATCCCCAACCTTTTCTGCCGATGCTTCCAATGAAGCACCGTAAAGCTTGCTTAGCTTATAGTTAAGCTTTGAAAAATCGGGATATTTTTCGCTACAGGTTGTCATTAAAAAGGGAAGTAAAGAATAACCTGCTGCAGTTTCCTTTTTTAACGGTAAGTAAAAATGGAAGGAAATAAGTGTTGTGCTGAAACGCTCGTTTTTAACGAAAATTCCCTCAACACCGTTTTCAATTTGTGTCAGTTTGCAAGACATACCATCGCTCCGTTCTGTTGACAGTAGATATATTTATCTTATTATACCACATTTTACCTTGAATTAACAACAATTTCTTAAAAAATATTAAAATATTTGTAAAACTAAAGGAAAATAATTGAAAATAATATATCTAAGTGGTATAATAATAAAGATTTTAAATGTTAAAGGAGGGATTATCTTGCGTATAAAAGTTAAGAATAAGCGTGGTATAAGAATACAAACCCGTTATATTGTTTCGGCTTTAATGCTGTTATTTCAGTTTGTATTTCTGTTTGCCTCACTGCAAAACCTTACTTCACATTCTCGTGTGGTTTATGCCATTGCAGAAACGCTGGGTGTTTTAACGGTTATTTACATTATTAACCGCAGAGGTAATCCCAGCTATAAAATAATGTGGATACTTTTTATCCTCCTTATTCCAATATTCGGTATCAGCATTTTCCTTTTGTGGGGAGGCGGTCGTGTTCCACCCCATATAAGAAAGCGTATGACCGATTGTGAAAACCATTATCTTTCAAGGCTCAGCTCCGATAAGGATATTCATGAGCGTTTGAGTGAAAGCTGTTCTGATTATGCAAGGCAGGCTGATTATCTCACACTTGAATCGGGTTATCCACTTTATCAAAACACATCTTTGGAATATCTTTCTCCGGGAGAAAAGTTCCTGCCTCGTTTTTTGGAGGAGTTAAAAAAAGCCAAAAAATATATTTTTATTGAGTTTTTTATTGTTGCTGAAGGCAAGATGTGGGAATCGGTTTATGAAATACTCAAAAAGAAGGCTGAAAAGGGTGTTGAAGTTAAAATACTCTTTGATGATTTCGGTTCTATCAAGCGCCAGCATAAGGATTTTATAACCAAACTTCAAAATGATAAAATTTCGGTTGCGGTGTTTAATAAAATCGGCCCATCCATGAATATTTTTATGAATAATCGTAACCACCGTAAAACCGTTGTAATTGACGGTAAGGTTGCCGCAACAGGTGGTCTTAACCTTGCAGATGAGTATATAAATGAGGTTGAGCGTTTCGGTTATTGGATGGATTGCGCCGTAATACTTAAAGGTGAAGCCGTAAGAAGCTTTGTTGCAATGTTTTGTGCTATGTGGCGGTTTACAACCCGTGAAACACTTGATTTGTCTGAGCATTTGGAGGGGAATGAGGGTGTTGAGGCAAGCGGTTATGTACTGCCTTATTGTGATGATCCTCTTAATGACAGAAAGCCTGCAGAGGGTATTTATATGCAAATACTCAATACTGCAAAGGATTATGTTTATATTACATCGCCATATCTTATAATTGACAGCACCATGATAACAACGCTGCGTATGGCGGCAAAATCGGGTGTTGATGTCCGTATAATAACCCCTAATATACCCGATAAATGGTATGTTCATCCCGTAACTCAGTATAATTATCTTGAGCTTTTAGAGGCGGGAGTGAGGATATATGAATATACCCCCGGTTTTATTCATTCAAAGCTTTTTGTTTCTGATGATAAGATTGCAACCATAGGCACTGTTAATATGGATTATCGCAGTTTTATAATGCACTTTGAGTGCGGTGTATGGATGTACGGCAATGAAACTGTTACCGATATTAAGGAGCATTTTAAAGAAATTCTCAAAGTATCCCATGAAATTAAGCTTAAAGAATGGCAAAAGGAGCCTTGGTATAGGCGGCTTAAAAGAGCCATCCTTCATTTGTTTGCACCCTTTTTGTAAAAATAATTATTGTATGCATTTCTATTGACAATATGTCCCAAAAAATATATAATATTATATAGAAATGAAAGGGGTCGTTTTAAATGAATGGTTTTTGGAAAATTTTCGGAATAGTAACAGCTATCTTTACTGCAGTGGTTGCGGCACTTATTGTTTTTGATAAGGTTTCTTATAAAAACCGTATTAAAGGCAATTATGTTGAGTGCGAAATTTTTGAAGATTAATTACACTTTTTTATATTGGCTCCTGAGCTTTCTCAGGGGCTTTTATTGTAAAATGAAGAAAAAAGTGTTATACTAAATCAAATAAATTTTGAACGGAGGGATAAAATGGAACATAGTAAACTACTTACGGATATTATTATCCGTGCTGAGGAAATACAAAAAACAAAACAAACGGCATTCATCAGCGCACCGTGTATAATTGCCGCTGTGGCGGAGTTTTGTGCGTGTGAATATAAAGGCATTACAAACTATGATCAAAATATTTATCCCGAACATTTTGAAGAAGAAAGGCTTCGTTATATTTTTAAAAAAGTGTTTAAATCAAGTGCCTCCTTATTAAGTTTATTTTATAAAAGTAAACAGAGAAAAGGCTTTTCAAGATATGATTTTGATTTTTTGAAAGAATATAAATCGGTTTTTGAAAAATTGGCAAAAGAACGAAAAAAGCTTGCACTTTCTGCTGATATGGTGTTTTTGGTGGCGGTAAATTCATTAAATTCCTCACATCGCCCCTCAGCAAATGCAGAATTTTGCGGTCAGTTTTCGGTTGAAAAAGCACTTTTGCAAATTGATGAAAATATATATGATTATGTCATAACCGAAAACAATAAGATAATAGAGAGGCTTAAATCAAAGATATGTGATGCAAAGGCTAAACGGGATTGGCGTCCTGCCGCAAAATTTATGGAGCCGGATGACCTGTTATGTTCATTTTTGTCTTACTTTACAACCAAGGCTTTAAATGGCTGCCTGGAAATTAAAATTCCGCATTATTTCGGTGATGACAACACCTTGAATCTTACTGTATGCAAGAATGAAGGTATATATTATGTTCACGATAACGGCGGGGCTTTAAATCAACTGAAAAAACACGCAAAAACACCCCAAAACTTTGAAAATATCTTAAATGCAATATCTGAAAATCTTTCCTTGGAAAACGGAAATGTTGTTGGCTGCTTTTCGCAAACGCATACATTTCTTCATTATCTGCAAATACTTATTTTTGTTTCCCATGCTGATCTTTTTTATAAGGAACTTCATCCAAAAGGACTGGAAAGTGATTTAGGTATAAGCTTCCCAAAGCAAACACAACATTTTGATACGGATAGATTTATAGATAAATTAAGCGGAAAATTCCAATGCTTTTATGATGAAAACAGGGGATTGTGTTTGCGAATTTATACTTCATACGCACTTAATCCGTCACCTGTGGAATTTTTGATTGAGACTTTGGAAAATGACAAATTAAAAATAAGTGACGCAAAAAAAGGTGAGTTAGAGGGTGAAATTTTTGAAAGCTTCTATTGGGGAAACAATGAGCTTTCAAATTACAGTGATTATATTAAAGGCTTTTGTAAAAGATTTGAAGCCGATTTTAACGGTGAAAATATAAGCCTTACTGCAAATTACGGATGTTTTGATGATTTTGTGTGTGCTTTCTTTAAATTTATGAATTTGGCGGTGCTTTTATCTGAATTTGGCAGAATGATAGAGCTGCCCCAATAATTACAGGAGAAAGAATATGGGTAAAAAGAAAAAACTTTTTGTTGTGTCTGATATTCACGGTTACTGTACTCTTTTAAAAAATGAGCTTGATAAAGTAGGCTTTGATCGCAATAATGAAGACCATTTGCTCATTTGTTGCGGTGATTATTTTGATAGGGGACCTGAAAATTTACAGGTACTTAAATTTATTGAGCTTGTTAAAAATAAGGTTATACTTCGTGGTAATCATGAGGATATGCTGCTTGAAATTTTTGATACAGGCCGCATAAAAGACCATAATTACATTAACGGAACGGTGGAAACCTTGGTAGAGTTTTTTGGAAAATATGCCATAGATACCACATTGAATGAAATTGATTTTTCGGGTAAAAGCCGTATTTTAGACCGTGTTTCTGATTTTATTTATGAAACTGCTGATTTTTTTGAAACAAAAAATTATGTTTTCACCCACGGTTGGCTTCCCACTGTTATAAATGAAGGTAAACCTTGTATTGATAAAAATTGGCGCAATGCTTCAAGAGAAAAGTGGTTAAAGGCACGCTGGACAAAATGGACCGATATGTACGAAAATTGTGACCGCCTTGCCGATAAAACTATTGTTTGCGGTCATGTTCCGTCTTTTTATGCTTCAAAATTTGATAAATCAAGGGATAAGTATAATTCAGATGTTTTTTACGGCAAAGGTATTTATGTGGTTGATGCCGGAACTTTTACATCTGCAAACATAAATGTACTTGCATTGGAGGATGAATTATTGTAAAATATTATGTAAAAAAGCTATAAAAAATATATTTTGTTGAAAATTCGACATAATTTTCACAATCTATGTATTATAATTATGATATAAACGAAATATTTTTTTCGGAGGGATTAAAAATGAATATTACAAACGATATCAAGTATATCGGAGTAAATGACCATAAGATAGACCTTTTTGAAGGGCAGTATGTTGTGCCTAACGGTATGTCTTATAATTCCTATGTGATAATGGATGAAAAAATCGCAATTATGGATACTGTAGATGCGGTATTTACTCACGAATGGCTTGATAATATACAGAATACCATAGGTGGCAAAAAGCCCGATTATCTTATAATTCAGCATATGGAGCCTGACCATTCGGCAAATATTATGAATTTTGCAAAAATTTATACCGATACTAAAATTGTGGCATCTTCAAAGGCGTTTGCAATGATGAAAAACTTTTTTGGTACAGATTTTGCAGATAAGCAAATAGTAGTAGGTGAGGGTGATACACTTTCTTTGGGAAAGCATAATCTCACCTTTGTAACAGCTCCAATGGTTCATTGGCCTGAGGTTATTGTAACCTATGATAGTACCGATAAGGTTCTTTTCTCGGCAGATGGCTTCGGTAAGTTCGGTGCTTTGGATGTTGAGGAGGATTGGGCATGTGAAGCAAGGCGTTATTATATAGGCATTGTTGGAAAATACGGTGCTCAGGTTCAGAGCTTGCTTAAAAAAGCGGCAGGTCTTGATATCAGCGCAATATGCCCCCTTCACGGACCCATACTCAAAGAAAACTTAGGTTATTATCTTGGCTTATATAATACATGGTCAAGCTATGATGTTGAGGATGACGGTATAGTTATTGCTTATACTTCGGTTTATGGTAATACTAAAAAGGCAGTAATGCTTCTTGCAGAAAAGCTTAAAGAAAACGGTTGCCCTAAGGTTGTGGTAAATGACCTTGCCCGTTGTGATATGGCTGAGGCTGTTGAAGATGCTTTCCGTTATGGCAAATTGGTGCTTGCCACAACCACCTATAATGCCGAAATTTTCCCGTTTATGCGTGAGTTTATAAATCATTTAACAGAGCGCAATTTCCAAAATCGCACCGTAGCTTTCATAGAAAACGGAAGCTGGGCACCACTTGCGGCTAAGGTTATGAAGGGAATGTTTGAAAAAAGCAAAAACTTAACCTATACGGAAACCACCGTAAAAATACTTTCAGCTCTTAATGAGGAGAGTATGGCTCAGCTTAATTCTCTTGCGGACGAGCTTTGCAAGGATTACCTCGCTAAGCAGGATTCCACTGCAAACAAAAACGATTTAACCGCACTTTTCAATATTGGTTACGGTCTGTATGTTGTAACATCAAATGACGGCAAAAAGGATAACGGACTTATCGTTAATACCGTAACACAGGTTACAAATACACCAAACCAAATTGCCGTTACCATTAATAAGGAAAATTATTCACACCATGTTATTAAGCAAACAGGTAAAATGAATATTAATTGCCTTACTGTGGATGCACCATTTTCCGTGTTTGAAAAATTTGGTTTTGTAAGCGGAAGAAATGTTGATAAATTTGCAGATTGTGAACCGCTTCGCTCTGATAACGGCCTTGTATTCCTGCCTCGTCACATAAATTCATTTATGTCTTTAAAGGTGGAAAGGTATGTAGACCTTGATACTCATGGTATGTTTATTTGCTCTGTTGCTGAGGCAAGGGTTATTTCTGATAGGGAAACTATGACATATACCTATTATCAAAACAATGTAAAACCAAAGCCTCAAACACAGGGCAAAAAGGGTTATGTATGCAAGATATGCGGTTATATTTATGAGGGTGAAACCTTACCGGAAGATTTTATCTGTCCACTTTGCAAACACGGCGCTGCCGATTTTGAAGAAATAAAATAATATTTTTCAGGAGGTATTTTATGATTGAAAACAGATTTTATATTTGTGAGCATTGCGGCAATATTATCGGAATGATAAACGATGCCGGTGTTCCAATGATGTGCTGTGGTCAAAAGATGACCAAGATGGAGCCGGGAACGGTTGAAGCAAGCCACGAAAAACACATTCCCGTTGTTTCGGTGGAGGATAACTGCGTTAAGGTTACAGTAGGTGAGGTTTCTCATCCCATGACCGAAGAGCACAGTATCGTTTGGGTGTATCTTCAAACCGACCGTGGCGGTCAGCGTAAAAATCTTACCGCAGGAAGCGAACCGGTTGTAAATTTTGCTTTGGCTGATGAAACACCTGTTGCGGTATACGCCTATTGCAATCTTCACGGTCTTTGGAAAACAGATATTTAAAGGAGTAAATTAAAATGGATGTTAAAGTACATGAATTGTTAAATCAGCAGATTAATAAAGAGTTTTATTCGGCATATCTTTACCTGGATTTTTCCAATTATTTTAAAGCAAAGGGTCTTGATGGCTTTGCAAATTGGTATATGATTCAGGCTCAGGAGGAAAGAGATCACGCAATGCTTTTCTATGCATATTTGCAGAATGAAAATCAAACCGTAACACTTGATGCCATTGCTAAGCCCGATAAGGTTTTTGAAAGCCATATGGATGTATTGCAGGCAGGTCTTGAGCATGAAAAATATGTAACAAGCCTTATTAATGATATTTACGGTGCCGCTTATGATGTAAGGGATTTCCGTACAATGCAATTCCTTGATTGGTTTGTAAAGGAGCAGGGAGAAGAGGAAACAAATGCAAATGACCTCATCTCTAAAATGGAGCTTTTCGGCAGTGATCCAAAGAGTCTTTATATGCTCAATCAAGAGCTTGGAACTCGTGTTTACAGCGCACCGTCATTGGTGCTTTAAAGAAATTTTCGGAGGTGAAAGAAATGAAATATGTATGTGATGTATGCGGTTGGGTTTATGATGAAACCGTAGGTGATCCCGATAACGGTATTGCCGCAGGTACAAAGTTTGAGGATCTTCCAGAAGATTTTGCTTGCCCCCTTTGCGGAGTAGGTAAGGATAGTTTCAGCGAAGAATAATTATCAAAAAACTAAAAAATCTCCGAACTATGGTTCGGAGATTTTTTGCTTTATACTGTTGTTTTAATATTATAAATGTGGTATAATCTTTGTAATTCAATTAGGAGAAGTGAAAATGGAAAATACAAGGCTTAATTTTGAGTGTATAAGCTGTCTTTTGGATAAACACCTTAAAAAGATACCTCAAAATGCGGATGAAAGCTTAAAACTTAAATATGCTAAAGAGCTTCTTAAAATGATATATGAAGCAGAACCGCAGGTCAGTGCACCTGAAATTACTGAGCAGATAACCGAATTGTATGCTGAGATTTTTGGTTGTTCTGAGGATTTTACCGAAATCAAGCGTTATTTTAATGAATTGATGCTCTCAAAAGAAACGCAGATAAACACAAAAATACAAGATTCTAAGGATAAACTTTGTGCCGCTTTAAAGTATGCAATGCTTGGGAATTACATAGATTTTGGTGCCATGAACAGTGTTGACGAAAATAAGCTTTCGGATATGCTTGAAAATGCACAGGAAATAGAAATTAATAATTTAGAATATAATAATTTAAAAAATGACCTTAAAACCGCTAAAAAGCTTGTTTATCTCACTGATAATTGCGGCGAAATAGCACTTGATAAGCAGTTTTTAAAACAGATAAAATTGCAATTTCCTAAAATAGAGCTTCAGGTAATTGTAAGGGGTAAAAATGTTTTAAATGATGCAACTATGGAGGATGCTTTGCAGGTGGGAATGCCTGAGATAGCACCTGTAATTGGTAATGGTTCGGGTGTTGCGGGAAACAGCCTTGGAAAAATATCGGCGGTCGCACTTGAAAAAATAAATAATGCAGATGTAATAATTGCAAAAGGACAGGGGAATTTTGAAACGCTGTGTTTTTGCGGCAAAAATATATACTATATTTTTATGTGTAAGTGCAAATTTTTTGCCAATAGATTTGGTGTTCCTCAATACACCGGTATGCTGATTAATGATTTAAGGATGAAATAAATTATTTTTGCTCTCTAAAATTAATTTCACCCGTTTCAGCATTCATTCCGTCAACTATTGCAAGCGATTCTAAACGGTAGCCTAAGTTGCGGATGACCCTGCCACCAATCTGAAAGCCTTTTTCAATAGCTATTCCAAGTCCTTCAACGGTAGCTCCTGCGGATTCGCAAATAGAAATAAGTCCCTGCAAAGCACAGCCGTTTGCCAAAAAGTCATCTATAATAAGCACATGGTCGTCAGAATTTAAAAACCTTTTTGAAACAATAACATTATTCTTATTTTTATGTGTAAATGACTCAACCTCTGCTACATAAACATCGCCGTCAATATTTACGGATTTTGATTTTTTAGCAAAAACCATAGGCACTCCAAATTCCCTTGCCACAGGGTATGCAATAGCTATTCCGGAAGCCTCAATGGTGAGCACTTTGGTAATCTTGCAGTCATTAAATCTGCGTTTGAACTCACGACCGATTTCGTCCAAAAGCGCAACATCCATCTGATGATTTAAGAAATTATCAACCTTTAAAACATTGCCCGGTTTTACAGTGCCGTCCTTTATAATACGTTCTTCCAAAAAATTCATAAAAACCCCGCCTTTGCTAATAATATACATTTTACACATTATATCATACTTTTTTTACTTTGTCAGCATTTTATTTTATAAAATAAATGTTATATGATTATAAATATATTAATATTTGATAATGTGTATATTATCTGTTAGAATTAATAAAAAGAATTATGCAGAGTGGAATTTTGATGATTAGGCGTGTATTAATTAACCTTTTATTGGTTTTTGTAATGCTTTTTACGATAGGGTGCGGCGATGCAAAAATAGCATCCGGTAAAGATACCTCAACACAAAATAAGGAGGATACAGCGGTGGAAAAAACATATTCAATATTATTTATAGGAAATAGTTATACATATTATAACGATATGCCTACCGCAATTTTTAAGCAGTTTGCCATTTCGGCAGGATATAAGGTAGAGGTTAATGCTATCACAAATGGCGGTCATAAGCTTTCTGAGTTTGCTGAGCCTTCGGATGAATTTGGTGCACGGGTGGAAAGTGTGCTTAAAAGTGATAAGAGGTATGATTATATAATTTTACAAGAGCAAAGTTTGCGTCCGACCCTTGAGGGTGATGTGAATAAATTTTATGATGCTGTACGCAATCTTGCGGAAAGAATACGGAAAACGGGTGCAAAGCCTATATTATACTCCACTTGGGGACGAAAGACCGGTAGTACAGAGCTTAATAAATACTCTTTTACAAATGAAACCATGACATGGAAACTTGCTGCATCTTATCAAACAATAGGTGATGAGCTTGAAATTGATGTAGCGCATGCGGGTCTTGCTTTTTATGATGTTTTTACTAATCATAGTGATATTGAGCTTTATAATTTAGATAAGTCTCATCCTTCCTATGAGGGAAGTTATCTTGCTGCAACTACACTGTTTGCAAAGATTTTTAACCTAAACCCCACAACCGTTTCTTATACAGGCAGATTGTCTCAAGAAAAGGCAGATATACTGTGTGAGGCAGCTAAAAGAGTTGTGTTTGAAACACCGTCAATCACTGAAGAATATAAAACGGTAACCAAATAAAAAAGCTTATCGGGAGAAAAGATGAAAGAAAAATCTTATAAAAGAATGTTATTGGCTGTATCTGCAAATAACAATATTGCACAGCTTATTGTTTTAACAGGTAAAATAATAACCTATTTTGTTTACGCATTTTATCCGTTGCTCATTTTATACCTTGCATTTTTTAATCGTTCGGCACTTTGGTATGTGGTTTTGGTTCCGGCAGTTTCGTTTGTTGCTGTGAGTGTGGTAAGGCATCTTCTTAATATGCCTCGCCCTTATGAAAAGTATGATATAACTCCGCTTTATAATAAAAAAACAAAGGGCAATTCTTTTCCTTCAAGGCATACTTTTTCTGCATTTATAATAGGTTTTGCGGCTCTTTATGTTTGTGTGCCGTTAGGAATTGCGGTATTTGTTTTTGGTACCTTGCTTGCTGTAAGCCGCGTGCTTTGTGGGGTGCATTTTATAAAAGATGTTGTAAGCGGTGCTCTTTCGGCTGTGATTTTTGGTGTCTTAGGCTTTATTGTAATTTGAAAATTTGTTGACAAATTAAAAAAATGGTGTTATAATACACCTTGCAAGTAGGGAGCTCAATGAAACTTGGGCTGAGAGGGAATCCGCCGCATAAAACGGCTATGATTTCGACCTGTGACCTGATGCGGATAATGCCGCCGTAGGAAAATACAGCAGATGTATTGCCGCAGGCTTTCTTGCCTGCGGCTTTTTTTATCCAAAACAGGGGAATTGCAAAAAATGTGCCGTGTAAGGCACATGCAAAATGTGGAATTTTTTGTATTTCAAGTCTACGAAAAAGCCGGCTTTCGCTGTTTGGATAACAAAATTCTTCGTTTTGCAATGAAAGGAGAATTTTAAAAAAATGAATGTTAATTCAAAACAAAAATCTATATATAAAATTACCGTATGCGCTGTTATGATTGCTTTGGGTACGGTTTTAAGCCTAATTAAAGTGTGGGAAATGCCTCTTGGCGGATCAATAACACCGCTGAGTATGCTGCCTAATGCCTTTATTTCGGTTATGTACGGGCTTCCGTGGGGCTTGGTTGCGGCATTTGTTTCATCCGCTTTACAGCTTTTTTTAAGCCTTGGCGAGGTATTGAGCTGGGGTCTTACACCTGCAAGCCTTATTGGCACATTGTTGCTTGATTACATAATTGCTTACACTGTTGTTGGCTTTGCGGGAATATGGCGTAAAAATGGGTATATGGGTGTATGTATCGGCACTGCTTTTGCAATAATTTTGCGTTTTATCTGCCATTATATTTCGGGTGTTATTATATTTGATATTTGGTGCCCGTGGGCAAATGTGTGGGTATATTCGCTTTGTTATAACGGTGCATATATGCTGCCTGAACTTATACTTACAGTAATTGGAGCGGTACTTTTATTCCGTTCAAAACAAATTAAACGCTTTGCAGGCGTGGAATAATCACCCTGCGTTTTAGCACAAAATAACACAAAACTACCCGAAAAAGAGAAGTACAATCTCTTTTTTCAGGTAGTTTTCTTTTATTGATATTAAATTTTTATTATCTGTTATTTCCTATAAAGAAAATTGCTATTGTTCCCGGGCCTGCATGTGAGCCGATAACAGGGTCAAGGCAGTTAGTTACCTGCACCTCCACACCGTATTTTTCCTTAACATCTGCGGCAACCTTTAGTGCTTCATCCTCACAGTCACCATGGCTTATAAATACTTCGGGATTTTTGCTCTTGTCAAAGCCGTGTTCTTCAAGACTGTCAACAATTCCCTTTAATGCAGCTGCTCTTCCACGAACCTTGCCCGTAACATAAAGCCTACCGTCATCAGCGGTATGGAGCATAGGTTTTATGTTAAGCAGTGTTCCAAAAACAGCACTTGAGCCTGAGAGCCTTCCTCCTCTTTTAAGGAAGAAAAGGTCATCAATGGTGAAAATATGGCAAAGATTTGCTTTTAATTCATCAATAGCCTTTGCAACTTCTTCAATGTCTTTTCCTTCACGCTGCATTTTAACTGCAAAGTATGTTAAAAGTCCCTGTCCTAAAGAAGCACAGAGTGTATCTATTACAATTATCTTGCGCTCAGGGAACTGTTCACGGTAATCCTCACAAGCTGTAGAAACATTTTGATATGAACCGGAAAGTCCGGAAGAAAATGAAAGAATAAGTACATCGCTACCGCTTTCGATTAACGGTAATATAACATCATCACATTGTCCTCTTGAAACTAAGGATGTGGTGATTTTTTCTTTTTCACGAAGCTTGCGGAATATTTCTTTATTATCAGTTTTAACACCGGGGATATAACTGTCATAATCTGTGCCTGCAACACAGTATTTAAGCGAAATGATTTTTACGCCGTAATCGGCAATTTGTGCATCGGTAAGATTTGCACAGGAATCAGTAATGATTTGATAACTCATAAAAAATCTCCTTAAAAGTGATGTTACCATTATACATTCATTATTGGAAAATTTCATCATAAATAACGCAAATTTCATTCTATTATTTGCAAAATGGAAAATAGAATTGATTTTTTAAATTCTACTCACAGTAGAATTGGCTTGGCTGTGCGGTTTTTCAGCTTTCGACAAAACATTACTATACCTTTCGACATATTCCACGCACTCCTTAGAGTATACTTAATAGGGAGATGGTTTTATGATTGTGTATGCCGATATTTTGGTGCTGCTGAATATGACTGTTGATTATTTTTTACTTGCAATAACTGCAAGATTAATAAAATCGGGCACTCGAATAATAAGGCATATTTTGGCAGCTTTTCTTGGTGGACTTTCTTCTATTACAATTTTTTTACCGCCGCTTAATGTTTTTTGGGAGCTTATAATACGCATTTTTATTTGTTTATTACTGTCTTTTACTGCATTCGGGTTTGGTACATATAAGCGTTTTTTTCGGGCAACAGCTGTTTTCTTTGCGGTTTCTGTTGGTTATGCCGGGGGGATGCTTGCGGTTTGGCAATTATTTAATTTAAACGGAATAATAATTCATAATTCGGTTGTATACTTTAATATTTCACCGTTATTCCTTATTGTTTTTTCCGTGATTGGCTATTTTTTGATTTTACTGTTGAATGCTGTTTTAAAAAAGAATGCTTCTTTTGCAAAGCAGTGTGATATAAAGCTTTTTATTGGGAGTAATACCGCAAGCTTTACAGCTCTTTCCGATACGGGAAATTCTTTAGAGGATAGCTTTGGCACAGGTGAGGTGATTATAGCTGATAAATCCGCTGTAGAGCTTTTGCTTGGAGGATATACCACCGAAGAGTTAAGCTCAAGATACCGTGTTTTGCCCTGTAATACCGTAATCGGAAGTGAGCTTTTAGAGGGGTATCGTTGCGATAAAGCTTATATTACCTATGAGGGTAGAACAACAGAAATAAGTTGCCCAATACTTGCTGTTTCAAAGCAACCAATCAAGGGCGAACATTCGCTTATAATTAATCCTAAAATTTTGGAGTAACGGAGATAATATTATGTTTATAAAAAAACTTTTGGCAAAAATACTTTTAAAGCTTAACATAGCAAAGCCTATTTATTACATAAACGGACCCGAAACATTACCTGCACCGCTTTCTACCGAAGAGGAGCTTGAGCTTTTAAATAACGGAAGCTCCGCTTCAAAAGAAAAGCTTATTATTCATAATTTGCGCTTGGTTGTTTATATTGCGAAAAAATTTGAAACAGCAAGCGGAAGCGTTGAGGACCTGATATCAATCGGAACTATCGGACTTATAAAGGCGGTAAATACCTTTTGTCCCGAACGCAATATCAAGCTTGCAACCTATGCTTCACGATGTATTGAAAATGAAATTTTAATGTTTTTGCGTAAAACCTCAACATTAAAGAATGAAGTTTCAATAGATGAACCATTAAATATTGATTGGGATGGAAATGAGCTTTTGCTTTCTGATGTTTTGGGAAGTGATGGTGATGAAGTTGGAAGAGGAGTGGAGCAGGAGGATGAGCGCAATTTGTTAAAGCGTTTGGTAAAGGAACTGCCTGTGCGTGAAAAACAGATAATGGAAATGCGTTTTGGTATGGGAGGTTATCAGGAATATACTCAAAAAGAGGTTGCCGATACACTTGGCATTTCTCAATCATACATATCTCGCCTTGAAAAAAGGATAATAGTTAAACTGAAAAAACAGATTGAAAAGGTGAGTTAAAATTGCCTTTGCCCTTAAATTATTTAGCTGTGGACATAAATAAATTTTAATGGTAAAATGATTTATGTAAAAAATAATTAAGGGTGATTATGTGTGATAAAAATTCTTTTTGTTTGCTTAGGAAATATTTGCCGCAGTCCTATGGCGGAATTTATTATGAAAGAATTGGTTAAAAAGCGTGGTCTTGAGGATGAATTTGAAATTTCTTCAGCCGCCACATCCTCTGAGGAGCTTGGTAATGCGGTTTATCCGCCTGTGCAAGCACTTCTTAGAAAAAGAGGAATTTCGTGTGATGGAAAATTTGCGGTGAAAATTTGTGCTGCAGATTATGATAAATATGATTATATCATTGGTATGGATAGCAGTAATATGCGTAATATGCAGCGTATTTTCGGTGGTGATAGGGAGGGGAAGCTTTATAAGCTGATGTCCTTTACGGGTTCTGACCGTGATGTTGCAGACCCATGGTATACACGGGCATTTTCAGATACCGAAAATGATGTTTATAATGGTTGTACCGCACTTTTGAATTATTTAACGGATAATAAATGAAACAAAATAATTTCTTTTACAAGAAAAAGGATATGCCGCAAAAAATGCAGCATATCCTTTTAAAGTTGTTATAAAAAGTTTCTTAATATACCAAATACAGCATATCCTATAGCTATACCTATAATCACCTTGTAGTTAAAAATAATCTTACGAATTTTTTTTGCAAAGCTTAGTTTTAAAAGAAATTCAAGATTAAGTATAATAACTGCCGCAATTAAATAAATTATTATCCCAAAAATATACGGATTATAGCTGAATGAAGCTATAAAATTTCCCGTAACAAAGTTATGAACGGTTCTTGTTCCTCCGCAGCTTGGGCAAATGAAGCCGTATTTATAAAAAATACAACCAGGCATTTTATCAAGCATAAGTTGGGTAATATATTTAACTGAGAAAAAGGAAATTAAAGCAATTATATCAAATATTGTAATCAGTATAAGCGATTTTTTAAAATGCATTAAAAGAAATTCTTAAACATGAATTCGTCCAAAATATCCTCTGCATAGTAGGATTCGCTTGCAACGCAACCTGCACAGGCAACAGCACAAATAATGAATATTAATGCAATGCCGAGAGCAATAGCAGAACAAACAATACCTGCAGTTGCCATACCACTCTTCATACCAACTGCTTTTGCTTTGTTGTGAGCAATAGCACCCAATACCAAACCTACGATACCGCAGGGAATAGCAAGATACCAGATGCAGAAAAGAGCCAATGAAACAATACCCAAAATCATAGCTGTGATAGCCAATCCTTTACCGGGAACAACTGGTGCACCGTAAGGTGTTGTTTGAACAGGCTGCTGATAGGGAGCCTGGAAAGGCGGCTGCTGAGAAGTTTCGGTAGGAGCCTGATATGTAGGCGGAGTTTGAGCTGTCTCATAAGGATTCTGAGGAGCCTGGGGAGCCTGGGGAGCTGTTTCATAAGGGTTTTGAGGTGCCTGAGCAGCCTGCTGAGCGGTTAAATCATTACCGCAACCAATACAAAACTTTGAGCTGTCATCATTTTGAGTGCCACATTTGTTACAAATCATAATCTTAGAAAACCTCCTTAAAATTATATAATTATAGACTAAGAATATAATTACTTATATTTTACAACAAAATGTCGAATAATGCAATACTTTTTTTCTGTTTATAAATAAAAAACAGAAGCATACCATAAATATAATAGTATGCTTCTGTTTGGTTTATGACAATTTTTAATTACGCTCACTATCTGCTGAAATTATTTCACCGGTTTGTGCATTAATTTCGTAATCATATTCTTTATCACCGGAATAAAAACTTATATCGTATTGGTAAATTCCGTCATCATGCTCAAGATCTATATCAAGCCCCATAATATCAGTTTCCTTTAATCCTGCATGGGATAAAGCCTTATTTTTTGCTTCCTCTTTACTGATAGTAGCAGTATTTTGTGAAGTCTTGTCATTGTTGTCTCCGCTAATTTTATCCATTGTAGAATCAGCAGCGGATTCCAAAGAGGATATGCCGTTGCTAATATCATCCTTCATAGAAGAGCTATTTCCACAGGCGGAAAGTGAAAACATAAGGGTTAAAACAGATAAAATCACAAAAATTTTTTTCATTTTTATAAACCTCCTGCATTTATTTTGCTCTTTTAAAAGAAAAAAATGCCGGTAATTTTTTCCATGATAAATTTTTTTAATTTATTATTTTCTTGGTCAATAAATTACTATAAAACAAAAGGGGGTATGCTACCAAAATGACAGTTTGCGTAAACTCTAATTTATTCAGTATAATAAAGTATCAATATTTTATCGTTTTAACGCTGTTCGACATATAGTTATTAATTTTTGAAATACAAAGGAAAATAATACCGTTCCGACAAATACCAGAGCATTAGTAATAAAAAACTGTTCCCAGCCACTCCCAAATAGCGTATTTAGATGAAATTTCTCAATTATTCTAAAGATAGCCATATGTGATAAATAAAATTCCATGCTGATGTCGCTAATAAATGAGATAACTCTAACCTTTCTTACATCTGTTGAAATAGCAAAAATGAGTAATGCAATTGTAACAAAGAGTCTGGTTAAGGTGTTTCTTCCTATCATGTAGTACGAAGATAATGCCAGAAAAACAACAGGTATGTAAAAATACCACTTCACTTTCTCTAAATCTTCTTTATAAAGATAAATAAGTCCACCTGCCAAGAAATAACAAAGTGAATTAATGAAATTCTCTCGCCCTAAATTAAAGCATGATGAACAAATATAATTTAGCATAACAGAAACTGCAAAACTACACCATGCACGACGCTTATTCTCGATTAATACACAATAAAACGGAAAAATCAGATAGAAAATAAATACCGTACCTAAAAACCAACCAACACCGATTACGGAAAACGTTTTTGGAATAAACCCGTGTAGCAAGGTGATTTCTGTAAGGCCTTCAAACAAGGACGGGATGCTGAAGCTCGCTACCAATTCAATAATGATTAACAAGAGAAAGAATGGTAAAACCTTACTATATCGTTTTTTGTAAAAAACAGTCCAGTTTACTTGTCCTGTTATTACTTTATCGAAATAACCACAACACATACCAAAAGCAGAAATAGCCATAAATAGAAAGACAAAATCTGTAAATGAAGGAATTAATCGTTCATAGATAAAACCGTCAATTAAATAGCTATTGTTTACACACACATGCATCATCATTATCCCAATACACGCTATGGTTCTTAGCCAATCAATTCCATAATATTTTTTCATTTCAATGCCCCGCTTTATATTAATACAATGCTATATAAGAACATCAAACTCTTATTTATCGAATAAATTATACCATAAATATGTGGCTTTTTCAATACACGCAGAATAGTTTGCCAAAAAGTCAAAAAACGATATGGGAAATTTCCTCATATCTTTTTTATTTACACACCTAAATACACACACCACAAAAATCAAATTTTTTAGTATGTTTTGGAGTGTGTAAAATACACACTATCACAAATTTACACACAAAAGCAAAGGACATCCACCAAAACGGTGGATGTCCTAAAAACCCTTATTTTATGCGGTTTTTCGCTTATTTGAAATAACGACCCAGAAGTCCCTCGAATGCCTTACCGTGACGAGCCTCATCACGAAAAATGCTCAAATGCCCACCATTTAAGCCACTTTGCAAAAATTACACCTTGATACACACTGTGTTAAACACCGGCACTGCCGACAAAAACAACATATAACCAAAATATTTCAACAACGAACGAAACAACAATATTTAATATGCCAATCCAAATTAGGTATCCTGTTTTTTCGCTTTGTTTTCTTAATTTTGCAGCACTTATGATTCCTATAATTGAAGATGCGATGCTGGGGATAGGAACTAATATCGAACCGATTATTGATATAAATGCAAATGTTGAGTATATAATACCTCTATTGGTTGGGAATTCTAATATAGAAGCAATACCAAAAGCGATTACGAGACCAACTCCAACAAGTAATGGAATTCCTACACATAATAACGCTGTTCTTTTTTTCTTCACAAAATCACCCCAAAACAAAAGATGTGCTACCGTTATGATAGCACATCTCAGGTGATTTTTCAATCAGATATTACTTGAAGTAACGAGCGAGGAGTCCCTCAAATGCCTTGCCGTGACGAGCCTCATCTTGAGACTGTACTTAAAAACCGCTTGAATAAAGGACTTTGCTATTGAATTTTCAAAAATCCCACTTTTGTCACACCAAAACTAAAAAGTAAATTTAGTTATACCACCTGTATGTGCATTTACCTCACTTGTATATGTTTTGTCGTTTGCTGTGAAGTCAATACAATATTTCCAACCGAAAAAATCTTGGTCAATTTTAAGTTCAATTTTAAGTTCTGACACATTATCGGCGGTAATTCCTGCACGTTCAAAAACTCTATTTTTTGCTATATCCTCTGAAATCAAATCTTCAGGTGGTGTAACACCTTTCATTTTGTCCTTGGCATCAGTTAGATAATTATAAAGATAGACGAAATCAATAAGAGTAGAATCGAATGTAAAAAGTCCATCTTCAATGGGTGCTACTACCGTTGGTGAAAATAACAGGTATTTGTCGGCAGACACCGAAAGAGGTTTGCCTATATTTTCATTTGTTGCGTTAAAAAGAATAGCTTTACCCTCTTCGGTAGTTGTAAATACCAACATTTTTTTGCCTTCGTTGTCAGTTTCTACCGATATTTTCTCAATATGCGAATTGTTAAGCCAAATTTTTGAGTTATCATCGCTGACACGAAACTCAACATTATTAGAAATTTGACCCGTCAAGTTAGACTCTTCATTGATAGGTTTGTCGGTTTTACCTTTGCAACCCGTAAAGGATAAAAACATACAAAGGCATAATACTAAACAAATATATTTTTTCAATTCTATCACCTCAAAACAAAAGATGTGCTACCATTATGATAGCACATCCCAGGTGATTTTTCAATCAAATATTACTTAAAGTAACGAGCGAGGAGACCCTCAAATGCCTTGCCGTGACGAGCCTCATCACAAGACCACCGCATAAATAAAGGGTTTTTTGCTTATTTTTAAGCAATACACGGACTTTTACACGGAATTACCTTTTTAATTTTTTGAAGTCATTAGGGCTTATTTCTGTTGATATTATACCATCTGCAAGGCTGGTATGCAACCCCGATAATGAAGAAATACTTTCTACATTATCTTTTAATATTTTCTGTGCTAATGCATTTTGATTAATATAAAATTTCTGTGCGGTTTCAATTTTCTTATGACCGCTTCTTAATTGAAATTCTAATATAGGTGTATTTAGGTTTGCTAAATTAGTAAGGTGAGTTTTACGAAGTGAATGAAAATGAAAATCAAGTCCTAATTCAGATTTAATTTTTTTAACCCAATAACTTCGTGAATTAGTAGTCATTAATTCACCATTTTCTTTTCTACAAATAAAATCTCCGCCAATAATTTCTTTATGATTATTTCTTTCTCTTACGTCAATAACTCTCTCTGTCGCTCTCCAACTGGGTTTATTTTTTTCTGCTTCTTGTCGCCACAATTCTTGTTTTAATCTAATAACAAGGTTTTTAGGCATGTGGATAGTTCTAACTGCCTGAAGGGTTTTTACAGAAGAAATAGTCCATACACCTTCATCATAAAGTAGTTGTCCATCGATTGTTATACTATTATTCAACCAATTTATATTAGACCATCTTAAACAAAAG
>SVPW01000016.1 GCA_015065645.1 Oscillospiraceae bacterium | reverse complement strand
GCTTATAATGCGGATTTTCAAGGGCACAGGGGTGGTATTGGCGGGGATAGAGTGCAGTCAAAAAATTTTTAATTTTTTGCGAACGGCATCCCCGTCCAAGAGAGTGGAGACTTTGTCGACACTCTCAGCGGAGTGAATCACTCCGCTTTCTTTATCTATTTTCACCGCACTATGGTATCGCCCAACAAAACCTATCAAAAGGTGTCAATATTGTATTCGGTGAGTCACTATCACGAATACGCATTGTTCTTCTGATTTTTTCGGAATTTATTGTTTCATCAATATTTCTTTAACCGAAACTGCATTTGAATAACTTAAAGTTATCTTATGCTCCTTCCACCAATCAATTCTAAGAAGTCGGGTTACCTCAATTTCGGCACCATTAGTACCGTTTACCGTAATTAAAAATTCAGAATTATCAACCTTAACCGCTATAGTCTCCTGTGCTAAAGAGTCTAAATCATTTGAAATTTTAAATACAAATGCAGCATCTTTATTCGATTTAATATCGATAATATACTCTTTATCCGATTCTATATTTATAATGCTGTCAACCTCAGTCATATTGTTTGTACTCACAGAAATTGGGTATTTTGGTGTGCAGCCCCGTTTATAATATTCCTTAAAGGTGTTTGTTTTTAAAATCCATTCCAAAACTCGTTTGCAGGAAAGTTGGAGCTGAGCCCTTGTAATTGTTGCCTTTTCAAGTCCGTTAAGCACACTGCTGGATTTTACCAATGAATCGGGGCTTACCATATACAAATCATTTTGTGAACGCACCATTACATCAAGACGGTTTGTGCTTCCCCAATCCCCCTGATTTGCATTGCATTTTGCCCACCAATCGGTCATAACAATATTTTTAAAGCCCCAATCATCTCTTAGAATTTTTTTAGTTAAATCATAGTTTGATGCAGACCAAAAACCGTTAACCGAGTTATAAGAGGTCATTATAAGAACATTCTTTCCCTCTTTGACCGCAATTTCAAAAGGTTTTAAGTATATTTCCCTGAGCGCTCTTTCGGTTACAGCAACATCATAATCCGATCTTCTTTTTTCCTGATTATTACAGCAAAGGTGCTTAATAGTTGAATAAGTGCCGTGTTCAGTGATACCTATTGTAATATATGCACCCATTTTTCCGCTAAGGTACGGGTCTTCTGAAAAATATTCAAAGTTTCTGCCGCAAAGTGGACTTCTATGTATATTCAAACCGGGTCCTAAAAGCGAATCAACCTCATATTTTTTAAGTTCTCCACCAATTCCACGGAAAAGCTCCTCAACTATTTTAGTATTCCAAGTACAAGCAAGCATTGTTCCATTGGGGGTTAAGGTGGTTTCATATTTCTTACTGATTTTTATACCTGAAGGACCATCTGCCACACAGCAAACAGGTATTCCGTAATTAGACAAGCTTTCGGTTTGACCGCCCATAGCACCTGCTGCTCCCTCAGTAACCTTAGGACTGCATATACCCTCACCGCAAACCAAAGCGGCAAGCTCTATATCATTTAATTGTGCAATAAACTCATCTAAACTGTGCTTTTTTTCAAATACATCTGAAAGCTTTATATTTTTATCACCGCTGAATGCAAGCTCCTTAAAATCGGTTTTAAAGCTTTCGTTATCTGCCGCTTGACCTTTAACGCTACGATATCCGATTACATAATCATCGTTTTTCTTTTCAGCTTTTATTACTTCTAAATCTATATAAGGTGCCATTGCAGAGCTTAATTGCTCGGTAACCTTAGTGCTTGGTACATTGTATGTGAAAATACACTTTGCACTTCTGACATCGGTACCTGCATATATCCGATAATCACCTTTTAACAGCACATACGCAGATTTATTACCCGTTATACCTGTGTCATCAAAAGATGCCATTCGGCTTATAGGAAAACGAATGTTTAATTCTTCACAATCACCAGGAGCAAGTTCCTTGGATTTTGCAAATTCTACTAACTGCCTTGAGGGACATCCCATATCGCTGACAGGTGCTTCAAAATATACCTGAATTACCTCTTTGCCGCAAAAATCGCCGACATTTTTAATGCCTGCATTTATAGTTATGTATTCACCACTAAACTCAGCACTGTATGAAGTATCAAATTCAGTATATGACAATCCAAAGCCAAACGGATACCTGACACTTTCTTTGGCAAAGGTTTCAAAATAACGGTATCCCACATAAATATCATCATCATAAATTATTTTACCGGTATTACCAAATGAATTGTTTGTAGGATGCCTATTCAAATTGCAAAGTTGTGTATCAGAAAGCTTACCGGAAGGATACATTCTGCCACTCAAAATTTCAGCAAAAGCATTGGCTCCCTCCATACCGCCCTGCCAAATATACAAAACTGATTGCGGATTGTATTTATCTATAAAAGAAAGGTCAATAACATTACCTGTGTTAAGAGCAACTATTACTTTTTTGAAGTAGTTACAAACCTTCAAAAGCATATCCTCTTCGGTTTGGGTCAATCTATAACTTCCCTCAACATCAGCGTTATCGTGATCCTCACCTGCGGTTCTTCCAATGATTACAAGGGCAACATCATTATTTATAGCGGATTTTTGTGCTACTTCATCACTAATAGGCATTTCTTTTTGATGCCAAGGCTCGCCTGCCCAAACTCCGCCGCCATCATCAAATGGATTTTCCTTTACCCATTCGGTATAAAGGTTTACTAAATCTTCATCCAAAACCAAATCAGAATTTGCTTTTAAGGAATTTAAAATACAAGGTATTTCTTTTATTCTAACACCACCGCCGGAGCCGGTACCGCAGCGGTAATAATTGGTTTGCATTCTGCCAAAAACTGCAAGTCGCACACCTTTACTCAAAGGAAGCAAATTATCATCGTTTTTCAATAGAACAGTGCCCTCAGCAACCGCCGCTTTACACAAATCCAAAATATTTAACACAACACCACATCCAAACATTATTATATATAATTATTATAACACCATCTTTTTTATGTAACAATTAAATTATTTAAAATACAAATGTACTAACTGTAACGGTATACTGTTAAATTATTCTATCTATTTTATCTATACAAAAAAAGGTCTCCGCATAAGCGGAAACCGTTTTGGCAGGGGCAGAAGGGATCGAAGTGCTTCGCACCCCTCTTGCGGTTTCCCGAAGCACATTACGGCTTGGTGCGCCTATGTGCTTCGACCGCTACGCCAACAAAATCTCCCTGCTTCCGCCACAGGCGGCGGTCAATTTTGTTGCCCGGCACTCTCCTCGTGCCTCGGCTTATTCTATCTCTTTTATCTATACAAAAAAACGGTCTCCGCATAAGCGGAAACCGTTTTGGCAGGGGCAGAAGGGATCGAACCCTCGGCACTCGGTTTTGGAGACCGATGCTCTACCAGCTGAGCTATACCCCTATATTCAATTTGGCGGCAGGTGGAATTTCCTTAAATGGTGGACCAGCAGGGACTCGAACCCCGGACCAACCGGTTATGAGCCGGTTGCTCTAACCAACTGAGCTACTGGTCCGAAAATGCCGACCTTTTTTAGTCGCCGAAAACTATTATACCATAAATATCTTTTTTGTCAATATTAAAATTCCAAAAATTCGTAAAAAGATTTCATACAGTAATTAGCCAAGCTAAGCCACTAAATAAAAGTAGTTTTGACGGCGCCTATATAGAATTGTTTTTTTATAAATATGTTATTTTACTCAAAATATTGATTGCAGATTTTTGATTTATAATAAGGAAATATAGATAATAAATACATATTATGGTATAATACACGAACATTTTACAAAAGGTTTAAAAAATTTTTTAAAAATATAAAACCAAAAGCAAATCTCATTCCCCTTAATTAGTGTAAAGGGAAAAACCCGAAATAAAAAACACATTTTAAAGGAGAAATCTAAAATGAAAAAAATCTTTGCAATCTTAACCGTACTCGCATTAACCTTTAGCCTTACCGCCTGCGGTAACAGGGTGGTTGAAACATCAAGTGATGTAAACCCGCCTAAAACCGAAATTTCCCAAAATACAGAGGATCCAAAGCAAGAGTTAAATTCATCAAACGAAATCGAAGAAGAAGTTTCCGAAAATGAAGAAAAAAATGAGGGAGAAAACACCCCTCAAACCAATAACGGTCAAAATGATACACCCGTAAACAATCCTGAACCTTCCATCCCCCAAACAACCCCGGTTGAAACAGAACCTCAGAATCCACAAGGAAGCCAAGAGATTGATACTAATAACAAATTCTTCAATCCAAATAACAGCAACTATGATGCAAATGCAGTTTCAATTAAACCACGATATGTTTATTGGGAAAACGGCGAACTTGTTGCAGAATGCTTTGTTATCAACGGCTTCTCGCATAATGTTTTCAACATCAATGTTAAATCCATAACATTCAGCAATTCCTCAGGAGTAATTGCTTCCGGAAGCGGATTTGGTGTTTTAAATAATGTTACCTTAGCACCATACACAAATATCGTTTGGACATTCAGATTTGCACCTGATACCGTGGCAAATTATGGCGCAAACCTTTCATCTTTGATCTGTAATGCAAGCGTTTCAAATTCATATTAAATTTAAATACAGTATATTGTTAAAATCTATAAATATGATAAGCTAAAATTCAGCAAAGAATAATTGAAAAAGTGTGTTTTAACAAAAGCACACTTTTTCATTGTAATAGATAATGAAATAAGATATAATACTTTTATAGTATTTTTGGGGTGATAAACTTGGAGAAAGAACAACTTGTATCTACCGTTACGGCAGCACAAAACGGAGATAATGATGCTTTAAATACTCTTTTTAATGAGTATTACAATGATTTATATTATTTTGCATTAAAGACGATTAAGGATGAAGAAACCGCACTTGATGTAACGCAGGAAGCGTTTGTAGAGATAATTAATACACTCGGTAATTTAAAAGAGCCTGCCGCATTTGTTACCTGGGCAAAGCAGATTACATATCATCAATGCACCCGTTATTTTAAAAAGAAAAAAGATGTGCTTGTTGATGAAGATGAAGAAGGTAATACCGTTTTCGATGCTTTGCAAGAGGAAAATACCGAATTTATTCCCGATGAAGCACTTGATAAGGCGGATTTCAAAAAAACCGTAATAGCAATTTTGGACAAGCTATCCGAAGAGCAACGCTCTGCTGCTATGATGTATTACTTTGATGAAATGTCAGTACGACAGATTGCAGAAATTCAAGGTGTTTCAGAAGGTACGGTTAAGAGCCGACTTAACTATGCAAGAAAATCAATTAAGGAATCGGTGGAAGAATACGAAAAGAAAAACGGTATCAAATTGCATGCTATTCCTCTTTTCCCTTTATTTGGCTGGTTATTCAAAAGCTCTTACGAGGGCGGTATGCCATTATCTGCTGCAAAGGTTTTGGCTGAGGGTATTGGTACGGCAACAGGCAGCTCAATCAGTGTTGCAACCGCTACCACAGCAGCTGTGGCAACAACTGCCACAACGGCTACTGCAGTTGGAATAGGTGCAAAAATTGCCGCACTGCCTTTAGTTACTAAGGTTGTTGCGGGTATTGTTGCGGTTACAATAGCAGTAGGCGGTGGTACTGCTGCGGTTATTATATCGCAAAACAACGATAATGAAATTCCGGCAAATAATCAGAATATTACATCATCAGAAGATAATAAAAATGACGCTTCATCGGAATCTGATAATAATGATAATGATGAGTTGATTTTAGAAGGTATCATCCCCGATGGGTGCACCTACACACTTTTTAACGGCACTGTATTGAATGCAGGAGAGAAATTTCCCGAAAACTGCACCGCAGGCGATAAGGTTGCATACGCCGATTACCTTTACGGTTATGAATGTGTATATACAAAAAATATTGAAGGCACAGACACTTGGCATATGTGGAAAGATGGCTTTGATAGCGGTGACAGCGGTGTTATAGAAAGTGATGTGTTTGGGAGTTGGTCTGTTATGGTAGCAGACCAAACCAAAAAATCTTACAGTGTAATCGTTTCTAAAATTAACGGCAAGCCGATAAAAACATTATACGGCACATTTTTCGGTTGTACCAATATGACAGAAGCACCTGAAATTCCATCCACAATAACAGCAATGCCTGCGGCATATTTGGGTTGCTCGGCGCTCAAAAAAGCACCGATTATACCGAAAAATGTTCAAAGAATTATGATGTCTTTCAAGGATTGTACAAGCCTTACGGGGGATGTTGTGATCAATGCGGAATTGGATAAAAGCATTGAATGGTTTTACAGCGATACCTTTAGCGGTACGGCAGAGCCTATCAATCTAACGGGTGAAACACCGGAAGAGAATCTGATACTTATTGCAAGGCTTTCTGATAATGAAAAAATCACCGTAAACGGCAAAGCGATAGACCGTGGTACCGGCAATGATGAAGAGGTTATGCAGCTCTGGAATTATACCGTGCCGATAGGTTGCCAATATTTAACGGTTGACGGAAAGGTATATAATGCCGGTGCGGTTATAGAAGCTCACCCTGAAAATGGTGATAAATTTATAACCGATGACTACACCTATACTTTCGGTGAAATACTCAGTGTGGGTGCTGTAAGCAGTGACGGAAGTATTGAATTGAGCAAGGCCGATGGTTGGATCAGTGGTTGGGCCGTAAGAGTCAACGATAAAACAAAAACGAGTTACAGTGCGCTTTTAGCTGATATAGGCGGTTATCCGTTAAGGATTATGACAGCCGCTTTTGCAAACTGTACCAGTATGAAAGTGGCGCCGAAAATTCCAGAAAGCGTAATTTCGGTTATCGCTGCATTTTTACATTGTCATTCTCTGGAGGAAGCTCCTGAGTTGCCCCCTGAAATACATGAGCTTGTTTACACGTTTTCTTACTGTAAAGCACTAAGGGTGGCACCCAAAATTCCTGATTCGGTATACGATATGCAATTAGCATTCTTAAGTTGCAAATCATTGGTTGAGGTTCCTGTATTGCCCGATAGTATTAATGTTATGCATAATGCTTTTTCGGATTGTACTGCTCTTGAATCTATACCGAATATTCCTGCAAATGCTGAATTTATGAACTATATGTTTGACGGATGCACATCCCTTAAAACCATTCCTGCGATACCAAAAAAGGCTAAATATATTGGAGGAATGTTCAGAGACTGTACTTCTCTTACGGGAAATATCGAAATCAATGCCAATATTACCGATATGGAATATAATACAGAGTGTTTTACCGGTACCGTATTACCTATAACGCTTAAGGGTACTTGCCCGATTTTATCCGAACTTGCCGCTTCGGCAAATAACGGTAATATTACATTGGGATAAATATTTTAAAATTTTTTAAAATTTTTTAAAAAAATATAAAACCAAATTAAATCTTAAATCCCCTTTATTAATGTAAGGACGAAAAAAAGAGTCCAAAAACATTATTAAAGGGGATTTTTAATCATGAAAAAACTTTTAGCACTCATTTTAGCACTTATCTTTATTTTATCACTCACCGCCTGCGGAAAAAATAATACCGCCGACAAAAAGAACAAGCCATCAACTGCGATTAAAGAAAACATCGTGGTTTCTGATGAGGAAGAAAAAGATGAAAATATCATACCTGATGCACCATTAGATGATATTTCAAGCTTTGATGATTTTGTTAATAAAATGGATGATTGGGGTTACACCACCACTCTTACCGAAAGTGAAGACGGCTCTGTTTTGATAGAGCTTAATACTCCTACTATTGATAACGATGAGGTAAAACCGGTAATACCTACCATTGATAAAATTCCGGAGCCTACACCTACACCTAAGGTTGAACCTGAAAAGGAAGAGATTAAGGAAGAAATCAAAGAGGAAATTACAAATCCTGATGTTAACATTGAGGACGAAACACAGCCCGAACCCGAAATACAGCCTGAGCCTGAAGTAAAGCCCGAAGTAAAGCCGACAGTGCCTAAAGAAGAAGAAAAGCCAAAGTACACCTATACAACAAATCAAAAGCATACAAAAGTTCCTTATTGCGAAAGATATCTTTATTCTGTTCTGGATGATGAGAAAAAGGGCTGGTATGAAGCTATAGATAAAGCCGTTACAAATCTTGAGGCAAGAGCAGAGATCAATGTAGATCTTGCGGTAAACTATAACTACTATATCTATTATCTTTATATGTTTGATAATCCCGAGCATTTTTACCTTGGAAATCAGGTAACAATTTACAACTATGGCGGTGATAAGGATGCGCTTGTGTTCTGTTATTCCGATGGTGAAATGACCTGCCGTTTTGGTGGAGAATTAAAAGAGATAAATGATGAGCTCAGAACAAGAATAAGAGCCAAAAAGGCGGTATTTGATAAAGAGGTTGAAAGAATAATAAGCACCATTCCTGCCAACACTCCCGATGTTGTAAAAGAAAAGCTGATATATGACCGCATACTTATAGACAGCCACTATAATCTCTCTGCCAAGTGGGACGGCATTGCCGAAGATAACTGGACAGCATACGGTATTATAGTTAATAAAATGGGAGTTTGTGAATCTTATTCCGAAGCATTTCAGACACTTTGCCTTTATGTCGGCATTAACTGCACAGGCGTTGTTGGAACTGCAGGAGGCGGACACAAATGGAACTGTGTAATGCTTGATAATGAATGGTATATGTGCGATATCACCTTTGATGACCCAATAGGTGGCGGTGAGGGTGAAGCATACCACACCTTTTTCAATTTAACAAGTGAGCAAATGAAAAATTTTAATCACGATTGGTCTGATAGCCGTTGGCCTGTACCCGAATGCACCGCAACAAAATATTCTTATAAAAACTATTTTATTGCTTAAATCAAGAAAGGCAGAATGCCAATGAAGAAAAATACAGATAATATAGAACATTTCAATTTGTATTATATTTTTTTAGAGGATAAAAATAATAATTTATTATCACCCATTAAGGCAGAAGCAATGCGCATAAATATATTTGAAAAGCCTAATAACATTTAATTGAGAAATGTAAAAAAATGTAATATTTCGTATTGTACTTTAACATACAATATGCTAAAATTAGTAAACTTAAATTACGGATATATCTTGGAGGAAAAAATGTTAAAGAAGTTAATATGTTTTTTATTTGCAGTATTATTTATTTTTTCTGCATTTACGGTTAATGTTGTAGCAGATGAAGTATTTTTAGGAATAAACTGCGTTGCAAAAGATTCCGATGCCAGTGGTAAGAGACTTGTTGTTTATTTTAAAAATATTGCAACCGAGGAGATAATTTCCTTTAATATTAGCACAATAGGATTAAATAAATTTTATAATACACCTCCGGGAGAATACGAATATATAAAATGTGCACTAAAAGACCACGAAGATATTGTTTATGAGCTTGCAAGCAAAAAAGAAAACCTTATAGTAAAAGAAAATGAATATTCTTTTTACACCTTCAGATTGGCCAAAACCGCAACCGAAACACGGGAAGGTGCATTTGAAGAGTTGGAATTAACATACACACTTATTATTATATCCATTATAATGTTTTTTGTAATACTGGCGCTTGCTATTGTATGGCTTGTATTCGGTATATTGGGGCGCAAAAACTATCACCATAAAACATGGGCAAAACTTTTCAGTCATCTTTTCTTTGCAGCTATCGGCTTATTAGTAGGCTTATTAATTACAAATGCAGATACAACACAGTTTTGGTTATGGATAGTTTTCGCCTGTTTCCCATACGGTTGTTTCCTTTGTGCAGGATGGTTTTACGGTAGCACAGATGAAGAAGCTCAAGCAAGAAAAACAGATTTTGATATTGAAGCTGAAAATCGTTCAGCATCAATTGCGTTGATATTAACTATTGTGTTAGGTGCTATTTTAGGCGTAATTGCATTTCCTATAGTTTTGATAAGAGATATAATCAGGATTTGCAAATCACGCAATCCCTACTATATTTAATAAGGCAAAAAAACGGATAGTATCATTAATTTGAGGCTATCCGTAATCTTTATTATGCAATATATTTTTTATATTCGTTTCCTGAAAGGTCTTTCCACACAAAGGTTGAATTTTCAAAAATCATATAGCTGTGTGGGCTGTTTTCTTTCGGAATAGAAACCGAGCCGGGGTTTATATAGGTATAATCTTCGTGCTTTAAAAGCGCAGGTATATGAGTGTGCCCGTGAAGCAAGATATCCCCCTTTTTAATTGGCGGTAAATTTTTCTCATTAAAATTATGACCGTGGGTTGCAAAAATGGTTATATCGCCCTCACATAAATATGCGTAATCTGCAAGAATTGGGAATTTTAAAACCATTTGGTCAACCTCAGTATCGCAGTTTCCACGCACGCAAACAAGCTGTTCACTTATAGCGTTAAGCATTTCAATAACTTTTTTAGGGTTATAACCCTCAGGCAAATCATTACGGGGACCGTGATATAAAATATCACCCAAAAGCAAAATGCGGTCCGCCTTTTCCCTTTTTGCGGCATTAATCAGTTGTTCACAAAAAAATGCTGAGCCGTGTATATCGGAAGCTATCAACCATTTCATAAGATTTCCCCTAACAGAAGTATTTTTTTAATAATAGCACAATCCATTCTCTTTTACAAGAATAAAAAAACGATCCGTACACGCAATTTGCACATACGGATCGCTATATTATTTCTATCATTTTAAATTACATCTTTTCATATTAAATTTTTATATAAATACTCAAGAAGAACCTTTTGAAATTTATTTGTACATTGGTACCACCCGAACTGTTTATTTATTTTGAAATTTTGTTCTGATCATAAGCATCACCAAAACTCATATATAAACTCTTAATCTACGAGGAAATTATTATATTTTAGGCTACTTAGTACATTGGCTCCACCATATTATTTTTTTATTTTAAGAAAAAGTTTTAACTGTTCATCGGACTCACCCTCTGTTAATATTTTTTTAACTCTTCGGTTGGACTGCCATCTTAGTGGTTCACACCCTTTCTTCTTTCTGTGACTTTATTATAATACATATTTCACAGTTTGTCAAGTATTTGTTGATAACTTTTGTTTAAATTAACAATTTATTCATAATGTAGAAAAATTCATAAAATTGTAGTATAATTAAAAACAGATTTATAATAAGGAGCAATGCGTTATGAGACCTCCTTCAATGCCTCCCCCACCGGGAATGAGACCGGGAGGATTTGGACCAAGAGGGCCAAGAAGCTTTTTAACCGAAGAAGAAAAAAGAAACAAACCAAAGGTTACAAAATCGCTTATAAAGCGCATATTAAGCTATTTAAAGCCTTATCTTCCACAGTTTATACTTGTATTTACAGCACTTGCAATTTCTGCGGTATTAGGCCTATTCCCATCAATTATAACAGGTAAAATAGTTGATGAAATAATAGATACTGATCGCAGTATCTATACGCTTGCTTATCTTTTGGTACTTGCATTTATAGTTCTTGTGCTTTCTCAGGTTATAAGTGTTTTAGAACAATACATAAATTCATGGATTTCTCAAAAAATTATTTTTGATATGAAAAATCAGATGTATGACCATCTGCAAAGAATGTCACACAGATTTTTCACAAGTGAAAAGCAGGGCGATATTATAACACGAATGAACAGTGATATAAACGGTGTAAGCTCTGTAATTTCCGGAACTCTAACCACAATAGTAAGTAATGTGCTGATAAGCGGAACCTGTATTTTCAGCCTTTTTTATACCGATTGGCGGCTTGCTATAGTGGGACTAATAATACTTCCGATTATGATTTTCCCCACCCGTGCAGTGGGAAAAAAGCGTTGGGAGCTTGCAAGTGAAGTGCAGGAAGCTCAGGATGAGCTTAACCAACAGGTTGACGAAACGCTTTCAGTAAGCGGTTCAATGCTTGTGAAACTCTTTACAAGAGAAAGAAAAGAATATGAAAAATTCCGTAACATAAACAATCGTGTAACAAACACCACCATAAAAGAACATCGTGCGGGAAGCTGGTTTCATGTTATGCTTGGAATGTTTATACAAACGGCTCCTCTTATGATATATTTTGCAGGTGGATTTTTAATTATTTCAGGATGGGATAAAGGTCTTACCGTGGGAGATATTTCGGTTATAGTAGCACTTATAAACCGTTTATATCAACCCGTAAGGCAGTTACTCAATCTTCAGGTTGATTTTGTGCGTTCGCTTGCTCTTTTCACCCGTATTTTTGAATATTATGACAAGCCATGTGAAATCACAAACCCCGAAAACCCAAAATTGCCCGATATTACAGATTCTACCATAGAATTTAGAGATGTTCATTTTTCTTATGAGCGCAATATAGAAATATTAAAAGGCGTAAGCTTCACCTTGCCAAGCGGTAAAATGTATGCTATAGTAGGTGCTTCGGGAGCAGGAAAATCTACTATAATTAATATGATACCTCGTCTTTATGATACGGTAAAGGGCAATGTATTGATAGCCGGGGTTGATGTTAAGGAATATGACCTTGCATATTTAAGACAAAATATCGGTGTTGTAACGCAAGACACATATCTTTTCAATGGTACAATCCGTGAAAATTTGCTATATGCCAAATCCGATGCCACACAGGATGAGCTTGATTTTGCCTGCCGTGCCGCTAATATTTATGATTTTATTTCTAAACTTCCTGATGGCTATGATACTATTGTAGGCAATAGAGGTCTTAAACTTTCAGGTGGTGAAAAGCAAAGAATTTCAATTGCAAGAGTTATACTTAAAGACCCCAAAATTTTAATTCTTGACGAAGCCACCTCTTCTCTTGATTCAATTTCGGAAAATTCAATACAAACAGCACTTGATACGCTTATGATAGGAAGAACAAGTCTTGTGATAGCGCACCGCCTTTCAACAGTGCTTGCGGCTGACCAAATTATGGTTTTGCAGGACGGTACTATTCAGGACGAAGGAACACACGATGAGCTTTTGGAACGCAGTGAACGCTATCGTGAGCTATACGAAACACAGTTCCGACGTGTTTTAGAACACGAACGGCAAAAAAATGAAGATAATAACAGCACAAAACTTTCTTTTTCCGATTGACTTAAATCGTTTAATGGTTTAAAATAGATAGGTAAATAAAAAATTGGAGGATATTATGAGTAATAATGTAAATAACAATGAAGGATACGATCCCGATATTATCACACTTTGTGATGATGACGGAAAAGAATATACCTTTGAGGTAATTGACGCTATAGAAACCGATGAAGCACGCTATCTTGCAATGCTTCCTGTTTATGACGATCCAAAAAAGATGCTTGATGAAAGCGGAGAATTGGTAATTGTAAAAGTTGCTGAAGAAAACGGAGAAGAATTTTTCACCGAAATTGAGGATGACGATGAGTATGAAACAATCGCTGATGCGTTTGTTGACCGACTTGAAAACTTTTTTGAAATAGATAATAAATAACTTTTTTATCCTGGCCTGTTCGCGAATCGTATTTTTATAACCCTACAACAATATTAAACGGGGTCCTATCTCGGGCGGTGGGCTTGCAGACCTCCCGCGGCTGTGCCGAGTTCGGAAGAAGGGAGCGCGAAGCCGCCCGGCGGACACCCACCTGCAAAAACAGCAGGTTATCTTAAATGCGTTACGGCAGGCTGGGATTCTTATTTTATATTTCAACCTTATTATGCACCGTTTGCATTTGGCTGCCCTCTTGCGGTAACCCGAAATTTGCATAACTGCTTGGAGCGCAGGCAAATTTCGACCGCGGCGCTTCGTTTTGCTCCCTGTTTCCGCCACAGGCGGCGGTCGCAACCTCACCCACCTGCAAAAACAGCAGGTTATCTTAAATGCGTTACGGCAGGCTGGGATTCTTATTTTATATTTCAACCTATTATGCACCGTTTGCAGTTGGCTGCCCTCTTGCGGTATGCCAAGTTGGAATATTTATTTATCATTTTAAGGATGGTTTAATTATAAATGGCAAAAAAGAAAAAGGTTAATCCAATTATCGCCGAACAACGGCGTGCAAGAGAAGAATTTTTAAAGCTTAAAAAAATGCAAAGTGGTGAAATCCCAACCGAACCCAAGCCAAGTGAAGTTGCGGTTAAACCAAAAACATTAGGCGAAAAGCTAAAGAATATATGGTATCACGATAAATACTTCATTATTGGCGGTCTGCTTACCTGTATAATAATTATTATTATGGTGGCACAGTGTGTTAAAAAGGTTGACCCTGACCTGCAAATTGTTGTTTTTACATACGACACCGTTTCTGATGCCAGCTGTGAAAAAATTTCCGAATTTGCACAAAAGCACTGTGAAGACATTAATGGTGACGGCAAGGTTAAGGTGCAGATTGTAAATTGCTCTTTCAGCAATGAATTAGGTGATTTGCAATACCGCAATACCCTGCTTCAAAAAATGCAGGGTATCATTGTGGCAGAGGAAAACGCACTGCTTTTCATAACAGATGATGAAAGCATCAAATACTTCTCTGCTGCAGATAGTGCGCTCAATGGTGTTTTTGATACAGAGCCTCTGCCTTTAAATGAAGCTTTTTATGAAGCTTGTAAAATCAAGAGTGATAATCCTTTGGATTTTGAATTAAAGGAAGGTTTAAGTATTTCTTGCAGAAAGCTTGAAGGAACACTTCTTGAAGGCAAAGATAATTCCGGTAAATATATCAAAAACTCTAATGCTATTCTTAAAGCTGCTACCGAATAAGATATAAAAAAATGTGTTGCCCTTTTTAAGGCAACACATTTCAGCCTGTCGAAAAACCTAAATTTTATTTTTTATGCGGCTTGTAGCCGCATTTTTGTTTTTTCAGCGACAGGTGCGGTGAAAAAACACATTATAAGCGAAAATCCGCTTATAATGCGGATTTTCAAGGGCACAGGGGTGGTATTGGCGGGGATAGAGTGCAGTCAAAAAATTTTTAATTTTTTGCGAACGGCATCCCCGTCCAAGAGAGTGTAGACTTTGTCGACACTCTCATTTTTATTTTTAGTTTATTTTTGTTTTATTAAGTACCACATTTGAGAATTACATTCGCTGTTTTCAGAAATAACGCTTATACCTCTTATAAGTTCCTTACCTGTAAAGGTTTTACCGCTTATTTCATCAAGATAAACAGCGTCCTCACAAGCCTCAAGTACAGGAATTACAACCTCACACGCCTCTTCTGGTCTATACTGCAAATAAGAAAGCAATATTCTGCTCTTATCCTCATTTGTATAATAATATGCACTGTAATTAGTTACAAACGGGTTAAGTACAGCATAATAATCGCCTTTTAAGATCAAATCCTCATATTTGCGATAATTTACAATTTGTTCCTTAACACCATCACGAATTGCCTGTTCGGCATTAGGCAAATGCATTTCATATCCTAAAGCACCGCCCAAAGCAGTGTGATAACGGTAATTAAACGTCTTAGGATCAGAGCAAAGTCTATGATTTGATACATGGCAGCTCATAGTTGCCGCCGGATAGGCAAGCATTGAAGAATACTGAAGCTGAATACGAGCATAAGGATTTGTGTTATCACTTGTCCATATCATAGTGCTGTATTTCATCATACCAAGGTCATATCTTCCGCCGCCACCTGAACAGTTTTCTATCATGGCATTAGGATATTTCTCTCTAAACCAACGGAATAATTCATAAACACCTAAAATATGGCGGTATGCCGCTTCTCCCTGACGCTCCGGCGGTAAATAGCTTGAACCAACCTGAGAAAGATGTCTGTTCATATCCCACTTAAAATAGTCTATCGAAACGCCATCAAAGGTTTTTGAAAATATATCCTTTAGATACTCTATAACCTGTGGATTGCCCATATCAAGAACTAATTGAAAACGAGATTCCATCATTTCCCTGTTTCGGCATTGAATACACCAATCGGGATGAGCACGGAAAAGATCAGAATCAGGATTAACCATCTCAGGCTCTACCCAAATACCAAATTTAATTCCATAGTTCTTTACCTTATCCACAAAAGCCTTTAATCCATCTTTAAACTTATTACGGTTTTCAAACCAATCCCCAAGACCTGCTTTATCGTCATTACGCTCACCAAACCAGCCGTCATCCATAACAAGCATATCAATACCGCATTCCTTTGCACTTTCGGCAAAGCGAAGCATCTCTTTTTCATCTATATCAAAATAACATGCTTCCCAGGTATTAAGCACAACAGGACGCTTTTTAAACGGCTCAGGTGGCAATATATGACGACGAGTAAAGTTATGGAAATTATGAGTCATAGTATCAAAGCCTGAGTTTGAGAAGGTCATAACAGCCTCAGGAGATACAAAGGTTTCCCCTTTTTCCAATAGCCAACTGAAGTTATCACTACCAAGACCTATCTGAACACGGGTGTGACCTGTTTGATCAACCTCAACCTCATCAAGGAAATTACCGCTGTAAACAAAGTTAAATCCGTAAACCACGCCTGAACGCTGATCAGCATTTTTTTCACAAACCGCAATAAAGGGGTTAAACTGATGGCTTGAAGCACCACGGCGGCTAAAAATACTTTGATTTCCAACAAAAAGTGGATTTCTTTGATAATTGCGCTCACGGTTATGCTTTCCGTAAAGGCTTATCATATCAAAGTTCTTACCCTCTATATCAAGTAAAAGGCTCATACACTTTTCTATTGTAACGGTATACTCACCGCCATTTGTAATGCTTACATAGCGGGAAATAATATCCTCATTTACAAATACGGTGTAATAAACCTTTACAATAAGACCTGTAACATCATCACACAATGTCATTTCCAAGGTTTCACAGTCTTTATCAACATCGGCAAAAGGAAGACCGGGAAGCTCCAATCTACCATTGAAAATACGATGCTCTTTATACTTTAATACGGTTGCACAGTCCCCATTAGCATTTTTTACCTTTAAAGAACAGGTGCGAAAATCACCGTCATCAAAACCTGTATATTCTGCCATACAGGTATCCGGAAAATATTCAAAGCCGTGTTCTGCATAAAACGGAGAAAACGAATACATTTCAGGCTTATAGCCTTCTATTTCAGCATCATTTTTAGCACCATAATAAAGATGCACGGGAAATTTACCAAATACTATTTGAAAACAATATTTTGTATTTTGGGTTTCAATAGAAAAAATACTTTTTTCAACATCAAATGAAATTGGCATTTTTTTATTTACCGCCTTTCTGATAAATAGAAGAAATTAACATAAAATTACATATAATAGCATTATACCTCTGAACTTAACTTTTTTCAACCGTTTTTACAATAATTTCCTTAATTAAGCTCAGGTGTAATATAAATGCTGAAACTGATTTCCTTTTCGGAAAACCTAAACTCATTTTCAATTTCAGGACCGCAAGAAGCCGAGCCGATACCCGAATTCTTATAATCAATACAAAGATGAACCAAACCATCCGAAACAATCTCATCGGTATGTTCAGCTTCTTCCAAAGCCTTAATATCATAATTAAGAGCACTGAATTCAAACCGGGAATCGGTTGAAAAAACAAGGTCACCTATTGAAAGCATTTTTGTACTTATATGGTTACCGTGTGTTTGAGGACGAACATAGTTAACATACTCTTTTGAGGTTGTACTTTCATACATACCTACTTTTGAAGCATGGTGCATATCACAATAGCTTTCAAACGGACCCATTCCGTAATACCTGAAGCTGTTTGAGGTTTGAGGTAATGTAAATTCATAACCCAATCTTGGCAACCAAACGGTATCTTTACGAACCATACCGTTAAGCTTCATTGTGATTTTACCGTTTTTATTAACCTCTACAGAAAGTGTATAATTGAAATACGGTTTTCTTGAAACACCTGCAAGCGAGCCTTCAACCAATATACATCCTTCTGAAAGTGAACAATCATATACCTTTGAAAACTGGGCATTAATATTTTCACCCTGCCAGATATTTACATTATTCCAAAGAGCCTTAACATTCTTTTCATTATCGGTTGTAGCCCTTTGAGAAGATAACACCGGTACAAACATTATCTGTTCCCTGCCATTAACCTTTATGCTTTCAAAATTACCGTAATGCTTTGAGAATATATATTCAAAGCCCTCACCGCTAATATATATTCTAAGCTCATCCTCACGCATAGAAGCAGACTCTGTTTTATCAACTTTTTCCTCAATTATACATTCAAGCTTGTGCTGAGAGGAAGCAACCTCTTCACCGTTTTTACAAAGTGAAATATTAAGGAAAGCACCAAGCTTACAATTAAACTTTGAAACAGGCAGTTCAATTTGAGCAGTGGTATGCGGAGCTACATTTAATGAAGAAAGTGTTTCTCCCGATATTTTTACACCATCAACCTCTACCCAATATGAAAGCTCACACTCACTCAAGTTTGTAAAATCATAAAGGTTTGTAACATAAAGTATGCCGTTTTTATACTCTGTGTAAAGTGGTTGATACGCCGCCTTTACCTCTAATGAACCGGATTTTAAGGAACGGTTTGAAAATACCATTCCATCACAGCAGAAATTACTGTCATGGGTGATTTCACCCTCAAAGTCACCACCGTATTTCTGAACACCATCAACCACTACAGTGTGATCAGCCCATTCCCAAACGCATCCGCCAATAAGCTTTGGATATTTATTAAAAAGCTGATTATAATGCCAAACATCACCCGGACCTATACCCATTGCATGAGAATACTCACAAAGAAATACCGGTAAAGCAAGATCATCATTTTGAGCAAAGGCTTCAACCTCACTCAAAGAGGGATACATTCTTGAATAAACATCGGCATTACGGAATTCACCCTTACGGGAAGCATCCTCACAATGAACCAAACGGGTATTATCACGGTTTTTGGTCCACTGAATCATCTTATAATGATTTGTGCTGTGGCCGCTTTCATTACCTGTTGACCACATAATAACCGAAGTGTTGTTTTTAAAGGTTTCAACCGCACGCTCCATACGCTCAATATGCTCTTTTTCCCACATAGGATCAGTTCCGGGCCAATCAGAGCTATGCATATCAAAATGATACCTGACATTTGGGTATCTTCTCAAAAAACCATGAGTTTCTATATCGGTTTCAAGCACAACATAAAGACCGATTTCATCACACATCTGCACAAATTTAGGAGTGGGTGGATAGTGAGAGGTGCGAACGCAGTTTATATTAAGCTTTTTCATAAGCTCAAGGTCAGCACGCAGTTCATCATCTGTTTGACACCAGCCGTTATTAGGATGGGTATCATGATGATTTACACCGTGAAGCTTAACAGACTGACCATTTACAAGCAACTCATATTTATCAGAAATTTCTATTTTACGAAGACCCGATTTAAAGGTTATAATTTCACCGTTTTTTTCTATTTCAACTGTATATAGATAAGGCTTTTCAGCATTCCACAAAACGGGATTTTTGGGAGTATAAACAAACTCATTCTGTGTTTTTTCTTCACAAAGAAGCTTTTCCCCATCAAAAATACGCACAACAGCCGCCGTATCAAGCTTTATTTTAAACTGTTTATCATCGGGCAATAACTCAATATCTCTTATATGGCCGTTTGGGCGTTGAAGTATATATGTATCACGGAAAATACCGTTATAGCGGAAGAAATCCTGATCCTCAAGATAGCTTCCACAGCACCATTTTAAAACCTTTACCGTAAGGATATTTGTACCTTTTTTTACAAATTCGGTAATATCAAACTCTGCTTGCAGGTGACTTCCTTGAGTGAATCCGATATATGAACCGTTTACATATACAAAAGCACAAGAGCAAACACCCTCAAGCACATAATATACCCTGCCCCAAAGCTCCTTTATTTCAAATTCACGCTGATAAACACCGCAAGGGTTATCATCGGGAACGAATGGTGGATCGCAAGGATAAGGATAGTTTATATTAGTATAGTTAGGATTTTCATATCCCTTTATTTGCCAGCAGGAAGGAACGGTTATTTTATCCCATTTTTCTATATTTTCAGGTACATCTATATCACGGTTAAAATATGCAAAATCCCACTCGCCGTTTAACAATATATATTCTGAAACACCACCCGGTATATAATAGCTTCTCGAAGCAAGCCTATTTTCGCTTGTTTTTAAAATATTTTCATATATACGCTTCATAAAAAATCTCCTTAGCAAATGTTAGCTTTTCTTTATAATATATTGCACACAGCCTTGTGTCAAGCATATTTTTCCATTATTTAAAAAGTAATAAAAAGCGGGACAACGCCCTGTTTTTTTCAGGGTACTGTCCCGCTTAAAATGCAATAAAGTAACCATTAAATTGATGTGCAGTTTGCAACATCAAGCATATCAAAATTAAGGTCTTTCTTCATATTAAGAGCCTCAAATATATCCATATCGGTTATATCATTTCCACGCTTACAAATTACACGGTTTCCTATTCCCTTGTCAAGCAGTTCAACCGCTGCACTGCCAAGCATAGTTGCGATAACACGATCTCTTACAGAAGGATTACCGCCACGCTGTACATGACCCAAAATTGTTGCTCTAGACTCAATACCTGTTGCAGCTTCAATCTGCTTGGCGATATTATCCACTCCGCCAACACCTTCAGCAACAATGATTATGAAATGCTCTTTACCTGTTTTTTGGGTTTTTCTGATTTTTTCAATAACGCTATCCATATCAACGGGAACTTCGGGAACCAAAACTGCGGTAGCGCCAACAGCAATACCGATTTGTAAAGCGATATGACCTGCATGCCTTCCCATAACCTCAACAACACTGCAGCGGTCATGAGACTGTGATGTATCACGAAGCTTATCAACCATTTCCATAGCAGTGTTCATAGCAGTATCAAAGCCAATGGTATAATCGGTTGAAGAAATATCATTATCAATAGTTCCAGGGACACCAACACATGGAACACCACGCTCAGAAAGGTCACGTGCACCACGGTAAGAACCGTCTCCTCCGATAACAACTATACCCTCAATGCCTTCTTTTTTGCAGGTTTCTATAGCCTTTTGCATACCCTCCTCAGTTTTAAAAAGAGGACTGCGTGCAGTATAAAGGAATGTTCCGCCCCTATGAATAATATCAGATACCGAGCGAACATCAAGATCAATTATATCGCCTTCGATAAGACCGTTATAACCACGAATTATTCCTTTAACGGTCATACCCTTAGAAATAGCAGTTCTAACAACAGCACGAATTGCTGCGTTCATACCCGGTGCGTCACCGCCGCTGGTCAATACGCCTATCGTTTTCATATTATCAACTCCAAAATAATTATAAATATATCAAAAATCATTATATAATATTATTAACGATTTTGCAATATTAATTTGACAAAATTTTTCCAAAAACCGATTTTTTATATCTCATTTTACAAATTTAACATTTTCTTCACCCAAAATCAAACCTAAATCCAATAAAAGCTCATCACAAGGATTGCATTTTAAAGAATCAGGAGCAGAAAAACGCTTATTTGTGTCAAGGCTTATAAGTGTTACGCCGGTGCTGCCATGATATTTTTTAAGACATCCCTTAACCTTTTCAAATTCATCTGATGAAATTGAAGGAACACGAATATAAAGACCGGGCTGAATTTTTTTAGGATTTGATGTGGGAACATTTGTAATTTCCTCTATTTTTTCACAAATTATCTCTGATTCAGTTTCCTCACGCTCAGAAATTTTGCCTGTTATTAAAACGATATTTCCATCAAAAAGCAATGGGCGGAAACGAGAATAGGCATCTGCAAAAATTATCACACCAACCTCACCCGAAATATCACTTACAGAGGTTGAAACCATAATATTTTTGTTTTTCAGCTGACGGACATTCACAGCAGATAAAACACCTGCAACCACAACACGCCTACCATCTAACAGCTTTTTAGTATTAATATCTATACACTTAGTTATTCCCGAATTACGGTAAAGTGATACATATTCATCCATTGGATGACCTGAAAGATAAAGCCCTGTTGCTTCCTTTTCAAAAGCTAAAAGCTGGGCATACGGCATTTCGGGCATACTTTCAAGTATAGGCGCAGACCTTTCCCCCATACTCCCAAAAATATCAAGCTGACCGTTAGAAATCAATCTGCTTTCATTTTCGGCGGCATTCATTATTTTATCAATATGATAAATCATCTGACGGCGATTAGCGGCAAGATTATCCATTGCGCCGCTTTTAATAAGGCTTTCAAGTGCACGGCGATTAAGCTCTCTGCCGCAATTTCTTAAACAAAAATCATAAATATCGGAAAATGCCCCGGATAAAACACGCTCAGAAATTATTTTTTCAATTAAATTTCTGCCAATATTTCTAATACCCAAAAGCCCATAACGAATTCCACCCGAAACAGCCGTGAAATTCTCACCGCTTTCATTAACGCTTGGCGGTAAAACCGCAATATTCATACGCTTACATTCTGCGGTGTAAAGGGAAACCTTATTGGCATTATCAAGCACGCTTGTAAGCAAAGCCGCAAAATATTCGGCAGGATAATGACATTTTAAATATGCAGTACGGTAAGAAACAAGTGCATAGGCTGCGGCATGAGATTTATTGAAAGCATAAGAGCTGAATGCCGACATTTCATCAAATATCTTTTCAGCAACCTCAACGCTCACACCACGTCTTATACAGCCTTCACATAAAATGTTACCGTTTTCATCGGTTTCACCATGAATAAAGGCATTTCGTTCCTTTTGCATTACCGCATGTTTTTTCTTTGCCATAGCACGACGTACAACATCCGCCCTGCCAAAAGAATAACCTGCAAGACTTCTGAAAACCTGCATTACCTGCTCTTGATAAACTATACAACCGTATGTCACCTCTAAAATAGGCTTTAAAAGCGGTGTTGCATAGCTTACATCCTGAGGATGATGACGGTTATGAATATATTTGGGTATGGAATCCATTGGTCCCGGACGATAAAGAGAAATAATTGCTATAAGATCCTCAAGGCTTTCGGGTCCGAATTGACGAAGTACATTCTTCATTCCATCAGATTCAAACTGAAAAACGCCATCCGTAAGCCCCTTACCCATCATACGAAAAGTTTCTTCATCCGACATAGATATTTTTTCTATATCAAACTGCGGTTCTTTAAGCCTAATAGCTTTTTGGGCATCTTCAATAACGGTAAGATTGCGAAGCCCCAAAAAATCCATCTTTAAAAGACCAAGCTCCTCAAGCTGTGTCATCGTATACTGTGTTACCACAGCCTCATCATTAACAGAAAGAGGAACATATTCACTTACGGGCTTGTCCGAAATAACAACTCCCGCCGCATGGGTGGAAGCATGCCTTGGCATTCCCTCTAATTTGCGTGCCATATCAACAAGATCTTTAATTTGCGTATCGCTTTCATAAAGATTTTTAAACTCTTTTGATGTATTAAGAGCAGAATCAATGGTAACACCAATAGCCTGCGGTATAAGTTTTGCGGTGCGATCACAGATATTATATGGAATATCCATTGCCCTACCCACATCACGAATTGCTCCTCGTGCCGCCATTGTACCGAAAGTTACAATTTGTGCCACATGATTGCTACCGTATTTTTCGGTTACATAATCAATAACCTTTTGACGGTTTACAAAGCAAAAATCAATATCAAAGTCAGGCATTGAAACACGTTCGGGATTTAAAAATCTTTCAAACAGCAAATTATATTTTAGCGGATCAATACCTGTTATACCTATACAATATGCCGCAAGGCTTCCTGCACCGGAACCACGCCCCGGACCCACCGGAATACCGTTTTGTTTTGCATAATTTACAAAATCCCAAACTATGAGATAATAATCCGTATAACCCATTTTGCCTATAACGGAAAGCTCATAATCAAGCCTTTCTTTAACCTGCTGCGGTAGATTTTCGCCGTAAATACGAACTGCTCCATCATAGCATTTTTTACGGAAATATTCATTATGGTCTACACCGCCCGTATCAAAAAACGGAAGCTTTATATTACCAAACTCAAATTCAACCTTACAACGCTCAGCAATTTTTACGGTGTTTTCCAAAGCCGAAGGAACATCAGGGAAAAGTTCTGCCATTTCCTCGGCTGTTTTCATATAAAACTCATTTGTTTTAAATTCTATAGGATTTTCTTCATTTATTTTTGTACCCGTTTGCACACACAGCAAAACCTTATGCATAAGGTAATCCTCAGGCTCAATATAATGCACATCGTTTGTAGCAACAAGCCCGATATTAAGCTTTGATGAGAGCCTTTTTATAAGCGGATTAATACGCTGTTGCTCAGGCAATCGGTGGTTTTGAATTTCTAAAAAATAATTATTTTCACCAAAAACATTTTTATACCAAAGTGCGGTTTGTTCCGCAGTCTCAATATCACCGTTAAGCAGTGCTTTAGGTATCTCACCTGCCAAACACGCCGAAAGCGCTATAAGACCGCCATGGTATTTTTCCAAAAGCTCACGATCCACACGAGGCTTAGAATAAAAGCCTTCAGTAAAAGAAAGAGATACCATTTTAATAAGGTTTTGATACCCCTCATTATTTTCACACAACAAAACCAAATGGCTGTAATTACCATCTAAAACCTTTTGTTTATCAAAGCGACTTCTGGGAGCTACATAAACCTCACATCCAATAACCGGATGTATACCTTTTTGCTTTGCGACTTTATAAAATTCAACCGCACCGTACATAACACCATGATCGGTTATTGCAACACTTTTTTGTCCCCTTTTAACAGCGGCATCCAAAAGGTTTGATATTCTGCAACAACCGTCAAGAAGGCTATATTCGGTATGAAGATGAAGATGTGCAAAATCCATATAACTCCCCCCCTTTTTAATTATTTGATTAATTCGTTATATATTTCAAGAATTTTTTTAAGGCGATGATTAAGCCCCGAAACGGTTATAGGTTCAGGACTCACACGACAAAGCTGGCTTAAACTAAGCTCAGGATTATCACGCCGCAAAACTGCAGCCGAATAAAGCGGTGCATCTAAAGTTTCAAGTCTTCCCGTGCGTTCCAAATACTCAATAGCTGTACGCTGAATAATAGATGCTTCAACCGTTTTTGAAATATTTGCATTATCACAGTTACTTGCACGGTTCATATTATTTTTAACACTTTTTAAAATAGTGGTTTCTATAAGAGCCAAGCTGCGTTCGGTCACTCCTAAAAGAGTGAGCAGGTTTGTAAGCATTTCACTTTTACCAACATACACAACAAAGCCATTGCCACGTTTTGAAATTTTTGCCTCAATATAATGATTTGAAAGCAATTCCAAAAGCTCCAAAGCAAGAGCTTCATCCTTTACGGAAAAATCCGCACGATAACTTTTTTCAGGATCACTTAAATTTCCGCTTGCCAAAAAAGCCCCTCTGATAAAGGCGGCTTCATCACGAGCATCGGTAATAATTTCACGGTTAATTGCACCCTCGTGCATACCAAAATCAAGGGATGCAAGAATTTTCAATCTATCGGCACTGCTTGGAACTTCAACCTTATATGTAGGTCTTGCCCCACCTCCAACGGTAATTTCACCCGTTACACGGTAAACCTCACTTAAAAGTCTTGCATAATACTCAGCAGTTACATTATTATTTGTTTGCATACAAATGCGCTTATAAGAAAACGACCGTCCGAACAGTAAAAAGCCGTAGACAAGCGGCAGCTTACAACGTTTAGGCGGTCGTATCCCGGCAAGCTCATTTTTTATATCGGTACAAAATGACATAAAAAGCTCCGTTTATTTAAGGCTCAATTTCAATCTATTGAGTCTTTAGTTTTATTTGTAAATATCACGATGTAATGAACTTACACGATAACCCTGCTGCTCTAAATAGCGATAAAGCATTTCGGCAAACAGCACAGAACGGTGCTTACCGCCTGTACAACCGATTGAAATAACAAGCTGGCTTTTACCCTCTTTAGCGTATAGCGGAATAGCGTATTCAATGAAATTCATCATTCTCTTATGAAACTCAACGCTTTCAGGGAAGCTCATTACATAATCCTTTACCTCTTTATCAATACCTGTTTTATCCTTTAAATCATCAACATAAAAAGGATTTGGTAAACAGCGTACATCAAAAACCATATCGGCCTCACTATCAGCCCCATATTTAAAGCCAAAGGATTTACATTGAATTTTAAGACCGTTATTAATATTACCAAAGAAAATATCAGAAATTTGACCCTTTAGCTGTGCACTTGTGATACGGCTGGTATCAACAACATAATCCGCCTCAAAACGAATTTGAGAAAGGATTTCCCTTTCTTTATTCACAGCATCGGTAAGGGTAATATCATTTTGCTCACAAAGCGGATGCTTACGGCGATTTTCCTTATAACGGTTAATTAAAACCTCATTTGAAGCATCTAAAAACAGTATTTTAAAATACGCTTGGTTTTTACGCAGATTTTCAAGTACACCCGAAAGCTCAGAAAACATTTCACCGCCTCTGATATCAGTAACTATGGCAAGACGACTTAACTCACTGTTGGCACCTCTTGCAGAAAGCTCAACAAAAGCCGGAATAATACTTGGCGGAATATTATCAACACAATAATAACCCATATCCTCCAAAGCATTTGCCGCCTGAGATTTACCTGCTCCTGACATTCCGGTAACAATTAAAAGTTTCATAATACTTCCCCTTTATTTTCTTCCGATAAATAACACTTCCGGTTCTAATTCAACCCCATCAGCTTCAAATACGATTTGCTTTATCTTTTGAATTAAAGCAAGCACATCATTTGAGGTTGCACCACCTTTATTTATGACAAAGCCTGCGTGTTTTTCGCTTACCTGAGCACCGCCTATAGATACGCCCTTTAATTTGTTTTTTTCAATAAGGGCGCCCGCAAAATACCCTTGAGGACGCTTAAAGGTGCTTCCTGCACTTGGGTATTCAAGTGGTTGCTTATCACGGCGGCGGCCAATTAGTTCTTCCATTTTGGCATTAATAAGTGATTTATCGCCAAATGCAAGCTTTAATGTTAGCTTAGTGACTATAAAGCCGTTTTTCTTAAAAGCACTGCTTCTATACCCTAAGCACATATCCTCAAGCGGCATTTCAAAAAAGACACCGTTTTCATCCATACAGCGTGCCGAAACTGCTACCTGTGACATTTCTCCCCCATAGGCACCTGCATTCATAAATATTGCACCGCCCACGCTTCCGGGTATACCATAGGCAAATTCAAGACCGGAAAGAGAAGCATCACGAACCGCTGTACAAAGGGAAGCAAGTGAAGCACCCGCACCACAGCTGACATATTCACCGTTTATTTCAATACTGTTTATTCCCAAAAGGCTAACAACGGCACCCTCAATCCCCTTATCCGAAACAAGAAGATTTGAACCTTTACCAATACAAAACAGCGGAACGCCGTTTTCCTTTGCCGCAATAGTGATGTGTTTAAGCTCCTCCTCATTGGAAACAGTAATAAACACATCTGCATCACCGCCGATTTTAAAGCTGGTGTGAAGGCTCATCGGCACATTACGTTTATATGAAATTCCTTTATTTTCAACAACCTTTAAAAAGGCTTCAAGTTGCATATTATTGCTCCTTAACGATAAAGGTCACAAAGATAAGCGGCACCGATAATACCGGCATCGTTACCCAAAGCGGCTGTTTTAATAACTGCCTTTTGCTTAACGCTACGTGCATAGTTTTCACCGGCAACAAATGCCTTAATAGGATCTGTAAGAGTATCACCCTCACGAGAGATACCTCCACCGATACAAATTACATCAGGCTGGAAAATATTAATAATATTAGAAATACCTACTGCAATATATTCACAGTAACGGTCAACTACCATTTTACCTATTGGGTCATTATTACGCATTGCGTTAAATGCGGTAATACCGCTTATATTTTTAATATCTCCGTCACAAAGCTTCCACATAAGGCTATCGGGATAACGGTGCATTGCCTGTGCGGTTTGATTGATAAGTGCGGTTGCAGAAGCGTAAGCTTCCCAACAACCGTGACGGCCGCATGAACACATTTCGCCGTTCATACTGATAACGGTATGACCAAGCTCACCACCTGCATAGTTAGAGCCTGAATAAATTTTACCGTCAATAATAACTCCACCGCCAACACCGGTGCCCAAGGTTATTGCAACAAAGTTTTTAGTACCTCTTCCTGCACCTGCAATAAATTCACCGTATGCCGCAGCATTGGCATCATTTTCAACATAAAAATCCTTGCCTACACGCTCCTTCATCATTTCGCAGATGGGAAGATTGCTGAAAGGCAGATTATTTGCATAGGTTACAACACCCTTAACAGGATCAATAGCACCGGGAGAGCCGATACCCATTACCTCAATATCATCAAGAGTGAGACCTGCATCCTCAACAGCCATAAATACGGTTTTTGCCATATCATCAGCAATTTCCTCAGCAGGACGGGATGCGTTTGTTTTTAATTTGCCTGTGCCAATGATTTTGTAATCATCATCAACAACGCCTGCAACAATATTAGTTCCTCCAAGATCAATTCCAACTCTGTACATAATTTTTTATCTCCAATCTTTTATTTTTTAAATTTAAAACGGGTCTACCGGTTTTTCTTCGCTTGATGCAGGGAAATCATCCTGCATACCAAGACGCTTCAGCAGATCTTCCGCCGCATTATAGCCAAGTTTTTTCTGACGGCTGTTCATAGCCGCAACCTCAATAATTACCGCAAGGTTTCTACCGGGTTTTACCGGAATGGTCATTGAAGGGATCATAAGACCCAAAATATCGGTTTTTTGACTTTCAAGTCCCATACGGTCATAAACCTTATTAACATCCCACGGCTCAAGGTTTATTACAAGGTCAATTTTTTCGGTAAGCTTAACCGCACCCACACCAAAAATTCGGCTTGCGTTTATAATACCTATACCACGAAGTTCAATAAAATGACGAATATTTTCAGGTGCGGAGCCAACCAACGATTTACTTGATACACGGCGAATTTCAACCGCATCATCAGCAATAAGACGGTGACCTCTTTTTACAAGCTCAATAGCAGTTTCACTTTTACCTACACCGCTTTCACCAAGGAGCAATATACCTTCACCATAAACCTCAACCATAACACCGTGGCGGGTAACACGGGGTGCCAACTGCAAATTAAGAAATGCAATTAACGATGCCGCAAAATCAGATGTGGATTCACCTGTACGGAATAACGGCACATCGTATTTACGGGCGGTTTCAATATAATAATCATTTACCTTTAAATTTCGTGCTATAACTACTGCAGGAGGCTTTTTTGCAAAAAAGTCATTCATACGCTTTTTGGCATCTTCGTCACCCAAGCGATCAATAAAGCTTATTTCACTGATACCCATTATTTGAATACGCTTATCATCAAAATATTCAAAATATCCTGCTAACTGAAGACCCGGACGATTAATTTCAGGACTGCTTATCATTATTTCATCCGTGATAGACGGCATATATAATATTTCAAGCGAAAATTCATCAATTATCCGTTTTAAAGAAACGGTAAAATCAGACTTCATAAGCACACTCTCCCCTAATTTATTATTCAAAGTTATTATACAATATTTCAGCAGATTTTCAAAGCACTTTTTACCATTATTTTTCAAAAATGCGATTTTTTTATAAAGTGCAACATAAAAATTGGGAGCATTTGTAAAAAATGCTCCCAATTTCATCAAAAAAACATATTTTTAATCGTCATCTTCCTCATCTTCATCATCAGAAACGGGAAGTTCTTCAACAGCAACACGCTCAATACGCTTGTCATCTGCCTCAAGAATGGTGATTACTAAGTTTTTATAGGTAACTGTATCACCTATATCAAATTCACCCTCTAATCTATCAACAACCCAACCACCAACAGTTGCGTTATCATCTGCAAAATCCTCATCCTCTTCAATATCAATATCAAATTCATCGAAGAAATCATAGATTCGCATTTCACCAACAGCTTCAAAATGGGTTTCATCAACACAAACGAACTCATACTCTATTTCATCCGTTTCATCCCAAATTTCACCAACAAGCTGTTCAAGCACATCCTCCATGGTGAGAATACCCATTGTGCCACCGTATTCATCATGCACCACAACAAGATGCGTTTTGTTTTCCTTCATCTTTTCAAGCACATCGGGAAGAGGCATTGTTTGATGAACATAGGTTACGGGCAACAAAAGATTTCTAAGGCTAACCTGCTCATTTTCAACAAGCTCCTTAAAAACATGGTTAAGATGCAAAATACCAATAATATTATCAGGTGTATCCTCATAAACAGGAACCCTTGTATAAATGCAATCCATAATCTTTTCTATATTCTTTTCATACGGATCACGAATATCAATAGCACTCATATCCACACGGGGAGTAATTACTTCATAAGCTAAAATTTCATCAAAACCAAGAGCATTTTGCAAAAGATCACATTGCTCCTCATCAAGAACGCCCTCATCCTCAACAATATCAATGATGTTTTCAAAATCATCCTCAGAAACCGCACTGCTATCACTTCTTGCAGATTTAAACGGCTTTGAAAAAAGATTTATTATAAACACCATAAATACCGAAATAGGACGGCATATAGTTGAAACAATAAAAATAGGAACGGCACAAAAAAGTGAAAACTTTTCTGCAAAGGTTTTAGCTAAAACCTTTGGTATAATCTCACCGAAGATAAGCACCAATATGGTCATAATAACGGTGGAAACCCACGCATAATCATCAGATAAAAGGTTTATAACAATAACCGTTGCAATAGAGGAAGCGGCATTATTAACAACATTATTACCTACTAAAATACCGCCTAAGTTATCATCATAATTATCTATAAGCTTGCAGGCTAATTTTGCCAAAAAGCTTCCATTTTCAGCACGGCTTTTAAGCCTATGTACATTGGCGCTTGCAAGCGCTATTTCACTTGCAGAAAAGAAGGCGGAAAATAAAATAAGAACCGGAATACAGCAATAAAGGAAAATATCATCCATTTTCGCCACCTCCGATGTCATCCTCATCATAAATTTCACCAACAAGCTGTTCAAGAATATCCTCAATGGTGAGAATACCGATAGGCTTTCCGTCACTTCCCTTAACAATAGCAAGATTGCGGCGGTGGTTACTCATTTGAGTGAGCAAATCATCAATGGCAACTTCGGGACGGATATAATACGGATAATCCATTACCGATGCCAATATGATATGTTTATTTTTTATGTATGCACGCATAAAGCGACGAATCTGCAAAATCCCCTTTACCGAACCATCACGGCCGATAACAGGCAATCTTGAATGTACTGTACCCTTAATCTGTTCAATTATTTCATCGGTTTTCATACCCGCATAAATTTTTTGAACATCATCCCATGGGGTCATAACTTCCGCAGCGGTAAGGTCATCAAAAAGAAATGCCGATTTTACCAATTTACCGGTATCCACATCAAAACCATCATCTACGGAAATGTTTTCAACAATATCCTGAAACTCATCTTCGGTCATAGTGACATCAGGCTTAGTATTTTTAATTAAAGGCTTTGAAACAGAATCCGAAAGCTTGGTAAAAACCCAAGAAATAGGTTTTAATACCTTCATCAAAAACAAAAGCGAACCTGAAATAAACATTACAAAGCTTTCATTACAAGCCCTTGCTATGCTTTTTGGTGCCATTTCACCGAAGATAAACAGTATAACCGTTGTTGCAACGGTTGCAAGAGTTACGGAACCGCCGCCCCAAAGATTTGTGGCGATAACTACCGATAAGGTTGCACAGCCGATATTCATAATGTTATTACCGATAAGCAATACAACAAGTGCTTCATCAAAGTGATCTAAAATGCGAAGCACCCTTTTTGCACCTTTACTTCCGTTATCAGCATAACTCATCATATGAATACGGTTTACGGTAGCCAAAGAAATTTCAGTTCCCGAAAAATAAGCGCTGCCCACAATAAACAGCAGATACAGTATGATACTACCTAAAGGAATACTACTCCCCGGGTCGTCCATGCGTATATCATCTCCCAAATTACATATTTCTTTTATATTACAATAATGTGAATATTTTGTCAACCGCTACAAAGTAAAAAATCATTTTTCTTTTCAAATTAATGCAGTGCTTTTAAAACTTTTTTCAAAAAAATGCGCTTTTGTATAATCACTCTAAAAAAAACACAAAAAATATATATAAAGATTATGTAAGATTTTTTAGAAAAAGGTCTTTTTTCGGCGAAGAAAATGTGTTATATTATATATGATGATTAAATTAATACTTTTCGGAGGGTATTTATTATGGCGAACATTGATTTTAAGCACACACCTTATGGCGACCTTGCTATTGTTAGCATGAGAGGTTGCGAGGACATTGCTTCCAAGGTAGACTATTATCTCAAGCAATGGCGTAACATTGAGGGCGATGAGTCCTTTGTTGTTGGAGCTAACTGCCCACGTTTTGGCACAGGTGAAGCAAAGGCTGTACTTAACCACACCGCCCGTGGACTTGACGCTTACATTATCTGCGACTGTTTTAACTACAGCGTAGAATACAAAATGTACGGTCGCTCTGTTCCAATGAGTCCGGATGATCATTTCCAAGACCTCAAGCGTGTTATTGCAGCTTTTGGCGGTAAAGCAAGAAGAATCACCGTTATTATGCCTATGCTTTATGAAGGCAGACAGCACAGACGCACAACCCGTGAGTCTATGGACTGTGCATTGGCTTTACAGGAACTTGTAAGCATGGGTGTTAAGAACATTATTACATTTGATGCTCACGACCCACGAGTTAACAATGCTATTCCGCTTGACGGATTTGATAATGTTCAGGCTACCTATCAAATGATTAAGGCTTTGCTTAAAACCGTTCCGGATATTAAGCTTGACAAAGATCACGCTATGATAGTTTCTCCCGATGAAGGCGGTATGGGACGTTGTATCTACTACTCCTCCGTTTTAGGACTGCCGCTTGGTATGTTCTATAAGCGCCGCAATTACTCTGTAGTTGTTAACGGACGTAACCCCATTGAAGCACATGAATTTTTGGGTAGTGATATCGTTGGTAAGGATCTTATCCTTGTAGACGATATGATTTCCTCCGGTGATTCTATGCTTGATATTGCTGCAAAGCTTAAAGAAAAAGGTGCCGGCCGTATATTCGTATTCTCCACCTTTGGTCTTTTTGTTGAAGGACTTGAGAAGTTTGATGAATACTACGAAAGCGGTCTTATTAATAAGGTATTTACCACCAACCTTATTTATCAAACACCTGAGCTTCTTTCCCGTGAATGGTACTGCAGTGTTAATATGTCTAAGTACATCGCATTAATAATTGATACCCTCAATAATGATAACTCCATTAGCGGACTTCTTGATCCGGCTGACCGCATCAAGAAAATCATGGCTAAATACAACCAGATATAAGAAAAACCTAAATTTAATTTTTTATGCGGCTTGTAGCCGCATTTTTGTTTTTTCAGCGACAGGTGCGGTGAAAAAACACATCATAAGCGAAAATTCGCTTATAATGCGGATTTTCAAGGGCACAGGGGTGTACCCACGGGGATAGAGTGCAGTCAAAAAATTTTTAATTTTTTGCGAACGGCATCCCCGTCCAAGAGAGTGGAGACTTTGTCGACACTCTCAAAAATTGCCCTGAGATTTCAGGGCAATTTTTTGTCATTATTATATCATTCCAATATATTTGTCGTAATAAAATCAACTCCTGATTCTATAAGCTTTTGAGCAGTATGAGGGGCATCTACCGTCCAGCAATTAACCTTTATGCCATGCTTATGGCATTTTTTAACCAGCTCATTTGTTACTGCGGTATGTTTTATATCAAGGTCAATTTTATGCATTCTCAACCGCAAAATCAAGCCAAAGCTATCCTTTTTTACAAGGTATTGTAATGCTTGTTTTGGATAACGCATTCTAATATACAAAAGATTTTGAAAGTAAAAGGAAATAAAGATACATTTATCCATATAACCCAATCTTTCTATAAGCTCACAAGCCTTAAATACCTGATTACGCTCAAAGGTATTTTTTAGTTCAACAACTGCGGTTTTACCGTATTTTTTACATATTTCTATATACTCGGAAAGAGTGGGAATATAACCTTCATCCTCTATCCCCACCTTTTTCTTTAAAGCAATACTTCTAAGCTCTTGCAATGAAGATGATTCCACCTGTATATTTTCATTTCCCACACGGCGGGTTGTATCATCATGAATGGTAACAAACTCACCGTCGGCTGTGGGATGAATATCTGTTTCTATTCCAAAATATGAGCATTTAGCAGCCTCGGAAAAAGCGGCATTTGTATTTTCGGTATAGATACCGCTTAAACCCCTATGTGCAATAAAAAGTGTATCTGCGGAATTTTCTATTTTAACGGTTTGCTTATCCATAAATACCTCCCTAAATAAATCAAGACCGCCTTTTTAAGACGGTCCTTTTCATTCTTAGTTTTTCAAAGCTCTTTCAAGCCAAATAAATCCAATTTCAAGTGCATCAAAAAGGGTTGGCTTTACGGTTTCTTTAGAAATTCTGTCTTTCATAGGAAAGTCCACATTACTGTCAAGTAACTGCACAGATACCTTATCGGCAATCTCAAGATCCCCTGCTTTTGTGGTTGAAAGTATTTCAAAACGAGCAATATATTTTTCGGTCATATCACCGTAATATATCTCATTACCCTTGCGAACAAGCGGTTTACCCTTATACATTAAAAATTTGTTTTCTGCCATTTTAAAAACTCCTGTTAATTATTTATTTTCAGGCATTTCGCCGTAAAGATTAAAACGGAAAAGCAATGTTTCATCCTCAGGATCAGTACAACGAACCGAAACCTCACCGATTTCAGTGCTTTTGAGTATGGTTGCTATACCAATCATCTGGCAAAGCCTTGATTTAAGATTCAAAACATCACCATCAGAAGTTTCAAGATAAACATCACCTTTACAGCCATCTATCGCTTTAATAAAATCCTCTAAATTTATATTGTGTAATTCAATTTTATTGGGATTCATAATTCTGCCTCCATTCAAATAATATTAGAATCATACCCATAATAAGTATAAACTATACATAATAATATGTCAAGTTGGATTCTTTATCAACATTTTTATTAATTGACTTTTTCGCTGATTTTGTATACAATATATTTGTAGAAATTTGTTTTTTTTGGAGGGAATTAAAAAATGGAAAACAATAAAAAAACAATGGATGCCATTATTGCTCTTGCAAAGGGACGTGGTTTTGTTTACCCCGGCAGTGAAATATATGGCGGACTTGCTAACTCTTGGGATTACGGTCCTTTAGGAGTTGAGCTTAAAAACAATATTAAAAAAGCATGGTGGAAAAAGTTTGTTCAGGAAAACCCTTATAATGTAGGTCTTGACAGTGCAATACTTATGAATCCCGAAACATGGGTAGCTTCCGGTCACTTGGGCGGCTTCTCTGATCCTCTTATGGATTGCCGTCAGTGTAAAACCCGCCACAGAGCAGATAAGCTTATTGAGGATTATGTTGCAGAAAACGGACTTTCCGATAACCCTGCAACAATGAGCGACAGTGAAATGTCAGAATACATCCGTGAGCACGGCATTGCCTGCCCTTCCTGCGGATCACACGATTTTACCGATATAAGAAAATTTAATCTTATGTTCAAAACATTCCAGGGTGTTACCGAGGATAACAGCTCAACACTTTATCTTCGTCCTGAAACAGCACAGGGTATTTTCGTAAACTTTAACAACATTCAGCGTACCACCCGCAAAAAGATTCCTTTCGGTGTGGGACAGATTGGTAAATCATTCCGTAATGAAATTACTCCCGGAAACTTTATTTTCCGTATTCGTGAGTTTGAGCAGATGGAGCTTGAATTTTTCTGCAAGCCGGGAACCGACCTTGAATGGTTTGAATACTGGCGTTCATTCTGCCGCAAGTGGTTACTTGATTTAGGTCTTAAAGAGGAAAATCTTAGGCTTCGTGACCACGATAAGGATGAGCTTTGCTTCTACTCAAAAGCAACTACCGACTTTGAATTCCTCTTCCCGTTTGGTTGGGGTGAGCTTTGGGGTGTTGCTGACCGTACCGATTATGACCTTACACAGCATATGAATCATTCGGGCAAGCCGCTTGAATACTTTGATCCCGAAACAAACGAAAAGTATGTTCCTTATGTTGTTGAGCCTTCTTTGGGTGCAGACCGTGTAACACTTGCATTCCTTTGCGATGCTTATGACGAAGAGGTTGATGAAAAGGGCGATGTTCGTAATGTACTGCGTCTGCATGGTGCACTTGCTCCTTTTAAGGCTGCTGTTTTACCGCTTTCCAAAAAGCTTTCAGAAAAAGCACTTGAAGTTAAGAACGCATTAGCTGCTGACTTTATGGTAGACTTTGACGATGCCGGCTCTATTGGTAAGCGTTACCGCCGTGAGGATGAAATAGGTACACCTATTTGTATCACCTATGACTTTGACTCTCTTGAGGATAACTGTGTTACTGTTCGTGACAGAGATACCATGCAGCAGGAGCGCATTGCGATTGCGGACCTTAAAAATTATATAGCTGAAAAAATAAAGTTTTAATTTCCAACATACCTTTTATACAGAGACGAGAGAGATTTAGGAGGAAATTATGGAATTTAAAATAGCAAATGCAAGTATTGAAATAGAAATACTTATGACCGTTGTTATGCTGCTTTGCGGACTTACATTTTTCCTTTTTGGAATGAATGTTATGTCAGACGGACTTGAAAAAATGGCAGGTGGCGGTCTTGAACGCACACTCAGAAAGGTTACCAAAAACCAATTCTTAGGATTTGCCTTGGGAGCAGGTATCACCATTGCAATACAATCATCTTCTGCGATGACGGTTATGTTGGTTGGTCTTGTTAACTCAGGCATTGTGGCCTTTAGGGATTCTTTTGGAATAATAATGGGTTCCAATGTTGGAACAACGCTTACCGCATGGCTTTTAAGCCTTACAGGGCTTGATGAGGGTGGAGGCAACATATTCTTAACACTTTTACAGCCTATGACCTTTGCCCCGATTCTTGCTTTTGTGGGAATTGTTATGCACATGCTTTCCAAAAAAGAAAAACAAAAGCAATTAGGATTTATATTTATAGGTTTTGCTGTTTTGATGACAGGTATGGAGCTTATGAGCTCCTCAATGGAAAGCATACGCCATCTTGAAGGATTTAACTCCTTCCTCGCAACACTTGAAAGTCCTATTTTGGCATTACTTGTTTCAACTATTTTCACAGGTGTCATACAGTCATCTGCGGCAACGGTTGCTATAGTTCAGGCTTTAGCATCAAGTGGTGCTATCACCTTCCAAATGGCTGTTCCGCTTGTTTTGGGTGCAAATATCGGTACTTGTATTACAGCTCTTATTTCCTCCTTTGGAACCAACAAAAACGCAAAGCGTGTTGTTGCAATGCATATTTATGTTAATGTATTGGGCTCTGTGCTTTGCATGATTCTTCTTTACATTTCAAGACTGTTTATACCAACCACACTTGGAATGATAATTCCTATGTGGATGGTTGCTATGATTCACACCGTATTTAACAGTGCAAACACTATAATTCTTATTCCCTTCCGTAAATCACTAATACGGCTTTGTGAAAAGACGGTTAAATATGCTCCCGAAAAGGAGCATGCCGTTTTCCTGGACGAGCGTTTATTTAACAATGTACCGCTTGCCATTTCGGAATGCAGAAGATTAACCGTTGAAATGGCCGATTATGCAAGAGAAGCAATTATTGCGGCAAACGATGTGGTTAACAGTTTTGACGCTGAAAAGGCTGAGCATATAAAAGAGCTTGAAACCCTTATTGATAAATATGAGGACAAGCTTGGAACATATTTGGTTCGCCTTTCAAACAATGCCCTTTCCGAAGAAGATTCACATGCAGTTGCAAGAATGTTACATAGCATTGGTGACTTTGAGCGTATTGGTGACCACGCACTAAACATACTTGATCTTGCCATTGAAATAAAAGAAAAGAGTATTATTTTTTCCGATGATGCTTATAACGAATTGCATACTGTAAGCAGTGCATTACACGAAATACTTAACCTTTCGGTAGATTCATTTATAAACGAAGATCCTGTTGTTGCATCACATGTTGAGCCGCTTGAGCAGATTATTGATGAACTGCGTGATAGTCTTAAATCAAAGCATATTGACCGTTTGCAAAACGGAGAATGTACTATTCAGTTGGGATTTGTATTTACCGATTTATTGCAAAATTATGAGCGTGTTGCAGACCACTGCTCCAATATAGCGGTTTATACCCTACAGCTTCATTCAACCAAGCTTGATGCACATAAGTATTTAAGAAATGTTACCAGCCACCCGAATGAAGAATTTATAAGCGATTATAATTTGTATAAAGAAAAATATTCAATTTAATTTTTCTTTCCCAAATCAAAATACGGCTGTCCGTTCAGGACAGCCGTATTTTTTTGCTTTCATATTTATTTAAAATACTTAACAGCAGATTCAAACATACGAATCTCATAGTTACCTGGAACATTTTTATAAAGACCCGAGCCTATACGCTCACTATGACCCATCTTACCGAATACTCTACCATCCGGTGAAGTTATACCCTCAATAGCATACATTGAATCATTGGGGTTAAAGTGAACATCACTTGTAGCATTACCCTGTAAATCAACATACTGAGTAGCGATCTGACCGTTTTGGGCAAGCTGCTTTATAAGCTCTTCACTTGCTAAGAAACGACCCTCACCATGAGAAATCGGCACATTGTAAACATCACCAACCTCAGTTAAAGCAAGCCACGGTGACTTATTTGAAGCCACTCTTGTGCGAACTATGCGTGACTGATGGCGGGCAATGGTGTTATATGTGAGTGTGGGGCAATTTTCATCGGTATCAATAATTTTACCGTAAGGAACGAGACCCAATTTTATGAGAGCCTGGAAGCCGTTACAGATACCGCACATAAGACCGTCACGGTTTTCAAGAAGATCTGTAACACCCTCTTTTACAGCGGCATTACGGAAGAATGCTGTGATAAACTTACCACTACCGTCAGGCTCATCACCGCCGGAGAAACCACCAGGGATAAATACCATTTGAGCAGTTTTAAGTTCATTTGCAAATCTTTCAACACTTGCTGAAATACCTGCAGAGCTGAGGTTATTGATAACGATTATCTCAGGTTCTGCCCCTGCATCACGCATAACCTTTGCACTATCAAATTCACAGTTTGTACCGGGGAACGCAGGAATAAGTACCTTAGGACGAGCAACCTTTATTGCAGGAGCAACACGCTTTTCAGCCTTATATTCAAAGTTCTGCATTGGTGTTTTGCGGTCAGCAATATTACAGCTATAAACACTTTCAAGCTTATCTTCATAAACACCCAAAAGCTCACTGGCAGATACTGCTTCATCTTTGAGTGTAATATTGCCGTCATTTGTAACGGTACCGATAACAGTAGCACCCTCAATATCAGCAGTAACTTCCATAAGGAATGTGCCGTAGCAATATTCAAATATACCCTGCGGGCAAAGGTTATCTTCATACTTAAAGCCAAAGCCATTACCAAAGCACATCTTCATAACTGCCTCACCTATACCGCCCATACCGGGTGTATAGCAGGAAACAACCTTACCCTCACGCATTAAAGCAGTAACACGATTAAAGAGGGCTATCATAGAAGCTGTTACGGGAAGACCGTTTGCATCATACTCAGGTGCAAGCAATACAACACGGTTGCCTGCCTTTTTAAATTCAGGAGAAACAACCTCCTTAACATCACCTGTAGTTACGGCAAAGGAAACCAGGGTTGGAGGAACATCCAAATCCTCAAAGCTACCACTCATAGAGTCCTTGCCACCAATAGAGCCGATGCCAAACTCCTTTTGAGCCTTAAATGCACCAAGAAGAGCTGCAAGAGGTTTACCCCAACGCTTACCATCTTTACCGGGATGCTCAAAATATTCCTGGAAGGTAAGGTAAACATCCTCAAAAGATGCACCTGTTGCAATAAGCTTACAAACCGATTCAACTACAGCTAAATATGCACCGTGATAGGGGCTCTTTTCGGTGATGAACGGATTATAACCCCAAGACATATACGAGCAAGTATCGGTATGCTTTTTCTCAACCGATATTTTTTGCACCATTGCCTGAATAGGTGTTAACTGATTTTTACCGCCAAACGGCATAAGAACAGTTCCTGCACCTATAGTAGAGTCAAAACGCTCAGAAAGGCCACGCTTTGAGCACATATTAAGGTCAGAAGCTACCTTTTTGCTGTTTTCGGTAAATGTACCCTCAATCTTTTTATCATAAGACTGCGGCTTTGCAGGTGTGATTGTAATATGCTTATCTGCACCGTTGGAATTGAGGAATTCACGGCTGATATCAACGATTTTCTTGCCGTTCCAATTCATTACAAGTCTGGGTTCTTCTGTAACAACGGCAACAGGGCAGGCATTAAGATTTTCCTCATTTGCTAGCTTCAAGAATGCATCAACATTTTCCTTTTCAACAACAACAGCCATACGCTCCTGAGACTCACTTATTGCAAGCTCAGTTCCGTCAAGACCGTCATACTTTTTAGGAACGGCATTAAGGTCAATACATAATCCATCAGCAAGCTCACCTATTGCAACCGAAACACCGCCTGCGCCAAAGTCATTACAACGCTTTATCATACGGGTTGCGGTTTTATTACGGAAGAGTCTTTGCAGCTTACGCTCTTCGGGAGCATTTCCCTTTTGAACCTCTGCACCACAGGTTTCAACCGACTGTGCGGTATGTGCTTTGGAAGAACCTGTAGCACCACCGATACCGTCACGACCTGTAGCTCCACCCAAAAGGATTACAATATCACCCGGCTCCGGACGCTCACGGCGTACATTTTCTTGAGGAGCAGCCGCAATAACAGCACCAATTTCCATACGCTTTGCGGCATAACCATCATGATAAATTTCATCTACAATACCTGTTGCAAGACCAATTTGGTTACCATAGGAGGAATAACCTGCTGCAGCGGTGGTAACTATCTTACGCTGGGGAAGTTTTCCGGGGATAGTTTCAGAAACCGCCTTTAACGGATCAGCCGCACCCGTTACACGCATTGCGGCATAAACATAAGAACGGCCTGAAAGCGGGTCACGAATTGCACCGCCAATACAGGTGGCAGCACCGCCAAAGGGCTCAATTTCGGTTGGGTGGTTATGGGTTTCGTTCTTAAAGAGCAATAACCACGGTTCTTTAACACCGTCAACCTCTACCTCCATTTTAACGGTACAAGCATTAATTTCTTCGGATTCATCAAGCTTTTCAAGCTTACCGTTTTTCTTTAAATACTTAACTGCAACCGTTGCAAGATCCATAAGGCAGATAGGCTTAGTTCTGTTAAGCTCTGCACGAACAGCGATATATTCATCATAAGCCGACTGCAAAAGCTCATCCTCAAACTTAACACCATCAATAACGGTTAAGAATGTGGTATGGCGGCAATGATCCGACCAATATGTATCTATCATACGAATTTCGGTAATGGTGGGATCTCTGTGCTCAGACTTAAAGTAATCCTGACAGAAAGCAATATCATCCGCATCCATTGCAAGACCATATTCCTTAACAAAATCCTCAAGGCCCTTGCGGTCAAGGTTTATAAATCCGTCAAGAGTGCGAACGGTTGTGGGAATCTCATAATTTACCTTTAAGGTTTCAGGCTTTTGGAGTGTTGCCTCTCTTGCCTCAACAGGATTAATAACATACTTCTTAATTTCTGCAATATCATTTTCGGTAAGGTTTCCGTAAAGAGCATAAACCTTTGCAGAACGCACAAGCGGACGCTCTCCCTGAGATATAATCTGAATACACTGTGCGGCAGAATCAGCACGCTGATCAAACTGACCGGGCAAAAACTCCACAGCAAAAACTGTGGCATCTGAAAGCTCAACTTCAGCTGAAGTTATATCAAGCTGAGGCTCAGAAAATACAGTTTTTATAGCGTAATCAAACAGCTCTTCCGTGATATTTTCAGCATCGTAGCGGTTTATTACACGAACATCCTCAAGTGAAGCAATACCAAGAAGTGAACGGGCATCATTAAGAAGTGATGCCGCTTCATTTGCAAGCTCCTTTTTCTTTTCAACATATACTCTGTATACCATTTATTTTTCCTCCGTAGCTTTCATAGCCTTAGCTCCGATATCATGACGGAAAAAGGCATTATCAAAATGTATGGTATCAACCTTTTCATAGGCTTTTTTAATAGCTGTTTCAAGTGTATCGCTCACAGCGGTAACACCCAATACCCTGCCGCCGCTTGTTACAAGTTTACCATCCTTTATAGCGGCACCTGCAACAAATGTTGTATTAGCAGTATCATCAGGAATTGTAATTTCAAAGCCCTTTTCATAGCTTGTGGGATAGCCCTTAGAAGCCATAACAACACAGCAAGCATGGGAATTGCTGAACTTAACCTTCGTTTCAGCCAATGTACCGTTTGTAACCGCCTGCATAACGGTTAAAAGATCACTTTCCAAAAGCGGTAATACAACCTGTGTTTCGGGGTCACCAAAACGGCAGTTATATTCTATAACCTTAGGTCCGTTTGGAGTTAGCATAAGGCCAAAATAAAGGCAACCCTTAAAACTTCTACCCTCTGCGTTCATTGCGTTTACGGTTGGCAGGAATATTTTTTCCATACATTCCTTTGCAACTGCTTCGGTATAATAAGGATTTGGAGCAACCGTTCCCATACCGCCTGTATTAAGGCCTGTATCGTTATCCCCTGCACGCTTATGGTCCATAGAAGAAATCATAGGAACAACGGTTTTACCGTCTGTAAAGGAAAGAACCGAAACCTCAGGACCTGTTAAAAACTCCTCTATAACTACACGGTCTCCGCTTTTACCGAACACTTTATCAGCCATCATTGAGACAACTGCATCCTTTGCCGCTTGCCTTGTTTCGGCAATAATAACGCCCTTACCAAGAGCCAAACCATCAGCCTTAATAACGGTGGGAATAGGCGCAGTTTCCAAATATTCAAGTGCGGCAGCCATATCGGTAAATACCTCATACGAAGCTGTAGGTATACCGTATTTCTTCATAAGATCCTTTGAAAAGACCTTACTGCCCTCAATTATAGCGGCATTGGCTTTAGGACCGAAACAGGGTATTCCCTTTTCTTCCAAAGCATCAACAGCGCCCAAAACCAACGGATCATCAGGAGCTACAACCGCATAATCAATTTTATTTTCTACAGCAAAGCTTACAATGCCTTCAATATCTGTGGCAGAGATATTAACACATTCGGCATCAGCCGCAATACCGCCGTTACCGGGGAGTGCAAATATCTTTTCTACATTTTTATTTTCTTTTATCTTTTTAATAATGGCGTGTTCTCTTCCGCCACCGCCTACAACTAAAATTTTCATTACGAAACCCTTTCTTAATGAATTAGTGGTGGAACAATCTCATTCCTGTGAAAGCACAAACCATATCATACTTATCACAACAGGAAATTACAACATCATCACGGATAGAACCGCCCGGTTCTGCAATATATTTAACACCGCTGCGCTTTGCACGCTCAATATTATCATCAAACGGGAAGAAAGCATCTGAACCCAAAGCAACACCGTCAATGGTATCAAGGTATGCTCTTATCTCAGCATCGGTTAAAGGCTCAGGCTGAACGCTAAAATACTTCTGCCAATTTCCTTCTGCACAAACATCCTCTTCATTGCGGTTAATATAACCGTCAATAACATTATCACGGTCCGGTCTACCCAAGGTATCCTTGAAAGGAAGATTTAATACCTTATCATGCTGACGCAAGAACCATGTATCTGCCTTAGTACCTGCAAGGCGTGTACAATGTATTCTTGACTGCTGACCTGCTCCTACTCCTATTGCCTGACCATCTACCGCATAGCAAACCGAATTAGACTGGGTATATTTAAGAGTGATAAGAGAAATTATAAGGTCACGAACAGCACTTTCGGGAAGCTCTTTATTAGCTGTAACGATATTTGAAAGCAACTCACGGTTGATTTCAAAGTTATTTCTTCCCTGCTCAAAGGTAATACCGTAAACCTGCTTATGCTCAATAGCGGCAGGAACATAATCGGGGTCAATTTTAACAATATTATAGTTGCCGCCACGCTTGGATTTCAAAATCTCAAGTGCCTCAGGTTCATAGCCGGGAGCAATAATACCATCAGAAACCTCACGCTTAATCATCTTAGCTGTGGTAACATCACAAACATCAGAAAGAGCTACCCAATCACCAAAAGAACACATTCTATCGGTACCACGAGCTCTTGCATAAGCACAAGCGAGTGGTGACTCATCAAGACCCTCAATATCATCAACAAAGCAAGCCTTTTTGAGCTTATCGGAAAGAGGAATACCAACAGCCGCAGATGTGGGGCTTACATGCTTAAAGGAGGTAACTGCAGGAAGACCCAAAGCCTCTTTAAGCTCCTTTACAAGCTGCCAAGAGTTAAAAGCATCAAGAAAATTGATATAACCCGGTCTGCCGCAAAGTATTTCTATTGGTAATTCACTGCCATCTGCCATAAATATCTTAGCAGGCTTTTGATTGGGATTACAACCGTATTTAAGTTCAAATTCTTTCATTTTTATATCTCCCCTATTATTTATTTTTATTGATTATAATTTCAGTAGGTTCACTGCCATCAAGCGGAACACTGCGTACAAAAAGGGAAACCTTATTATCCTCATTAAGATTATTCCATACCATATCAGCAAGCTCCTCTGCGGTATTTGGAAGAGCTACTTCTTCAGGCTCACCATAGAATGACGGAATGGGATCACCATCACATTTATAGGTGTGAATAAAATGACCGATACCATCAAGCGGATTATAGCTGTAAAAATATCTCTGGCAAGCGGTGGGATCACCGTTATTGCTCTTTAAAATAGAAAGCTTATAATGGAATGTATTTCCGGGGAAGGCATAATAAAGAATACCTGATATACGGGGTGTATAGTTTGGAGCATCAGGCTCAAACTCACGGGTATGCAATGACTTTTCAAAAGCAAAGCCATCCTCACCATGTTCTTTGATATAATCAAAAACAGTATTGGTTTGATCCCCATTAGTGATAATATCGGTATCGCCTATTTTTAAATAAGGATTGTAAATGATAAGTGAAGGATCGGAAAGCTTTGATTCATCAAAAGCCTTAGTGCGCATACCACCCTCAAAGCTTTCAAATATACGGTTACGGGAGTTTACGCTTCTGCCCATTATAAAATAAGCTATCATAGCATTTTTACCGTCTGCCGATTTTCCAACAACAATACCTCTTCCGGGGTATGAATTTTCGGATAAAAGTGTTTTTAAATCATAAAGAGCCATTTGTATCTTCCTCTTTCATAATTATTTGTTTTGAAACCTTTTCAACAGCTGCAGGAAGTATTATCCATTCCGCCTGCTGCATTACACGCTTTTGCAAAATTTCGGGGGTGTCACCCTCCTCAATTTCTACAGCCTTTTGCATTATTATTTCACCGCCATCGGGTATTTCGTTTACGAAATGCACCGTAGCGCCCGTTACCTTAACACCATAGCTTAATGCGGCTTCATGAACATGCAGTCCGTAAAAGCCCTCACCGCAAAATGACGGGATAAGTGACGGATGAACATTAATAATGCGTTTTGGGTAATGGCTTGTAAAGTTTTCGCTTAATATCACCATAAAACCTGCAAGAACGATAATATCAATTTTTTCACCATCTAAAGTTTCAATAAGCTTTTCTTCAAACTTTTCTTTTCCAAGTTCTTTTTTAGAAATTACAGCAGTTTTAACACCTGCTTTTTCTGCACGGGTAAGCGCATAAGCATCTGCATTATTGGAAATAACAAGTGAGATTTCACCGCTTGTTATAATACCGCTTTGCTGAGCATCTATTAAAGCCTGTAAATTTGTTCCCCCACCCGAAACCAAAACGGCTATTTTTGCACGGTTCATAAAATCACCTTTTCATCAGACTTGATTATCTCACCGATAACATAGGCATCTTCACCGTTTGCCTTTAATACTTCGAGTGCTGTTTCAACCTCATTTGCGGGTACTACGATACTCATACCAACACCCATATTAAAGGTGTTAAACATATCGTGTTCGCTGATATTACCAACCTTAGCCAAAAGCTCAAATATTGGAAGAATTTTAACAGCGGATTTATCAATTTTAGCGCCAAGACCATCAGGAATACTTCTTGGAATATTCTCATAAAATCCACCGCCGGTAATATGGGAAATTCCCTTTACATTAACCTTTTCAAGCAATGCCAAAACCGGCTTAACATATATCTTTGTGGGGGTGAGCAAAGTTTCACCAAGAGACTTTCCACCCAATTCATCATAGGTTTTATTCAAATCACAGTTACCGATATCAAAAACCTTACGAACCAAGGAGAATCCGTTTGAATGAACACCTGATGACGGAAGCGCTATAACAACATCTCCCTCACGCATACTGGTATTATCAAGAATTTTCTTTTTATCAACAATACCAACCGCAAAGCCTGCAAGGTCATAATCATCAACAGGCATCA
>SVPW01000015.1 GCA_015065645.1 Oscillospiraceae bacterium | reverse complement strand
ACCAAAGAATACAACTAAAAACAAAACTGACACCACTTGAAAAGCGATGTCAGTATGCTGCTTAAAATTTAATTTTATCTACCATAGGGTCTGTTTTTGTACTGTCCGCACAAATTGGGGCAGTCCACAATAGCGACAGCCTTTTAGTTTTTTTATTTCCGCCTTTAAGGCGGCTTTTTTATATTATCTTTTAATCAATGAGGTTATTATAAGGTAAATTGAGATTATAAATGCAGTGATGTTAAATTTGCCGATGTATGAAAGCACCAATGCGGCGGCAAGTACTAAAATTCCTAAAATAAAAGCGGTTATTTTAACCGTTCTTTCAGCTTTGTAAGGGTCTGTTTTTTTAGCAATTATCTCCCTTAAAACCGTTCCGCCATCAAGTCCGCTTACAGGTAGAAGATTGTAAATACATAAAATCAGATTTAGTGCTGAAAAGGTGAGGGCAAATTGAGAGTTTGAATATGAAAAAATTAAAAGGAATATGCCAAAAAACACTAAATTTGCACACGGTCCGCAAAGCGCAATGGCAATTTCGCTGTAAGCACCCTTTGAAAAACCTCTGACAATTTGTATTGAAGCGGGGATAAGGCGAATATCTTTTGGCTGACATTCGCAAGCCCACATTGCAAGTAAATGACCGATTTCGTGAATAATTGCAGCAAGAATGGTTGGAATAACAAGTCCGGTGCGGTCAATCACAAGTAAAAACGCAATTACTGCGGCAAATAAAAAGGAAATGTAAATCCTTGTGCCGAAAATTTTAAATTTCATTTTATGTTCAGTCCTTTAGGCATCTAATACTTCGCTTACACTTGTATCACTTAAAAGATTATCACAATACCACACTTTAAGGGCGGAAAACTCTTTTTTGAAAAAGAGCTTAACCGTTAAAACGGTTAAAAGTACAAAAATAACGGCTAAGGTTTCGGTTACGATTATTTTAAAAAAATAATTTTGCTTAGTTGCAAGATTTTCGTTGTTGGAGTTTTCGCTCATTTTTATGCACCCCGTATTGTCTTTTAAGTAAAAATATGTTATCATAATATATTATACTGAATGTGTGGTGTGGATATGCCGTTTTTACCGATTACTAAAAAAGAAATGCTATCATTGGGGTGGGATGAGCCTGATTTTGTGCTGGTAACGGGGGATTCCTATGTGGATCATCCGTCATTTGGAACAGCTATTATTTCCCGTGTTTTAGAGGCGGCGGGATACCGTGTTTGTATTTTGCCGCAACCTCGTTGTGATGCCGATTACAGCCGTTTCGGCAAACCAAGGCTTGGCTTTTTGGTTAATGGCGGCAATATTGATTCAATGGTTGCCCACTACACCGCCGCAAAGAAAAGGCGTTCGGATGATGCCTATACCGCAGGTGGAAAAGCGGGGGCAAGACCTGATCGTGCGGTTATTGTTTACTGTAAAAATATCAGAAAAATATACGGCGATGTGCCAATTGCTATTGGCGGACTTGAGGCTTCTCTCAGGCGATTTGCCCATTATGATTATTGGGATGATGCTGTTCGCCCATCAATTCTTATTGACAGCACCGCCGATATTTTGATGTATGGTATGGGTGAAAAGCATATCGTTGAAATTGCCGATAGATTGAAAAACGGTGAGGATATAAAGCAGATAAGGGATGTACTTGGAACCTGCTATGCTGTGAAAACAAGTGAGTATGAGGTGATTTCTGCAAGGGAGTGTCCCTCATTTGAGGCTGTTAGTGAGCCAAATGAACGGGGAAAAAGGCAGTATGCGATTTCCTGTAAAATTCAGCAATCGGAGCATGATGCTGTTAGAGGAAGAACGGTTATTCAGCGTCATGGTGATGAGATTGTTGTGCAAAATCCGCCGATGCCGCCGCTGACTACCGAGGAAATGGATAGGGTTTATGCACTGCCATTTATGCGGGATTATCACCCGTCATATAAGGCTTTGGGCGGAGTGCCGGGTATTGAAGAGGTTAAGTTTTCGGTAATTCATAATCGAGGATGCTACGGTGCTTGTAATTTCTGTTCACTTGCGTATCATCAGGGCAGGGCAATTTCAAGCAGAAGTCATGATTCGGTTATAAATGAGGTTAAGAAAATAACCGAAATGCCTGATTTTAAGGGATATATTCACGATATTGGCGGACCCACCGCAAATTTCCGTAAAAATTCCTGTAAAGCCCAGAGCAAAAGGGGACTTTGTGCAGATAAAAAATGCTTGGCTCCCGAAATGTGCCCTGCGGTGGAGGTTGACCATAGCGATTATCTTGAGCTTTTGAGAAAGCTTCGTGCATTACCTAAAATTAAAAAGATATTTATCCGTTCGGGAATCCGTTTTGATTATCTTATTGCCGATAAGGATGAAAGCTTTTTCAAAGAGCTTGTTAAACATCATATAAGCGGTCAGCTAAAGGTGGCTCCGGAGCATTGCTCTTCGGCTGTTTTGAAGCGTATGGGCAAACCGCCCGTAAATGTTTATGAGCGTTTTAAAAAGCGTTTTTATGAGCTTACCGAAAGCGCCGCCAAAAAGCAGTATTTAGTGCCTTACCTTATGTCGTCACATCCGGGAAGCACCATGAAGGATGCTATTGAGTTATCTTTATTTCTTAAAAAAGAGGGGCTTCATCCCGAACAGGTGCAGGATTTTTATCCCACCCCCGGCACGGTTTCAACCTGTATGTTTTATACAGGGCTTGACCCGTTTACCATGGAAAGCGTTTATGTTCCCAAAACTGCCAAGGAAAAGGCAGAGCAAAGGGCACTTTTGCAATATTACCGTCCTGAAAACCGCAAATTAGTGCTTTCGGCATTAAAGGCGGCAGGAAGAAATGACCTGATAGGAACGGGAAAGAATTGCTTGGTTGCTCCGGAAAGGCAGGAAAACGTAGGCCGGCAGTCGGGAAACGGGGAAAGCGGCTTTAAAAGAGGGTCAAATTCGGCACCGCAAAAGAAAAAACGAACCATACGCAATGTTCATAAAAAGAAAAAAATATGAAAATGGAATAAAAATCTGTTGCTGCGGTTATTGTATTTGTTAAAATGTGAAAAAATGCTGAAAATGCAAAAAAAAATATTGTAAATAGCAAAAAAAGTATGATATAATTTTTTTGTAATTTTAAAACTCAAAATTAAAGGAGTGCTTAATATGAAAAAGGTTTACGAAGGAAAAACTAAGGATGTTTATTCTCTTGACAACGGCAATGTAATGCTTAAGTTTAAGGATGATTGCACCGGTAAAGACGGCGTTTTTGATCCGGGTGAGAACAGCGTAGGTCTTACAATAGAGGGAATTGGTAAGGCAAATCTTATAACATCAATTCACTATTTTGAGCTCCTCAAGAATGCAGGAATTAAGACTCACTATGTAAGTGCTGATGTTGAAAACGCTACTATGGAAGTTCTTCCGGGTAAAGTTTTCGGTAAAGGACTTGAGGTTATCTGCCGTTTGGTTGCAACAGGCAGCTTTATCCGCAGATACGGTGAGTATATTGCAGACGGTACCGTTTTAGAGGGCGGTTATGTTGAGTGCACACTCAAGGATGATGCTAAGGGTGATCCGCTTATCACAAGTGAGGGTCTTGCAGCACTTGGCATTATGAGTGAAGAAATGTTTAAGAGCATGAAGGAACAAACCTTGAAGATTACAAAGATTGTTGCTGATGATCTTAAATCTATCGGTCTTGACCTTTGGGATATTAAGTTTGAGTTTGGTTATAACAATGATGAGGTTATCCTTATTGATGAAATTGCTTCAGGTAATATGCGTGTTTATAAGGATGGCAAGATTGTTGATCCCGTTGAGCTTACAAAGCTTATCAATAACAGATAAAATCAATAATAGATAAAAATTAACGGCTGTCTCATTTTGGGTGAGACAGCCGTTTTTTACTACTTGTTTTTACTACTTTTTATATTCGCTTATCACAGCGCCGTTTTCACGCAGTATTGCTTGAAGCTCGGCTATATTTATATCACGGGTTTTGCCGTTTTGTTTTGCGGCTAATGCTGCAGCAGTACCTGCGGCTTGGCCTGTTATAAAGCAGCCCGGCATAACACGAACAGAAGCCTGCATTGAACGGTCTGCCGAAATACAGCGTCCTGCGGTGAGCAGGTTATCAAGGTTTTTAACAAGCAAGCTACGGTAGGGTATACCATAGCTTTCGCCCTTTTGATAACGAAGCTCTGCAAACTTTTTGGCATATTCATTATAGCCTGCGGTGGTGTTTTTGCCCGAATGAATATCAATAGGATATGCATAACGGCCGATTTCATCCTCAAATACGGCACGGCTTAAAAAGTCATCAACGCAAAGTACATAGTCTCCTGTGATGCGTCGGGTTTCACGAATACCTATTTGTGTGGCGGAAATTATGGGTTCGGATTTTTCATAGCCTGAAAGATATTCTTTGTAATATCTGCGGTATTCAAGAAGCTGTTTTCTGCCCTCAATCATTCCACGGGTAAGGGATTGTGCGGTTGTGCCGTCAATATCATAAATATGACCTGCGTTTGAACCGCCCGTTGTGGTGCTTATGGGCCAAATTCCGGGTAAATGACGGTCCTCATTTGAAAATACCTTATCGGCAAAGGCATCATCAAGGCGGCGGCTATCAGGACGAACAACATCCTTCCATTCAATGTTGTTCCATAAAGCACAAAGGGTTGCCGCCATCATATCACCGTTTTCATCACCCTTTGAAAATTCCGCACCCGAAAGAGCTGCCATATCACCGTCACCGGTGCAGTCAATATAAACCTTTGCCTTTACGGCATAGCTTTCGCCTTTAGCGGTGCAAACGGCATACTCAATACTGCCATCCTTTGCCAAAACATCAGAAACAGAGGAGAAAAATTCAAATTGAACCCCTGCGTTTGTCAGCATTTCATCATAGCAAAGCTTTAAAACCTCAACGGGAATACTGTCAGGGCAGTATTTTTTATACTCCTCAGGGGATTTTTCTCTTAAATAATTGCGTACATAAGTGCCAACATTGCCTGCAAGGAAATTAACGCCGTCACCAAACTGCATAAAGGCGGGAATAAGCGAATGAACTGCCGCACCGCCGAATGCACCATAGGTTTCAGCTAAGAAAACACGAGCTCCGCACTTTGCCGCAGAATATGCAGCCGCAACACCTGCAGGGCCACCTCCCGCAACAAAAACATCAACATCGTATTTAACAGACAGCTTTTTTTCGTACTGTATAAACATTCCAAATCACCCAAATAATACAAATTTTTTATAATTATAACACGATTTTCAAATTAATGCAATAGTGAGTTGAAAATAATAATCAAAATTTTTTGAAATTGTTGACATATAATTGCCGATATGCTATAATTGCTGTAACTAAAGGCGTAGTATTTATTATTCATAATACAAATAATAATACAAAAACGGAGGAGAAAAGGGTTGTATAACGAAAGATATGTATTGGAAAACCTTAGAAACTGTATAAATAGGGTAAAAAACCGTGTTTACACCAAGATTATTGATCTTGATATGGAGCAGTATACCTCCAAAGAGCCGCTGAAATTTGAAGAAAGGTTTAGCGGTGAGCATAAAACTGCGGGAATTGGTGAAGCCTGGGGCGGATTATTTGATTGTGCTTGGTTTCATTTTACCGCAAAATTGCCTGAAAGTGCAAAGGGTAAAAAGATAGTATATGTAATTGATATAAACGGTGAGGGTTTGATTTTTGATGATGACGGCTGTCCTTTAAGGGGTATTACCAATGTAAATTCAATGTTTGACCGTGCAATGGGTAACCCCGGAAAGAGAATTGTTCAGTATAAGGAATGTGCCGATGGCAATGAGCAGATAGATTTCTGGATGGATGCCGCTTGTAATGACCTTACGGGAAATTTGCAGGAGGGCGGCAGAATAAAGGAAGCCTATATAGCGGAATGTAACGATACGGCAAGGGACCTTTTCTATGATATGATAGTGCTTTTTGTTCAGGCGGAAAACACTGCTCAGGATGACCCGTTGCGTTATGAAATACTTAATATTTTAAGCAAATGCCGTAATTTACTTATCAATTTTACCAATGAAGAATTTAACGAATGTTTGAAGATAACCAAAGCACGCTTGGCACTAAAGGGTGGGGAAAATCCTGCCGTTTGGCTTACTGCTTTTGGTCATGCTCATATTGACCTTGCGTGGCTTTGGCCTGTTCGTGAAACCAAGCGTAAGGGGGCAAGAACCTTTGCAACAGCGCTTGAGCTTATGAACCGTTATCCTGAATATCTTTTTGGTTCAAGCTCGCCTCAGCTTTATGAATGGGTGAAGCAGGATTATCCAAAGCTTTATGAAAAGGTTAAAAAGTCCATTGCGGACGGCCGTTGGGAGCTTTTGGGTGCTGTTTGGGCTGAGCCTGACCTTAACCTTATCAGCGGTGAATCGGTTGTAAGGCAGATTCTTTACGGAAATGCTTTTTGGAAAAAGGAGTTTGGCCAAACGGTTAATTTTGTTTGGACACCTGATACATTCGGCTATTCTGCGGCTTTACCGCAGATATTCCGCAAAGCGGGAATTGAATATTTTTCAACCATAAAGATGTCGTGGAACCTTATAAACGATTTTCCGTATACAAGCTTCCGTTGGCGTGGTATTGATGGCAGTGAGGTTTTGGTTCATATGCCTCCTGAGGGTAACTATTTGAGTGAGGGAACTGCTAAATCGGTTAAAAAGGTTTGCCGCAAGCTTGCCGCAAACAGTCAGTTTGGAGAAGCGCTTTTACCGTTTGGTATAGGTGACGGTGGCGGAGGACCAAGTCCGTCACACCTTGAATATTTGCGCCGTGAGCAGAATTTGCCGGGACTTTGCCCTATAAAGCAAGGTAAAATGGCAGATTTCTTTACCCGCCTTAATGAACGCCGTGAGGAGCTTCCGGTATTTTCGGATGAAATGTATCTTGAAAGGCATTTGGGTGTTTACACCTCTGCCGCAAGAAATAAGCTTTATAATCGCCTTATGGAAAAAACACTCAGAGATGCAGAGTTTTTTGCTTCCTTTGCAAGCAGGCTTTACGGCTTTGAGTATCCGCAAAATGAGCTTGAGCAGATTTGGAAAGAGGTTTTGCTTTATCAGTTCCATGATATTCTGCCCGGTTCTTCCATTCAGCGTGTTTATGATGAAAGCTTGGAGCGTTACGAACAGCTTTATAATCAGGCTTTGGCTATCAGGGATAACGCTGTAAAGGTTTTGGCAGGAGATATTAAGGCTAACGGAATGAAAAAAGGCGTGGCTATTTTCAATACTCTTTCCTTTGAAAGAGATTATGTTATTGAAACCGAAAACGGTACAATACATACCGTTTTACCTCCTATGGGATACAAGGTTATTGACCTTGAAGGAAACAAAAGCGTTTCAAAAATGCAGGGCTTTGAAAATGATTATTTGCGTGTTGAATTCAGTGAGGACGGAAGTATCTCAAGCATCTTCAATAAGGATTTGCAAGAGGAGCTTTTGGCTGGAAATTCCAATATACTCTATATTTATGATGACCTTGAAAATGCGTGGAATTTACAGTATGATTACCGCAATCAAACACCTGAAAGGGTGGCTTTGGCAGAAAGTGAAATGAAGCTCACCCCCTGCGGTGCTGTTATGGAGCAGACTTACCGTTATAATAAATCTGAAATTAAGCTTCAGATTTCCTTGGGTGATAATGACCGTGTGCTTAAATTTAAGGCTTTTGCCGATTGGCACGAAAAGCATAAAATGCTAAGAATTGCTTTCAATACCGGTGTGGATTCCGATTATGTGAATTGTGAAACCCAATTTGGTTTTGTTAAGCGTTCTACCAGAAGAAATAATCCACAGCAGATGGCTCAGATTGAAATGGCGGCTCACAGATGGTTGTCTCTCGGTATTCCGGGATTGCAATTTGCCCTTCTTAACGATTGCAAGTATGGCTATTCGGTGGAGGATAATGTAATTGAGCTTAATGCTTTAAGAGGTACCGATTATCCTGCAAAAAATCTTGATTTTGGCAAGCATGAATTTGCTTACGGCATTTATTCGGATGACGGGACTTCGCTTATAAACACCGTTCGTCAAGCGGCAATTTTCAATACCCAGCCTGTTATGGTGCCCGTTGAAAGCGGTGAGGGTGAATTACAGCACAGTTATATTGCGGTTGATGCCAAAAATGTTATTATTGACGGTGTTAAAAAGGCTGAAAACGGCGATGAGCTTGTTGTTCGCACCTATGAAGCCGCAGGAAGCAGGGCAAAATGTAATATTATAATGCCGCAAAAGCAGGCTGTTACAAGATGTGACCTGTGTGAAAAAGACGAGGGTGCGGTTGAAGGCTCAACCGATTACCGTCCATTTGAAATACATTCATATAAAGTATAAATGAGGTGTGAAAGATGTGTAAAAGATTAATGGCATTACTTTTAGTTACAGTAATGCTTATCACGGTTTTTGCGGGATGCAAAGAGGAAAAGAAAACTGCTGTGAAATTCGGCAATTTGGATTACAGCTTTTCGTATCCCACAGAAGATGTTACAAAGGTTGATATTCCTGAGAACATTGATAAAAACACCTTTCTTTCGGGATTGAATTTTATTGATGATGATACACCTGTTATTATTCCTACTAAGGTTGAAGCAGGAAAGAGAACCCCGGGAAAACCCTATGCCGTTGATGTTAAATATGATGACGGAACGGGTGTGTGCGTGGCAATTTATGATGTTGTTGCGGATTTTGGTGCTTGCAATGACGGTACAAAGGATGCAACCCCCGCAATTCAGCGTGCACTCATAAAGGCTTCAGGTGCAGGCGGCGGTGTGGTTTATATGCCTGAGGGTATATATCTTTGTGAAAATACACTTGAAATTCCTGCAGGTGTAACACTCAGAGGTGAGTGGGTGAGCCCTGATGTTTCCCCTGTGGGAAGCTGTGGAACGGTTATTCTTGTTAAAAGCAAAACAAGAGGCAGAGAAACAGGTTCGGCATTTATTAAAATGAAAGCCGGCGCAGGACTTAGGAATGTAAACATCCTTTATCCCGAACAAACTGCTTCGGAAGTGGCAAAATATCCTGCAACCATTCAGGAAGCAGGCGGTGACAGCTTCACCGTTATGAATACCACTATTGCAGGCTGTTGGAACGGTTATCAGGGCAATCTTAATTGGAGTGAGCTCCATTATATGAAGAATGTTTACATAACCGCCTTCAATAATGCAATTATGCTTGACAATGTTACCGATATTGGTCGTCTTGAGGGTATACATCTTTCTCCCGAATATCTCATTCAAAACACCCTTTATCCCTTTGAGGAAGAGGATAAGCAGATAATAAGGGATTATATGTTCCAATTTGCGGTTGGTCTTTGGATGCAAAGATCTGACTGGGAATATATCTATGATTTCTATGCAGAGGGTCTTTATTGCGCTATTCGTCAGGTTTACAATAAAGAAAAGCGTGCCGCAAACGCACAGTATTGCAAGATTGATATAAAAAATTGTAATATTGGTATTGATATTCAGGCAACCAATGCTATCGGCTGTGTTTTCAGTGAAATAAATATTACAGGTGACGAAAAATGTACCTATGGCGTGCTTATGAATGCAGGCTTTTCCGAAACAAGTGAGTTCCAGAATGTTACCATTTCGGGTAAAATAAAGGAACAGTTTGTTTGCCTTGGAACAGGTGCTTTAACCGTTTTAAACAGTAAATTTGTTGGCAGAAAGGTTGGCTCCTATGCACTCACAATGTATAAGGGAAGCGTGAGCATACAGCAGTGTGAATTTGACGGCGAAAAAAGGCATATTCAAATAGCTTCTGAGTGCGGCGGTGTTTCCGTTATGGGTTGTAGCTTTGGAGGCAATGCCGATATTAAGCACGATAAAACAAAAGAAGCATTTATTAAAATTGATCATACACCGCTTAATCTTCCTGTTACAAGCGGCAGACTTCATGTTTATCGCCGCAGTATCCCCACCGCTTCCTCAAACGCAGTTTATAATGTTGAGGATTTTGGCGCAAAGAGTGGGGAGGATAGCACAAAGGCTTTTGTTGATGCCATTGCCGCAGCAAAGAAAACAGGCGGTATTGTGTATGTGCCGCAGGGTGAGTTTATAGTTAATCAAAACCTCGTAATCCCCACAGGTGTTGAGCTTAGAGGTATTTACAATGTTCCTACCCACAGTGTTACAAAGGGTTCAACCATTTGCACCACACTTGGTAAAGGAAACGCAAACGGTGAGCCGTTTGTAAGCTTGGAAGAGGGTTCGGGAATTAACGGTATTTCTTTCTATTATCCTGAGCAGTCCTATACCGATTTTATTCCTTATCCTTGGACAGTGCGTTCCTTGGGTAAAAACTGCTGGGCAATAAACAGCGTGTTTATAAATTCCTATCAGGCACTTGATTTTGCCACAAACCCCTCTGACGGTCATTATATAAACTATTGCAGCGGTGCACCGCTTGTAAAGGGTATGTTTATAGGAAATAACAGCTCAAACGGATGGGTAGAAAACTGTCAGTTTAACCCCCATTATTGGAAGCGTGCAGTGCTTTCTCAAAAGCCTGCAGGTGACGGTGCTGAGCTTAATAATGTTATCAACGAAACTCTTGATGTATTTATTTTCGGCGATAATAAATCTGAGCATATGCTTGGAAACTTTGCTTATGGCGGAGAAAATCTTTTGGTGCTTGTTTCTCAGGGTAAGGGCGGTCTTAACGGAACTGTTGTAGGTCACGGTTCTGATGGTTGCCGTAATGCACTTGTTGTTGAAGAGGCTGATGTGGTTGAATTTATTAATGCAGAGCTTGTTTCAATGAACGGTGAAAAGGATATGCACCATATCGTTATGAAGGAAAGCGTAACAGGTACTGTTGCACTTTATAACTCAATGATGTGGGCTCAGCCTAAGGCTGAGGCTATTAAGATGAACGGTGGTAGACTTGTTGTAAATCAGCTTTCCTATTACAACCTTGAGGATACCACATTCTTGGTAAATGCTACAGGTGGTGAAATTTACTACTGTGCCGTAATGATGCCTTCAAAGGCATGTCAGGTAAGAGCAGTTGGCGGCGCTACCGTGCATTTGATAGGAAATATCAGCCGTCAATCGTTGGCATTTATGGCACCGGTGGATGGAGCAAAGGTTACAATGCGTAATGATGGCGCAAAGGTGACCGAAACGGCTACTTGGTGGTCATAATTATAGGAGGATTTATTGATGAAACGGTTTATAACAATATTTACTGCTGTAATGCTTATATTCTCCTTATGCTTTACCGCAAATGCAGCAGGTGACGATGATATCGTTCTTTCAAATTGCGATACCACCCTTAATTGGTCGGCAAACAGCCAAGGAATGGATGCTCTTGAGGGGGATGCCGCAAATTTTGTTGAGGGTTCGGGCTCTGTTGGCGCTACCGCTATAAACGGTAAGCTTAACCAGATTGCCTATATTCCAAGCGCACCAATAGATATTTCAAAGTATTCCTATATGGAATTTGATATTTATTTCAGTGATATTACTTGGTTTACAGATTGCGGCGGTGTTATGATTGAGCTCACCTCTTCAGGCACTACCGATAAGGAATCTAACCGATATATGAAAAAGGTGATGCGTCATCTTTTTGAAAACGGTGCTATTGAGGGAAAACAGAATTGGTGGCATTTTGTTTTGGTTCTTGATGACCCTCAGGGTACAGCAAACGGTCAGCTTGATAAAACAAGATTCAATTTCTTCAGATTTTATTCGGTTGACCCCATTTCCACCACTCCCGATTACACCATGCGTATAGATAATGTTCGCTTTACCAATAATCCTGAAAATTATGTTCCTATGGTGGATGAAAAGGAAGAAAGCAGCGGCATTTCAAATACAAGCAGTGAAAAGGCAACCGTTTATGTGCCTAAGCGTACAGATAAAAACCTTGAACTGCGTGCAGAGCTTGAGAATATAGTTAATTTGGGATATATTGCAGTAGGCGTTGCAGGTGTGCTTTTAGTGGCTGTAATTGTTCTGTTTATAGTAAAGCTCAAAAAGAATAAATCTTAAAGGAGGAGAAACTGATGAAGAAAATAATTTCTGTTTTATGTTCGATTGCAATACTTTTATCGGCAGTTATAATAGCTATTCCTTCGTTGGCAGATACCTCAACTCCCGAAAAATTGCTTATTAGTGATTGTGAATCATTGACCGGCTGGACCAAAACCTCAGGTCAATCGCTTTCGGTAAATCCTAACGGTTTTACAGGTAAAGCGGTTGCTGTTAATGTTGATAAAGGCTGCTTCAGAGATACAACCTTCACAACCTCCCCGATAGATATTTCAAGCTATCAGAATATTCAGTGGGATATAATGATGCACACAGGTGCACAGCCCGGAATGTGGGAGGATGTTGCGGCTGTATACGGTGAGCTGGTTTGCCTTAAAATAGGCTCTTCTGCTACAGATTACAATATCTACCGCCTTTCTAAAATGGAGGTTCAGCAGGATAGCAACAATAAGCTTTGGTATCATTTTTCTGTAAATCTTGATGACCCATCAAGCACAACGGGTAGCTTTGATATGACTAAAATGACAACCTTTAATTTTGCTACCATGAATAATGATAACAGCCAGCTTAGCTCATCTGTTAGAAACGGTCATGTTCGTATAGATAATATCTATGCCGCAAACGTTCGTAAAGAAAAGCCTGAAGAAATTAAGGACCTTATTCTTTCTGAATGTGAAACTTTGGATGGCTGGGGCTATTCGGGAAATGTTTCCAATGTGGCAAGCTCCCCCAATGGAATGACCAATAAGGCTGTTCAGATTTATACAGGCTATGGCGCACTTCGCAAAATGAGCTTTAGCGCAAACGCAGATCTTTCAAAATACAATGTTATTGAGTTTGATATGATGTGTATGAAGCAGAATGACACTTCTTACGATATGTGGAGTGAAATTACTGCCGCTTACGGTGATAAGATTGCGATTGAAGTGAGTGACGGTACTGCCGTTAATACCTATGGTCTTAACAAATGGAAGGTTACAGCACTTGGAAATTGCTGGTATCATGTTGCAATAAATGTGCTTGACCCCACAAGCTCCACCGGAACACTTGATTTAGCAAAATTCAGCTCATTCTCTATTTATACCAACACAACAGCAACACTTGATACAACGGTAAATACTGCTATTTTCCGTCTTGATAATCTGCTTGCTTGTTTTGATGAAAATATGATAGTTGTTGATGAAACCATAACCCTTACCGATTGCGAAACTGTTGACGGTTGGGTTTATTCGGGAAATGCTTCAAATATGCAGCTTAATGCAAACGGTTTAAGCGGTAATGCTGTTTATGTTTACACAGGCTACGGTGCATTAAGAAAGCTTACTTATACCCATTCTGCTGATATTGACCTTTCAAAGTATCATACCTTTGAATTTGATTTCCAGTGCTTTAAAAGCGGAGATACCTCATTTGATATGTGGTCGGCAATCAAAAATTCCTATGGTAATTATATCGGTGTGGAAATAAGTGATGGCACCAATACCCAAAAAATTGCCCTTTCGGATATGGTTATAACTGAGGGTGCTAACCGTTGGTATCATGCGGCAGTTTCGGTTCCTTCCGATTCTAAGGTGGATTTATCTGAGTTTAAGTCCTTCGCTTTTTATACCCTCCCTGCAACTCCTCTTGATACAACCTTGCCGGATGCAATATTCAGAATTGATAATCTTATTGCAGTTCTTGGTGAGGGTGAGCCTTCAAAGCCTGAGACCCAGGGTGTATGGCCTATTGAGGGAAGCTTCCAAAAGAAAACTCAGGGAACTTTCTCCTTTATACTCAATCAGTTTGAATATGACCTTTCTGCATATAAAAAGTCTGATTTATACCTTACTATGAGGGTTTATATTGAGAATACTGATGGTAGCGATGATGTTCTTGATTTCACAAAAGAGGGTCAAATAGAGCTTACATCTTCGGGAGAGTGCGATAAGCAAGAAGCAAATTGGACCGTTCCCAAATTAGGTCTTAAATCAGGCTGGAATGAACTGAGACTTCTCCTTTCCAATGCTGATTTTGATAACGGACTTAACCTTTCAAGCATAAATTATCTTCGTTTTTACAGCGTTAAGGCGGGCGAGGATGAATTTAATGTTCGTATTGAGGATGTCGCAATAACAAACCTCAAGGAAGAAACGGTTGTAAACAGCTATTTTGCAGATGGAATGATGTTCCAGCAAAATAAGCCGATGAACATTTTCGGTAATGTTTCTGCGGCAAATCTTGCGGTTGAAGCAAAGCTTTATAAGGGAGAAGCATTGCTTGAAACCAAAACTGCAACTTCTGCTCAGAACGGCGCTTTCAGCCTTAGCTTTACAGCCCGTGCAGGCGGATACGATACCTATAAAATTGAGATATATGTTGGCGGTCAGTTAAAGAAAACCATTTCTGATATACTTATAGGTGAGTTGTGGCTTGCTGCAGGTCAGTCTAATATGGAATTCTTTGTGCTTCAAACCATAAAGGATTATGATTATTCTCTTATTCCGCTTAATGAAAAGGTTCGTTTCTTTGATATTCCGTTGGTTCCCGGTGGAACAAGTGCAACACTTCCCGCAAGCGGCGCTTCAGATATTGAGGGCGCTAAGTGGGCAGATGGTTCAAATGCAGTTGATGTTAAATATATTTCGGCAATAGCTTATTATATGTCACTTGAGCTTCAGGCAAAGCTTGATGTTCCGGTTGGATTTATAAATGCCGCAAAGGGTGCTTCGGTTATAGAATCGTGGTTGCCCCGTGAAGTGGTTGAAAATGATAAGGCTATTAAGGATGTTTTGGTTGAGCGTAACATCTATTTAACCGAGGATCAGCTTGGCAGAACAGGCTCAAACTGGACCTATCTCACAACCCTTTATAACTCAAAAATTGCTCCGTTTGCAGGTGTTGAGATAAGCGGTATGCTCTGGTATCAGGGTGAAAGCAATATTAAGTATGCTGAGGATAACGGTTATAACACCTTCTATGAGCATGCGCTTTCGGGTCTTATTGATTCCTATAGTAAGGCATTTGGCTTTGAAAACGGAAATATGCCGTTTGTTTGTGCACATCTTGCTCCTTATAACTATGCAAGTATTCGTGCTGAGGATTATACAACCGTTTTGGCAACCTTCTCTGAAATGCTTTCAAAGGTTACGGCTGAAACTAAGGCAAATATGATCCAAATTCCGATATATGACCTTTCTTTGGAATATAAGGATCCCCCAATAAACAATCCCGATCCTATCCATCCAAACAGCAAGCGTGAAGTGGCTTCCCGTTTTGCAACCGCTGTTTTGGCAGGTGTTTACAGTATCGGTGATAAGGATGCATTTACTGCACCAACCGTAAGCTCTTATCAAATTTCGGGCAATAAGGTTATTCTTAATTTCCAAAACACAGGTGCTTCCTTGAAGCTGCTTTCGGGCAATACCCTCCACGGCTTTGCTGTAGCAGGAAGTGACCGTGTATTTGTTAAGGCAAATGCTGAGATTATTTCTGCTACACAGGTTGCTGTTTGGAGTGAGCATGTATCGGCTCCTGTTGCCGCAACCTATGCTTGGAGCTCCTTTAATATGGCGGCAAATCTTGGAAATGCCGCAGGAATCCCTGCTGTTCCTTACCGTACAGATAGCATTGAATCGGTATATGACCTTTCTAATGATTGGGGTTATTGTGACAGTATTCTCACTTGGGATGCCGTTGTTTCACTTGAGGCAGGCTTTAAGGATGCCTTTAAGGTGAGCGATAATGCGGCAGTTTCGCTTGTGGATGATAAGCTTGAGGGTACGGCGGCGGTTAAGCTTGCTTATACAAACGGCACAGCCTCTGTTTCTCCCATACTTAACTATGGCGGAATGATAAATCAGTACAAAAATTACAGTGGTGTTACAGTTTATGCAAAGAATTCCGATAGCAACAGCAAAACGCTTTCTCTTGAGCTTGTTGCCGCAGGAAAAACTTATAAGGCTTCTGTGATTACAGGTACTTCTCTTGCAACCGAGTATAGCCTTACTTCGGCTTATGCCGCTTATACCTTTAATCTTAACCGTTTGGTAAATGATGAGGGTAAGGTTTTGGCAGATAGCACCACAGTGCTTAAAACCGTTACGGAAATTCGCTTTGTTGTAAATGATACAAAGTCGGGTGCGGTTTTATTTGATAATATTTATTTCCGTGCTGATAAGCTCCCTGCTCCGGGAAGCGAAAATGATGATATTGTTGCAGGTGTTGAGGATACCACTCCGGGAAGCCTTGACAGTAACGGCAATATGTGGTTGAGCGATGCTGATACCACAGCAGGCTGGAGCACTACCGGCACACCCATTGCAAATGATACTGCTAATTTAACACAGGGTAAGGGTTCTGTTGGAACAACCGCCGCAAAGGGCGTTTTGAAGCAGATAGTATTCTCTCCGGGTGTATCGCTTGATATTTCTTCCTATGATTATTTAGAGTTTGATGTTTACTTCTCTAATATGGAGTGGTTTGCAAACTGTGAGAGTATGATGTTTGAAATGACCTCTTCGGGCGGTTCGGATAATGAATCTAACCGTTATATGAAGGGTTATATGCGTGATAATCTGCCTGAATTCTATGCCGCAGGTATGGATGGCAGTGATAAACCCGGCTGGTATCATGTAAAGCTTATACTTGATTCTCCGCAAACTGTTGCTCGTGGCGGAATGAATGCTAAACGCTTTAACTATTTCCGTTTCTTTACCATTGGTTCTCCCGATACCACCGCTGATTTTGATATTAGATTTGATAATATGAAATTCACAAAGGAGGGTAGCGGCGAAGAGGTTGTTGCAGGTAATGATCCTTCCTACGGAAAGGTTATTGATAAAAATTCAATGTGGATGACCGATGGTGAATCTCTTGCTTTCTGGACCGCTTCTGCAGCTGAAGCAAACCTTGATTTTGGCAATAAAACTCAGGGCAATTCTGCTGTTACCGTTACCGCAAAGGGTGCTTTATTAAAGCAGATTGCATTTGTACCCACAAGCTCCATTGATATTTCCGATTATCAGTATTTGGAATTTGATGTTTACTTCACAAACCTTGATTGGTTTAATAAGTGCGGCGGTATGATGTTTGAGTTAACCAGTGCCGGCGTATGTGATGTTGAATCTGCACGCTATACCAAGTCCTCAATGCTTGAAGCAAGCCCTGTTTTTGCTCAGGATGTTGAAAACGGCACAGGTGGCGGCAAGTGGTATCACTTTAAGCTTAATCTTGACCGTCCTCATACATCGGTTAAGGGTGGCCTTGATAAGAAGGCGTTTGATTACTTCCGTTTCTATACCGTTATGCCTGAGGAAGGTACTGCAGATTACACAATGCTTCTTGATAATATGAAGTTTACAAAGGGTGAAAAAACATCAGAAATTATCAAAACAGATAAGGAAATTATACTTAACAACGGTGATAGCTCTGTTGGTTGGACTTCTCCCGGTCAGGAGGTTATGCCCGATAAGAACAATAAGGTTGAGGGTGAAGCTTCTGTTACGGTTACTGCTAAAAACGGTATTTTGAAGGAGCTTGTTTACCGTCCTTCCGAAGCTGTTGACCTTACAGGCTACCGCTATTTACAGTTTGATTTATTCCTTTCTGATATTTCTTTCCTTAATACCTCAACAGGTCTTATGGTAGAGCTTACTTCATCCGGCACTTGCGATGTTGAGTCTAACCGTTATATGAAGTCGGCAATTCTTGTGGCTTGTCCTGAGCTTGCACAGGATTTGGCTTTGGGTGATAAGGGCAATAAGTGGTATCACTTCTGCTTTGACCTTCAAAAGCCTCAAAATCAGGCAAGAGGCGGCCTTGATATGACCGCTGCCGATTACTTCAGAATTTACTTTATCGGTGCCGAAGAGGGAACTCCTGATTGTGTGGTAAATATTGATAACCTCAAGGTTACCAAAGAGGGAATACAGGGTGCTTCAACCAATACAGGTGGTCAAACAATCACTATTACAGGCGGAGCAACCCCCGGAAAGAATGTTGGAAACAAGCTTAACGGCGGTTTACTTGCGGCGGCACTTACACCTTATCCCGATGATTTGGTTAATACTATTATAGTATTGGGTGCGGCTCTTGCAGTGGTATTGATTGCAACTGTTGTTTTCTTGATTTTGGTTTTAAAGAAGAAAAAGAGATAAAATAAAAAAGCTTGCCGAATTTTTTTCGGCAAGTTTTTTTTTATTTTGGTTTACCTTTTGGTTGATTCTCTGACGATTAACTTGATGGGTAGTATTTTTTGTGTGTAACCGGTTGAGATTTTGGTTATATGCTTGTATGCAATTTCGGCGGCGTTTTCACCAAGCTCGGTAAAGGGTTGGTCTATGGTGGAAAGATTTGGCGTAAAAATAGAGGTTATATCAAGATTATCAAAGCCAATAACCGCTAAATCATTGGGCACTTTAAGTCCACGGTTATATGCGTGGGTTGCAATGTCCACAGCGGCGTGGTCGTTAATTGCAAAAACTGCGGTTATATTGTTTGCGGCGGAAAACAGCTTGTCAATATCGGCATTTGATTTGCGGTAGGGAGCAAAATAGTAACTCTGCTCAGGCTCAGGAATACCAAATTCCCTTAATGCCTGACGATAACCGAAATAGCGTTCATAGATAGCACTTGTATGAACAAGCGGCTCAAGACCGAAAACCGCAATGCGCTTATGCCCCTGCTCAATAAGATGCTTTGTTGCAAGGTAACCGCCCGTCATATTATCGCTCTTTACAAGATTGCAGCAGCAGATATCCTTTGGCTGACGGTCAATAAACACCAAATGCATACCCTTTTGAATTATCTGAAAATAAAAATCTATATTATCCTCACTGGAAACAGGGAAGATTATAGCACAGCGATAACCGTCATCATAAAGCTGATTGAGCATATGCTTTTCGGTTTCGGGATTTCTTTTTGAAATATGCACATCAAGCTGACACTGCCTTTTTTCAAGATAAGCCTGTGCGCCATGAACAATATTGAGTATTTTTGAATTTTCGTGGTCGTATGAAATTATAAGCGGAATGATGTTGGTTTTAAGTGAATTGCAGGCTTCTCCAACAAAATAGCCCGAACCCTGCACGCTGTAAATCTGCTTTTCATCCTGCATATTACTCAGCGCACGCCTTAATGTTACACGGCTTACACCTGTTGCTTTTATAAGCTCGCCCTCTGTGGGAAGCTTTGCACCTGTTTCAAGTGAATTATTGCGTATGTAATCAGAAAGATAATTGATAACTATTGAAAGCTTTTTTCCGGTAAATGCCATAAATTTGAACCGCAGAAGATGCTGCTGTTTCCTTTCTGTAATATAAATCGTAGTTAATATAATACAACTTTTTTTGAGATTTGTCAAATTAATTTTTTAATAAATAATACCAATATTAAAGCAAATAATACAATTAACTAAAAATATCCAATAAAAAAAATTAAATTTTTCGGTGTAAATATTGCAAATTATTTAAAGTTATGATATAATTAAAAAGAAAAATTATTTTTAAAACCAATAATAATACAAATTATTCGGGAGGCATGACAATGAATTCGGTAAAACGGTTGTTTGTGCGAATGTGTGCAGTTTGCTTGGCTGTTATTTTAAGTGTGGTGTTTTTGCCTGCTTCTGCCGAAACTTTAGGCAGTGGTGAGCTTGCTCAAATCACCGCAGGCAGTGGGCTTGATGATTATGCACAGTATCGTGAAAAAATCGGAGAAAAGCAAGCGGTAAATGCTGAGATTGTTATTGCGGGAAATAATGTTTCCGATTATTCGGGAACGGTTACAATAACCGAAAACGGTTCTGTAAATACCGGGTCTGATAGCAGTGTGCATTGGCAGTTTGATGTGGCACAAGAGGGCTTTTATGAGCTTGATATTACATATTTCCCCACCGTTTCAAAAAACGGCGCTATTGAGCGCACACTTATGATTGACGGTAATATTCCTTTTGATGAAGCTCGTTTTATTGAGTTTTCTCGTGTGTTTGTTGATGGAGAAATAACCGAAAATCCCCGTGGCAATGAGGTTACTCCCGAACAGATTGAAAAACCTCGTCAAATGCTTTATACCCTCCATGATGCAAACGGCTTTATTGCAACCCCCTTGGCGGTTTATCTCACCGCAGGTACACATACTGTATCTTTGGTTGCAAATAAGGAAAAGCTTGAGGTTATAGAGCTTAAATTTGTTCCCGAAAGCAAGCTTATGGGCTATTCTGAATATTTAGAGCTTTGCGGTAAGCAATCCAAGAGCTCAAAAACAATTATTGTTGAAGCAGAAAATTGCCTTGAAAAATCCTCCTTTACAATTTATCCCACATCGGATAAAAGCTCGGCTTCCACATATCCTCAGCATCCCGTGAAAACCCGTCTTAATATGATAAGCGGAGAAAAATGGGGTAAGGTTGGCCAGTGGATAAGCTGGGAGGTTGAAGTGGGGGAAAGCGGTTACTATAAAATCGCACCACGCTTTAAGCAGGATTCTTATGATGGCGGTTTCGTTTCAAGAAAGCTTTATATTGATGATGTTTGTCCTTTCGAGGAAGCTTCACGAATAAGATTTAATTATACCGGCTCTTGGGTGGTTGAACCCTTGGGCTCAGGGGATGAGCCGTATTTGTTTTACCTTGAAAAGGGAAAACATACCGTAAAAATGGAAATAGTGCTTGGTGATATGGCGGAAATTATTAAGGGTATTCAGCAATCCCTTAATTCCCTTAATGCCGATTATCGCCGTATACTTATGATAACAGGTCCTGCCCCTGATGTTTACCGTGATTATGGATATGAAAAGCTTGTTCCTGAAGTTCTTGAGGATTTCAAAGCACAGGCTAAGGCTTTAAAATCTTCTATAAAGAAGCTTAATAAAATGACCGATGTAAGCGGTGATTTTACCAATTCAATAAATAAGCTCATTATTATACTTGAACAAATAGAAGAAGACCCTGAAATGATTTCGGAGCTGTTTTCAACCTATAAGGATAATTTATCCTCACTTGGTACATGGATTCAGGAAATAATGGCACAACCGCTTGATATTGACCGCATATATTTTGTTCCTGCCGAAAAGGCTGTGCCTGATGCGGAGGCTTCCTTCTTTGCTGACCTTTGGTTTAGCATAAAGAGATTTTTCCTCAGCTTCTTTGAGGATTATCAGTCCTTTGCAAGCGATATTAGCGAAGAGGATTACAAAAACGGCAATGTTGTAACGGTTTGGATGAGTAATGGCCGTGAGCAAAGCCAGATAATGCAAAAGCTTACCGAACAGTATTTCACACCCGAAACGGGAATAAAGATAAATGTTCAGCTTGTTGCGGCGGCTGCACTTCTTCCGTCAACCCTTGCGGGAACAGGACCTGATGTTGCAATGAATGTTCCTTCCAGCACACCAATAGATTTTGCTATTCGTTCGGCGGCGGTTGACCTTAGCAAGATGGAGGGCTTTGAGGCTGTTAAGCAAAGATTCCATTCTGCGGCAATGACCCCCTTTACATTTAATGACAGTGTTTATGCAATTCCCGAAACCATGACCTTCCTTATGATGTTCTACCGAACCGATATTTTTGAGGAGCTTTCTCTTAAAGCACCCAAAACATGGGATGAGTTTTATGAGGTTGTTTGGGAGCTTCAGCAGCAAAATCTTGATGTGGGCTATCCCATAAACGCAAAAACATCGGTTGTATCCAATATGAACCTTTATGGCTTGGAGCTGTTCTTGTATCAGCAGGGAGGAAGCCTTTATAATAAGGACTTCACCGCAAGCGGAATGTCTGAGGACCTTAATATAGAATGTTTTGAAAAGATGGCGGAGCTGTTTACCCTTTATAAGTTCCCCGTTGATTACGATTTTGCAAACCGTTTCCGCAGTGGCGAAATGCCTTTGGGAATAGTTGAGTATTCAATGTATAACCAGCTCACTATTTTTGCTTCGGAAATAAAGGGTCTTTGGGAAATGACCCCCGTTCCGGGTACTGTTTTACCCGATGGAACAGTTAATAATACCTCTCCTGCGGCAAGCAGCGGTATTATGATACTGAGTAAGGCAAAGGATTATAAAAAGGCTTGGAAGTTTATTGATTGGGTAACCTCTGATGAAACTCAAAGCCGTTACGCAATAGAGGTTGAAAGCGTTTTGGGTGCAGCCGCAAAGCAGGCAACAGCAAACCTTAACGCAATGGCAAGTATGTCTTGGACAGATGCGGAGTATAACGCTTTGCAAAGTCAGATAGGTGCTTTACAGGGCACACCTGAAATCCCCGGCGGTTATTATACGGCACGTGCTATTGACTTTGCTTTTGCCGATGTTTATGCCGCAGGAAATGAGCCAACCTCTGCATTGCTTACTCAGGTTGAGATGATAAATGCGGAAATTGAAAGAAAACGCAAGGAATTTGGATTGGATAAGTGAGGAGAAACAGCATGAGAAAAAGACGCAATTTTACCCAGCATAACGGTGTTGCGTGGGCTTTTGTTCTGCCATATCTTAGTATTTTCTGTGTATTTACTGTTTTGCCGGTGCTTATTTCGGTATTCTTCAGCTTTACCGATTTTAATATGCTTGAAACCCCTAATTTTGTGGGAATGGGCAACTACACAAGACTGTTTTTGCAGGATGATATTTTTATAAAATCTATTGGCAACACCTTTATTTTGGCACTTGTTACGGGACCTATCGGTTATTTGCTTTGCCTTTTGTTTGCGTGGTTTATAAATGAGCTTAAACCCTTTGGCAGAGCAGTGGTTACACTCATATTCTATGCACCGTCAATTTCGGGTAATATGGCACTTGTTTGGCAGGCTGTATTCAGCGGTGATGCTTACGGTTACCTTAACGGCTTTTTGATGAATATGGGATTGAGCTCAAGCCCCACAATATGGCTTAAAGATGAAAGCTATATTTTGCCTATAGTTGCAATCGTGGCTTTATGGAGTAGCTTGGGAACCAGCTTCTTAACCTTTATTGCAGGTTTTCAGGGTGTTGATAAAACCTATTATGAGGCAGGCGCTATTGACGGTATAACAAACCGTTGGCAGGAGCTTTGGTATATAACACTTCCACTTATGCGTCCGCAGTTGTTGCTTAGTGCGGTGCTTAGTATAACCTCAGCATTTGGTGTGGGAACTATTGTAACACAGCTTGCAGGCTTCCCCTCAACCAACTATGCCGCACATACAATCATTAACCATTTACAGGACTATGGTACCACCAAATATGAGCTTGGCTATGCTTCGGCAATAGCAACAATACTGTTTGTTATAATGGTAATAAGCAATATGGTGATACGAAAGATTATTGCAAAGGTGGGTTCGTAAAATGAAAAAAATCAAATTACATACTCGCCGATTAAACCGTTCCGCAGGAGGAGATTTCTGCATAGGTTTGTTTTTGTTTACATTCGGCGCATTTATGGCTTTGCCGATGATTTACGCAATATGTACATCCCTTAAACCATCTGATGAGTTATGGGTGTATCCTCCAAGATTTTTTGTAAGCAATCCCACATTTAAAAACTTTAAAGACCTTTTCCGCATTTTGGATGATTCCAATATTCCTTTTTCAAGATACATAGGAAATACGGTGTTTGTATCGGTTGTGGGAACGGGCGGTCATGTTATACTGTCCTCAATGTGCGCTTACGCACTTTGTAAGTTTAAGTTCCGTGGAAGAAACATTATTTTCAATATGGTAGTGTTATCCCTTATGTTTAATACTGCCGTTACCGCAATACCAAACTTTATAATTATGTCAAAGCTTGGTTGGATTGATTCGCTTGCTTCCTTGGTGGTTCCGGCTTTCGGTTCTTCATTGGGACTTTATCTTATGAAGCAGTTTATTGAGCAGATGATACCGGATGGTATTTTGGAAGCGGCACGCATTGACGGTGCTAATGAATTCAGAATATTCTTTAAAATTGCAATGCCTATGGTGCGCCCTGCTTGGCTTACTCTTATAATCTTCTCTTTCCAAGGGCTTTGGAATATGGGTGATACAAGCTATATTTACCGTGAAGATCTTAAACCGCTTAACTATGCTTTGCATCAGATTCTTTCGGGCGGTGTTACCCGTGTGGGAGCATCTGCCGCAGCAACGGTGCTTATGATGGTTATTCCTATCTTGTTATTCGTTTTCACACAGTCTCAGATAGTTGAAACGCTTGCAACATCTGGAATGAAGGATTAAGCTGTGTGGTCTTAGAAAATCTGTTATTATTGCAGAGTACAGAAAAGAGGGAGAAGTGTGAAAACAGTTAAAAAACTTTTGGCAATAGCTGCTGTGCTTGCGTTAATTTTTTCGCTTTCCATAACAGCCTTTGCTTATGATAATATTCCCTATTCAACCTATGTGTATAACTATGATGGCGAACCGGTTGAATCTCCGCATGCTTATGTTCCGCAAATGGTGATTGACGGAAGCAAATTCGGCATTTCGGCATTTCTCAGTCCTGAGGATATGTGTATCGACTCAAACGGAAATGTATATGTTGCGGATACCGGTAATGCCCGTGTGGTAGTGCTTGACAGCGCACTTCAAAACGCAAGGGTGATTTCGGAATTTGAATTTGAGGGCAATATGTATAAGCTCACAAGACCAACAGGTCTGTATGTTACCGAAAAGGGTGAGCTTTATGTTGCCGATTCCACCGGCATAAATATATATGTATTTTCCCGTGAGGGAGAATGTATAAAGGTTATTGAAAAACCGCAGTCAACCCTTTTACCGGATGATTTTTCATATATTCCGTCAAAGATTTCGGTGGATAAGGCGGGCAGAATTTATATTGTTTCTACAGGTAATACATACGGTGTTGTAGCACTTAATGATGAGGGCAAATTTTCCACATTTATAGGTGCTCAAAAGGTTGGAATTTCGGTTATAGATAAGATTTGGCGTAAATTTATGACCAAGGAACAGAAAAAGCGTACATTAAGCTATGTTCCCACCAACTACAATAATATAAATATAGACGAAAAGGGCTTTTTGTATGTAACCGCAACCTATTCGGATATTAATGCGGTGGTTCAGTCTATCGTTTCAAGAAGTACCGATAACCGCTATGCAATGATTAAAAAGCTTAATTCAAGCGGTGAGGATGTTCTTATAAGAAACGGTGCTTTCCCTCCCGGCGGAGATGTTGAAATTTCCCTTTCTACCGATGGTAACGCCACCAATACCGATACCCTTTACGGCCCTTCAAGTATTGTGGATGTTGCAATAGGAAGAAACGGTGTTTACACCCTTGTAGACCAAAAACGAGGAAAGTTGTTTACCTATGATAACAGCGGTAATTTGCTTTATGCTTTTGGTGGTTCGGGTTATCAAACAGGTACATTCCGTCAGCTTACCGCTGCCGATTATGATGCTCAAAACCGCCTTTTTGCCCTTGATTGCAATGCGGGAAAAATAACCGTTTTTGCTCCCACGGGGTATGGTGCTTTGGTGGATAAGGCAATTTCGCTTTCATCTGACCGTAAGTATGAGGAGGCGGTTGAGGTTTATGAGCAGATTCTGCTTGAAAACTCTAACTTTGACCTTGCTAATATAGGTATAGGTACTGCAAAAATGCGTCAGGGCAAGTATGAGGAGGCAATGTATTACTTCAAGCTTGCTAATGATGTTGATAATTATTCCGAAGCTTATTCAGAGCATCGCCGTCAGATACTTGGGGATTATATACTTGTTATTCCGCTTGTGATAGTGGCACTTTGCTTTGGTATTGGTAAGTTCTTTAAATTTGCTAAAAAGTATAACGCAAAAACTCCTAACTCAAAAACGGCAAAACGCTCATTTATGCAGGAGTTTATGTATGCTTTCCATATTATTTTCCGTCCGTTTGACGGTTTCTGGGAATTAAAGCGTTCAAAAAGAGGCAGTGTTAAATCGGCTTCGGCAATACTTTCGCTTGCAGTGGTTTCAATGCTTTTCAGGGAAGTTGGTCTTGGCTACATATATACAGGTGAGCCTAAAAACGATACCAATTTGCTTTTAAGCCTTGGTGTGCTTTTGGGAGTGGTTGCTATTTGGTGCATTTCCAACTGGTGCCTCACAAGCCTTATGTATGGTGAGGGAGGACTCAAGGATATTTATGTGGCTTCCTGTTATGCGCTTTTGCCGATAGTATTCTTTACAATTCCTGCCACGGTTTTAAGCAACTTTGTAACCCAGAATGAGATGATGTTTGTTGATTTCTTCTTTGTGATTGGGTATATCTGGACGGGATTCCTGCTATTTTGTGCCGTTCTTTCAACCCACGATTATCAGCTTGGTACAAATGTTGCAACCGTTGTTATGACATTGGTTGGAATGGTAATAATCGTATTCCTTATGCTTTTGTTCGTAAATCTTATCGGACAAATGACGTCTATGGTAAGCAATATTTATAACGAGATAACATTCAGACTATAGTTCGGAGGTGGTGTAGGATGAAAAAATTGCATATACTTTGTGCTGTAATTATGATTGCGGTGCTTCTTTGCGGATGTTCTTCTCCTGCGGCACAGATTGATCTTTCTTATAAAGATTCTGAAAAGATCAATTTTACCGAATGGAAGGTTGAAAGCTTTGCAACAGCTATAAATACATATTCTTCTGCCGAAGAGCGTCTTTCGGTTATGAGTGAGGTTGCAAATGACGGCAAAAATACACTTTATTTAGACCCTGCTAACGGTGATATAGCCTTAAAATCAGGGGATAGCTTGTATTTTTCAACCCCTTGGAATCTTGCAACGGATGTTAAATCGGTTGATTCTCATAAGAAGAAAATAGCATCTGCAATAAGGCTTAGCTTTATGGATGCAAAGCAGAGCGTTTCAGAAATTTTCAGCTTTGATGAATGTATCGCAAAGGGTCAGTATACACTTAAAAAATTTAAAAACGGTGTTCAGGTTAATATGATAATCGGCCGTGCCGAACAGCGTACACTTTTGCCCACAGCTTTGCCTAAGGCAAGCTTTGAAAAGGTGGTTGAAACACTTGCCAAAAGAGGTCAGGCAAGAATGAAGGCTTTGTATAAGCTTTATGACCCCGAAGAAACGCCCGAAAATCAGCTTGAGCTTATTCGTGAAAAATACCCCGTTGTGGATAAAGAGCCCATTTATGTGCTGAAGAGTGTAACCGATAAGGAAAAGGCAGAGCTTGAGGGTTATTTTTCTGATGCGGGTTATACCTTTGATGACCTTGATAAAGACCTTGAGGCGGTTGGTGCGGTTGAGGAAGAAACCGTAAGCCCAAGATTTGTAATAAGTGTAAGGTATGAGCTAAAAGATGGTGAGCTTGTAGTAAGCGTGCCAACATCTTTGATTGAATATGATACCGAGCATTTCACTTTGCTTGAAATAGGTGTTTTGGAATATTTTGCAGCGTCCGATTGCAGTGGCGATGGCTATGTTTTGGTGCCCGATGGAAGCGGTGCGGTAATCGGCTTTAATAAGAACGGTAATAAATTGGGTAATGATATTAAAATACCCGTTTATGGTTATGACCGTGCCCTTAACTATAATGCAGGATATGAAAATCTAATGGCCGCAACACTCCCTGTTTTCGGTATTGTTTCTCAAAACGGAACAATGCTTGCGATTATTGATGAGGGAGAGTCGCTTGCAGATATTATTGCAAGCTCAGGCGGTAGTACAAGCGGATATTCAAGAGCAGGAGTGAGCTTTTCATACTGCGATTATGATAGCTTTGAATATAAGGATGTAAACACACAGTATTTCTGGAATTTGGCTGATAAAAATGCTTATAAAGGAACATATAAAATAAGATATGTACTATTACAGCAGGGTTCGGGTTATTCCGAAATGGCGCAGTATTATAAGCAAAGCCTGAAGCTTGACAGCAAGGTAAAGGATAAGGGACTCAATTTGGTGCTTGGCCTTTACGGAAGTGTGCTTCACAGTGATGAATTCCTCTTTATTCCTTATGAAAGTCAGCAACCGCTTACCACCTTTGATGATGCTTATGTAATTGCCGATGAAATGCTTAAAGCAGGTATTAAGGATTTGGATTTGCGTTATATAGGCTGGAATAGCGGCGGACTTAACGCCAATCCCGATAACAGCGTTTCTGTTCAGAGCGTTTTAGGCGGTGAGGACGGACTTACACAGCTTTATAAAAAGCTCAATAAGAAAAATATAGGTTTGTTTATGAATGCCGATTTGGCTTATGTTGGAAATAGCGGTTGGTTTGATGGTTTTTCTGCTGTAGATGATACCTGCCGTATGCTTGATAAAACCTATGCAGGCTATAATGAGGTGAGATTAAGCTCGGGGCTGATGAATGAGGATGTGTTTAAATATGCGCTTCGTCCGCAGTCAATGCTTAACTTCTATAATGATTTTGAAGCCGAATACGGTGAGCTTTCACTCTCAGGTCTTTCTCTTTCAACACTTGGTAACAGCCTTAACAGTGATAAGGATGATGATGAGGGTGCAAACCGTGATGTGGCACAGCGTTATGCAAAGGAAATATTAAAACACGCATCAGGAAAGTATGAATTGCTTGTGGATGGCGGTAACAGGTATTGTTATGATTATGTTTCGGGAGTTATTGATCTTCCAAACTGTGCAAGCGGTTATCCAGATGCTGATTATTCTGTTCCGTTTGTTCAAATGGTGCTTCACGGTAAGGTTAATTATACGGGCGCTTCGGTAAACCTTTCGGGTAATTACCGTACTGAGGTTTTAAAGGCTATTGAGGGCGGTTCGGGACTTTACTTTGAGCTTGCATACCGCAATTCCGATATATTAAAGCTTACCGATTACGCAAAGCTTTATTCGGTTGATTATAAAACATGGAAACAAAAGATAATTGATTGCTATACACAGGTAAATGAAGCTGTGGGAGACCTTAATTCGGAGGATATTGTTAAGCATACATACATTGCAGACGGTGTATCAAGCGTTGAATATTCTTCGGGTGTTACAATTTATGTAAATTACAATGAAACTGATTTTGAAGCCAATGGTGTTTTGGTTCCGGCTTCGGGATTTGTAAGAACACAAAAGGAGGGGTAAGCCGTGAAAAAGTTGAAAAAGAAAAAGCTTTCTGAAGGCGCACTTGAGCGCAAAAACGGGCTTTACGGCTGGTTTTTTATCTCTCCGTTTGTTGTGGGCTTTGTGCTTGTATTTATTTCAATAATCGCAGATTCGTTTTGGTTTAGTCTTAATGATATAAAAATGGGTACAGGCGGTTATGATTTAAACTTTGTGGGCTTGGAAAGCTATAAATATGCTCTTTTCACCCACGCAACCTTTATTCGTGATACCGTATCACTTATAGGCAATTTGCTTCTTCAAAGCCCCGCAATAATCATTTTCAGCCTTTTTGTGGCGGTAATCTTAAATCAAAAAATGCCTGCACGAGGAATTTTCCGTGCAATATTCTTCCTGCCTGTAATTATGGCAACAGGTATTGTTTTAAAGGCTGATATGTCAAACGCAATGCTTGAAAGTATGGGAAGCACCGCCGGTATTGAAACAGGAGCTTCCACCACAGCGGCAGGCGGCTTTGATATTTCAAATATTAAAATAATGCTTGAAGAAATGTATATCCCAACAGAGGTTGTTGATTACATTGTGAACTTGGTAAACAACATTTACAGCGTTGTAAACTATTCGGGTGTTCAGATAATTCTCTTCCTTTCGGGTTTACAGGGAATTTCGCCTGCGGTTTATGAATCTGCCCGTGTTGAGGGAGCTAACGGTTGGGAATCCTTCTGGAAGATAACCGTGCCGCTTTTAAGCCCCATTATTCTGGTTAATATCATCTATACCGTTATTGATGGATTTACCCGTTCGGATAACCCAATTATGGCACTTATTGATGATGTTGCCTTTAACAAAATGAATTACAGTGCATCCTCTGCAATGGCTTGGCTGTATCTTGGTATGGTAATGGTGATTTTGGGAGTTGTTGCTTTCATCTGCTACCGCTTTACCTTCTATCAGGAAAGAGATTAGGGGGTGAAGATTGTGAAAAAAATGAATAAAGGAAAACTTGCTGCAAAGTTTTCGGCCTCCAATATAATTTGGGTGCTTTTCAGGTTTATTCTGCTTTTGGGTCTTTCTTATGTAATCATTTCTCCCTTTTTGCAGAAAATTTCGGCTATGTTTATGAGCCTTTCCGATCTTCAAAACCCAACCGTTTGGATGGTTCCGCTTAATCCCACATTTGATAACATTATGCGTGTTATTGAGTATGGTGAATATCTGCCGGCATTCTTTAATTCGGCACTCATTTCTACAATCTGTGCCGTTTTGCAAACCTTTACCTGCTGTATGGTTGGTTACGGCTTTGCAAAGTTTAAGTTTAAAGGGCGCACATTCTTTTTCCTTATGGCGGTTCTTACCATAATTATTCCGCCGCAAACCCTTTATCTTTCAATGTATATGAAATTCCGTTATTTTGATATTTTCGGGTTGTTTGAGCTTTTTGGTATAGGAAATATCAAGCTGGTTGAAACTATTTTACCTTCAACCATTCTTTCGGCTACCGCTTTGGGTCTTAAAAACGGACTTTACATATTCGTTATGCGTCAATTCTTTAAGGGTGTTCCTCATGAGCTCAATGAGGCGGCTTGGGTTGACGGCTGTAATCCCATTCGTGCGTTTTTCAGCATAATGATGCCACTTGCAAAATCTATGCTGGTATCAATCTTCCTGCTTTCCTTTGCTTGGCAATGGACAGATACTTTCTATTCGGGACTTTTCAACCGCAGTATGGTAGTTTTACCGATGATTCTTAATAAGGTTACCAGAATAGCTACAGAAGCTATTACAACAGGTACTATGATGTCATCAGTTATGCAGAATACAGCGGTAATTATGATAATTGCACCGTTGTTTGTGTTTTATCTTGTGTTCCAGCGAAAGCTTATTCAGGGTATTGAGCGAAGCGGAATTGTTGGATAATTAAATAAGTATATTGCTCTTTAAAAGAGTATTTATAAATTCAGGAGGTAATTTTATGAAAAAAAGAGTTTTAAGCTTAATCATTTGTGCATGCTTGCTCGTAGTTGCACTTTGCGGCTGCGGCGATGATGAGAAATCATCAGGAAAAGGTTCAAAGGGAACCACCTTTGAATATCTCAACAAAATGCCCGATAAGGACCTTGGCGGCTATAACTTCATTATTGCCGAAGCTTGCTATTACGGCAGTGAGGACCGCCCCAATATGGAGCCCGGTGCTTCTGAGCTTTCCGATGCTATCCTTGCAAGAAACAAGGCTATTGAAGAAAAGTTTAACTGCACCATCACTTACGATTATTATGACCCCACCAGCTTCTATGATGAAATGTACCCCAGAATAATGTCGGGTGAAAAGGTTGCCGATATTATGGATGTTACCCTTTTCACATACGGTAAGCTTTCTGTTGGTGAATATCTTTATGATATGTCCACACTCCCCAATGTAAACTTCAAAAAGGACCATTGGATAGATATTTATGATGATACCGTTTCCTTGGCTTCGGGTGAGCGTTACGGTGCATCTGCCGCATTTGCAAATCCCTATACTCACGGTTTTGGTATCTATTTCAATAAGCGCCTTATTTCTGAGCTCGGTCTTGATGACCCCTATAAGCTCCTTAAAGAGGGCAAGTGGAATTGGGAAAACTTTGGTCGTCTTCTTAACAAAGCAATGAAGGATACCGATAGCGATGCTGCTTTCGGAAGCAATGATATTTATTCAATCACAGGCGGTCTTGACGGCGGTATCACCGCATTCTACCTCGCAAACGGACTTAATATGTTTGATATTGATGATAACGGTTTTGTTCGTTATGCTATGACCGATGAGAATGTTATCCCCACCCTTACAACCTTGAAGAGTATGTTTGCTCCTCCCGGTGCTTATTATTACGGTGGCGGTGACTCCTCACTCTGTACAGAAATGTTTATCAACGGTCAGGTTACATTCTATATGAACCTTACAACCCGTGGTCAGGCTCTTCGTGAAATGGAAGATGAATACGGTCTTGTTCCTGTTCCTATGGGCCCTGATGTAGATAAGTATTACAGCGCTATCGACCATAATACTCCTATCGTTTGCGTTCCAAGCTCTATTGATAATCCTGAGGCTACAGGTATTATTTTGGAAGCACTTGCCGCAACCTCTTATTCTGAGCTTGATGTATGGCAGGAAGAAATTGCAACCCTTTATTACAGCGATGATGAGTCTGCAAAGGTTCTTACTGATTACATTCTTCCCAATGTAATTTATGACCCTGTATTTATGTACAGCCGTATTGATAAGAGCTTTGAGGCTCAAACCATTACCGCTATATTTAAGCCTATCGCTCGTGACCCCAATGCCGATGCCGCAACTATTATAAATTCAGGTAAGGATGCAGTTCAGGCTCTTATTGACGAAGTAATTAATCAAGGAAGATAATAGGTATTTAAAGTATGTCCAAGAAAGAAACTATTCATATCGTTCCTCATTCCCATTGGGATAGAGAATGGTATTTGCCCTTTGAAAAGCACCGTTTTCGTCTTATAAAGCTGATGGATGCTCTTATAGAGAAAATGGAAAGTGATCCTGAGTATAAATACTATCATCTTGACGGACAGATGATAGTAATTGAGGATTACCTTAAAATTAAGCCGTATATGTATGACCGCCTTAAAAAGCTTATTGATGACGGCAGAATACAGGTGGGTCCTTGGTATGTTTTGCAGGATGAGTTTCTTGTTAGCGATGAAGCCAATGTGAGAAATATGCTTATGGGCTTTGAAACAGCAAAGGATTTGGGTGTTAAGCCGCTTAAAATCGGTTATTTGCCCGATAGCTTTGGTAATATTTCTCAAATGCCGCAGATATTTAAAAAATGTGGTATTGATTCGGTGGTTTTTGGAAGAGGAGTTGAAAACAAGGCAGAGGTTATTTGGCAATCGCCTGATGGAAGCCGTGTTTTCGGAGCGCATTTTACCCCATGGTATAACAATGCGGCTGAGCTTCCCACAGACCCCGAATTAGCTGAGCAAAGGGTGCAAAAAATGCTTGGTAATTTCAGATGTGCTTCAAAAATGAATCACTATCTTGGAATGAACGGCAGTGACCACCAGCCGGTTCAGTTGAATCTTGGTGAGGCCATAAAGGCTATGAATGAAGCCGCAGGGGATGATGTAACGTTCATACACAGCAATATTCCCGATTATATGGCAGAGCTTGTTAAAAATAATGAGGAATATCCCGTTATCTGTGAAGAAATGACGGGACAAAATACAGCAGGCTTTAATCTGCTTATTTCCACCGCAAGCTCAAGAATATATTTAAAACAAAAAAATCATACCGCACAAAATGCTCTTGAGCGTATGGCAGAGCCACTTGGCACACAGGCATTTTTAAACGGCGGGGAATACCCTTATGATTTCTTTAAGTTTGCATGGAAACGCCTTATGGAAAATCATGCACACGATTCTATCTGCGGATGCAGTGTGGATGAGGTTCACAGTGAGATGATGACCCGCTTTGATAATGTTATCCACACAGCCGAAGCCATTACCGATGAAGCGGTTGCTTGGTTGCAAAAAGGCTTAAAGGTTAAAAGCGGTGCGGATTTTGCCGCTGTGGTATTTAATAATTCGCTTTACAGCAGAAGTGATATTGTAACGGCGGTTATTGATGTTCCTGAAGAGCTGGGTATGCCGGAGCTTTATCTTACCGATGAAAACGGCAATATCGTTTGTGAAAAAGCAACCGTTTATCCTCATACCTTTACCTATACATTACCTGATGATGCTTTCAGAAAGGTTCAGTATGTAAACCGTTATGTATTTAGGTTTGTGGCATCTGAAGTTCCCGCCTTTGGTTACAGCGTTTTCTATGCACACTCACGAAACGGGGAAGAATGTGCAGAAAGTGTTATGAAGCACACTTCACGCAGTGCGGAAAATGATTTTGTGCGTTTGGATATTGAAAATGACGGTAGCCTTACCGTATTTGATAAGAAAAGCGGCAAAACCTTTACGGGACTTAATATTTATGAAGATACCGCAGATATTGGTGATGAATATATTTTCAAGGGCAATGGCACAAATGTTGTAACAAGTGAGGGTGCTGCCGCAAGTATTAAATTGAAGGAAGCACGCAAAGATTTTGTTACATTTGAAATTTGTCATGAGTTTTTATTGCCAAAAAGCTATGACCGCAATCAGGAGGCTTATAGCGGAGCTACTGTTCCGTTTAAAATCTGTACCGAGGTTACGCTCACAAGTACAAGCGGTGCAATTAAGGTTGCAGTTAAAATGGAAAATGAAAGCGAATGTCATCGCCTGCGTGCATTGTTCCGCAATGATATAAAAACAGATTATGTTTATGCAAACGGTCAGTTTGATGTTGTTCGCCGTGAAATTGCAACCAGACCTAATTGGAAATGGGATACCAATGAACAGCGCTTGCAATCGTTTGTGGGACTAAAAGATGATAAAAACGCTCTGCTTGTTGCAACAAGGGCCCTTTATGAGTATGAGGTACTTCGTGACGGAAGTAATACACTGTGTGTTAATTTGTTGCGTTGTGTTGACCAGCTTGGCGATTGGGGCATTTTCCCCACACCCGATGCTCAGTGCAAGGGCATAAATACAGCTGAGTATGAAATTTATGTCGGTGAAAGCAGTGAGTTTAACAGCTTTGCCGTAAGCGGATTGCAGTTTGCTTCGGGTGATATGTCGGCATGGCAGATTTCCGATACAGCTTCTTGTGACGGCAGTTTGATAAACGGCTTGTTCTGCGTTTCTGATAAAGCCGTTTGGAACACCGCCTTTAAAAAGGCAGACGGTAAAAATGCCGTTGTTTTAAGACTTTATAATCTTAACGAAGAAGAAACTAAGGTCAGCTTAAAGGTTGCCGAAAGATTCAGCAGCGTTTATGAAGCAGACCTTACCGAAACCGCAATAGGTGATAAAATACCGCTTTGCGGTGAGGCACTTGAGCTTACATTTGCCCCAAAAGAGATAAAAACACTTATTTTTGAGTGAGGTGTAAGAAATGCTTTACAGCAAGGAAAAATGTACCGAGGGTAAGGTTAGACCTCATTTTTCACTTTGGTTCGGCAACTTTTTTGAGCCCTATCATTCAAGCCGTGAGCTTGTGAGTGAGGGTATGCGTGAAATTGCAGAAATGGGCTTTAATTCCATAATTCTTGACTCTAAGCTTTGGGAGGATTTTACCGATTTTTTCAAAACAGGTAATGAATCCGAATATGTTGCAATGCAACGCTTTATGGTTGAAGAATGTGCTAAAAACGGAATGGGTATAAACTTTTTAACCCTTTTCTATAACGGGGATAACCTTTATCCCCATATCCGTGACAGCAAGCCCGATATTTTAAATCCTGTAATTGACCGTGACGGTAAGCCCTTCAGGGGCTACCGCCATTGGGATAAGGCACAAACTGCCGCCATGATAGAGCATAATGTTAATCTTTATGAAAAGCTGGCAGGAAATGCTGCGGCAAAGGCAGTTAATGAAAACGGTGAAGAAAAAACCCCCTGTTATTTTTATCACAGCCCTGCAGTTATGCCCTCCTTTGATGATGACGGCAAAAGGGTTTATACCGATTGGCTTAAAGAAAAATATCAAACGGTGGAAAAGCTGAATGAGGAATATGGTATCAATGCTTCCTCATTTGAGGAGCTTGATATGAAGGAGCTTTGGCCTGTTATGACGGCTGAAGATTACCGCAAAACAGAAAAAACTCAACGTATGATTATGCATAGGGATAATATGCTTTTCCGTCAGGATATTTTGGAGGAGTTTTATAAAGAGCTTTGTGAGGGTGTGCGTGAAAGGATTCCTAACATATTCCTTTATGATTGCCTTTCGCAGTGGAAGTATTTTTTAACCGATTGGGTTGAAATAAGTGAAAGAGGACTTGATTTATGGCGTTTGGCTAAATATCTTGATTCTCCTTCTTTCTATACTCTTCCTGCTGATGCCTATGGAGAAGCAAATGCCTATGCGGTTTCCTTTGAAAATGCAATTCTGAGAAGTGCTTGTAACGGAAAGGACCCCGTTTCAGGCTTGTTCCTTGGAAGATACCTTTATAACGATATTTACGGATATGTAACACCGGGTGAGTCAATAGCCTCCTGCTTTGGCGCAGGTGCTACCGATATGTTCTTCTATGGCTATAGCGGTCTTGATGATGGCGGAAACTTTGGTAAATGGGATAAAAACCGTAAGCTTTCGGTTAAAAAGGCGCTTGATTGGTTTGCCAAGGTAAGGGAAATTTCCGGTAAAAGGATTAATTCCAAAAAAGCGGCAATAATTTTCCCTTATGCCTCATTTACAATGGAAAATCGCCGTCTTAATGATGAACTTTACAGGCATAGCCGAAATGACCTTTTGGGTCATTATCAGCAGCTTGCTGACCTTGGAATAAATGCCGATATTCTTGACCGTTCTCAGGTGAGTGAAGCAGCCCTTTCTCAGTATTCGCTTGTAGTTCTTCCGTGTGACCCATGGTATTCGCATCTGAGCGATGCCTCCTTGGAAAAGGCGCTTGTGAATTATGCTAACGGCGGTGGTACGGTAATCGCAGGGGCAGGGTGCGGCTTGCATCACATTTTCGGCATAAATGCCTTGGAGCATAAATCCGATTCCTTTGTTTTTGAGGAAGAGGTTACAGAATTCTGTTGCAAATTTATGAGCTTTGAGGATGTTGAAAATATTGCTTCGTATTGCTCTGATGGACTTACGGCTATCGGTGTTAAACAGGTTGGTAAGGGAAGAGTATATGTAAGCGGAATTGATTTTGGCCGTTGCTATTGCGAAAAGGTGCAAAAACCGGTTCCTGTTGCCTATGGCAGACAGGCGCAATATCCGCTTACGATGATTCGCCGCACACCTGTGGAAAAATGGGTTATTGAGGAGCTTGGTCTTGCAGAAAAAAGCGTTCGTGGAATAGAGCGTATTGAATTTGAAAACGGTCTTCTTGTTATTAACCATACACCTTACGATTATGAAATTGATACAAATTACGTTAAGGCTTATGCTGCGGAGGGCTTTAATAATGGTGTACTTGGTCCACATAAATATGTCTTTTTAAGCAAGAAATAATACAAATTATAGGGTAAATATTATAAAAAAAATTAAAAATTTTAACTTTTTTGTTATATTTTGCTTGAAATATATAAATATGTGTGATATAATAACACAAGAGAATAGAGAATGATATGAATTTTAATACAAAAATAAAACAGATTTTTTCACTTCGCCAATCCGTGTTGGTAAGGCTTGCATCATTGGTGTTATCGGCTGTGCTGTTAATAACCGTGTTGCCGTTTGGTGTAACCAAAGCCACTCAGGAAAGGCTTGTGTTATCCGATTGCACCAATGGTTGGACATACGGCGGAAACAGCGTTATTGATTACAGCGTTTCGGGAACGGAAGGTACTGCATTGCAAATAAGCGGCGGTTACGGTGTTATGAGGCGCATTTCCTATAATATGTCCTCGGTGGATGTGAGCAGTTATACCAATATTGAATGGGATATGCGCTGCGTGAATGCTTCGGGTGAGGATATATTGCCTCGTGTTTTAAGCTCATATTCTGATACTGCTTGTTTTATTATCGGTGATTCGGCGGGTAAACAGTATAAGTTCCCGCTATCCCAAATAAATCTTACCGTTTCACAAAACGCATGGTATCATGCGGTGGTGAAGTTAAGTGATTCGGTTGGTGTGAATTTAAAAAGCATCACTTCAATTTCTGTTTCTGTGCTTGAAAAGATTGCCTTTTGTGAGGATTTGCCTAATGCTTTGTGGCGGGTGGATACCTTTGTTGCAACCGTTTCGCCTGCGTTAAAGCCGCAGATAATTGGTGCACAGAAAAACAGCAAGGATGAAATCAGGTTTTTAGCATCGGTTCCAAAAGCCGAATATAATCAGCTTAAAAATGATTATTTTATGGTTGAAACCGGATTTTTGATTGGCAAAGCTTCCGATTTTGCCAATACCCCTTTGGTATTCGGAAGCAGCCGTAAATATACCAATTATTCTTCGGGAAAGCTTTATACTTCTGCGGAGAATGATGATATTTTATTGTTTACATTGCTTTTATCGGAATATACAAGCGGGTTTGATAAAAATACCGAAATTGCGGTTCGTGCATATATTATCTGCACCTGTGCAAATGGGGAAACGCAAATTTATTATTCCGATGATGACTATTGCGGCGGATATGTTGTATCAATTGAAGAAATATTATCTGCTGCTGCCGCAAAAGAGGCAATAGGTATGCTGGAAAACATTAATTTTATTGAAGATGATACCCCTGTTATAGAGGTTTCGGATATTCCTTCAGGTGAAAAGAGCCATAATGCGGGTGAGCCGTATGCCGTTGATTTAAAATATGATGACGGCAGCGGACTGTGTATAGCAATATACGATGTTGTGCGAGATTTCGGTGCACCTGTAAATGACCTGTCAAGGGATTGTTCGCCTCATATACAAAGCGCTATGAATGCCGCAAAGGCTCGTGGCGGAGGGGTTGTTTATCTACCGGAGGGTGTGTATCGCTGTAACAAGCCAATCACCGTTCCGGGGGGCGTTACTTTAAGGGGCGAATGGGTTTCACCTGAAACGGCAGAGCCTGCAAGTTGCGGAAGTATCATTGCCGTGTATACAGGTGATATCACTTCTGATACGAGCCCCTTTGTAAGCCTGAAATGCGGCGGCGGTTTCCGCAATATTACCGTTATCTATCCCGAAACGGCAAACGGTTCTACCGCCACCTACAGCGCAACTATTGCTGAGCTTCCTGCTATTGGAAGTGATAGCTATACCGTTCGCAATGTTACTATTCTTGGCGGAAGCGTGGGCTTTGATGCCGCAACCGCCTGGAGTGAATTGCATTATGTAAAGGATGTATATATTTCTTCTCTTAACACCGGTATAAAGATAAATAATGTTACCGATATAGGAAGATTGGAAGGGGTACATATAAGCCCCGATTACCTGCTTGATAATGCATTGTTTGAGGTAAGTAGCCAAAACCGTCAAACCCTTTCGCAGTATATGAAGAATAACACAACAGGCCTTTATATACAGCGTTCGGATTGGCAGTATGTTTATGACCTTCAAATAAACGGTGTTAAAAGAGGTATAGCGCTTGAAAGCTATATTGATGTTGATGATAACTACCGTGTAAGAGGAAGTAACGGCCAGATGTTTGGTGTTGATATAACCAATTGCCAAACGGCAATAGATGTTGTTTATACCAATGCCATAGGTTACGCACTTACCGATGTTAAAATCAGTAACTGCGATAACGGAATAGTTTTTTCAAATGATTATCTTGCTTCGTTTGAGATAACCAATCTTGAATTTTTAAATTCTGTTAAAATACCGATTGTTATGAATTCTAAAAACAACGGTAAGCTTTCTTTAACAAACAGTAGCTTTGCCTGTACGGATGTTGCAGAGTACGCAGTTGAAATAAACTACGGAAATGTAAGCTTACAGCAATGTGATTTTACGCAGACCCAAAAGCATATTCGTGCACAGGCTACGGCAGGTTCTGTTTCGGTTCTGGGATGTACATTTAAAGGTATGCCCGATATTTACAGAACTTCCGGTAGGCAGGATTATATCAAAATAGATAATACTCCGCTTAATCTGCCTAAAAGCACATATTCTCATACATATCGCCGTTCGGTTCCAAAAGCTTCATCTAAATATGTTTATGATGTAACCGATTACGGTGCTTTGTCCGGATATGACAGCACCGCCGCATTTAAAGCCGCTTTACTTCAGGCGGGAAAAACAGGCGGTACGGTTTATGTGCCTAAGGGTGAGTATTATGTGAATGAGCCTTTAACCGTTCCAAGTGGGGTAGAGCTTCGTGGAATATATGATGTTCCAACCCATTCGGTGGTTGCAGGTTCGGTTATTTGCACAACCTACGGTAAATATAACGAAAATGCAAAGGCATTTATTTCTTTGGAGGCAAACTCCGGAATAAACGGTATAAGCTTCTATTATCCTGAGCAATCCTTTACCGATTTTATTCCTTATTCCTATACCGTGCGGTCATTGGGTGAAAATTGTTGGGCAATAAACAGCGTTTTTATTAATTCTTACAATGCGCTTGATTTTGCCACCTATCCCTCAAAAGGGCACTACATAAATTATGTAAGCGGTTCACCGCTTAGGCGTGGTATTTATGTTGGTAATAACAGTGGTAACGGCTGGGTGGAAAATGTACAGTTTAATCCGCACTATTGGAAGCGTGCAACACTTTCAATGCTTGATACCACAGGTTCCGATGCGCTTAATAACGCAGTTAATCTCACTTTAGAGGCTATGATTTTCGGCGATAACGCAAGTGAACATGTGCTCGGCACCTTCGGCTATGCGGCAAAGGACCTTTTGGTCTTTACAAGTGAAGGTGGTAAGGGCACAAACGGAATTTTCATAGGTCACGGCTCGGATGGCTGTAAAAACGCCGTTGTGGCACGCCGTCTTGACTGTGTTGTTATGATAAATTCTGAGCTTGTTTCAATGAATGCCACAAGCGATATGCACCATGTCGTTATGGAAAAGGATGTTGGCGGTACGCTGGCACTCTTTAACACAACCGCTTGGGCGCAACCGCTTAACTCTGCTATTAAAATGAACGGCGGAAACCTTATTGTAAGCCAGATTTTCTATCATAACCTTGAAAATACAAAAAATATTGCCGAAGTAAACGACGGCACGCTTTATATGAGCAGTGCAATGCTTCCCATAAAACAGGTTTCCTTTGTTGTAGGAAATTCTGCAAAGGTGCGGCTTGTTGCCGACCTTTTAAAACAAACTTTGTCTAATTTACCGCCGGACGGCGCAGGAAATATACCCTATTCAAATTCAAACGGTTATATTTCCCAGGCGCAGTCATGGTGGATATAATAAGAGGAGGAAATCTTTATGAAAAAGACACTTTTTGCAAAATTGTTAGCTTCATTGTTGGTAGCAGCATTGGTATGCACAATGTTTACCGGTTTATGCTTTGTATCAGCAGCAGAAGCAACCGACCCGTTGGTTATCACAGATTGTGATACCACCGATGGTTGGGTAGTTACCGGCGGTAACCCTGTTTCCATTAATGAAAACGGTTACGGCACCAACACAGCACTTCACCGTCAGGTAAATTACGGTGCAACCCGTCAGCTCACCTATAATCTTCCCACACCGCTTGATGTTTCCAATTACACCAATATTGAGTGGGATATGCAGTTCTATACTCAAACTACAAAGGGTATGGAAGGAACAATGTGGGAGCAGATAGTTGCAAACTATACTTCTACCGATGCTAATACCAATTACCTTTATCTCAAGCTTATCTCTTCAAACGGCGGTTATCGTATTTACCGCATTGGTAAGCTTAATCCCGTTGTAAGCGGCACAAATAACACTTGGGTACACTTCACTGCAAAGCTTGATGATTGCAACAGTGATGTAAACAATTTTGATCCCACAGCTCTTTCGGGCTTCTACTTCTCCACAACAGATGGCTCTGTAAATACCAATATTGATGACGGTTTCATCCGTTTTGATAACATTAAGGCAACAGGCTATGAAGAGCCTGCTAAGACCCCCATTGTTTTAACCGAGTGTGAAGATACCACCGGTTGGAGCTATGCAGGTACTGCAGCTCTTGGAAACAGCGCTTCCGGTAAAACAGGCGCCGCTTTAATTCTTGAAGGCGGATACGGAATACTCCGTAAGCTCACCTATACTGCTGCTGCTCCTGTTGATGCAACAGGCTACACCGCACTTGAGTGGGATATGACAGCTCTTGCTGTTAAGGTTATTACCGATCAGTTTGGCGCTGTTATTGAAAGCTATACCGATACTATCGGTGTTGAGGTTAGCGATGGCACTACCACTGCAACCTATTCACTTTATGATCTTGAGATCACAAAGGTAGACGGTAGCTGGTGGCATGTAGCTGTTGATCTGAGCGAAAGCGGTCTTGATCTTTCCAAGATTACCACATTCGTTATCTATACCAAGGCAGACGGTGCAGGCAATACAGAGCTTGCTAACACAATCTACAAGTTTGATAATCTTTATTTCACCAACTCCAATGTTCAGCCAAATGGTTACAACTATGCAGCTCTTGGCGAAATGGTTTTAGAAGATGCTGAGGGTCTTACCGGTTGGACCTATTACGGTGAGGCTGTTCATGCAAATATGTCACATAATGTTAACGGTTATGTAGGCGGTGCAGTTAATATATTTGGCGGTTACTGCAAGATCGGTCCCGCTAAGTACACCTTTGACGCTCCTGTAAACATCAGCCGTCACAGCAGACTTGCTTGGAATGTTCGTTTCCTTAACGGTACAGCAGCTCCCGATATGTGGGATGTAGTTGCAGCTGCTTATGCAGATTACATTAAGGCAACCATAACCGACTCTAAGGGTGCTTCCCATGCTTATACTCTTTCTGATATCACCGTAGAAGCTACCGCTAAAGAGGGTTGGTACACCTTATCTGTTGACCTTAAAGATGCAAACATTGACTTTACATCCATTGCAAGCTTTACTTTCCAGACAACAGACGGTGCTTATATGGATACAACCCTTTCTAACGGTAATATGAGAATTGATAACATCTGTGCTTTACCCGAAGCTCCTTTGGCAGAGGGTGACGTTAACGGCGATAAGGCAGTTAACGCTAAGGACCTTGTAAGAATCAAGCGTTACCTTGCTGATGAGGATGTTACCGTTTCCGAAAAGGCTGACCTTGACTTAAATGGCGTAATCGAGGCTAATGACGCAGTTTGCTTGCGTAAGCTTATGCTCGGTATGGAGTATGAAACAGCTGAATATCAGGTTTTAGCTACCGCTGATTGGAGTGAAACCGTTAAGCCGTAATTTATTACTGCTATAAGTTGATTTTCAATACAAACGGCAGTTGAAAGACTGCCGTTTGTCACCTAAAGAGGAGATTTTTCAAATGAAAAAACGCATTTTAGCATATTTTTTGGTATTTGCTATGCTGTTTTCATGCATGGTAATACCCTCTTTTGCAGAAGATACTGCCGAAACCTTGGTTATTACCGATTGCGAAACCACTGATGGTTGGACGGTTACTGGCGGCACACCCGTTAGTATCAATGAAAACGGTTACGGAACCACTACGGCACTTCATCGCCAGACAAACTACGGCGCATTCCGCAACTGTACATACACTCTTCCCACAGCTCTTGATATTTCCGATTATACCACCGTTGAGTGGGATATGATGTTCTATACCCAGAAGGCAAACGGTGCCGAGGGTACAATGTGGGAGCAGATAGTTAATAAGTATGTAAAGACCGATAATTCTCTTTATCTTAAGCTTATATCTTCGAATGGCGGTTACCGTGTATACCGTTTCTCAACACTTAAAACAGAAGTGAGTGCAACAGACTCAAATTGGGTACATTTTACCGCTACTATCGATACATTTAATACAGAGGTTGGCACCTTTGACGCAACATCGCTTTCCGGATTTTATTTCTCTACCACAGATGGTGCAGTAGATACCACCATAAATGATGGCTTTATGCGTCTTGATAACATTAAGGCTGTTCGTACCACAACCACCACCGACCCCGAAACTCCCCCTGCAGGCGGTGACGATGACGAGCCCGCTTCTGAGGATCTTCTTCTTTCCGATTGCGATACCGCAGAGAACGGCACAACAGGCTTTGTTCACACAGGCGGTAACGGCTTCAAAATTGGTGATGATTCTTTAGGTTGGGGTTCCTTATCTGAAAAATACACCTATCGCCATGTAAATTACGGTGCATTCCGTCAGAGCTACTTTAAGCTTGATGCAGCTACCGATATAAGCGCATATAAGAGCCTTAAATGGGATATGTACTTCGGCCCTGTAGGCCTTTGGGAGTCTATGCAGGAGTCTTACGGAAGCACAATCTATGTAAAACTCTTTAATACCGATGATGATACCGGCGCTCGTATGCTGTTTGCTTTGGATAAGATAATTTCCACTCCTATAGACGGCAAACCCGGTTGGTATAAAATGGCAGTTAACTTTGATGACTGCACCAATAGCATTAATTTTGATAAAACAAACTTCACACGCTTCAGCTTTGTAACTATTGAGGGTAGTTCTCTTAATACCGAAATCGGTGAGGGTGTTGTAGGCTTTGATAACATCTATCTTGGAGCAAAGGCTGTAACTGCTGCTCCCGATACCGATGCAGGCTGGCCTATTCTTACAACTACCGTTGATAAGACCATAAGCGGAAACAACTTTGTATACGAAAACAATTCTTTCAACCATGACCTTTCTGCAAAAACCAAGGATTCCCTTTGGCTCACCTTAAAGGTTTATGTTGAAAACCAGACCAATCCCGATGATATAAGCAATCTTGTTGCAGACGGTCAGTTAGAGCTTACCTCTTCAGGCGGCTCTGATGTTCAGGAAGCAAGCTGGACTGTTGATAAATTGGGTCTTCGTTCAGGCTGGACCAGTATTCGTTTAAAGCTTTCCGAAGCTAATTTTGATAACGGACTCAGCCTTTCAAGCATTAATTATCTGCGTTTGTATATAAAACCCGGTAATACCGATACCTACCGCATTAAGGTTCAGGATGTTTATATTACCGATGTTGCCGAAAATTCACCCCTGCCCACATTGTTTACTGATGGTATGATGTTCCAGCAGAATAAGACCATGAACATCTGGGGTCAAGTAGGAGCAGGAAGTGATGTAAAGGTAGACCTTTACAAGGCAGGCACACTTGTTGAATCTGCATTCGCTAAAGCCGATGTAAACGGCGATTGGGAAGTAAAACTTGCAGCTCGTAAGGGTAGCTATGATGTTTACTCCATTAAGGTAACCGTTGACGGTGAGCTTGCTAAAGAAATTGCCGATATTATGATCGGTGAACTGTGGGTAACCGCAGGTCAGTCCAATATGGAATTTTTCCTCGGTCAAACCATTCCCGGTTATGATTGGAGCCTTATTCCGCTTGATAAATATGTGCGTGTATTCGTTGAACCTACCATTCCCGGTGGTAAGGAAAGCACATTGCCCGTAACACCTGCTTATGATATTGAGGGTGCTTATTGGACAAACGGCAGCGTTGCCGCAAATGTTAAGTATGTTTCGGCAATAGGCTATTATACCGCACTCAAGCTTCGTGAAGAGCTTAATGTTCCCGTTGGCTTTATCAATGCCGCTAAGGGTGCATCTGTAATCGAAGCATGGCTTTCAAGAGAAAGCATTGATAATAATGATACCGTTTATAATACATTAAAGGGCAGAAATGCTTACAAGACCGAAACCACCTTAAAGGTTCCCGGAAACTGGAATCTTATGACAGCTCTTTATAATACCAAGCTTGCTCCTCTTGCAGGTATGAACATTGCAGGTGTTATGTGGTATCAGGGTGAAAGCAATGTTAAGTATGCTCTTGATAACGGTGAAAATGTATTCTATGAGGAAGCTCTTAAAACTCTTGCTGAAGATTGGGCACCGCTTTTCGGCTTTGAAAAGGGTGAAATGCCTTTCCTTTATGCACATATCACTCCTTATAACTACAGCACAGTAAGAACCTCTCAGAAGGATTATGACACCGTACTTGCAAATCTTGCAGAGTCTATGTCAAATGTATGGGCGGCTCATCCTGAATCAATGGTTCAGATAACCACCTATGATATTCCTCTTACCTATAAAAATCCCCCCGATCGTGACTTTGATCCTATCCACCCAAGCTCTAAAGAGCCTGTGGCCGAGCGTTTTGCAAATGCAATACTCAGCCGCTTCTGCGGTGTTGGCGCAGCAGGTTATAATGCCGCTGTTTATAAGAGCATGAAGGTTGTTGGCAACAAGATTTATGTTACCTTGGATCAGGTTGGAACAGGTCTTTCTTTGAGAAATACCAATACCGTTCTTGATGGCTTTACCATTGCGGGCGCTGACCGTGTATTTGTAAATGCTTATGCAAAAATAATCTCTGCGGATACTATTGAGGTTTACTCACCAATGGTAAGCGCACCTGTTGCCGCAGCATATGGCTTCAGCTCATTCAATATGAACGCAAACCTTGTAAACTCCTACGGTATGCCGGTAGTACCTTTCCGTACAGATAAGGTTGCTTCTACTCATATCGGTGATAACGATTGGATGAATGCCGATTATGCAACCGTTTGGGTTGATACCAGAAGCGGTAACACAGCTGATTTTGCCGCTACCTGGGAAGTGCTTAAAACAGGCGCTGCAATTTCGTTTGATACTGCTGTTAAGGCACAGGGTAATTCTTCACTCAAGCTTACAACAACAGTTGCAAATAACGGTGCAGGCCCGATACTCAAGCATGCAACAATGGTTTACAGACTTGGTACATACAAGTACCTTACCGTAAAGGTTAAGAACCCCGATAGCACCGCTAAAACTTTACAGCTCAAGGTTGGTAATAACTATGCAACAACCTTAGACGGTGCAATCAGCGTTACCGTTCCCGCTAAGAGCGATTTTGCTACCTATGTATTTAATATGGGTACACTTAAAACCTCAACCGGCGGTGCGGTTTCCAATCCTGCAAACTCCTTTAATTCCTACCTTGATTTTGACTTTGTAGTTGGTGAGACAGGTACTGTTTATCTTGATGATATTCGTTTGGGTACCGAAGCTCCATCCGAAAGCTATACAGCTGAAACTGCAGAAAATACCAAGGTTAGTGCATTCCTTGCAGCAAACGGTCTTCCTGCAAATGCAGTAGTTTACCGTGGAACCACAGTTCTTTCGGCAAATGCCGTAATAGGAACAGGTTGTTACGCAGTAAGCGGTACAACAACCGTTTATGCTTTGGTTCGTGGCGACCTTGACGGTGACGGAAGTTGCGGTGCGGCAGATATTGTTATGATAAGAAAGCACATTTTGGGAATTGAAAAGCTTGAAGGTATGAGCCTTTCAGCTGCTCAGAAGAACGATACCCAGACTACAGTAAATGTTAAGGATCTCGTTCGTATGAAGAAGCTTGCAGCATCCTAAAAACGATTACCTCCTGACTAAATTCTTGTAATCCAAGAGTTTACGGTAATATTTAACGGCAGAACAATTTTTGTTCTGCCGTTGAGAGTGTCGACAAAGTCTCCACTCTCTTGGACGGGGATTCCGTTCGCAAAAAATTAAAAATTTTTTGACTGCACTCGCTCCCCGCCAATACCACCCCTGTGCCCTTGAAAATCCGCATTATAAGCGGATTTTCGCTTATGATGTGTTTTTTCACCGCACCTGTCGCTGAAAAAACAAAAATGCGGCTACAAGC
>SVPW01000014.1 GCA_015065645.1 Oscillospiraceae bacterium | reverse complement strand
CTACGTTCAGTTTAATTGCAAGTTCTTCTTGCGATAGACCTTTTGACTTTCTAATTCTTTTGATATTTTCATTTAGCATAATCTGTGCCTCCTTGTTTATGATGGCTCTATTCTATATCAAAAGAGCCGTTGCCACAAGCAACGCATATTAACATCCGCTTATTGATAGGCTTTTTGTAGACAAATTCTTATTTATCGGTTAGTTGTATTATACCATAACTTGACCAAAAAACAAAGAGAATATTTAAAACACCCGCAGTTTTAAAAAACTATGGGTGTTTCGTAATTTGTTTTACTATCCTTTAGAGTACGACTCTTATGAAGATGCTTTTTTATTTTCTATATCCAAGAGAATAAAAAAGACCGTATCGAAAGATACGGTCTTTAATAGCTCTTTTAATTTTTTAAATATTAATTGCAAATGGTAAGCTCAGTATCCTTATCGAAAAGATGAATCTTAGCTGTCTCAAATGCAATTGTAATCTTGTCACCGGGACGTGCAGTATTGGTAGGAGCAACACGTGCGTTGATTGCCTGACCTTCACAGTTCATGTAAAGATAGGTCTCAGCACCCATAAGCTCAGTTACTTCAACGTCTGCCTCAACAATACCGTCGGGGTTAGCGGCAATAAGATCAGCTTCGTTATGAACATTCTCCGGACGAATACCCATAATGAGTTCCTTACCAACATAGTCATTAAGAGCGCCATCAGCGTTCTTGCTTGCGGGTAATTTAATCTGATACTTAACGCCTGCACGGGTCTTGGTATCTTCAGAACCAAACTCAACAACGAAATCTTCTCCAACCTTAAGAAGCTTTGCATCGATAAAGTTCATCTGAGGAGAACCAATAAATCCGGCAACAAAAAGATTGCAAGGATAGAGATACAAATTGTTAGGTGTATCAACCTGCTGAACAAGACCACTCTTCATAACAACGATACGAGTACCCATTGTCATAGCCTCAGTCTGGTCATGAGTAACGTAAATAAAGGTTGTACCCAAACGCTGATGAAGCTTAGAAATCTCAGTACGCATCTGTGCACGAAGCTTAGCATCCAAGTTAGAAAGCGGCTCGTCAAGAAGGAATACCTTAGGCTCACGAACGATTGCACGACCGAGAGCAACACGCTGACGCTGACCACCGGACAAAGCCTTAGGCTTACGCTCAAGCAAGTGAGAAATATCGAGGATGCGAGCAGCCTCTTCAACACGACGCTTGATTTCGTCCTTTGGAGTCTTTCTCAATTTAAGACCGAACGCCATATTATCAAACACGGTCATATGAGGATAAAGTGCGTAGTTCTGGAAAACCATTGCGATGTCACGATCCTTAGGAGCAACATCGTTAACGAGACGATCGCCGATGTAAATTTCACCATCAGAAATTTCTTCCAAACCGGCAACCATTCTTAGTGTTGTGGACTTACCGCAACCGGAAGGTCCAACAAGAATGATAAATTCCTTATCCGCGATTTCAAGATTGAAATCAGAAACAGCTGTTACGCCGCCCGGATATCTTTTGTAAACATTGCGAAGTGATAAGCTTGCCATACTATGAAACCTCCTAAATTGAAACAATCACATTTCCCATATATTATAACAGAACTTTTTGAAAAATACTATAATTAATTTATCCAATGTTATGAAAATCATTTTGGTTAAAATGTATAAGCAGTCGATTTTTGCGCTAAAATAAGCAATTTTTTGTTCATTTCGACACATTCCCCGCTCCCAAGATCTTCCGGAAGATGTAATTCACCGATTGATTCACGGTGTAATTCATTAACCCCAAGATTAACCGTACCAAACATTCTTTTAACCTCGTGATACTTTCCTTCAAATAATATAAGTCTTGCCCGATTTTCTTCAATGGGCTCAAGAATTGCAGGTTTGCATTTTGTACCATCTGCCAAAATTACACCTTTGCGAAAAATCTCAACCATATCTTTAGTAACAGTACCATCAAGGGTAGCTATATAGGATTTGGGTATAAACTTTTTAGGTGAGATTATATCATGCGCAAAAGCACCATCATCCGTAATTATTAAAAGTCCTGTTGTATCACGGTCTAATCTACCTACAGGAAATAATCCATTCCTTTTAAGATCATCAGGAACTAAATCAACAACCGTTTGACGGGTTTTATCATTAGATGCAGAAAGAACACCCTTTGGTTTATTAATCATTATATATATATACTTTTTATATTCAATTTCCGTTCCTTCAAAACAAATAATATCAGCTTGAGTATTTACTGCAAGTCCTGAATCACGGCAATATAGGCCATTAACAGTTACTTTACCGGTTCTGATTGCTGAACGAGCTTCGCTTCTTGTCATATTAAGTTGAGAAGAAATAAATTTATCTAATCTTTGTTTTTCCATTTTTACTCCGTTTTATTCAAAATACAACGGAAGCATTTTTCCGCCAATTGAGGTTTCGGAAATATCACCTCCGATAACTCTTCCACGATATACCAATAAATTAAGCTGTGTTTCCCCATTCAAGCCGTCATATTTTACCGAAGGATATGTGTAAACCAAAACTTCACATCCTTTGTATGATGATAAATCAAAACCTGCTTCAAGCTGTAATTTATTATATCCATCATATAACTTTGAGAACTCTTGCGGTATTGTTATAGTACGAGAAGAATAATTTTTCTTATCGTTTATATCACAACCAATTTCTTTAGCAAAATCAGCTCTTGCTTCTGCCGAAGAACCGTCAATCTCATAAGCATAAATATGAAAAAATTCTGCTGAAACCATACATATAATAATAAAGGTTAGTGAAATAAAACATATTTTACGCCGAGTCAAGGTGAAATACAAGCTCATAACATACCTCCTTAAAGAATGAATATGATGCTTGTATTAAAATTATTCATCCAGCAAACAAACAGCGTGACAGGCTATCCCCTCACCCGAACCTGTAAACCCAAGTTTTTCTTCGGTAGTTGCCTTTACATTTACCATTCCACAATCTAAACCAAGGTCATTTGATATATTTTTACGCATTTGTTCGATAAAAGTGGCAAGCTTAGGTTTTTGAGCTATAACAGTTACATCTATATTGGAAATCTTAAAACCTTTTGCAGATATTAATTCGGCAGTTTTACGCAATAATATACGACTATCAATCCCTTTATAGTTATTATCGTTATCAGGAAAATGCTTTCCTATATCACCTAAAGCTGCTGCACCAAGCAAACTATCACATATAGCATGCAATAAAACATCAGCATCAGAATGACCCAAAAGACCTAATTCATAAGGAATTTCAACACCGCCAAGTATAAGCTTTCGCTCCTTTACAAGACGATGTACATCATAACCATGACCTATTCTCAAAGCTCTTCCCCCTTTAAATACAGTTCAGCCAAACGAATATCATCCGGAGTGGTTATTTTAACATTTTTAGGGCTTCCCGTAACAATTTTTACCGGCATTGAAGCCGCTTCAAAAATACCTGCATCATCGGTAAAAAGAGATAAATCCGAAAGAGTATCACATATCTTTAAATACTCTTTAACATTTATACCCTGAGGAGTTTGGACAGAAAACAAACCATTGCGATCTACCGTTTCAATAATATTGCCATTTTCATCGGCTCTTTTAACCGTGTCAACAATTTTTGTTCCGCAAATAACTGCATCGCAAGATTCCAAAGCTAATGCAACATTACCGATTACAAAATTATCAACAAGAGGACGGGCACCATCATGAATCATAACCTTTTCTTCTTCAGACTTTAAACGTGATATTCCATTGATTACGGAAGCGTGCCTATCAGCTCCGCCTTCAACAATATCTGTTAATTTATCAATTTTGTATTCAGATATCAGCTGTTGCATAGAAAGAACATCCTCTTTTCTAACAACCAAAATTATCCGTGATACAAAAGGTGAATCGTCAAACTGCATCAATGTACGAACTATTACAGGCATACCGCACAAACTAAAAAGTTGTTTATTAATCCCCTTCATTCTTGTAGAAGATCCTGCCGCAACAATAATTACAGGGAACGCAGTTACACTATCACAAAATTCATACTTAAACTCCAATTTTACCTGTTCCATTTTTACCTCTGTTTAATAAAAAACCATAAATTTCATTTCCCAATATAGCAATTACGGTACCCAAGCACCAACCACTAATAACATCACTTATATAATGAACCTTAAAATACAAACGGGAAACCCCAATAATAAATGTTATTGAAATAAATAAAATGCAAATAATAATTTTTTCTTGTTTTGTTTTGCAAAGCCGCAAAATAAGCAACATTAATCCAATAAAAAATGCAGCACCATTCATAGAATGACCACTTGGGAAGCTATACTCACCCACAATAAGAAGCTTATCAACAGGACGTTGGCGAGCAATTATTGACTTTATAACAGTGTTAACTATTCTTGAAAACAAAGCAATAAGTCCTGAAGGAAGACCAACTTTAAGCCTTGTTTGCGGAATCGCAAGCAAAACAATTATTATTGTAATAATTGAAGATGCTTCACCTGCATCGGTCATAAACTTCATAAATCCATTACTTTTATTTTCAGGATTAAGTATATCAAATATTACACTTTCATATTTTATATATGCATCCGTTACAGCAAAATACACACCCACCGCAAATATTGCAAGCAGTAGTATAATTATAAAAAGTTTCTTTTTCATTATAAAAAGCCTTTCAAAAATCAAAAAAGGTCACACACAACCAAAAGGCAGGTGCGACCTTGTGTGACGGGAACGCACCCGCCATATTTTAAATATTAATCTTCGTGGTCTTCGCAGCCGCAGCAGCAATCATCATCACAGCAGTCAAAATCAAATTCAAGATTTTCACCGCAATTAGGACAAGCAATTCCACCCTCTGCAAGCATATCAGCATCAAGATAAATTACATCGTTACAAGAAGGACATTCAACCTCATAAACATCGTCATCATCGCAGTCGCAATCACAACAATCGCAATCATCTTCATCGTCATAAATAAGCTCTTCAATAGAAGCAAGATCCTCATCTACAGCATCAACCTGATCAGCCATATCTGCAACAACATCTTCAACATCATCAATCTCAGCAGCTATATCATCAAGAACATCAATGATAGCTGCAAGGATTTTTCCTTCTTTTGTAGCATCTTCAAGACCAAGACCTTCAGCAAGACCTTTAATATAAGCAACCTTTTCAGCAATATTCATTGTAAAATACCTCCTAAAAATTATGCACGTTCCATATACTCGCCTGTGCGGGTATCGATACGAATCATATCGCCTTCATTAATGAAAAGCGGAACACGAATTTCGCAACCGGTTTCCAAAGTTGCAGGCTTGGTAGCATTTGTAGCAGTGTTACCTGCAAAACCGGGATCGGTTTGAGTAACCTGAAGCTCAACAAATGTTGGGGGTTCAACACCAAAAACATTACCCTTGTAAGACAAAATCTTACAAATCATATTTTCCTTAACAAACTTGAAGTTATCATCAAGCTCACTTGCGTTGATCGGAACAAGCTCATAAGTTTCCTGATCCATAAAGTAATAGAGATCACCATCACTGTAAGAATACTCCATATCCTTACGCTCAACATAAGCTGTTGGGAACTTTGCAGTTGGGTTATAGCTCTTTTCAACAACAGAACCGGTAATAACATTTCTAACCTTGGTTCTTACAAATGCAGCACCTTTACCGGGTTTAACATGCTGAAACTCTACAACCTGAAGAACGTTTCCATCCTCTTCAAAGGTGACACCATTTCTGAAATCGCCGGCACTAATCATATTAATTTCCTCCAAAAATATAAATCTTATGTTTTTAAACATAATTCGTCTAAATGATTATATAGCTTTTTTTATATTTTGTCAAGATTTTATCACAAATTAAGTGATAAATATTTCTATTTACCCCAATATATAGTTTTTTGCACAAATATTACCTATTATATTGAGTAAATTTTCCAATAAAGAACAAAATTAAATTTTTTTGAATAAAAATCAAGGTTTTGCTTGACAATAGAGGAAGTCGTTGGTATAATAATTAAGCTGTTTAATTTTGATCCATTAGCTCAGACGGTAGAGCACTTGACTTTTAATCAAGGTGTCCGGGGTTCGAATCCCCGATGGGTCACCAAGCGCAAACCCTGTATTTATACAGGGTTTGCGCTTTTTATTTTTGACAACAACTCAAAATATTAACTAATTTCAAAGTCGTAATTTCAAAGACCTGCCTTAATCATATCAATGGGAGCATTTGCGAGAACCTGGGTATCAGCAATAATAGCACGTGGAAGTCCTGCCTTATATGTAACCTGCAAGAGCCTGACCTACCAAAAAGTAAGTCAGGCTCTTTAAGATATAAATATCAGCTATCTTTATCTGCTTTGATTTTATCGCTTTTATTCCCCAAAACAATACCAAAGGATATTAGTAAAAAGGCTATGAAATACTGCCATTTAAAAATATTTTCTCCTAAAATAAGCGCTCCAAAAACGCAAGCAAACAAAGGCTCTGCGAACTTAATTATAAACATTTTTGAAAGGCTATTGTTTTTAAGAACATAATACCACAATGTATATGAGCAGATAGAAGCAATACAAATATAAGTAAAAATCAATGCTGCAGTAAGGTTGAATTCGAGGAATTTTCCACCCATAATAACAGCTGCAACAAACAGCACTATACCGCCAAAAAACTGTGATATACCCGTTATCCAATATGGCGAGCTTCCCTGCACCGATTTTTTACTTATAACATTTGCCACAACGGTACAAACAGACGCACCTATTATAAGAATATCACCTATTGCAAAGATTATACCGTTTGGATTGTAATTTATCGCAACTATTCCACCAAAGCCTATAATTGCGCCAACTATTTTTAATATGCTGAATTTTTCATTTTTAAAGAAAAGAAAAGCAAAACAAACATATATAAGCGCACCCAACTGCTTTATTAATGCAGTTTTGGAGCTATCAGTTGTGCTGAGACCTATGTATGTACAGGCATAATGCAATACAATAGAAAAAAGTCCCATTATTACTATATTTAATATACTCTTAGCTTTTGGTGTTGCAATTTTTTCCTTTTTTATAAGACAAAACGCCGATACCACAAGACCGCTTATAATAAATCTATAGCTTGCAAACATTAAAATATCCGGAACAGATTTTGAGCTTATTTCAAAAGCCTTATAGCCCAATTTCACCATTGGGAAAAGCGAGCCCCAAAGTGCCATTACAAGCAAGGATAAAAGTATTGTTTTTGTGCTGTTTTTCATTATACTACCTTCAATACCACTTTACCTACATTCTCCCCACGCTCTAAAATTGCGTGAGCATCTTCTGCCTGAGCCATAGGTAAAACCTTATATATAGATGGCTTTATTGCACCGCTTTCTATTTTAGGCCAAACCTTTTCAACAAGCTCAGATAAAATATATGCCTTAAATTGGGGTGTGCGGTTTCTGAGCATTGAACCCACTAAATGTAAGCCTTTTGTAAGCAAAGGACGAAGTTGTACGGTGGTTTCAATACCTGCAAGGGTGGAAATAACTATCCAATAACCACCTCTCGACATAAACGGTAAGCTTTTGCCTAATGTTTCACCGCAAAGGCAATCCATAGAAACGCTTACGGGTGTGCCGTTTTCTTCCTCTGCTTTAAGAATATCCTCAACCGACTGTGTAGTAGAATTAATAATTACATCAGCACCAAGAGGTTTTATTTTTTCTGCTATTTCATCAGAAAGTACAGAGGTTATAACTTTTGCGCCAAATGCCTTTGCCATAGGTATTGCAACGCTTGCCAAACCACTTGCCCCGGCAGGAATAAATGCGGTTTGTCCCTCTTTCAGATGACCTTCAATGAACAAATTAAGATAAGATGTTGCATAAGCCTCAGGCAAAGCAGATGCTTCTTCCATTGAAAGTCCTTTTGGAATGGGCATAAGCATATCATACTTAACTGCTACATATTCGGCATAGCCTCCGCCACCCAAGAGGGCACAAACCTTATCTCCTATTTCCCAATCGGTTACATCTTTACCGATTTCTACAATCTCACCTGCAATTTCAAGACCCATCCATTCAGGACAGCCTGCAGGTGATGGATATTTACCCTGTCTTTGAAGTAAATCGGCACGATTAAGAGCCGCTGCATGAATTTTAACTAAAACTTCATCGACTTTAATTATAGGGTCATCCACATCAGACCAAACAAGATTTTTGTTTTCATCTACAAGCATTGCTTTCATAATTAATTGCTTCCTTTCATTCCCAAACCTCTTCCGCCATCTACAACATAGGTTTGACCTGTAATGAAATTAGATTTATCTGATACTAAAAATTCAACCATATTTGCAAGGTCTTGCGGCACGCATTTAATTCCAAGATAATTTGTATTAACTGCTCTATCGCTTCCACCTGATTCTTCAGGACGCATAACAATTCCGGGAGCTACACTGTTTACATTGATTTTATAAGGTCCAAGTTCTTTTGCTAGAGCCTTTGTGAGCGATATAACACCGCCCTTAGATGCGGCATAATCAACCGAACCCACAAGACCGTTAAATGCTACCGCCGAAGAGAAGTTAATGATTTTGCCACCCTCGCCCTGCTTAATCATAACTCTTGCAGCGGCACGGCTTGCCCAAAGAGCGCCATACAAATTAACCTTTAAAACACTATCAATTACATAATCTTCCTGCTCTACAAGCGGAACATACTTAGCTTTTGGACCCGCAATTCTGGCACTTCCGCCTGCAATATGCACCATAATATCAAGTCTGCCAAAATCTTTTACAATCTCATCTACCACTCTGTCAACATCTTTAGAATCGGTTATATCAAAAACATAACCTTTAGCTTCTCCGCCAATTTCTTCAATTCTTTTAACGGTTCTTTCGGTAGATTCGGAATTTATATCACAAACTGCAACCTTTATCCCCTGTTTTGCAAGTGTAAGGGCAGTTTCACTTCCAATATATCCGCCGGCTCCTGTAATAAATGCAACTTTACTCATATCAATTTCTCCTTTAATTTTTATATATTATTTGACCGTCTGAAACGGTTAAAATACATTTATACCCCAAGTTATTTTTAACTTGATTTCCTGCTTTATCGGTTAAATCAAACGGCTCATTTGTATAATCAAACACCGCCAAATCAGCCGTCCTTCCAACCTTTAAATAACCCCATTCTGAACCTTTATCCAATGCTTTGGCCGCCAAGGAGGTTACCCTTTTAAATATTTCTTCATCACTCATTCCGAGGTGCTTTGCAATACTCATACACATTGTCATACCATATCTGCCGCCTCGTATAAAAGCGCTTTTGCAGGTAATATCGGTACTAATAACATCAGGCAAAAATCCCGCTTCAATCGATTTTTTGAAATTTAAAAAGTCTGTATGTACATTGCCTGCTAACCCCAAATCCAAAATAACACCTTTATCTTTAGCAATCTTTAATGCCTCAAAATTGTTATCCAAGCAGGAATTATCTCCTCCGTGAAAAACATGGGTTAAAATATCGCCTTCAGACAAAGCATTAACAATATCCACCATTGTAGTGGGAGATAAAGTACAATGCACCATAACCTTTAAATTCTTATTTTTAGCAAAAGCACAAATTTCTTTAATCGGAATTATATCGCACACATTTTCACTTTTATCAAAATAAACCTTTATTCCGATTGCCTTATCACCATATTTTGCAAGACCCGTTTCGGCAGCCTCAAAATTTGCGTGATTTTGTTTTATACCGGCGCAAACAAAAACCGTATTCTTAACCGATAAATAATCAAGCAAAGCACGATCTCCCCGTGTACTACCGGCATCGTTAACAGCCGTTACACCAAACGGGAAGCTTGAAATTTCAGCTCCAACACCAAAAATCGGAGACGCTAAACCTTTCAGATGAACATGAATATCCACCAGTCCTGCTGATACAATTTTTCCCTTAGCATCAAAAATGTAATCAGCACTATCAGTTATATTTGGTGTGATTTTTTCAATTAGCCTATCGTTTGTTAAAACATCTGCAAAGAAAAAGCTTTCACCATCCCAAACACGACCATTTTTAATCAATATTTTTGCCATAGAATTTCACACCGCCTACAACCTCATCCAAAACTGATTGAACATTATATTCATGTTCGTATGTAAAAGGATTTTCTTTTTCACCCGCAATATAGCTGTAAAAATCCTTTATCATTTCGTCATATCGACCTGATGCCGTGTTATCTTCAAATGGAATAAATATCTTTCTATCCTCATAAGCGGTATCTGCTATTTTAGTATCAGAATAGGTCATAGTGAGCGGACGCTCTATGGGGCAAATATTAACGGTACCTTTACTGCCGGAAACCATAAACTGCCGTCTGCCAAAGCCATTAACCTCAACCGACGAAACAAAAACCCGAGCGAGTGCCTTTTCATATTCCATAACAGCTAAGTTATTATCATCAACCTCTATACCGTCAAGCTTTGTATGCTTTAAGAAGCTATGTATTTTTTGAGGCTTGCCCATCATATAAACAATAAGATCAATAAGGTGACAGCCTAAAATATACATTATTCCTCCACCAAAATTGGTAAGCCATTTTCTGTATTTAGGCGAATGAAATGTACTCATTTCAGCATTAATTGAATAAATTTCACCAAGGTCACCGTTCTTTATAAGCTCAAATGTTTTTTGAATGGCGGGATTATAACGGTACATATATGCAAGCTGAACGATAAGATTTTTATCCTTTGCGGTATCAAGCATTGTTTTATACTCCGCTAAACTACCGCTACCCGGTTTATCGATATGTACGTGTTTACCGGCATCAACACATTTTTGTGCGATTTTTGTTAAATCCCATACATCGGTTTCAATAAGCAAAGCATCGCATTTATCAATCAGCTCATCTACCGAATACCGTTTTAGTCCCTCATAACCTCTTAAATTACCACGCTTTTTTATCCATTCTTCGTTTTCTTCGGCAAAGCCTACAACCTCAAATAATTCCGGAAATTTTCTAACCGAGAGCATTTTTGCTTCACCGTGATTATGACCAATGCCTATTTGACCTATTTTAATCATTTCAAGTCAATCCTTTTACATAAAACTTAAAAGCTTTCTCATTTCCTCTGCTGCGCTAAGAATTACGCTATATTCTTTTTGCGGGCAAGCTTTATAAAGGAGATTATTTTCTCCTTTAAAAGCATACCACAATCCCGATTTAGTATTATAATCCATCTGTGAATGAAGAAGTATATCGTACAATCTATCCATTGCGTTTGCGTTATCGGTTATGATTTTTTCACCTGTAACTTCAACGGATATTTCACTTTTCACAGATATATTGTTTAAAATCAAGGATGTTGTATTGGATTTTAAATCGTAAACTGTTGTGCAAGGCACCTCTTCACCTTGGATTTTAACCTTAACTTCAATTTCTTTTGCAAATCCACGAAGCTTGATATTCCAATTTCTTTTTGAAGGTATTATAGCAGTGTTTCCATTTGCAGAGTTTATGGTAAATATCGCTTTTTCGCCCCAAACAAGGTTAAATTCGGTTGTAACAAATTCTCCGTTTTTGAATGCATTTCCGTCTCCATCATCTTCGTAAAGATTAAAGGTATTATCTGCCCCTGCAAAAACATAAACGGTCATATCCTCTTTATTACCAAGCCTGTTATCATCTACCATACTTGCAGTAGGAATTATAGCGCCTGCTTTAGCAAATACAGGGTATTCTTCAAGATTTCTATGTACCTTTAAGGTTTGATTTCCGCTATAGCATAATCCGCTGAAGAAATCAAACCATTTGCCTTTCGGGAACCAGACATCAACACTTCCAAGTGCCGAATTTTTATCGTTAGGTGATGTTATCGGAGCTACGAAAAACTCACTTCCAAAGAAATACTGATTTCTGAACTTATAGGCATTATCACATTCGGGATAATAATAGTACATAGGCAGTACCAACGGTCTAAGCTCATTATATGTGCAATAGTTCATTGTATATAAATACGGGAACAGCTTATGCCTGAAACGAAGCCAATCTTTATATATTAATTCACAGTCTTTCCTTAAATTCCAAGGTTCTTTTCCTGCAAAAATATCCTTGGTTGAATGAAGACGGTTTATAGGCGAGAAAACGCCTAATTGAAGCCATCTTATTTGTAATTCATCGTCACGGTAGCCCAACATATGACCGCCTATATCATGACTCCACCAACAATAACCCGCATTTGAGGCATTAGCTGTAAAATAGGGCTGAAAATCCAAGGATTCCCAGGTTGTTACTGTATCTCCTGAAAAACCGACAGGATAACGGTGTGAGCCCATACCGGCATAACGCGAAAAGAACATAGGTCTTTTACCGTTGCGCATTATATCAAGAATATGCAAATGATTTAATATCCAAAGAGGAGTAATCCCCTCTAAATTAGATTTGGGATGTTCTTCATCATGTACCCACCAATAATCATCACCCTGTTGCCAATCCATCCACCAAAAATCAACACCATCATCTTCATAGGGATGATGCAGAATATCGAAATACTTTTCCATAAAATCAGGATTTAGCAAATCTAATTTAATGAGCTTACGGCTTTTAGGGTCTATTCCGCAAGCCTTTGCCATTTCTTCATACATATCCTCTTGGAAGCCTACTCCGTTTGAAGGATGCAAATTAAGGGATGTTTTTAGACCTCTTTTTCTCAAATAAGCCAAAAACGCTTTATAATCCGGAAATAATTCTTTATTCCATGAATATCCTGTCCAACCATTCCAGAAGCGAGGATCTTCAATGCGGCTTTCCGGGGGTGTTTGAACGGTATGCCAATCCATATCAATAACAGCCACAGAAAAAGGAATATTCTCATCTTTGAATTTTTCCATTAAATTGCAGTATTCCTCTTGAGTATAGGTATAATATCTACTCCACCAGTTACCAAAAGCATAATCGGGAAGCATTGGAGGTTCACCTGTTAAACGATAAAAATCTTTAATGCAGGTAAGATAATCATGTCCATAACCAAAAAAGTAAAAATCAATTACATCGTCTTTTCTTTTTTCGAACCATCCATTTTCCGTTAAAAGATAGCTTTTACTATCATCAACAACGGTATATCCGTTTCTTGAACAAACACCATCTTCAAGCTCAATTTCACCGTTAGCTTTATCTAAGGTGCAAGCTGTGCCTTTGAGTTGCTCTGTGGTAGTTCCCCATTTCCACTCATTACCGTATTTTTTAAGCTCAATGGAGATAGTATCTTCATTGAAAATACTATCAGGCACATATTTGAGTTTTAAAAATTCAGTTTCAATAATCAAAAAATCATTTTTTAAAACAGAATATTCGGTTTTAGGGAAATTTCTATTAAAAGCAAACTGAGATGGCTTATCATTAAACTCCCCGGACAAATCATATTCCAATCTGATAAGCCTATCGGTTAAAATGGTAAATCTTGCATTTTCCGAAACCAAAATATTTTCACTATTTGCCTTACTGTTTGTTTTCCATTTAAAACGATTATATTCCATAAATAACTCCTATACCGTAAAAAACTTACTGCTTAATAATAAATTTCTTAACCTTAACATTTTCGGGAAATTCAAAACGGAAAACATAACTTCTTCCGCTAAGCTTGAACTGCCTGATAAATCTACCGGAATCGCTACCGCTGACCGATAATGAAATACATGGATAATTTGCAACTATCATGGTAACGGGATACTGAGCAAGTGTGTTAGATGTACCCTCTGTTTCAAATACGAAGGTGCATTTTTTATCAGGGTTATAATTTAATTCATATTCATTACCCGAAACTATATTTTCGAGAACCGATACCGTTTCCAAACTTGATTCATCAATAGTTGCAAAATCAGGTTTTTTACAACCACCGAGAACAAACTTTTTAAAGGTTGGAGATTTAAGAATATATGTAAGTAAATTTTCCGCACAGAACTGCAGGTCACCTCTTGTAACATATCCTTCCTCAATACCTTTGAAAAGATTATGAGGCTTTTCTTCAACATTACCCCAAACCATATAAATATCATTATGGGCTCTTACCATAGCTTTAAGATTTTCTTTTGTTCCGGGTTGGTCTTTGCAGTTACACAATGCCCACCAATCGGTCATAACAAAGCCTTTATATCCCCACTCACCTCTAAGCACAGTTGTTGTGAGGTCATAGTTCGATGCACTCCAATAATTATTTATAGGATTGTAAGAGGTCATAATAGCTGTTGCATTGCCCTCTTTCACCGCTATTTCATAGCCTTTAAGATATATTTCTCTAAGTGCTCTTTCCGATACCACTGCATTACATGATGTTCTTCCAAATTCCTGATTATTACAACTAAAATGTTTTATTGTTGTTGTGCAACCCGATTTTGCAATACCACGGCTTTGGGCGGCTGCTATTTTACCCGAAAGAAGCGGATCTTCTGAAAAATATTCAAAATTTCTGCCGCATAAAGGATGCCTGTGTATATTCATACCGGGTCCCAAAAGTGCATCAATATTGTATGCAAAAAGCTCAATTCCCTCAAGCTCAAAAATCAACTCTGCAAGCTCATCATCAAAGCTTGATGCAAAAACATAACCATTAGGAAGAGATGTACTCTTTAAATCCCCGCCTATTCTGATACCTGATGGACCATCGGTAACACAGCAAACCGGTATTCCGAAATCTAAGAGTGGTTCGGTAACACCGCCAAATGCGCCTCCTGTGCCAACGGTTACTTTTGGGCTGTTCATGCCTTCGCCATTAACAATAGCCGCCAAATCATTATCACTCAACTGAGCAATAAATTCTTTTAGAGTATTTTTACCATCTGCAACATCTATAAGTTTAATTCCTTTATCACCTGTATATGGGATTTCAGCGGGTCTACGCTCTGCTATACGCTTATCAAGATCAAATTTCCGAATAGGAGCCAATGCTTTGGTTAATACCCTGTTACCATCAACATCCAAAGAAGCTTTAAATCGTTCAAACTCTTTTTCAGGAGGCATTATTTGCTCAAGCTTTTGTATAACAATAGTTTCTTTGATGTTATATGTAAATACACATTCACTGCTTCTAATATCAGTACCGCAATATACCTTATAGTCTCCACACTCTAAAACATAGCAAAATTCATTACCTGTAGCACCGCTATCATCATAAGAAGCCATTGACTTAATATCAAAAGCAATTTCTAAAATTTGCGTTTCATTTGGATTTAATACCTTTGTTTTCTTGTAAGCAACAAGCTGTTTTGAAGGAGTGCCTAACTTTCCGCAGGGCGCACCAAAATAAACCTGTACTACTTCACGGGAAGCAAAGTTTCCTATATTCTTAACCTTAGCAGTAACTTTAATTTGATTATTTTCTTCTACCGCTTTATATTCGGTTTGGAACTTAGTATACGTAAGACCAAAACCAAACGGATAACGCACCTTTTCTTTTGCAAAGGTTTCAAAATATCTGTAACCAACATAAATATCTTCTACATAAACACTTTCATTCTTATCCCCGAAATTATTAAAATACGGATAATCATCAGCGTTTTTGGCCTGTGTATCAGGAAGCTTGCCGCATGGGCTAATCTTACCGCCCAAAATATCAGCAAGAGCATTTGCGCCCTCTTCACCGCCCTGCCAAACATAAAGAAGAGCCGAAACATTGCAAGTATCCATAAAAGATAAATCAATAATATTGCCCACATTCAGCACTACCACAGTATGTTTAAATTCTGCCGTAACCTTTTTAATCATATCGGTTTCAGCAGCAGAAAGGCAATAAGCTCCTTCCGTATAGGAATTATCCTTATCCTCACCGGCAGTTCTTCCGATTATAATTAAAGCTGCATCGGAACGTTCCTTTGCGGATTTTACAAGCTCTTCACTTAGCGGCATTTCAACCTGTGACCAAGGCTCGGTTGCCCAACCATGACCGTTATCATAAGGATTTTTTTCTATCCAATCTTTATAAACCTTAACTAATTCCTCATCAATTTCGAACACACCGTTTTCACGCAATGAATCCAAGATACAAGGCACTTTTTCAACCCTTACCAAACCACCTGAACCTGTTCCGCTTTTTATATAGGTTTCCTGTGTTCTGCCGAAAACAGCTACCTTTTGACCTTTACCCAAAGGTAATACACCATCATTTTTCAGCATAACGCTACCCTCTGCCGCAAGCTTACGACAGATAGGCTTTAATTCTTTTAATGGTCCCGCAGGCGTTTCCCAAAGCTTTTTACCCTGTATTACTGTACTTTTATCAACAATCATAACTGCCTTTCTCCTTTATATTCTGTAAATTGCTACCTCGTATGCAGAATAATCGCAAGAAGCATCTTTTCTCTCCAAATTATTTGTAATCAAAAGATTGGCGCTATTATAAGGAAGTGTTATCTTGTTTTCATTCTCAAAATTGCAACAAACAACAATCTTTTTATCACCAAGCTCACGCTCAAACAACCAATATCCATCCTCAGGCTGTGATAATACCTTTAACTCACCATAGATAATTTCATCATTTTCCTTACGCAGTTTTAAAAGTGATTTATAAAACTCAAATATTGATTTTTTGCTCTCACGGTCTTTTTTAAGGTTAATTTCTTTATAATTACTGTTAAGCGGAATCCAAGGAGCAACATCTGAAAAACCATTAAACTCACTGTCATCCCATGCAACGGGACGCCTTGCATTATCACGGCTACCGAAATTGAGATGCTCTAAAATTGTTTTTTCACCTAATTCATCCTTATTATAATTATAATAATTTATGGCAGATACATCTCTAAAATCATCTATACTGTCATAATGGGGTGAAATTGTGCCAAATTCCTGACCCTGAAAGAGAAACGGAATTCCCCTTAATGTATAGAACATAGTGGCAATACAGGTTGCTAACTCATAGCGTTTATTTTTATAATCGCCAACACGTGAGATAAAACTAGGCTGATCATGATTATCTGTAAACAAAGGATAAAGCAAATCATTTTCATACGAAACCTCTTGCCAGCGGATTAAAATATCCCTAAGAGCAGTCAGGCTTTGAGGCTCAGGCATATATCCACCCTTTTTCTTACCGAATAATATATGCTCAAACTGGAACATTGTAGAAAGCTCTTTTCTTTCCTCTTTGGTAAGCTTACAGTATTCTTCCTTGCTCCATACCCAACATTCACCAACAGTAAATAAATGCTCTGCCTCGGGTCTGCCGAAAAGCCCATTTATATACTCATGGATATGCGGACCCATTCCCATTTGATTTTTTGAAAAATCTTTTGAGATTTCGGTTATAACATCACATCTAAAGCCGTCTACACCAAGCCCAGACCAAAAATCAACAACATCATAAATTTCTTTTCTTACCTTTGGATTTGTCCAGTTGAGGTCAGGCATTGTAGTATGATAGCGGTGCAAATAATACTGTTGTCTTTCTTCACAAAATTCCCATGCGCTTCCGCCCCAAATAGAACCATAGGTGGCCTGTGGCTCATCAAACCAATAATAGTAATCGCTATATGGATTGTCCTTTGATTTTTTAGACTCCTTAAACCATTTATGCTCACTTGAGGTATGATTAGCTACCAAATCCATTAAAATCTTAATTCCAAGTTTATGAGCCTTTTCAATAAGCTCCTTAATATCATCCATATTGCCAAGTTCAGGCTGAATATCACAATAATCCGAAATATCATATCCGTTATCAACCTGAGGGCTTTTGAAGCATGGACATATCCAAATTGCATTAATACCAAGCTCTTTTAAATAGTCAAGCTTTTCAATGATTCCTCGCAAATCACCTATACCGTCTGAATTAGTATCCTTAAAGCTTCTTGGATATACCTGGTAAACCACAAGTTTTAAAAAATCATTGTACTTTTTGCCAAACATTTTATAACCTCTTTTTTATAATTTAAGATTATCCAAACCAACAATAAACTTATTGACTTGGATAATCTGCCAAGACGGCAGTTTCCCACCGCCTTGGTAGACTTAATTTATAACATTTTCATATTGCAGAATTAATTATTTAACAACATATCCTGCTTCATCTTTTTGCCATACTCTTACCCAGTCAACAAATGCCTCATCGGAATCTGCAGTAGGTGTAACATATTTTCCGGCGCTGAATGTTAATCTGATTCTTGTTACCATATCAAATACTTCATATTCTGAAAGCGCTGTGCAATCAAATGAATAGTATTTAACACCATCAAGATAGAAATAGATATAATCATCCGTCCATTCCATAGCAAAGTTGTGGAACTTAGAGCCCATATCTTTAACTGTGGTATACGGTTTGATTAATGTTATCGAATCTTCTCCCTGGAGATAATTTTTAGAAGTTGCCTCACCCACACAATGGTTATGCAGATTAGGTCTTATCTCATTAGGAGTTGAATACATTTCAAGAATATCAAACTCACCGTAATATGTACCGGCTTTGCCATCTATAAAGTTAGCCTTTTCGCCTATGGTGCTTCCCCAGAAACCGTTCATATAACCGGCTTCATCAAATGATTTAATTCTTGCTTCAAAATATCCATATTTTATAAGCTTATTGCTTGCGGTATCAAGAGAAATACCTGTACAATCATTTGTTCCGCCAATTTTACTAACAGTAGCCTTTAATGCACCATTTTCAACTACAGCAGCACTATTATCCCATACAACTTTACCACCGGCTGCGGTTTCGTAATTCAATTCCAATAATTTCCATGTGGCGCTTAAAGCTGTACTGTTAAATTCATCAGACCAAGTAAGCTTGAAACCGTTTGTAAGAGAAAAGCTTCCGTCATATACACCTTCGTATGTACCTACAGCGCATGAACCTGTTAAAAGCTTACCTGTGAAATCAATAACACCGGCATTAATTGCAGAGTTTGTTCCGCCTGTAATGATAGTTCTGTTTTCCTCTACAGTTATTGTATAGCTGTTATCTACTGTTGCTTCTGCGGTAGCTGCATAATCAGCTCCATCAGTACGGTTTGTATGACCAATTAAAATTTCATAGCCTTCTGAAGCAGAAGAATCGTTAACGATAGTCATGGGAGCTTTTCCTGTTGCTTTAACGATATTAGCAGCAAGATATTCTGCAGCATCAACCTCTAAAACAGTAGCAGTTTCGGGATATACGATTCTGTATTCGTTAATATCTACATCAGCAAGTGTAATAGTTTTAAGGGTGTTAGATGATAAATAGTTTATATCATTAGCAATATCTGTAACACCGTTTGCACAGTAGGTATTTAAGAAATAATCAAACGCAAATTGTAAAGCATAATTATTATCTGCATTGATATAAATTTGTCTGCCTGTGGCTTTGATAGCAAAATCGCCATAATAATCGGTTCTTGCATTCTTTATGCTATCCAGAATTGTTGTAGATTCAGCAAATTTTGTGTTGCCTACTACGATGTAATTCTGATTTCCATCCAAGCTGTATGCATCGCTAACTAATTCTACATCTGCGCCCAAAACATCAGAAAGCGCATTTCTGAACTCGCAAATCATATCATAAGTTTCAGAAATACCTTTAACATAAACCGAGCTTATCAAAGATGACGGATAAACAACCTTAACATTTGCAACATTTTGGTTTACTGTATAATCCTTAACAAGTCCGATTTTATCAGGAACAAAGGAAGCGCTGTAACGCTTATCAAAATCAAATGATTTTGTTGCAATACCGTCATTTATGATAATCTGTGTTGCACCCTCAGGTATTGCAAGATGTGAAGCCATTGCAAAATCAACACTTTGACCTGCTTTAATCACGGCCGAACCTATAAAATAATAAGTATCAAGTGACTTATCGTTTGCACCCCAATAAATTTCAACAAGATTATCGGTTGTTTCGGAAGATGTAAGAGTTATTGTTCCCTCAGCAGAACCTGCTACATCATTAGCAAAGGTGTAATTTGCATCAATCAATAACTCCGAAGTTTCTTCAATGATACCTAAAATCTGCTTGCGGTTAACTATAGTGTCATCTGCACCAATAGTTCCATCTTTATTCAAATCAGCATTTATAAGATAATCTCCACCAACAGCATAGTTATATGCAATCGATTTCTTTAATGCTACCAAATCTTTAACATTAATCTTACCGTCAAGATTTGCATCACCCTTCAAAATAGAAGGAGTATGTTCATCAATGATTATATCAGAAACAACAACCTCTTGATTAACTGTTATATCATCATTTTTGAAAATTGAGATTACAACCTTACCAGTTATAGGCGCCTTAAAAGTTGTGGTATAGGTTCTCTCTCCGGACTCATTTGAGAAATCAAATAATGTTACCTCAGAAGCCTTACCGTTATCGCCGATAATATTTGCAACCACACGGCTGCCTTCTATAGCAGTAGCAGTATTAAGATTAAATTTCACCTTAGCATAATCGTTTTCGGCAATCTCAAACCATTTACCATTTTTAATAGCCATTATACCATTCTTATTGTTGGTAGCAGGAGCAATGCTGTTAATTACACCGCTGCTATAATCATCAACAAGCTCAACATTGATATTATCGATATAAGGCCAAAGATTTGCATTGCTGTTACCATCGGATTCTATGGTTAAAGCTAAAGCATCATATTCTACACCTTGGGTATAAACATAAACCTGTGCATTATCCCATACATAACTGCTGTAATTGGGGTCACCGCTTTCCAAAACAACAGCAGTGCCTAAAATATCACTGAACTTGCCATCCTTTTTACCTCTTATATTAAAGGATATATTGCTGTTTGTGGAGGCTTTTACTCTAAAGTCAAAATCAATCTTATAAACAGAATTTATTAAAGGTTTAAAGCTTGAAAGCTTTTCGCCTGCAACAAAGTTTCTATCGTTAGGATTATATATCTCAACATGAACGATTGAGTCTTTATTAATATTGTTTTGACCATAAACATTATTAAACTGAATTACATTTGTTTGGTTTGGAGCAAGCTCGTTTTCTCTTTTACCCCAGAATGTAATTCCTTCACCTGTTAATTGGTCCTTAGATGTTATGCCATACATATCGTATGAGTTTACAAATTTGCTTATATCCTTCCATTTTGCATATACATCGGTAACACCGTAAACAATACCTGTTGCAGGGGATGTATAATCACTATCGAAATACAAACCTTCAAACTGTGCTGTTTGGGTATCAGCAAAGGTGATTTCAGAGAATAAAGCAAGATTATTAAGGGTTAGAATATCTCTTGATTTATCATAAATTGCGCTGTTATGATGAACGGCAAATCTTGTTGTGCCTTCGGTATCCTCAACCTTTTCAACCTTGATATTATCAATATAAGGATATCCTTTTGTAATATCATTGGTTGTAGCTTCAATGCTTATTGCCAAAGCATCATAATTTTTGCCTTCGGTATTAATATAAGCAGCAGCTTTACCCCAAGTGTATTCATCAAAGGATGAATTATTTCTTGCTATTGTTGCGGCTGTTGCAATAACATCACCTAAAGCTTCACCTTCTCTGCCACGGATATTAAAGAATATATCACCGTATTGTGTTTTTACAACCTTATAATCAAAGGTTATCTTATAGTGCGAATCGGTAATAGGCTTAAAGCTTGGGATTTTTTCAGCAGTTGCAAAATCATGAGCTCTCGGATCATATATTTCAATATATGTGTAATTGTTTTCTGCTATATAGTTCTGACCCGCAATAGGATAAAACTGAACTATTGTGGAAGTATTGGGGGTTGCATTAGTTTTAGTTCCAAAATGGAAAACATTATTTGCCTGAAGTCTATCCTTTGTAATACCTGCTTCTTCATAGGTATTTTCGGTTATTCTTACATCTTCCCACAATGCATATACATCGGTAACACCATAAGCTATACCAACTGCGGGAACTGTATATTCAGCATCTAAATACAAACCTTTAAAGAAATAACCTAATTTAGCAAGAGTAATTGTTGATAAATCGGTAAGATTTGTTGCTGTATACTTTTCTGTTTCGCCTGTTGAATGGTGAATATTAAAAGATACTTCGCCTTCGGCTGACAACTCTTCAAGCATAATATTATCGAGATAGGGATATAATGCTGCGTTATTTGCCGCCTCAGTCTCTATGCTTATTGCAAAAGTATCATAATTCTTTCCTGCGGTGTTAATAAGTATGGAAGCATAACCCCATGCGTAATCAGCAAAAGCAGCATCGTCAGATGCTACAGTAGCGGCAGTAGCAATAATATCACCCAAACCGCTATCGGTTTTACCTCTTACATTAAAGTTAATAGCTCCGCTTGAATTGCGCTTTACTTTATAATCAAAGCTTAACTTATAGTATGTATCCGCCTTAGGAGTGAAGCCTGCAAAATTAACATCATAAGGATTATAAATTTCGGCATAGGTGTAATTGCCCTCTGCTATAGCGGTTTGACCGGTAATTCTTTCAAACTGCAATATACGGGTAGTATTAGGTGTAGCACCGGACTTCGTTCCCAAATGGAAAAGGTTAGCACCTGTAATTTTGGTAGATGCCATTGTGTCTGCGTTTTTACCTCTTCCAAGGATTGTTTCTTCATAATCGTTTATGATTACATTTTCATCATATTTATGAACCACAACATTATCAAAAAATGTATATGTTCCAACATTAGAACCGGATTCTGCCGTTATTGCCAAACCGTCACAAGCGGTTGTAACAGAAACATTAACTGATGCACTTTGCCAGATAGCCGGTGTGGGATGATATGTATCATTTTTAGGAACACTAACTGCAGTTGCAATGGCATCGCCTAAGGTTCTTGTGCCATCTTCCGCAACGGTAACCGGTCTTACAGTATAAGAAATATTAGTACTTGTTGACCTTGCAACTTTATAGTCAAATGTTATTTTGTAATTAGAGCCAACCTCCGGAACAAAACTCTGAAGTTTGCCGTTATCATCCTTGCCCTTAGCATAATCATAAATTTCAAAATGTACTTTTTTGGTATTTGAGCTTACCCTTGTTGCTCTGAATCCCAATGCGCTGTTGGTTCTTAAAGTACTTGCATTTACAACAGAAGTATTGTTATAAAGACTCTGGGTTAAATCTATACTATCATTCTTATAAACTGTAGTATCAGTTCCTAAGTTGATTGTATCAACATTAACATCGTCTTCTTCAAAGGTATTCACCAAAACAAAGTTTGCAGGAGCTGTTTCAAGCTTTACATCATCAAGAGCAACGTTAAATGCACCTGTACTGTCTGCAGCGCCGTTCCACTCTACAGAAATTGCCAAAGCCTGCAAAGCAGTTTCGGGAGTTGTAAAGTAAGCTATTGCTGTATCCCATTTATAATCACTATTTGTTGTTAACTTTAATGACTTTTTAATTGTAACTGCTCTGCTCAAAACATCGCCTACAGTACCGTTTGCAACGCTTCTTACACTTATAAATATATTATTGGATGTAAGGCTTCTTGTACGATAACGGAATGTCAGCTTATATGTTGTATTGGAAGATGGTTTATAATCAATATAACCACCATCAATCTTTTTAGGATCAAAAATTTTGTAATGACGAATAGCATTACCGGTTGTAGCGGAACTGCTTGTTATCATATTAAATCTAAGCGCATTACCGTTAGAACCATCACTTATCTCTTCTTTGAGCAAATTTGAATTTGGTTGAGGATTCCAATCTGCTTCATCAAATGTGTTTTCAATTACAACATTTTCTTGTGTTGTATTGTCGGTTTCAGCAGAAGCAAAAATTCCTGCTGCAGGACAAAATACCATGGTTACAATCAATGCAACCGATAGCAAAAGAGAACAAATCTTTTTCATTTTTTGCACCTTTCTTTCTGATATGCATAATACATATCTTTTAAAATTTTGCCATGTAGAAAAATATAATTATTCTATAGCACTCCCCTTCTTTTATTCCAAATTAGATTTTGATTAACTAATTTTTATTGTACTTTTTAAAGGAAGATCAGGATTAGAGCCCACGAACAACTCAACAACTCCGTTTTCAAGCTCAAAGCATTTGTTCACAGACCAAACCTTCAATTCCTCGTAACCTAATGAGAATTTAACTTCTTTTTTTGAATGTGCCGTTAAGAATACCTTTTCAAATCCCTTTAACTCACGGTATCTGCGCCTTACACTGTTGCCTTTACCGTGAATATAAAGCTGAACCGTTTCAAAGCCATCAATATCCGAAACATTCTCAACTGTTACAGTTACTTCAAAATTGTTCTTTTGAGTTTCTATAACCGAAATATCGTTATATTGAAATTTTGAATAAGATAATCCATAACCAAAAGGATAAAGCACACGCTTTCTTGCGTTAATATAACTGTTTGAATCGTATGCATTAGCGGGAGGCGGTAAAAAGCTGTTATAATAAACGGGAAGAACATCGGCAGAAACAGGGAAAGAAACCGAAAGCTTACCCGATGGGTTTACCTTGCCTATTATCACATCACGCAAAGCCTCTGCACCCTTTATTCCGGGATACCATGCAACGATAATACCATCGGCAATATCATTAAGTTCGGTTAATTCATAGGGTCTGCCACCTATAAGAATGGCAACAACCGTTTTACCTATTGCTTTTAACGCACGGATAAGTTCCATTTGATTTCCCGGCAATTTAAGGCTTGCCACATCACATGCCTCACCGCAATCAAGAAAACCGTTAATTTCTCTTGCGGCACCATTATTCTGATCAAAAATGGTTTTGGTTATAGCTCTGGCAGATGTGCCGCCCACTGTTACAATAGCAATATCGCAATTTTTAGCATTTTTAAGGGCTTCATTAAAATCATAATTGCCGTCAAAACTCCAGCCATTATCAAAATAAAACTTATCAAAATATTCTTCAAACACCTGCTTTAAGGTTTTATGTACACTTTCGTTTTGATATGCGGTATAATCACCCAATAGATGATAAATATTATCCGCATGCTCACCAAAAAGAGCTATTTTACTTCCCCTTTTAATTGGTAAAACCCCATTATTTTTAAGAAGTACCATAGACTCCGCCGCCGAAATATATGCAAGCTCTAACTGCTCACCTGAATCTAAATAGCGGCAGAAACCATCTTCATCAGCAATATACGGATTATCAAAAAGCCCCATTTCAAACTTTTTAATAAGTATACGAAGTACCGCTTCATCAAGTAGCCGTTCTTCAACAAAGCCATCATTTATTGCATCATAAAGATTTAAGAACCATCCGCCATCTGCAAGGCTTAAATCAATACCCGCTTTTAAAACATCCGCACTTCCCGTTACCTTATCGTAACCCATTTGAGAGATTACTCTGCCAACTCCAAAACCGTCTGATAAAACGATACCTTTAAATCCAAGCTCATCACGAAGCACATCACGAAGTAAATGACTGTTTACATGACACGGTATTCCGTCAATAGTGTTATATGCCGCCATTACAACATCTGCACCTGCATCAACTGCAGTTTTAACAGCAGGAAGATGAATATCATGCAACTCACGTTCACCGATATTAACCTCAGCGGTATTGATGCCACCCATACCATCACCTGTAGCACAGTAATGCTTGCAACAGGCAAGTGCACCGCCTTTTTTTATACCCTTAACACCGCTTTCGGAAAATCTGCTTGTAAGGTAAGGGTCCTCTGAAAAAAATTCTTCAACCCTTCCCCAGCGTGGATCACGAGCCATATCAAACATAGTAACAAAACCTATGTGATTACCCGAAAGCTTAATTTCCTTTCCCACCGATTCCATAACCTTATTATAAAGTTGCGGATTAAAAGTACAGCCCATACCTATATTGGTTGGAAACATAACGCTATCAAGAGCCTGCAAGCCGTGATTTGCCTCAACCTCAATAAATGCAGGAATTTTCAGTCTTGTATTATCAATAATATATTTTTGAAATGCATTTGCTATTTTAACCCTGTGCCGTGCTTCAACACCGTTTGAATAATTATGATTTGTGAAACCATCGGCACGCAAAATATTGCTCACTGCACCGATTGAGCCATATTCTTTAATAAAATCCTTTAATGAATCGGTAAATGTGAAATCCTCACCATTACGCTCAAAGCACTTATAACCGCCCACGGTTTGTGATACCTGACCGATTTTTTCCTTTAGCGTCATTTTTTGGAGAATTTCCAATGCTTTTGTGTAATATTTATTAGTTTTCATAATTTTAAAATTGTTATCTTTGGTGATGTGCGGCTTTAGATGCTGCACATCACCGTTCTTTAACTATTAATCTAAGCTACAAAAAATATTAATTACTTAATTTTAATTCCATAGCCATCTTCATCTTTTTGCCATATTCTGATCCAGTCAACATAGTTATAGGATGTTTTATGTTCCTCAGGAACAGGAAGATTTGTATAGCCACGATCACAGAAAGCACCGTAAACCACCGTTGCATACTGATCAAATACATCGTATGAATCCGAAGCAGTACAATCAAACGTATAATAGCGTACACCGTCAATATAGAAGGCTATAAAATCATTGGTCCACTCCATACCGAAATGATGATAATTATCACCAAATCTTTCATCAATAACAACCTTTGGTGCTGTTCCTTCTCTTCTGTTGGCTTCGTTCTGTAAAAGCTCCTTATGTTCGGTACCCCAGATATGAAGATTGGGCTTAAACTCATTGGTTTTACCTGCATTTTCGTAAATATCGAATTCACCTGTACCTGTTCCACCACCGGTATAGGTAACAACCCAAAGACCTGATAGATAACCTATAATTTCAGACATCTTAATTCTGCCCTCAACAAAACCGTATTTAAAGTACATAGGTTTAGAACCTGCGGCTGTGATATCCACACCGTAGCTATCATTACCTATAACCTGCGATTTTGCAATATAGGCACCATCCTTAACAGAAGCATTTGCCATATCGGAGTAGGTTGTACCACCACGGGTAGTTTCGTAACCTCCGGCACCCTTCTTAGTCCAGGTTTTGCTCAGCTTATCACCATAAAAATCCTCAGACCAAGAAAGCTTATAACCGTTTGTTAAAGAATATGTGCCGTCATAAGCTCCCTTATAACTTCCATTGGCAACATTTCCGCCTTTAAGCTTTTCAACAAGCTGAATAACACCTGCATTAACTGCGGAATTACTTCTGCTAAGCACCGAACATTTTCCGTTTTCAACCTTAATTTCAAACTCTTCACCTGTTTGATTATCGGCTAAAACGCTGTAATTAGCAGATGTGCGGTTTGTATTACCGATTAAAATTTCATTATTAGTCACTGCCGATTTATCATTTTTAATCGGAAGAATAATACCTGTAAGATTTACGATATTATCAACAAGATAATCTGCAGCAGCGGTTTCCATAAACGAACTGTATTGAGAAAGCACAATAGTATAATCAGTTATAGACGAACCGCTGAGTTTAATGCTTTTTATAGCATTAAACTTACTTGAAACATAGTTAAGCCCTTTTCTTATAACAGCCTTTTTATCATTGCAATAATTTTGCTTAAAAAATTCTATTGCATAGTTAATTGAATAGCTGTTAAGTGCGGCAATAACTACTGTATTATCCTGCTGTCTGATAATAAAATCGCCTGCATTAGCATTTCTTGCTTTTTTGATTTCGGCTATAGCTTTTTTAGACTGCTCAAACTTTGTTTCACCAATAAGTATATAGTTTTCATCATCATAAAGCTCTGCTTCATCATCGCTTATAGACTCAGGATAAATAGCGAGATTATTTTCCATATACTTTATGAGATTATTAAGATATATTTTAGTGTTTTCATCTGCATTTTTAGGATATACGAATTTGAAATTACTCATACTATCCTTAACTATCGGGATTTCGTTAGGATTGCCTTCTTCAAGTTCAATCTGAACTTTTTCGGTAATAGGATGCTCTAAAGTGATAGTTTCAAACTTTTGTTCAATATCACAGTTACCTCTTACAATTCCCTTAACCGACTTTACAGCTTTAGCGGTGATCATTACAGAATCTCCTGCTTTAAGCTCAAGATTTGTAAAATTCGGAAATTCAACCGAAAGTGAATCAGCAGCTAATACCTCCTGCCAATATATACGATTGTTTTTATAAATTCTTAACAGAATATACTTTTTTGCAGAATCATTCTTTAAGTAAGAAGCATTCATTCCCGCAATATTTTCAACAATAGAAACAGTGCCGTCATTACGGTCAGCAAACTCTATAAAACAATCTTTATCTGCTATGTAACAAAGTCCTTCTTCGCCGGTACCAGTGAAGGAAAAAATAACTCCGTTTTTGTTAAGTTTTGCGCCCTTTGGAGAATTAATTTTCATTTTTCCAACATCATAAACGCCAAGCGAATTTGCACTGTTATTACCAAATTGATAGGAATACGGAGCAGAAGATACTGTATCATCAGAAGAGTTTGACCATGTAGAAAGGTCTGTTATCTGCCTGATATACCATTTATTCTCTTCATCATTTTCACGAGAAACCCACTTCCAATTTGAACTCTCATAAAGTGAAGTCTTGTTTTTGTTTACATCCTTTTGTATAGCTGAAGCCACTGTATTGCGTAGACTATTAACCTTACCATCCTCAAACATTACGGAAGGATTAAGGGCAATTACATATTGTTCGTTTTTCTTTTTACTGCCTGAACAGGAGCAAAAAATTAAAACCGTCATTATTACCGCAAGTAAAACAGCAATTATTCTTTTCATATATAATTCCCCCCTCCTATCTCTTTTTCTTATGCCTTTTAATAAGGATAATGGTAAGTATACCGCCCAAAATCACAACCAAAGCCGCAACCCCTGATATTATCCAAATAATCGGGAAAGATGTTTTTAATTCATCATTTTTAGCAACCGAAAGCTTTAACTGATCATCAAGCTCAGGATTCTCAACAGGCAAAGGATTTATAATTTCTTCTGTTTCGTATGTAGTTACATCCTTATACCTAATCGGTATCCACTTTGCGTACAAGGTGATATTATTAATAATCGGAGTATTATTGAAATCAAACAAATCTTTAAAGCTCTTATCAGTATACCAACCGCCGAAATAATATCCTTCTTTTTCGGGCTCTATAGGAGCTACAACATTTTGATTTTCAAATGTTTCAAGACTTCTAACCGAAGTTCCGCCAAGTGAATCAAAGGATACTACCATTTTCTTCATTTTACGAATGGTAACATCATCAATTGAGGCTGTTAAAAATCCGCCCGAAATCATAATACCTGCCGTACAAATATCCGAACCGGTGGTTAATTCACCCTCATAATAAATCCACTTTCCGTAATCATCCTCAGTTTCAACCTCGTTAATCGCAACAATTTGCTGATTGCTTATTACATCCATCTTATCGGTTGTATCAAACGCAACAATACGCATACTTGCGGACCAGGTTCTGTCAACCTTCATCCAGAATCCTATCTTATAAACCGAAAGAGGATCCAAATAAACACGATTATCAGAAGTATTTTCATTATAAAATCTAAAGCGTCTGTACAAACTTGCAGTCCATTGACCGGCATTGTTAAATTTGAAGTAATTACTTCCGCTATGAGCACCATCAGGATCATCCGCTACAAAAAGGACATCGTTATTAGTGATCCAGCAATCATTATTACTCTGATAAAATGCAAGTTTTCTTGCATTATCACCCTCAAAATCAATTTTAATGCCCGTTTCCTTTACGGTAGTGGGATTATCACCTACAGGTGTTGCTTTACGGTATCTTGGGTAAAGCTTCATATCATCGCTTGGAAGCACAGATTTTGCATAAACCTTTCCGCTTTCATCAAGTGCATCATACCAGCCATCAAATACATAGCCTTCCTTAGCTGCAGGTACCGGAGGGAACATCCAATCTCCCACTCTACCGGTAATAGTCTTGCTTACACCTGTACCCTTTTCGTTGTAGAACTTAACCTGAACAACTTCCTTTGAGGTTGCACATTTTATAACAACATTATCAATATCAACATAGGTTGAACCATAATATACAAGCAAATAAATTCTGCCGGAAGTGTTTGGAACAAACACATTCTTCATGGTTCCCCATTCTTCCTTGTTATGATACCAATAGGGTCTGAACCAAGTTCTGTTAATCTCGGTAGAATTTGCAAGATTAAGTCTACCTGTAGGAGTTTGATCCGAAACCACAGGCACTATGTAACAGTCTGTATCACAACGAAGGGAAAAATCAATAGAATAGCGATTTCCCTTTACCACCTGAAATGCTGTTCCATCAGGATTAAGTAATGCAACTGCGGCCATATCCATAGTCTGTTTGCTTGATGCAGGATCAATTTCAAAGTGCAAATACTTTTCTCCCTCATCATGCACATCATCAGGATCTGTTACAACAGTAACCGCAGATGACATATTGTTTGAATACAGCTTGTTATTATCGGTATTAACATAAGGATAGCTTATATTATAATCACCGTTTTCAAAGCCTGTACTGAAGTTATATGCCGAATCAGCAAGTTCTTCCCATTTTCCGTAAATATTAATATTTTTAGCAGGCATTTTTCCGTATGTAAACGGTGTTGTAAATGCCTCATCAATATACCAACCTGCAAATACCGAACCGCTCTTTTTGACTGCCGGAATAGTATCAAGCAGTTCGCCTGCCATAAACGGTACATTAAAAGATTTATCACCGTTATTTGGCTCAGCCATTACATAGTAATTATCAAACATTTCGGCAAGCGAAATATCATCAATACTAACCTGAACATTATATGTATCGGTTTCGGTATTTTTACCATTTATAACGGCTGTACCCGAAGCCATAAGCGAAATACCCAAGAAATCATATTGGGCATCAGGAACGGTAAAATATGCTTCAACCTTTACCCAATCCTTAACAACAGTTCCGTCCTTTATTGTGTAACAATATTTTAAGAAATCTCCTGCACCAAATTGATTTGCCTGATCGCTGTAACCCTTTATAGCTATATGTATATCCTTTGAAAGCAACTGTGTTGATTTTACATAAAATTCAATCCTATAAAGCGTATTGGGTCTCGGCTTATAAATCTTCTTATTTCCGTCACGATTGTCATAAATTTTAACAAGCGGTGGCTTAGTAGTTGATGCAATAGATGCACTGTTAAGCTGAATTGCTTTTCCGTTTCTGCCATCAACCAAACTACCTATAGCAAAATTTTGATACTTAAAATCAAAATCAATAGCATTTTTCAAACCGCTGTCACTATATCTTGTGATATAGTTATTTGCCTTTTTCTCTTCCGAATCGGTTAAATTAAAGTTTGCATCAAAGCTATCTAAATTTAATTCTTCTTTATAATAAACACCTTTATCATCATAATTGTTTACTAATTTATCAGCATCAGCTAAAGTACGCCACTTTACCCATACCTCATTATGATAATAAACTATACCCTCAACAGGATTTGTACATTCCTCATCAAAATACATACCTTCATACTTTTTACCATGTATATCAGGTATTTCAATGCTTGAAAACAGTGTTGTATTAGGCAGTGTTTTCTTTTCATCGTTTGCACCATTGTAATTATGAATAATTAATTCCTTATTATCTGCCGGAGAAGGAATCTTATCAATTACAACATTATCAAGATAAGGCCACAATGCACCATCAGATGCACCTGTATATTCAATTGTTATTGCAAGAGTAGTATTTGGCTTTGTTACGGTAACGACAGCTTCTGCCCTTGCCCAAACAGCCGTTGTAAATTTAGGATCATTTCCTTTAATTACAGCAGCATTTGAAAGTATTTCTCCTACTTTATCGCCGTTAATCTCACGAATATTAAACCTTATATCACTCTTCGTAGATTTTTGCATATAATCAAAGGTTATAAAATAGGTTGCATTAACCTCAGGAACAAAACTATTGAACTCAGAAGAAGTGGGATCATATATTTCTACTCTGGTAATATTTTCGGCACTCTGTGTAATTGAATTTTGTCCCGCAATCTTATTAAACTGCAGCACCTTTCCTTCATGACCGGTGCTTGCACGTGTACCTAAGAAGGTTATATCTTTTCCTTTAAGCTTTTCTTTTGTGATACCGGCTTCTTCATAGGTATTATCAAAAACATTTGCTCCACGCCATTTTGCCCAAACAGCAGTACATTCGCCAATTCTGCCTTTTACGGCATTTTTGTAATCTTTATCGGTATATAATCCGATAAAATTAACACCGTTTATTGCATCAAGCTCAATCTGTGTGAATAAAGCATTTTTAGAAATTATAATTTTCTTAGATGAACCGTTATTTTTATAATTATTAACGGTTAATTCAACCGTTTTTCTATCTGCAATCTTTTCAACTACTATATTATCAAGATAAGGATACAATATTCCGTTATCATTTATAGAGGTTTCAATAGAAATTGCAAGTACGGTATTAGGCTTTGTTACGGCAATTACAGTTTCTGCTTTACCCCAAGTATAATCACTGAAATTGGGGTCAGCCTTAGTCACAACAGCAGCAGTGCCTATTACATTGCCGATTTTGCCATTTACTACCTCACGAATATTAAAACTAATATCACCGTATGTACCGGCTTTAACCTTAAAATCAAAATTAATTTTATAATCGGCATCAGGCTCTGTTATAAAACTATTAAAATCAGAATTAGGGTCATATATTTCGATATAGGTGAATTTACCTTCAGAAATATTAACTTGACCTGCTATCGGATAAAACTGAACTACTTTAGTAGTATTAGGAGTAGCCGCAGATTTTGTGCCAAAATGGAAGATATTATTTCCGTTAAGCAAACCCTTGGCAAGACCTGTTTCATCATAGGTGTTTTCAACCTTTGAAGGAACATCTACCCACTTTGCCCACAATTCAGTTTTTCCGTAAATCATTCCATCAGCTATTGTAGTATAGGTATCATCAGAATAAAAGCCAACTACTCTTTTGCCATTTACCCTCTTGTTCGATACGATTTCATTTACAACTGCATTATTAGGCACGGTTAATTGTTCATCAGAACCGTCAACATCGTGGTGAATAACAAGTGTTGTATTACCCAATGGTATTCTTTCAAGCTTAATATCATCTATAAGCGTATAATATTTATCTGCACGAGAATCGGTTCTGAAAGAATTATTAGCTATAGCTAAAGAATTAAATTCTTCTTTAACAGTAAAACTAACAGATACTTTATGCCATTCTTTAGATGTGTTTTTGGGTACTTCGCATATATCTGCCAATTTAACACCATCGCTTAAATCTGCAGATTTTACACCGTATAACTCAAAAGCTGTATTTCTGGTATTATCTTTTGGGTTATACCAGAAAGTTAAATTATAAGTATCTCCTACAGTCGGCTTGAAAAAGCTATAGTCTGATTTATTTGAATCATATATATTGGTATAAGGTAATGTGCTGCATCTGCCTGAACCATAAACACGCATAAACTGTAACGCATTCCCCGTTCTTCCCTCAGCAACAACCTTAACTATTGGAAGAGTACTTTTGGTGTCAAAATTTGTATCCTTATTTTCATAACCGCTTTCATCATAGGTATTATTTATTACCAATGATGCTTCAGCAATTACATTTGAAAATAAAGACGGAACGGAACACACTACCGATAAGGTAATTATTATCACCAGAAAGGAAGCTAAAACTCTCTTCAATCCGCCCATTCCTCCTTATAATTATTTTGTTTTCCTATGCAGTGACAGCACTGCATAGGAATTAAATCTAATTAGCGCTTTTTAATTTTTTCATTTAAAGCATTAACAGCAGCATCAACTTCGTTGCTCTTTGAGCTTAAAAGACCGTTAATCTGTGCCTTACCGCTTTCATCAGCCTGGATATAGGTATTAACATCCTGACCCATATAAGCCATTGTAGTTTCATAGAAGCTATAGTTTATGCCCTCTTTTTCTATAAGCGGAATATATGTGTTATAGTAGAAATCTTCAAGCTTTTCGTTTTTGTAAACCTTTACACCGGCATCCTTATAGTTCTGATAATCAAGGAACCATCTGAGGAAATATGCGCCACCCTCAGGATTTTTAGCATTCTTAGCAATACAGTATGCACGGTAAACACCAACCTGTTTAGCAGGCTTGCCTTGGTAAGATGTTGGCATTGGCACAGCTGCCAATGAGTTATCATCAAAGCTTGCAAATCGACCGTTAAACTTAATGGACCAAACATCCGAATCATAAATTCCTACATTTCCGTTATTAAAGTGGTTATACCACATACCGGTTTCCCATAAATGCTCTTCCTTAATTGTTGCATAGTATTGATATGCAGCAAGAACATCCGGAGATTTGATATTATTTATAAATGTTTGGTTTGCAGGATCATAAGAAACAACAGGTGTTCCTAAAGAAGCAGCCAAAAGGAATGGAGAAATAAGACCGCCATAGTTACCGCTTACCTTTGTTATATCACGCATACATTTAAGTGCGTTTTCATAGGTCCACTGACCACGCTTATAATAGTCACCGGGAGACATAATAGAGTTAACTTCAAATAATTTCTTATTGTAAACAATAAATTTATGACCACTCCAGTTGCTCTTGAGTGAGCTCAAACCATAGGTATGACCGTTTACGGTTGAAATCTTAATAATATCCTGATCCCAGAACTTATCGTTAATATCAACCAAATTTTCAAGAGGCTGCAAAACCTCTAACATATTTGCAAAATTATAGCAGTCAACAAGAACATCGGGTGCGTTTCCTGCCGCAATACGCTGCATTACGGTTGATTCGTAACCCTTTTGGTCAATGTTTTGAACCTTAACATTGATACCCGTTTTTTGTGTAAATGCCTTATAAACCTTTTTATACTTGTCATGACCCTCGTCACCCCAGCACGCAAAGGTAACTGTGGAACCACGAAGTCTTTTGGGAATATTTGCAAAAGGATCTTTGGAGTCAAACTCAACCTTATCGGTTACGGTTGTTCCGTCACCTGAAATACTATCACCTGTTGCATCACCTGCATCTGGTGATTCATCCTGAGTTAATCCCTCTCCCTGCTCATCTTCAAAATCAAGCACTTCGTTTTCGGATGAAGAATCCGAACCGCAAGCAGCAAATGTTAATAACATTATTGCAAGACTTAAGCAAAGGGAAATAATTCTAACTAATTGTTTTTTCATATTTTTTACTCCTTTTAAATTTTTATATTAAACATTTAACCGGTAATACCAACACGGTCAATGCTCTTTACAAATTTTCTTTGTAATATTAAATAGAGTATAAGAGGTATAATGATAAACGCTATACACGAAGCAAATACTATAGTATTTGCTATAGGCTGTGTGCCAAGCCATAAGCCATCCTGGTGAAGCGGTATTTCGATAAGGGATAGCATAACAGAAAGGGGTTTTGTTTCATTGGTGAAACAAAGTGAAGCCAAATAGCTTTCATTCCAATGCCATACAATAGACAATACCGAAACCGTAACTATTACCACGCTTGATGACGGCAAAGCTATTTGTAAAAATGTTCGTATCGGGCCTGCACCGTCAACATAAGCGGCATCTTCAAGTTCTCCCGGTAAGCCCTTAAAAAACTGAATATATATGTAAATCAGTATACCTGCACGTATTCCAACACCGAAAATAGACGGCAACCAATATACCCAGTTTGTATCAAAAAGATTAAGTCTTAAATCAATACCGGTAAACTTATCAAGCAACCCTAATATGCCAAGAAAATCAAGTTCACGAAAGTTAACCGAAAGTGAAAGACTATACATTGGAAGCGGTACCATCAATGATAACATTAAAAATGCTGTTGCAATTTTTTTGATTTTAAAATCAAATCTTGCAAATCCGTATGCTATAAACGAGCATACAAAAATCTCAATTAAAGCAGATACTATTTGCAAAGAGAGAGTTTTTGTAAGTGATGGTATAAAATCAAGATAATCAAACGCTGTTTTAAAAGTATCAAACGAAATATATCTTGGAATCCAAATGTATCTTACATCCAAAAGCGCCTTCATTTCTTTAAGAGAGCCGCTTATCATATAAAGCAACGGGTATAAAACTATATATCCGATTATTGTAAGCATTAAATACCTGAAGGCAGATACTAATATTGATACAGATTTTTTCTTTAATTTTGTGGGTGAGTTCATCATGCGCTCTCACCCCATTTCTTAGCAAAAAACTTATTATAGAGGAAGAATATTACCAGCATAATAACTGCAACAAACATATAATAGAACCAAAGCATTGCTGAGCCAACACCATATTCAAGGTCATTAAACTTAGCATAAGCAGTTGATATTATGGTATTTGTATTTAGTGAGCAGTATTCGATAATGGTAAATATAATTACCAAAATCATAGTTCTGATAAGCTGTGGGAAGGTTACAAACCAGAAAGTTTCCCATGAATTTGCACCCTCTACACGAGCAACCTCATAATGAAGCTCAGGAATAGATTGAAGACCCGCAATTATAAGTACCGTTTGAATACCGCTTTGCCAAACAAGCATAAATATATCACTTAAAACAGATGATAGATATGTTTCTATGGATTCAGGTAAATTCAAACCACTTAAAACGGCATTAAAGTCAATCATATCAAACCCTGCAGCATCAGATACTGCAGCCTCAGTGGCATTGGTGGAAGCAGCTTTCAAAAACAACTGCAATACCACACCGGTGGCAATAATAACCGGCATAAAATATAATCCTCTGAAAAATATTCTGCCTTTATATTCACCATTCAAAAGCAGTGCTAAAACCATACTTACAACAAGTATAAAAGGAACCGAAATCAACATTCCTTTGATTGTATCTAAAACATTGTTAAGATACTTAGGATCAGTAACAAGAATTTTATAGTAATTTGAGCCCTTAACAAACTCAGTTATAATTCCATCCGCCCCAAGTGATAAATTAGAAAAGCTCAACCAAATGGAATGAAAAATCGGGTAAATAAAAAACAAAATCATTCCGATAATCCATGGAGAAATAAACATTAGCCCGTAACGTGCTTTGAGCTCTTTAATACTGTTGTGTTTTCTTTTAGAACTCATATTTATCCCTCCAATACAATGTATTTACCGGCAGGAACTAATTTTTCCTCTATGGTTAAATCCTGCTGTGTATAATTAACTGCAATCTTAACACCGTTATCAAATTCGCTTATTCTAAGCCCATTTTCTGACACAGTATGATTTTTTATAACAGCACCTTTAACCTTTTGTGTAACAATAGAAGTTTCCTTAACCGTTTGAACTATTCTTTCCTTTAATCCGTCAAATCTTGAAACAGGAATAGCGGAATGTTTAGTTTGAGCTAAGCTGTTATCATAATTATTTGATAAAGTAAAGGTTGGCGATATACCTGCCTCAATACATTTAAGAACAGCGATATCATAATCCGCCATAAGATTAACCGACATACCACTCATCGGTATATATCCCTTAAATACCATCTGATAAAACGGCACATCGTAAAGAGCAATATCGTATTGTGATGAAACTATCGGTGTATCGGTTATAAAGCTTGAAAGACCTGCGGAATATACATTGGCTTTATTTGAAATAACCGCTGTGTTCTTTGCAAGTGTTTTATATGCCTTTGTAACATAATCCGAAACAAGACCGGAAACACCACAGCCCTTTGTGCTGTAATCAGAGTAAGAAACATGTGCCGCCGAGCTTAACGAAACACCATCAAAACCGTATTTATTTGTGGTTTCACCGGACTTTACAGCAGCCGAAACAAGCTTATCTCTTGAGAGCAGTACATATTTTTCTTTTCCCTCTGTAACACGGCTTATGTTACTGTAAAAGTTAAGATATACCGTTTGTCCGTCATACGATTTTGCCGAATCATCTGATGGTGAAAAGCCATTTCCGCTTTCATCAAAGCCCAAAATATCAAAATTCATAAACAGTTTGATTTTGTTATCTTTACAAAACCTTGCCAAACTGCTTATATCATCTTCATCACCAAGCTCATCAGCAATCGTAAATCCGCCACCTATTTTGCCAACATCAATTCCGCTTTCGCCAAATCCCAAAAGTTCAATTAATATTTCACCTTCAATATTTTCAGATAAATATTTGGAAATTTCCTCAGCTTCCTCAATAGTGGTAAGCTTTGCAAGCTTGGTTGACGGAACTCCGAAATTAAAAGTTTTTTGCTCAGTAGCACCAAGTAATCTGAAAACACCCGTAACATCAGATTCTTCTTGCTTTTTGAGTTTATTACTCTTTAAAAGATAATCTCTGTAAACACTTGCCATACCGCTGTATGAAGCATTTTCTTTTCCTAAAGTATGGTACTCGACGGTAAGCGGTTCTTCAACAATGTAGTCATCAAAAATCGGTATTTGTGCAAGGCTCATCATAAATCCTGAAGGACGCTTTATGATGTTATACCCTCTAATTTTAAAGAAGGGATAAACAGAAGAATACTTTTTAGCATTTGAGCCGATATCCCAATTTATATATGCCCTTTCGGCAGATGATGTGATAATTGCCAATACACCGTTATCACCACGCTTTTGACCAAAGACAGGCATATTCATTTTTTCCTCAAATGAGGTTAGTGTAAATTCGTTTACGGTAATATCCTCACCGTAAACCCTTTTTCCACCCTGACGACCGATATGGTCAATCGTTTGTGGATTTATAACAGCACCGCTGCCATCAGGAATTAAAAAATAACTGTCAGTGCTGTTATTGCTGAGCGAACATAAGAATGGTGCTATTGCAACACCTGTTACAAAGGATTCTCCGTCATCGTGAATTTCCTTTGGATTAACCGATATTTGGAAGCTATCGCTCTTCAATCTATATTCAACCGGCACAGAAATTTTTTGCAATGAAAAAACATAGGTTATCTTAATACCGTTCTCAATTTTTTCAGAAAAAATCTTGCCATCTCTTATAGCATCTGATGCCGCATACAGCTTTTCTTCCGAAAGGGTTTCAGGGTTGTAATAATTAACAATGAGCGGAGATTCTATCTGAATATTATTCATAATCTCATAGCCATCTGCATCGTACTTAATTTCCATTGCATCTATCGGCATTGTGCTGTAAACTGCACCGTTTTTCTTATCTGTGATAACCACCTGGCTATAAAAACTATTCCAGCTCATTGAAAAACGGTCGTTTTCGGTTATAACACCTTCACTCGGTATCTCATTGCCCTGCTTTAGCTCCTTATAAGGCTTTGTTTTTACTAAAGAAGCCTTTTTGCTTCCGCTATCCGAACAACCGGTAAACAGGGATACTATAATTACAATGCTTAAAAGAATACTAAGCGTTCTTAAAACTTTTTTCATTATATATCCCCCTTTACCTATATCTGATTTCAATAAATACCGTACTCACCCATGTTAGAACCTGCTGAATGAGCATAAATACGAGGAAAAGCAGGAATACAATTATTAACATACCGATAACACTGAAAATTGTTGTACCGATAAATTTTCCAAACTCATAATCGTGAATACGCATAATTCCGATTATCAGCATAAATAAGGAATAAATAGTACATATTGTAAGCATAATTCCCAAGAATGCCCCTTCATCGGGAACAAGTATATGCGTTAGTACAAGATTGCATAAACGAGCTGCAATCATCGGCAACAAGCTATAGCATGTAACAATATATATTTCCCTGAGCTTTCCTATACCGCCAGCCAAAGTACATACAAGCCAGTTTGATAATGACCAAAGCAGAACCAAACCAACCGTGCTTAAAAATACATATACCGCATTATAATTTTCACTATCAAAAATAGTGAATGCAAAGCCACCTGCAGTATCATTCAAAACCGTAATCACATAAAAAAGTATTAATAATACGGTTGAAATAATTAAAGAACCTTCGCCCTTTTCCTTCACAAGTCTAAACGCCTCCACAGGATGCGATACACTTGAAAGGACGGTCTTTATTTTAGTGTTTTTAATCAGAATAATTCCTTTTTTACGCTTAAAATAAACAAGCAAAGAAACTGCTACTATTAAAATCACTATTACCAAAACAACAAAATAGAAGTTTTCCTCAATAAGCTCAGTACGCCTTAATTCAAAAGCATCTGCATAGGTTTCACGATCAACACCAAGCCTTGCATATTCCATTGCATTGATGTTATCGCCCAAATCATAATAAGCCTTGGCAATACCTCTATATGCCAACTGACAGTTTGAATCCTCGGTTATAACCGATTCCCAAATTTCAAGAGATGAAGCAAAATCTCCCGATAAGGTAATTTTCTGTGCATCCGAAACATTTTTACCGAATTTAGTCATTCCAAAAACTGTAAGTGTGTTCTTCTTTGCATCTGTTACCATAACATCGCCGTTATTAACAGCTATTGCAGAAGGAAGTGAAAATGTACCTTTTTGTTCACCAATACCTGCACTTCCGCCAAACACAGAAAACAAATTACTCTTGCTGTCATACCAGAAAATTCTGCCATAGGTGGTATCAAGCACATAAACAAAACCATCTTTATCAACATCAATGTTATTAAGGCTTTGTGAAAGTGTTGCGAATAAATAGGTTCCAACCTTACTATCTGCAAAGTTTTTATCCCCATCACCAAGTACATCCTTACCACCTGGGTTAAGCACACAAATTTGCCCGGTTTGAATAACTGATTTTCCGCCCTTACCGGTAGTTGTGTATATAAAATCATCAGGTCCTACCACAATATCGGTAAAAGCAAAAGGAAGAGAAATTTCATCAGCCGCACGCTTAATATCGTTAGATGTGAGTCTATCCCACAATTTCTTTATTACATCGCTTGCCGTAGCTTTAACGGTATTTGCACCGAAAAAGCCCAAAAATTCCATCTGCGGAGAATAAAGAATAGCACCGTTATAGCTACCATCACTTGCAATATATGTATAGCCCTTTGAATCAACCGCAACCTTAACGGGTCTGTATTTAAAATCGGTTGGGATAAGCTCAGATTCGGGTAACAACAAAAGCCTGCTGACATTTCCGTTTTTATCCATACATACAACCCTTTGGTTTTCTGTATCGGCTATATATATAACACCGTTTTTATCAACAAAAATGCCCTGAGCATCGGTAAATACAAGCTTGCTGTCATTATAAATAATATCTTGCAAAGTATAGATTAAATTATAGTTTGAATCTAAAACAAATATTTTTGAATTGCCACTGTCAAGTATATATACATTTCCATACTCATCGGTTGTAACATCGTTTAATCGGCTGTTTTCATCTGCGCCAAGCAATTCAGCCGAAACTATATTTTTAACTTCATACATCGGTTTAGAATAAACCGGTGTTTTTTCACTTGAATTATAATCAACCCAATAGGTATAACTTTGATACGGTACTTCGCCTGTTTGAGTAGAGCCTGTTTCTTGTTGTACAGCAGAAACGGAAATTGTAAATCCAAGAGACAAAACAGTAATTACAGAGATAAAAGTTTTAAGAATTTTTTTCATTTCTTTTCCCCCTACCCCTTTATACCTGCACTACCCATTGTTTCTTTAATACTTCCTTGAGATATTAAATAAACTACAATAGGCGGTATCATCATAATTACCGAAACTGCCATTGCGCTACCTGTTCTTGCAAGACCGCCGGTAGCTATAGTTCCCATTACTGTAGGTAATGTTTTTAACTGTTCACTGAATATCGTTCCTGCAGAGCCAACATTCCAAAGTCCCAAAAATGTGAAAAGTGTAAGTGTTAATATACAGGGTTTTATTATAGGCAATATTATTTTACTGAAAATTCTAAACCAATCTGCACCGTCTATATGAGCCGCTTCTATAAGTGCATCAGGTACATAGCCATCCATATACTGCTTCATAAGGAATACTCCCATAGAAGATGCCAAGGTTGGCAAAAGGTATACAAAGTATGTGTTTATTGCCCCTAATGTGGAATATATTATGTATTGCGGAATTGCCAAAGTATATGTATTAAACAATAACGCAAACTGAATAATTGTAAAAATAAGTGCTTTGAACTTTATATCAGTTTTTGAAAGTACAAATGCAGCCATTGCAGCAAAAAGCACACAAAACACTGTTCCCACTACCGCAACAAAGACACTGTTAAATACATATCTTGAAAGTGGCACAGAAAGGCTTGAAATAAGGTCTGGCAATGCTGTGAAGTTTGCTATTGTAGGCCTTTTAACCGTAAACAATGTCGGCGGAAAGACAAGCAATTCATCCAAAGGCTTAAAAGATGTAACTACACAGTATATCATTGGAAGCAATGAGAAAAAGCCTGCGGCAAACAAGAAAAGGAAATAAAAGAAATTTCCTGCTTTGCTTCGTGTGTATCTTTTTGCCTCATTTACTCGTGGAAGGTGTAATATTTTTCTTAAACTTTTCATATTTATCACCTTCCCGTTTTATTAATCAATTTATTGGTCAACCATCTTGTTCCAACCATAAGGAAGAACAGCACAACAGATAATGCAGACGCATAGCCCATTTCATATTTTACAGTACCCACATCACCTAAATACGATACTATTGTATCTGCCGCATGACCTACGGTTGGATAACCTGCAAGCTGAGTTATTATATTGCTGATTGAGAATGCCGAAGCTATCTGCATAACAGCACTAAACAACAGCATATGCTTCATACCGGGTAATGTTATATACCATAATTCTTGCCAACGGTTTCTTATACCATCAATAGCACCTGCTTCATAAAGCTCTGCATTGATATTTTGCAAACCTGAGAGGTTTGAAAGGAATGAAATACCAAGGCTTGACCAAAGCTGAACCACTACAACAATCGGTACTATATAATCTGCATTTGAAAGCCAAGCTATTGGATCGGTAGTGAGTCCGAGAGAAAGCAAAAAGCTGTTTATATATCCGTAAGAATCACTTGCAAAAAGTATTTGCCAAATATAAACAGCGTGACCTGCAAGTGAAGGAGCATAGAACATAAATGAGAATAATGTTCTTGGTCCCCTGCCGAATTCATTAATAAACCACGCAAGCACAAATGAAAGTAAAAAACCTGTGGGGCCTGTAAGTATTGCCAAAAGAATCGTATTCTTTAAAACTATTGGAAAAATATCGTCATGTAAAAACATACGGATATAATTATCTAAACCCGCAAAGCGTGGCATAGATACCATATCGAAATTAAAAAAGCTCAGTACCATTGAGGAAAGTACAGGTAACACTATCATCAATGTAAAAAATGTTAAAAAAGGAGCAAGCAATACATACAGTTGCCAACGGCTACTGCTAAAAAGTGACTTTTTTGTTTTTTTAGTCATTTGTCTTCCTCCTTAATAAACCCTATCTTTATATTCTGATATCTTACGCTCAATCTCACTATTTGAAATTCTGCTCCATTCGGTTATAGCTTCCTTTTCGGTTGCTTCGCCGTTATAAACTGCCCAAAAAGCTTGGTCGATTGAACGAGATACATAATAGCTTCCGGGAACCTCTTCAATCTCTTTTACATTTTGCCATTGTTTTAAAATCACAGCTAAGCTTTCCTTATCCCATGAAAGCTTTTTAAGTGCCTCAACAGTAGCAGTAGCCGTTCTGCCGGACTGTCCAAGAACCGCCTCACAATTAAAGGAATAGTTATACTGTGTTTCGGGGGAAACCCACCACTTTAAGAATTCCCAAGCAGATTTCTTATCCTTGCTTGATTTCATTATTGCACAGCCTGTTCCGGAGCCTGCACAAGAACGGTCTATTGTTCCATCCTCCCTTTTAACTCCGGGCAGCTCATAAATTGCCCATTTACCCTCAATTTCAGGTGCTGCAACCGCAAAGGTTAAATACTGGGTATATGATGCAATACCAAGCGGTATGGTACCCACTCTGAATCTTTGATAGAAATTAGCATCGGGATTTAACTTATATCTTGTATAGAAATCAGTCCAGAACTTAAATGCCTTTACCGATATTGGCGATGCCAAATTAGTTGCATTCAGCTCACTGTTATACATACTTTCGCCATTCTGCATTAGAAGTGTTGGGAAAATGCTCAATCCGCCTGCACCGGTATTAACCGTTGTTGCAGAAACTATTTTTATATGCGGCAAATATGTATTCATATTTTTTCTTTGTATAACCGATGTTGCCGAAAGGTAATCATCCCAGGTTTGCGGAATTTCAAGTCCCAATTCGTTAAATATATCGGTTCTTACAAACATAACACTAAAGCCTTGAACATCAGGTAGTGCATAGGTCTTGCCTTTATATATATAAGGCTTTTCGGCACCCTTTTGGAAGTTATTTAAAACCTCTTCATAATCACTAAAGGAAGATAAATCATGAAGAACTCCACGCATTGCAAGGTTTATAGGCTCTGTTCTTGCCATATGCAGATAAAGGTCAGGAGAATTATTTGATATAATACCCTGAACTACAGATGCATTAACCTGTTCAACCTTTACATTTATTTTTGAACCGGGAGAAAAATCCTCTTGAATCAAGGTGTTTAAAACCTTAACCTGATCTCTGCCCCAGTTAACCCAAATTTTTATATTCTTATTACTTCCACCCTTTAAAGATTCATTTGAATAATCTCCTAAAAACGAAAGCAAAAAGCGCTTGAAACCAAAAGCAAAGCTTTCAAAAAATCCTGCCTCAATATCCTCAACTTCCCTTTCGGGTGCGGAAATGATTATTTTATCAAGCGAAAGTGCCATATTCTTTATATCAAACAACCATGATGAAAGGGTTTGATAATAGGAAAAATATGTATCTAAATAAAGGTGTGATTCATAACGGTTTTCGCTCATAAGCTTTGAAATTCGTGCAACATTTTTTACCGCACCGTCAAGCTCACCGTTTATATCCTTTTTACTGTTAAGCTCATTTGAAATTTTGGTAAGGTCATTATAAAATACCTTTAACTTTTCTTCAAAATCAGGTATTTGCTTATAGAGCTCATAATCTCTGTTTGCATCGGGAGTTTCACCTGTTATCATTACGATATCCAAATAAAGCTCACCAACATCTGCGGTTATATCATTTAATTTATCGTAAATATCTGCAATACCCGCAAGGGTTACATCAAGTGAAAGGGTGTGTTTACCCTCAGTTAAATAGAATAAATAATCCTCTCCATCGGCATTTTCAATATCCTTATACTGCCAAGCCGTTTTATATGAAAATCCCAACTTTGCAGCTTCCTTAAACGGAGTTTTGCCGTCAATTTTAAGCCAGCGATATGCGTTACCGTTTATTATAGAGTTCTGTTTAAAATTAAAGCCTAATTTATACAGTGCGGTTTTGGGAACATCTATTTGCCATGTGAGCTCTTTAAAAGGACTTGACCAGTTAGAGCCGCCTATATAATTAATAATTGAATTTGTGGCACTCTTAGGTGTAATATCTGCACTGCCTGTATCAGACTTAGCGGTAAGAGAATAATCATTTCTGTAAAGCACATCTTCCGCTTCTATTATTATTTTATCTCCCTCATACTTATCATATTTTGAATATTCCTTTGAAACCTCGCTATACGGTTTAACGGTTTCAGGTTTTGAAAATACTATTGCAGCAAGTTCAAAATCATCACCTATATTCTCGATTTCAACGGTATGCTCACCTGCTGTAAGATTTACTGTATAGGGTGTGAGTCTTACACCTGTTTTATCATAAGCTGCAGAGGTTATATAACCCTCTACCTTCCTTTGACGAGGTGCTGTTTGGTCACCGTTAGATAATTTCCTTACATCACCGTCATCTTCATATATCACGGGTGCTTCTAAAAGCTCGGCTCCGTCAAAAGGATATTCACCGTCAATCTTAACGGCGTATTCTATTCTCTGTGTTGATTCACTTACAGTATTGAATGTAATATGTAATTCATATTCGCCATCTGCTTCAACTTCAATTTCACACCCAATACGCTCATCGGTGTTTAATATCTTATTAACATCCGCTTTGTACCCGTTATCAGCATTGTCTGTAAAAGCAACAACATTTACTGCCGATAAAATCATTATCATCGCTATAAAAACGGATAAAATTGTTTTTGCAAATTTCATTTTGTGCACCTCAAAACTAATTTGTTTTATACAGTTTTCAAAATAATTATATCAAATTTTTAATAGATTTTTATTGGTAAATACTGTTATTGCGCAGTGAAAGAAGTGCCGTTTAAAACAATATTTTCAACATACGAAAATATTTTATTATTTTGCGGTCTTCCCCAATAAGCACCGTGAAACTTGTAATCCTTTAGCTTGCTTTCCTCAACCTTAGTAAAGCTGCAATTATTAAATGTAATATCAGAAATACGGTTACTTGCCCTACCGTAAAGTCTTGGAAACTCTAAACCGCTTGCATGAATATTGTTAAAATGAATTTTCCTTATGGCATTGCACATTACAACAGATGAAGGGTCTATAACACAATTTATAGGTGTGCAATATATTTCATCCATAATAATATTGCTGAAAGACAGGTTTTCAATTAATGTGGCCTCTCTTCCCTCATCTGCCCATTTTTCATCAACCGCATGACCAGGTAATCTTATTCCTATTCCAACATTTGTATCGGTCATCACTATATTGGAAAATGTGCAATTCTTAATCACACCATCATTAAGCCAACCGATTCTTATCCCGCAAGCATAGCTTGTTAAATTACAGTTTGTAACAACAACCTTTTCACAAACCTTATTTTCAGCAAGAGAAACATTATTTGCTCTTACAACTATGCAATCATCACCGCAAGTAATTGAACAATTAGAAACCGTTACATTTCTACTTGAGTTAATATGTATTCCATCATTATTCGGATACTGCACATCGGCATTTATTTTAAGCCGATCACATGTAACATAATCGCAATCATGAATCCAATAGCTCCAGCCTGCCGGCTGATTTACCATAGTTATATCTTTTATATTTATATTTTTACAGCCTGCAAAGAAAACAACACGTGGAGGGGTTGGTGCATCAATTCTTTTATAACGCCATCCCGCCTTATAATCCTCAACCTCTTTTACAAAAGCAAGACCGTTACAATCAATTTTTCCCATACCTGTTATTGATATATTTATCTCTTCTTCTGCAAAGATAAAGCAAGAATTTCTATTACGAGGTAATAATTCACTTTTGAAGTGTTTAACATTACTTATTTCAGGATAATCATCACAATCCGGTGAGCCTAATAGCACTCCGCTTTCTTCAATATGCAAATTAACATTACTTTTAAGAATTATAGTGCCGGACATATATACACCGTCTCTGATTATTACCCTGCCGCCTCCGGCATTAGCGCAAGCATCTATTGCGGACTGTATAGCAACCGTATTATTTTTTCCCTCTATAGCGGAGGCACCGTAATCAATAATATTAAAATCCATAAAATACACCTCTACTCACTATCATAATTGTACACTATTTACAAAAACCATTCAATGCACTACGCAATTTATTTTAATACAATATCGCACTGATAATGTTATTGATGTTGAAATTTATTTTTACAACTGATATAATACAACCAAGAGGTGATATACATGGTTTTAGATCTTGACAAACCTGTTAATGTTAAAATGTTTGGAAAAGTAACTCAGCCAAAGGGCTTTTGGCACGATCAAAAAGACCAAAACCAGAAACTACAATCTATTTCTTCAAATCTGCTTTTATATGTTACAAGAGGTGCCTTTAATATACGAATCGGAGACAATATTTACAGTGTTTCCGAGGGAGATGTAGTTATTATCCCTTCGAAAACAAAATATCAGCCCAGAGAGTCGGATGGATGCTCCTATTATTTTGTACATTTTTCTGCAACCACGCTTGAGAACACACTACCATCCAATATAGATCAATCTCTGCTCAGATTCCAGGGCATTGCAGATAATCAAAACGGATATGCATACAATTATTACGGAAAAGCTTATAGTTCAATTATCAGCCTTCCTATTCATTTTAAACAGAACAGCTTTAAATCATACTATCCTTTACAAAATGTTTTTGAGCGTGCAACAAAGCTTAATATTTGGCGCAATCACTATGAAAAACTGCTACTTGATAATATAACCCGTGAGTTGCTGATACTTATTTCAACCGAGCTTACAACACAACAAACGTCAAATAATACCCTGCAGAAAATTTTGCATTATATCAATAATCACTATACCGAACCATTAACCCTCACCTCAATTGCCGAAACCTTTGGTTTTTCCACATCATATATCACAAAGCTTTTCCGCAATTTTTTAGGAAAAGGAACCGTTGATTATATAAATGATCTAAGGCTTACCGCTGCTTGCGAGTATTTGATTTCCTCTAACCATACAATCGGAGAAATTTCAAATAAAATAGGCTTTCCAAACCAATATTATTTTGACCGACTCTTCAAAAGAAAATATGGTGTTACACCAAAAGAATTCAGAAAAAGCAATAACAACAGAAACTTCTAATCCATATCTGATGGGTTATTTGTTCTACACTTAAACAGACTAATTTAAAGAAGCTACCTCACTAAAAAATGAGGTAGCTTCTTATTTTTTCTCAATAAAATAAATATTTTCAATACATATTGTATCATTACATACTTGTATAATTCTTTTTTGGGTGTTAATTTTCTTCAATTCACCCGTAATCTGTAAATAATTTTCCTCTAAATCATCATAATATACCGCTGTGATAATATCCCCAGTTTCAAAGCTTTTAAGCCTCCTGTCTATTTCCACAGCCAAATCTTCAGAAACCTCTTTACGGGAAATACATATTTTCTCCTTTTCTTTAAGAGCTCTTCTAAGCCCAACTACCGCATCAAAGGGTGCAAACTGCTTTGCCCTTTGGCTTTTTGGCATTCTTACCCTTTTATCCATTTGCTTTATGAAATCCCTCCTTTTGTAAAATCCAAACTTCTATATAAAAACTGTTATTCAATCAATCAAATTTAAAATAGAAGTTTGGATTTCAAGATTTACTTCAAACCAAAAAATTCGCTAAGGGTAC
>SVPW01000013.1 GCA_015065645.1 Oscillospiraceae bacterium | reverse complement strand
TTGTTGTATATGTCGATATTCCCTTGGCATAAAAATTCCCCCTATGGTAGTTTGTTTTATTCTACCATAGGGGGTCTGTTTTTTCTATTGTTCGTTTTTACTGGACTTGTGCAATGGCTACGGACTGTTTTTTTATATACCTGAAATTATTTTTTTAAGTTTAACAAGGTCTTTTACATTACTCTTACCGTCTAAATTAAGGTCAGCAATATTTTCGTTTGCAACTGATATACCCAAAATATTTTTTCTTATTCCAACTATATCATCAGCAGAAAGATCACCGTCTCCACTTAGATCACCGATAAGAAAATATGTTATATTATCAAAAACGGTATTGTAAAATACAGGAGAGCCATAGGTTATATAAACCAAAGAACTATGATCGCCAAGATTATCGGATGAAATATCTGTATATGTATTAAATCCATATTTTACAGCTTCAATATTATCACATCCGCTAAAAGCATTGCTTTCAACATAAAGTGCTTTATTAAGGCATATTGTTCCCGATAAAGCACATCCCTTAAAGGCATTTTCTCCTATACTTAATACATTTTCAAGTCCTTTTACCAAAGATAACTTTTTACATCCGTCAAAAGAATTATCATAAATTTCTTTAATGTTTTTAGGTAAAACAATTTCAGAAAGAGCCACGCAATCTGCAAATGCTCCGCTTTTAATGAACTGAACACTATCGGGCATTTCAACATTTGATAGTGCTGTTAATTTAGAAAAAGCATTTTCCCCAACCGCAGTAAAATCACCATTTATAACAAGCTTCTTAATTTTATTTTTATAAAGATACCACGGTTGTGCAAGATACGAACTTGTAAATGATGGGATTTCACCCTTGCCTGATATTTTAAGAGTTTCTGTTTCTTCAAAATACTGCCAATATATATTTTCATATTCGCCGCTGTCTGTTATATAGCCATACTTTGGATCAATAAGAGGCTTAGTATCAAAAGCCTTTATCCTGCCATCTTCACCGCATAAAACATAATATTTCGGATTATCATACGAAAAAAACTCCATATACCAATTATTTGCATGCTTATTTAATGTTCTTCTCAGGCTACCATCAGCATCCAAGCTACTTACATATACTATATCCTTTTCACTGTCATATTTGTCGCTTAAAGCAAGATCAATATAATCAATATCATAATGCTTATAAACAGCAATTCTTATTTCATCTGCCGTAAATTCACCGTAATAATTACCGTCTTCCAGCTCGATATCAGCCATATAATAACCATATTCAAGATAAGCCGCAGTTGACATTATGACATTAATATTTTCTTTAGTTACTTCACCCGTGTAATAGATTAATTCGTTGTTTGCGCCAAAATATCTTCCCCAATATATTCCCCAATATATATTATTTGCTTTATCATACATTTTTAGCCATTCGCTGGTTTCAACTTTATTTGTTTTTAAAGCTTCATCAGCAAAATTCATCAATTCAAAGCTTACGTCTGTGTAGGTTTTGCTGTCCTCATCATAAACACAGTATACTGCAGCTTCAAAAATCATATTTTCGGCAAAAAACCAACCTCCTATAACGTTGTCACCGCCGAAGCGTATGTCACTTTGTACTATTTTAAGGTCATAAGAGCTACCGTCAGAATTTTTAACGGTTATCACCAAATCATCATTATCTACCTTAAGCTCTGCACTTTCGGCAAGGTTTTTTGAAACATTAACATCTATTTCTAATTCTGTACCGAAACAATTTAATGTGACCGTTTGTTTGCCGATTTCATGAGAAAATTCATACCAGGTAAGATAGTCTGACATTTTTAAATATTTGCTTGTAATATAAATATAATCAAAATCATACATACATTCATCTATAATTATATCTTCATACTCGCCATCTTTATAATTTATTCTAAGCTCTGCATGGCGCATATTAAAAAATTCACCGGTAATATATTCGGTTTTCGGTAATTTTGTAAACTCAATGCTTTCTATAGGATTTTCCTTAATAGTTACATTAAAGGTATCAGTAACGCCTGCTAATTCACCGGAAATACTGTATGTATTCCCCACTTTCCAATTTTCCTGATCATAGGTACATTCTAAAGAAACGAATGTGCCATTGATATCAATACCCTGTTTATCATCTTTATAGACTGTACCGTCTTTTAAAACCACATCAAAATTCGGATCTAAGTTATATTCACCATAACTGTTATGAATTCCGTCATAAAGTGTTATATCTTTAATATCAATTCGTTCTATCGGATTTTCGGCTACGGTTACATTAAAATTATAACTTTTTCCGGCAAAAACTGCTGTTGCTGTATATGTATTACCCACGCTCCAAGGTTCATTGTATTGGTTAGTTTCCACATCAAACCAAAATAATTTACCATCATAGTAAACATTGTGTTGGCAACCTTCAAGCTTTGAACCATCGGCAAAAGTAACGTCAAAAAACGGATTTATATAATAATAGTATCCGTTTTCCGTTTTATATCCGCCTATATTCTCATAAACGGTTACATCTTTTATATCTATGCTTCTAACCGGAGATTCTTTAATAATAACAGTATATTCTACTTCAAAGCCTGCCAATTTAAGAGTTGCGCTATGTTCACCAATTCCCCATTGATTTTCAAAAGATTGGTCCGAATAGCACTGTGGATATACACCAATAAAATTTTGGATCTCAGATGTATAGCCTGATACAGACATTCCGTTTGTGAAATTTACAGTTATATTATCAGGTTCTACATAATATCTGAACCATTCTGAATAGTTATTATCTATATCCCAATAACCCTCCATATATCCGTTGTTATTTTCAACAAGCTCAACATCCTCAACTTCTATACTTTCTATTTCAAGAACGGTAACATTAAACGTTGTGCTAAGGTTTCCTACCGTAGCTGCAACCTGATAAGTATTCCCTACTTCCCAAGGTTCATCATCTTGGTTATCGGATAGATATAATGTTCCAAATTCGGTATCTATGCCGTTTATAGCACTATTTCTATCAACTGTCATACTTGAACCTACAGCGCCGCCATCATAATTTTGGGTCAGCATAAAGCTAAATTGTACGAATTTTCCATTCATATCCTGAGTTCCGTCACAAACATAAGTATCTGAAATAGAAATGCTAACGATAGAATTTTCTTCCATAGCAAATACATTTATTGGTAAAACCGACAGCATTAAAATAACAGACAGTATTAGCGAAACGAGTTTTTTGAAATTTTTCATTCACAATTCTCCCCTTAAATTTTTTAACTTGTGCAGTAAACATATTTTACCACCGAATCACAGTAAAAACAACATTAATTTCAATATTGTAAAATACAGTTAGTAAATTATTGTTTAGCAGCTCATCTATTTAATACATCCCCCTTCCCCACCAGGGGGAAGGCTAAAAGTGCTGTCAATAGATAATCTGCTAAACAACAATTTATCTTAGCAATCACTTCAAATTATATAAACGCATAAAACCGGATGTCTTTAATGCAGACATCCGGTTTTACTTATAAATCAACGATTGCAAAAAACTATTTAATTACCTTTTTCTCAATTTCTTCAACCGCACGGGCGATAAAATCATCAACAGGCATTGTGCCAAGGTCGCCGTTCTCCCCTCTTTCACGAACAGCTACTGCACCATTTTCAACCTCACTGTCACCAACAATGAGCATATACGGCAGTTTTTCAAGTCTTGCTTCACGAATCTTATAACCAATCTTTTCGTTACGGCAATCAACCTCAACACGCATACCAAGCTGTTCAAGCTTAGCTTTAAGCTCATAAGCATAATCGTGATGACGGTCGGCAATAGGAAGAATAGCAACCTGAGTGGGAGCAAGCCAAAGCGGGAAAGCACCCGCGTATTTTTCGATAAGAAGTGCAAGCGTTCTCTCATAGCAACCGATAGAGGTACGGTGAATGATATAGGGGTTCTTCTTAGTACCGTCACGGTCAACATATTCCATACCGAATTTTTCGGCAAGCATCTGGTCTATCTGAATGGTGATAAGGGTATCTTCCTTACCAAAAACATTCTTTATCTGAATATCAAGCTTAGGTCCGTAGAAAGCAGCCTCACCAACACCAACTTTATAGGGAATCTCAAGGTGATCAAGAATCTTCTTCATAACGCCCTGTGCTTCATCCCACTGCTCAGCAGTGCCGATATACTTTTCACGGTTTTCAGGATCCCACTGTGAGAAGCGGTAGGAAACATCCTCATAAAGACCTAAGGTTTTAAGCATAAAGGTGGTAAGCTCAAGGCAGGAACGGAACTCCTGCTCCAACTGCTCAGGCAGGCACATAAGATGACCTTCCGAAATGGTGAACTGACGAACACGGATAAGACCGTGCATTTCACCCGAATCCTCATTTCTGAAAAGGGTTGAAGTTTCATTATATCTAAGCGGCAGGTCACGATAAGAGCGTGCTTTATTGAGATATGCCTGATACTGGAACGGGCAGGTCATAGGACGAAGTGCAAAGCACTCCTTAGTTTCATCCTCAGGGTCACCCAAAACGAACATACCGTCAAGATAATGATCCCAGTGACCTGAAAGCTTATACAATTCACGCTTAGCCATATAAGGAGTTTTAGTAAGAAGCCAGCCACGTCTTGCCTCTTCATCCTCAACAAAGCGTTGTAAAAGCTGAATTACCTTTGCGCCCTTTGGCAAAAGGATAGGAAGACCCTGACCGATAACATCAACAGTTGTAAAATAGCCGAGCTCACGGCCTAACTTATTATGGTCACGCTTTCTTGCCTCCTCTAAAGCGGCAAGGTGTGCTTCCAACTCAGAAGCTTTTGGGAAAGCAGTACCGTAAACACGGCAAAGCATTTTATTATTTGAATCTCCACGCCAATAAGCGCCTGTTGCAGAGGTAAGCTTAAATGCCTTGACGATACCTGTAGACATAAGGTGGGCGCCGGCACAAAGGTCGGTAAAGTCACCCTGACGGTAAAAGCTTATTTCCTCTCCCTCCGGCAGAGCTTCTACAAGCTCAACCTTATAAGGCTCATTCTTCTCATTAAAGTAAGCAATAGCCTCATCACGGGTCATTGTAAAGCGCTCAAGCTCAATATTTTCCTTAACTACCTTCTTCATCTCCGCCTCAATCTTTTCAAGATCATCGGGGGTGAATTTTTCGTCAACATCAAAATCATAATAAAAACCGTCATCCACAGCAGGGCCTATAGTCAGCTTTGCGGCAGGATAAAGGCGCTTTACAGCCTGAGCCAAAATATGAGATGCGGTGTGACGGAAGGTCCAACGGCCGTATTCATCATCAAAGGTGAGAATTTCAAGAGTGCAATCCTCAGACAAAACGGTACGAAGATCGCAGTTTTCACCGTTCACCCTTGCGGCACAGGCAACACGTGCAAGACCTGCACTCATAGCCTTTGCGGCATCAAGTGCGGTAAGTCCGTTTTCAAGAGCTAAAACCGAACCATCCTTTAAAGTAACATTAATCATAATCTTTCCTCCTCATTTTTCAGAACGGAAAATAAAAAAGCCCCGTCCTGCAATAAATGCGGGACGAAGCTGTTAAAAAAACTCCGCGGTTCCACCCGATTTCCGTTTTTTAAAAAAACAAACGGCACTCGACACCTTTAACGCAGGTTTACGACCGTGTTTTTTACCCACGGTGGCTAAAAGGTGGTGTTCATTTTCAAAATCCCTTATGCGGCTTACAGCCTGCGGCACGCACTCTCTGAAAAGGTATTTAAAAACTACTATCCTTTATTACTGCCTTTATCCATTTAATGATACAATTTAAAACCCATTTTGTCAAGTGGGAAATTTTAATATGTTACGAAAATTAATTATACTGTGAATAACGCCCCTTGTTAAAGGGGAGAGGGCCACGCATCTGCGTGGCGAGGGGATTCAAAGAACCAAATTTTATTTAATTTCCATATAGGTTTATATCATTTTTCAGTATTATGAATCCCTCCGAGTTTGCTTCGCAAACCCACATCCCTTTCACAAGAGAGGTTATTGTTTTGTGTAAATTGTTCGTCCATTATATTTTTTGGTTCAATACCAAAATACCTATGTATATTAAATACAATTTTAAGCTTAATCTTAGTGGTAGCTCTCCGTCTTGTATTTTATCTAACGTTCCAATGCCCAAAATTTCAGCCATTTCATTCTTCTTAATCCCGTATTTTTTACGCAAAAAAAATGATATTGCTCACTAAATTTTTCCATGCATCTGTTTCTGAAAGATTTTTCATATTTTTACTTCCTTACAATTTTTAGGTGTATATTTTACACCTAATTTATGTAATTGTCAATACAACTTTTTGATGTGAATTAAAATATAGCTAATACAATTAAAGGAGTACCGAGATGTACAGAATACGAGATTTGCGTGAAGATAAAGATTTGAGCCAAGAAAAAATTGCAAAAATAATTAAAACCACACAGCAACAATACAGCAAAATCGAAACCGGAAAATCGGATATAAGTGGCGAAAAGCTTATACTATTGGCAAAATTTTATAATGTATCAGCAGATTATATTTTAGGTCTTACAAATGACCCTAAACCACCGAAACGATAAAAAACAAGAACAGGGCGGTAATTACCACCCTGTTCTTTTATATTCTTTTATGAATTAATCGTGCTTTTTAAAGCCACGGCGGTCTCTACCACCGTTTTTGCGCTGACGAGGCTCTTCATCGGCATCGTCCTCAACAACAGCACCGTTAACCTCAACCAAAGCATCTCTTCTTGAAAGGTTGATTCTGCCCTGATCGTCAATCTCGGTAACCTTTACAAGTACCTGATCACCAACAGTTACAACATCCTCTACCTTTTCAACACGCTTAACATCAAGCTTGGAAATGTGCACAAGACCTTCCTTACCGGGAGCTATCTCAACAAAAGCACCGAATGTCATAAGACGGGTAACCTTACCTGAATAGATAGCACCGATTTCAGGATCATTTGCAATAAGGTCAATAATAGAAACTGCCTGCTTAGCCTTTTCAATATCAAGACCTGAAACGAATACATGGCCATCTTCTTCAATGGTAATTTCACAAGCACACTGCTCCTGAATAGACTGTATAACCTTACCCTGCTTACCGATAACATCACCAATCTTATCGGGGCTGATAACGGTTGTGAGCATCTTGGGAGCGTACTTGGAAAGCTCAGTGCGTGGCTCAGCAATAGCCTTGAGCATAACCTCATCAAGGATGTATTCACGAGCCTTGCGTGTTTTAGCAAAGGCTTCCTTAATAATTTCGGGAGTAAGACCATGAACCTTTAAGTCCATCTGGATTGCGGTAATACCCTTATGAGTACCTGCAACCTTAAAGTCCATATCGCCATAGAAGTCCTCAAGACCCTGAATGTCTACCATAGTCATAAAGTCGCCATAAACGCCGTCATCACCTGTGATAAGACCGCAGGAAATACCTGCAACGGGAGCCTTAATCGGAACACCGGCAGCCATCAAAGCCAATGTGGAACCGCAGATGGAGCCCTGAGAGGTAGAACCATTGGAAGAAAGAACTTCAGAAACTACACGGATTGCATAGGGGAAATCCTCAACATCCGGAATAACGGGAGCCAAAGCACGCTCAGCCAAAGCACCGTGACCTATCTCACGACGACCGGGACCACGGGAGGGCTTAGTCTCACCAACAGAATAAGACGGGAAGTTATAGTGGTGGATATAACGCTTAACGGTATCCTCATCAAGACCGTCAAGCTTCTGAGCTTCACTTACTGGAGCAAGTGTTGCAACAGAAAGAACCTGTGTCTGACCACGGGTAAACATACCTGAACCGTGGGTTCTGGGGAGAAGATCAACCTCAGCCGCAAGCGGACGGATATCATCAATACCACGACCGTCAACACGCTTATGCTCGTCCTTTAACCAAGCACGAACAACGTGCTTCTGGATAAGATACATAATTTCGTCTATCTTACCCTCGTTACCCTCAAAACGCTCATCAAATTTTGCATGAACAGCATCATAAACAGGAAGAAGAGCAGCATCACGAACGTTCTTATCGTCTGTATCAAGAGCCTTCTTTACATCTTCAATGCAGAAATTTTCAATTTCTTCCAAAATAGCAGGATCGGGATCGCTTGATTCAAAGGTAAACTTTTCTTTACCTATTTCGGCAACGATGCCGTTAATAAACTTAACAACTTCCTTATTAACCTCATGACCTGCCATAATACATTCAAACATAAGGTCATCCTCAATTTCATTACCGCCTGCTTCGATCATAGCAACCAAATCGGCAGTAGAAGAAACTGTAAGGGTAAGTTCGGTTTTAGCACGCTGTTCAAGTGTGGGGTTGATAACGATTTCACCATCAACAAGACCAACATTTGTGCTGGAAATAGGACCATCCCACGGAATATCAGATACAGCAATAGCGGCAGAAATACCGATAGCGGCTGTAACCTCAGGTGAGCAGTCGGGATCAACCGACATAACAGTAGCAACTACTGAACAGTCATTACGCATATCCTTAGGGAAAAGAGGACGAATTGGGCGGTCAATACAACGACCTGCAAGAATAGCCTTTTCACTTGCCCTACCCTCACGGCGCTGGAAAGAGCCCGGGAAACGGCCAACAGAATAAAGCTTTTCTTCATAATCAACCGATAACGGGAAGAAATCCACACCCTCACGAGCCTTATCGGATGCTGTTACGGTACAAAGAACGGTGGTTTCGCCATAGCTTGCCAAAAATGCTGCGTTTGCAAGCTGTGCCATTTTGCCGGTTTCTAATTTAAACGGACGACCGGCGATAGTGGTTTCATAAACCTTGTAGTTTTCAAACATACAAATACTCCTTTTTTCATTTTCTTTCATTTTTTCTGACTGACTTACGGTTAGCAATAAATCCAATACCGCATTTTTTACGGCACTCGATTTACCGCTAAAGCTCGTAAGCCACATCAATTTCAACAACAAAGCAGACCGGATGCTTTTGCAACCGATCTGCCTTAAAGTTTTACTTACGGATACCAAGTCTCTTGATGATTGAACGATAACGCTCAATATCAGTCTTCTGAAGGTAAGCAAGCAAGTTTCTACGGTGACCTACCATCTTGAGCAGACCACGGTGAGAATGGTTATCCTTCGGATGAACACGAAGGTGATCGTTAAGCTCGTTAATACGAGTGTTGAGCAATGCTATCTGAACTTCAGGAGAACCGGTGTCACCCTCATGAGTAGCGTACTTAGCAATGATCTGTTGCTTCTTCTCAGCTGTCATTTTCATTTCACTCCTTAAAATTTTTTTGTCCGCCGTGAACCGAGCCAAAGGCCTTGAGTGATCCGCAAAGCGGCAGCCGCCCAAAGCGCAGAACACGGTAGCTTACCAATTATAGCACAAAGCTTTTAAAAAGTAAAGCATTTTTTTACTCTGTTTCATATAAACATTATAGCTTGTGTGAAAAAATATATATTTTTTCTTGCGGTATACTTTTTTATGATATACTTAATATATTATATTCAATAATTATTATTTATATATTTTCTAAAATTTGGCAGGTGAAATTAATTGAAAGAGTTATGGACTAAGATTCGAGAGGCATTGATTTCAGCACTGCCTATTACACTCATTGTTTATCTGATTGCTCTGCCTCCCAACTTTTCCTTTAATCATGGAGAAATAATAAGCTTTACCGTTGGTGCTGTATTGCTGGCTTTGGTGTAGGTTCCTTTTTAGTTATCGCAATTTTGCGTATTGTATTTAAGCGGCGGCTTTCTAACTTTTTGATGTTTTTTTATATGCTGCTTTTTTCTTTGGCATTGTTATTATCAGTCAACGAAAATCTTGACCTGTTACCAATGTCTTTTGATTCAGGCGGTGTTGCAAGAGAAAAGGAAGCTGCTTTTTTTGGAATAACCATTCATGCAGAAAAAGAGATATTAATGCTTGTGGTTGAAAAGAAAATTCGTGATGAAGTGCTTCATGCAATTTATCAGCAAATGGGTATGCAGCAAAAAGCGCAGAGCATTGTTTTTGCACTACCTGTTTCTGATGTTGCAGGATTAGCTCCTGCGGTTGATACCCAAGCAAATAATTCGGATGAAAAATAATAGTTTTTTAAATCAATTACATATTACCCCATTTTGCTTCGTAATTTTTCCAAAGCCGCCTTTTCAATGCGTGAGACATAGCTTCTTGAAATTTTAAGCTTTTTAGCAATTTCACGCTGTGTAAGTTCCTTTTTTCCGCAGAGCCCGTAACGCATTTCTATTATCTGAATTTCACGGCTTTCAAGCGTGTCATTAAATATTGACTTGAGCTTTTCCAAGCGAATTTTTGTATCAATTTCTTCTGAAATATCCCTTTCATCAGCAATCACATCACTTAAAGTTAATGTGTTTCCGTCACGGTCGGTATCTATTGGATCACCAATAAAAACATCCTGTGAAGTTTTCCTTAAATTTCTGAAATACATTAATATTTCATTTTCAATACATCTTGCGGCATAAGTTGCAAGACGGCTGCCCTTTTCAGAATTAAAGGTTGAAACCGCCTTAATAAGACCTATTGTTCCGATAGATATAAGGTCATCCTGCTCACAGCCGCCTGCATAATATTTTTTTACAATATGCGCCACAAGTCTTAAATTATGCTCAACAAGCTTGTTTCTGGCTTCAATACTTCCGTTTCTACATTCAATAAGAAGTTCCTTTTCTTTAGCGGCTGAAAGCGGTGGCGGAAATGACCCTGCCCCGGTTACATGAAGTGCAAAATAATAAATACTGCTTATAAGCTCTAATATCATATTAAAAAACATATACAATCACTCATTTCTTTTTTTGTATTATATATGCTTTAAAAGGCATGTCAGTTGCTTGTCAACAAAATAATCTACCATTTTTTATGAGTATATGCTATAATAAAAAACGGAGTGATGATATGCTTAAATATGAACAATTAAGTAATGAAATAAGCGAAAAAATAAGCCGTGCACAAAATTGCCCCAGTGGTTCAAAATTTGCTTTTCCGGACGAAGATGTTATACGAAGAAACCACTTACACGATAAGGCTACCGTTTGGCGAACCGCTTTTATTAGGGATGTAGACAAAATAATGCACTGCCCTTACTACAACCGTTATGCCGATAAAACTCAGGTTTTTTCGTTTTATAAAAATGACGATATAACCCGCCGTGGACTTCATGTTCAGTTAGTTTCAAGAATTGCACGCACCATTGGTAAAGCTTTGGGGCTTAATCTTGATTTAATTGAAGCAATAGCTTTGGGGCATGATATAGGTCACACACCATTCGGTCATGCAGGCGAAAGCTTTCTTGATGAGCTTTTGTTTTCACATACACAAAGGCATTTCAGTCACAATATCCATTCAATACGGGTGCTTGACGGTATTTTCCCTTATAATATTTCACTTCAAACTCTTAGCGGAATTGCCGCACATGACGGTGAATTAGAGCTTTCACAGTATTGCCCGTGTGAGCTTAAAAGCTTTGAGGAATTTGACCGCTTGATGGAGGGGTGTTATATTGACAAAGCAAATGTTAAAAAGCTTATTCCAAGCACATTAGAAGGCTGTGTGGTACGGATTTCAGATATTATTGCATATCTTGGAAAAGACAGGCAGGACGCCGAAAGGGCAAGAATTGAAATTAACAGCTTTGAAGAAAGCACCATTGGAAAGCATAATGCCGAAATAATAAATAATCTTATTGTAAATATAATTGAAAACAGCTACGATAAGCCTTACATTAAAATGGATGATGCACATTTTGCGGCTCTTTCAAAATCAAAACAGGATAATTATTCCCTTATTTACAAAAACGATTCGGTTAAAACCGAGCTTGAAACTACCGTAAAGCCGATGATGAAGGATTTATATGAAAAACTGCTTTCAGATTTAAAGGCAAATAACCGCACTTCCCCTATTTTCACCCATCATATAGAATTTGTGAATGCGGCACATTACAGTCGTGATATACCGTATGAGCAAACGGAGCCCAATCAAATTGTGGTTGACTACATAGCGAGCATGACCGATGATTATTTCGTTGACCTGTACGTACATCTTTTCCCCGAAAAAGATTATACAATTACCTATAAGGGTTATTTTGATTAAATAACGAAACAAAAATTCTTCTTGTAATATTTAAAATTCGGTATGCAAAGGCTGAAAATTATAATACAATCTCCTTGAAATAAAGTTTTATATCTGTGTTATTCGGAACAATATATAAACCATTTTCTTCGTATGCCCCTGTAGCATTCAAAAATGCTTCAACATCTCTGTGATTGGAAGCAACCTTCTCTTCCGTAACTTTACCATTGCTTTTGAATACCAAAACTATCAAAACGGCCGTATCACAATCATTTTTTTGAGCTTCTAACAACGTTCCTACCGATGCAGTTAACAATTGATACCTTAAGTTTTGGTAGTTTTTAAAACCACCTTTAAAAATATATTCAAGCAAGTTGCTAATACGATATAGCTTGTTCACAGAAGCATTTTTTATTTCTTCACCAATAAAATCACCAAGTGTTTCATCAGCTTTTGCCTCTATTGTAATTACAATATCATCATTGAAGAGTATAGCATCGTGATTTCTGCCTTCGCCATAACCGGGAAGACTGGTAACATACTCTGCATCCCAATCAAATTCAGCATCCGCGGGGACAATTGTATTTATCGCTTTCTCAATTTCTGCAGGAACATTGGGAAGGCTTTTGGTAATATATTTTGCCAATTCTTTTGCGGAACGACCATCCGCCCACTGTTTTTCGCCCTTTTTAGGAGGACACTCATTATACCAACTGTCAACATCAACAATATTTTTTGAATGTTTTTTCAATTTCATACGCACTCGTCCGTTTCTATTTAAAATTCTTTTTTAATTTTATTATATAAGTCTCTAAATTACAACAGTTAAAACTATCCGCCCGAATTACTTCGGGCGGATAGTTTTACTTTTATAAAGACCAGTCAGTTATATCCTGCTTACAAAAATATCGGGTTGGTCCAGGCTTTTTTGCCTTCCTTATCAACTATGCTTATTCTGACATAATCATAAGCGCCTGCCCAATAGTTTTCAATATCAAACTCAGCATGGGTAATATTGCCCTCTTCATCAACCGTAACCCGATTGGGATGCATATCACTGTGAAGCCTTACTCTTGCAACAGGTGAGCAATCAATACAAGCCTTGCCGTCATCCACATAAAAATCGTATATCTCAGGGCCGCAGGAGGAATAAAACTCACCGTTTTTAAGTGCTTCAAGAATGGAATTTATATCCTTTTGAGCCTTTACCATTACCCAACCTTTACAAAGATTAGCATAGGAATGGGCATCATCAGTAGCCACTCCGTAAAGCAGTTTGCCCTGACCTAATATTTCATCCCAATATGCGGCATCATCATCACAATCAGCACCTATTGCACTGCCACTGTTCCAAACTTCCATTGCAAAATTTCCCTTTTGGGTTTCAAAATACTTTGCGCTGGTATTGCTCCACTGAGGATGACAAAGAATTGTTAAATTCTTTTTATTGTGTGCATCATCAAGAAATGGCTGGTATTTTTCCGAATTGGGTGCACATCCCCATTCAAACTCTTGATCATGTTCATAGCCATTGCCATCCTCCTTGGAAGGACCTAAGCAAACGGTATGAAAACAACGAAAACCATTTCCTTTTACAAGGTCATTACCGTATTCCATACCCGGTATTACCAAAACACCCGTTTCAGGAGCAAACTGCACAAGATTATACACCTGATGATCGGTAATAGCCATAAAATCATATCCTTGGTTTTTCGCGTATATTAAGGTTTCCTCAGGGGTTAATTGACCATCAGAACGGGTGGTATGGCAATGAAGCCCACCCTTTAAAAATTTTTTATTATTATTGGTAAATGCCTGCTGTCTTTTCATTTCAATCTCCTAAAATACAAGTGTTATTATTGAGTGAGGTTTTAATATATTTTTAGTACATCCACCGTTATATCTAAGGTTTGCATACAGTTCTTTATCTGATGTATTTATAACCACACAAACCTTACTGCCATCGGGATTTACAAAAGCACAGGTATATAAATCCTTATGGTGCTTTGTGGTTGCCACCCTTTTTGCACCACGCATTACATACTTTGAAAAATGACCTATGTAATAGTAAATAGGTGTAACCTGCAGTTCCTGCTTTTCGGTATCGTAAAGAATAGGTGCATAACAACCGTCCTCTTTATTTTCCCTGAGTTCACCCTCGGTTTTGGCATTTCTGTTATGGAAGGGTCCGCCGTTTTGGTTAAGCATTAAATTCCAATCGCAAGAAGCAATATTATAGTTATTAAAGTTTTCACAAATTTCAATACCATAACGTTCGGCAACAACATTTACATCATCGGTAATAGGACCGCAGAATTCACCTGTTATTACAGGTTTTTTAAGCTGTTCGTGAACAAGACGAAGTCCCTCAAAATGATCACCCGAATACCAATGGTGAGCTACTGCCCAAACCCTTTCGTTCACCTTTTTACTGCTGAGTATTTTCTTTGCACGGTCATAAACACATTCTTTATTGTGGTCCCAAATCATTATTTTAATATCTGAAAGACCCTCTTCATCCAAAGCATCAATAAGATATTTTTCAATAAACTGTGCTTCATCTTCGGGAGAATAGTTACAGCTTTCCCAAGTTTGTGTAGCGTTAGGCTCATTTTGAACTGATATTGCACTTATCTTAACACCCTCAGCCGCCATTGCCTTTATATACTTGGCATAATAATGTGCCCAAACCGACTTATACTCCTCTAAAAGCTTTCCGCCGTGAAGCATATCGTTATTATCTTTCATATATGCAGGAGGACTCCAAGGAGAAGCAAACAGCACTATTTCCTCCTTACTGTATGCCAAAGCATCCTTTAAAAAGGGAAGAATATACTTCTTTTCCCTTTCAAGATTAAAGCTTTCAAGGGTTTTATCCCCTTCCTCAACAGAGGAATAAATACCTAAAGAAAAATCACAGGAATTTATATGTGTTCTGCCGAAATTATAGGCAATTCCCTTTTCACGGTCAAAATAAAGCTCCAAAAAACGCTTTTTATCAGCTTCACTCAAAAGAGAATAAATGTAAGCCGCAGATTCGGTAAAAGCACCGCCAAAGCCTAAAATCTCCTGATATACAACATCATCAAAAACATTTACTATTCCCCATTCGGTATTTGATGAAAAATCGTTAGCTTTGATTTCCTGCTCTTTAAAGAATACCCCCTCCAAAGGACGGGTTTCTATCTTTTTAATAGAACCGTTATTTATCATAATAGCCTCCGTTTTATGCCGTTGCTGCGGCAATTTTCTTTTTAAGATTTACAATATCTTTAACATTTGAAGCACCATCTGCATTAATATCGGAAACAACAACGCTATCCCCTTTAAGCAAAAATGCCCTCAAAGCGGTAAGGTCAAGTGCATTGCCTACCCTATCTCCCGTAACATCACCTATAAACTGACTTATTCTAATGTTTACAGGATAGCTTTCAGTAAATGCAAAACCGTCTATTCCCGACAATGTACTCCGGGCTGCATTCCCTTTTACAGATGCTAAATTGTTTATAAGATAGGAATTTTGTATACTACCCTTATTGGTGATACCCTCCCAAGATGTGGCATATACAAAGCTATCGGTTACATTAAGATAATTGGTTGCAGAAAAGCTCAGCCAAATTCCCACTGCACCGTATTCAAGCGGGCTACCGTCTTCCTTTGAAGCAAGGCAGGCGGTATTTTTTATATTAATATAGGTCGGTGTGGTATTTACAGAAGAAAAAGCCAATAAACCACCGATATACCCATCTGTTGCGGCAATAATTACCGAATCTGTTACATAACAGTTTTCAATGGTTAATGCTTTTGTTGTGCCGCCGTACATTCTTGTAGTAACCGCCGCCGACATCGCAGTTCCTTTAATGTAAGAATCCGATATTGTAAGATTTTTAACATATCTTTCACCGTGATATGCATCGATTACAGGAATAAGTGCCGCATTTGTAGCATCGGCCGCAAAGTGAAGTCCGTAAACGGTATAACCGTTACCATCAAGACTTCCGCAAAAACGGCTTGCTGTTGAGCTATACCAATTATTAAGCTGTGTATTGTTATACCATTCATCTGCAAAGATATTATTAATATAAATATCGCTCATAAGCTTATAATACTTATTGGTTGAACCATTAGCGGTATTGCCTGTATAATTAGTAAGCACATCATAGCCTATCATGCGGGCTAACTGCTCCGGTGTTTTGATAAGATAAGGATTATCAGCAGTACCGCTACCGCCGGCATAAGAAGAAGCAATACTCCCATCCCAAACATCAATGTTTGGGGGAATCGCCCCATCTCCAAAGGTTTTATCGCTTACAGCACCGCAAATGCAGGATTTATAATAAACATCTGTAGCGCCCTCAACTAAATACTTATCATCCACAACCTCGGTGAAATTATGTTTTGCATAACCGCTGTTTTCGGTAACATTAGCTGTAGGGCAACCAAGATTTTCACAGATATGCCAATGGTGAGTATCGTTGTGCTCCCACTCATCACTCCAAATATGACCCAAACTATCACAATCCCAGAAGGTACCGGATGTAATGCTGGGCATCTTACCTGCAGGAAGATTTGTAGGAACAATGTTATACTTCCAGGTAGTCTCCATACCGTCAACCTTAACAGTACCGAACTCATCTACGGTAATAACTGCACTTAACGGGTCTTCAAAGAACCAAGTATTGCGTCCTTGATAAAGGCTTGTAATTGGTTTGTCATATACTTCTATAAGATTACCGTTATCGTCATAATTCTCATATCTGTAAGTATAACCCGAATAATGATAGCTTGAACCGCCTGTTTCTACCCAACGGCCGTTAAAAACAGTGTTGGTATCAAAATAGAATACGCCGTCTACATAGCCTTGGTTATTTGTATGCTCATGACCGTTAATAGACATAATAACGGTTCCTGCCTTAATAGCATTAACTCTTGCATATATTGCTCTTACTGTCTCAGCATCGTATGATGAGGTTGCAAACTTGCCTGAAAATCCTGCGTGACCTACAACAATACAAGGTATTCCCTTATTAGCAGCATCGGTAAGAACATTCTCAAACCAAGCAAGCTGTACATCGCCTAAGCTGTTAGAGGCTGTGTTTCCGGAGGGAGGACCGTAAGAATTAGCTTTGTTATGCTCCCACACACCTGAAGAATTCTTTGAGTAGTTTGTATCAATACAAACTATTCTGAATCCGCTTTCTTCAAAATAGTAATAACCTATATTACTGTCAAAGCTACCGTCAGCCGTACCCCAAACAACATTCTTGTTGTTTGTAAGGGTAGGTGTAACATTAGCCATTGAGTTACCTTCAGACTCAAGCTCGTGGTTTCCGTAAATATTATAAGCTGTAAGGATTGTTCCATCCTCTTTTTTATAGTTTAAATATGTATTCGTAAGCTCAGGAGAACCTGCAAAATTATTACAAAAGTCGCCTGCACTCATAATAAATGATGAACCGCTTGTATCTGCACGCTTCAAAATTGTTCTCAAATCCTCAATAGAACCAATATACATATCCTGTTCATAATGGAAATCAGAGAAAAGGGTAAAGGTTATTGAATTTGCACTTGTACCCTTAAATACATTGGAATCTTTAAATGCACTTTGCAGTTTTGATTTTGTTTCATCATCACTTGAAGCGTAAATAAGATTAGCAATTTTTGCGGGGCAATAGCTTACCGCAGTAGAATAGAAATAATTATCTCCAACAAGTAAAAAGGGGCGTATTATATAGAATTTATCAAGGTTTGATTTTTCTATATTTATAGTGTGTTCAAAATAAAGCTTTGCGTAATCACTTGTGTTAGATGTGAAAACAGTGCTTACAACACCTGCATCCCCTTCCTTGAGTTCGGTTATGGCAGAGCCATCCGAAACAGCAGTTAAAACGCCAATTTTAAAGGGTGCATTATCGCTGTATTCGTATTCACCCGAAACATTGTTTTTATAAAGAGTTGACGCCTTATCAAAGCTTAAATTTGCAACAAGCTGTACATTATTACCATCTGTTTTAAGATTAACGGTATCTGTTTTAACCTTTGTATCGGCAATTTCGGTAACCGTAACATTTGTTACGTGGAAGGTTCCGTTATAGGTATAAAATCCTGCCCAATCGCTTGCACTTTTACTATCACCCTGAGCAAAAGCACCCATATAATAGTCATTTATATAATAATAGTTTATTCCGTTAAAGCTTACAAACTTCATTTTAACGGTTGTTCCGGGCGGAGTTTTTATGGGAGATACAAAATCAACCTTTTGAACACTTGGAGTACCCTTACTGCGGTAATATCCACCGGAGCCTGCCGCATTTTTAACAGGTATGGATGTAAACACTGCACCGCCTGCTTCTTTTATACCGCCGTACATGCCGTTGGCAATACCAAAAGAACCCGATGATGTGGTTGCAGCAGTTATAAATGTTGCTTCAAATACATAATTACGGGTTTTAATTTCGGGCATGGAAACCCAGGTATCAATACCTGTGGACGAATAGGTAAATACCTTACCTGCTGAACCGAGTTGTGTAACAGAGCCTTCTGACTTACCGCCGCCGTTATAGCCAAATGAAGTATTTGCTATTTCCCAGCCACTCGGCATACTTCCTACAGTTTCGTTTTCAAAATCGGTTGAATAAAGAACATCGCCTAAAATATACGATTGATTTTCCACCGTATTTACTGTTACAGCAGCGATATTAAGCCCAAAAAGAGAAGAAACCAATATCGAAGCTGCTAAGCATAAAGATATAATTCTTGCAAATTTTTTCATTTAATTTCCTCTTTTAATATTTCATTACGGCATCCATGCCGGGACCAACATTGTATTTATAACCAACCCTTTCATTAAGGGAAAATACATCCATACAGGTTTCATTTTCAGTGCCTTCGGTGCGGTCCTTCATAAGCACCCACGGCAAATCCTTAATTCCTGCAGGACCTCCCCAGCCGCCCCAAGCATTTTCACAACCTGTTGCAACCTGCCAAAGGTTAATATCCTCACTGTAATGAACAAGCTCTGAATGCTGATGGCCAAAGTTAAACAAAAGGAGTTTACTATCCTTTATACCGGTAAAATCGGCATTAACCGTAACCTCATTGCCGTTCATATCGGTATAATTATAAGAATACTTTTCTCTTTTGTTAAATGCCTTAAATATATCACGAAGCATCTCACCGTTTTTGCAGTTACAGCTGGTATCGTAATCAATACCCATATGTGAAATAAAGGTATAATTCCAACCATTTCCTGCAGTTAATGCCTGATTACACAGCCAATCAAGCTGTTCATATGTATACCAGAATCTCGGTAATCTATTTACGATTTCGGTAACAGTTCCGTTTTCATCAAACGGACGGCGCATATCCATTGTATCAAGCACAATTACCCTTGTTTTCTTATTTTCTATATCAAAATAAAAATATTTTGAATATTCATAATTCTTATCAAAAACACACTTTTTGGCAAAGGGATAAAGTGCCAAAACCTTTTCCTTCCAATCCTTATCGCTTATTACCCACTCCTTTTTAATCTCAGGAACATCGGGATTAAGTGTTTGAAAAGCATTATCATCGTGATTGCCAAATGCCATTAGAACAGGTTTTTTACAGCTTAAAAGGGGTGCAAGCGAACGGTTATATGTATCAATTACCGATTGTTTACCCTTTATGCTATAAGCATTAAGCACATCACCGCCAACCGCCAAAAAATCTATATTTTCGTTATTTTCAGCAAACTTCACAGCCTCTTCAAGATGCTTTACAAGTCTTGTAAGGCGCAGTTCAACTATTTCTTCTGCCTCATAAATCCTTAATTCTTTGTTTTCATCTTTTTTTAAATACTCATCAACATGTGGGTCTGCCAAAAAAACATAATTTAAGCTTCTTTTCCCCACATCATTAATCTGTTTATCAATAATATCAAACTTTTCTTTAATTGTATAACTCATATAATCACCTGTTTTCTTTCATAAACGAAGTCCAGCCCTTGATTTTGAGCAGGCATATAATACTTGCAACAACTGCCGTTACGCACCAGCTTATCTGAACAGCTGCCCAACCAAAATTATCCGAAATAAAGGCATATCCAAACGATGCCACCGAAGCTCCCACATAGGTAAAGCTATTAAGAATTCCAGAGAATGTTGATACCATTCCATAGCGTGAAAAATGCTTTGGAATAAGAGAAATAAGCATGTGATTTACACCGTGCATACATCCTGAAATAAGGGAGGCAAGCAATATTGAAACAAGCGGCGGTGTTTTAATTTCCAAAGCCATTGGGAATGTTGCCAAAGCCGCAACAGAAAACATTATTGTTGCTGTTTTAAGCTCATTTTTAAGCTTATTATATATTGTATTTGAAATAATAACGCTTACCATACTTAAAACCGGAAGTACTGCGGTGCTTAAAATTGATGTTGATTCTTCAAACTTAAATTCTTCCTTTACTAACGATGGAAGCCAAGTTTGTATACCATCACGCAATATACCCTGCAATATAATGATAATGAAAATAGGAATAAGTCCTGCAAGAGCAATCATACCAAATAGTGATATTTTTTTCTCTTCCTTTTTCTTTTGCACTGCCGCTTTTCCCATTTTTATGCCCCGTGTTGCAAAAAGCCACACCAAAATCATAATTATACCAAAAAACGACATACACCTGAAAACATTACGCCAAATTGTGATTTCAAGAACAGCAGGTACAAAAAGATATATAAATATTGTACCAATAGAAGCCGAAAGCCCCACTATTGTTACGGCATTGGAATATTTTTCTGTACCCACCTGCTCCGAAACAAAACGACACAGCGGTGGCCAAAGCATTGCCTGACATACACCGTTAATACACCAAAGCACTGTAATCAGCTCAATTCTTGTGCAGAATGAAACCAAAATATTAACCAGCACTGTGCCAAGCATTGCAACACTTATCATTTTAACAGGTGAAATTTTATCACCTATAATACCGCATATTACCTGCCCTACACCGTATGTAATCAAGCTTCCCGTAACGGCAGCCGATGCCGCTGTTTTGGTTATATTAAGATCGGATATTATTGAAACCAAGCTTGCAGAATAATCAAGTCTCATAGCATAACTGAAAAAATACACCAAGAAGCCCAATGCCACAACCTTGTAATATGATAACTTTTTTGTACCTTCCATTTTATAGCCTCTTAAATATATTTATAGGGTGTGCCTATAAAACCAACCTGAGCAAAATCCTTGAAGTTATGGCGCACAATATAGTCAATATAGGATGTTATCATTTGGGCGGTAAGAATATATCCTGCCGCATTCATATGACCGCCAACAAAAAACTTGCTCTTAAAATCAGAATCGTATTTGGGGCTGTATGTTCTAAGGTCAATAACATAGGTATTGCTAAAAAGCTCTGCCATTTCTTTAAGCAGTGCCGCATGCTCTTCACCACGCAGATTTTCAACACCGTTTGGAAGTGTTACAAGGAAAAACTTAGCATCGGGTTGAATAGCTTTAAGCTTTTGAATTATCATTGCGTAATAACCCGCAAATGTGGGCTTATTGTTATTATAATCTTCCAAATCAACATCGGAAACAGCGCCCAATTCAACCTGCTTTGTGTAAATATCATTTACACCCAAAGCAAGTATATAAGCCTGGCATTTTTTTGCATCTGTCCAAGCACCGCATTTTTCACCAAAGCTTTCCATAAAGCATTTAGCAGTCATACCACCCTTTGAAAAATTATATACATCTATTCCTGCGTTTCTTGCTATATACTGACCCCAAGAATAATCATAAAAATCATGATAACCCTGATTTCCCTCGGCATCACGGGATTCGTGTTCACCCGATGAAAGACTGTCACCAATGCAGCCTATTGTTCTGAAAACCCTTGCATAACCGCCGTCATATACAATACGGTCTAATGGCTTTTCATTTTCTTCCCACAATAATTTTTCTAAATCCATTTTTTTCAAACCTCACTTCTTCACAAAAAGATAACCTATATTATTTTCAATACTGCAATTTTCATTATTTTCAAGAATAAGATTTTCCACTAAAGAGCCGTCACGCATCACATTATCCTTTAAAATGCAGGTCTCACAATTTTTCATAATAACACCGTAATCAGGGCTTATTGGCGGCACAGCGCCGTCACCTTCACCAACCTTCATTGTGTTACCTGTAAATACGCAGGCTGTGCAATGATTCAACATCATATGGCAACTGCGGAATTTATCTGAATGGGGTTCGGTTTCATAAGCACCGCCCCTGCGGAAAATATTACCCGTACAGGTAGCTAAATTAACCACACCTTCATCACTACCTAATTCCAATGCAGGGCCAAAGGTTCTATCAAAGAAATTACCCGTGAAATTAAAGCTATCCCCACGCTCAAATATAAATCCGCCTGTTTTGTTCCATTCAACACGGTTGCCTGTTGCAGTAATTGAGGCCACATAACCACAATTCTTTATACCGCCACCTTTATTATTGGTGAACCAATTATCAATAATAAACGCATCCCAGCCTGAAATCAAAAGTCCTGCACCGCCGTTACCATATATCATAGAATGTCTCACAGAAAAACACCAAACATGGTCAAAGTGAAGTCCGTCACCCGAAAATTCACCTATACGGCAGTCATCAATAGTTGGAGTGTCCTCCTGACCGCCGCCGTTATATGCAGGCCAATAAAGCTTTACGCCATGAATATTTTCACCCTTTTTACTGCCTATCATACTCATACCCTTAATCGTGCAGCCAAAAGCACCGCTGATATCTATAAGACAGTCAACATCATCACGGTTAAGTACAAACACACTTGAACCCGGATTTCTGAAGCTCCAGGAAGAACAACCCTCCAAACACACGCCCTCTCCATACATTTTAAGACCTGCAACCATATATTTCCCGGGCGGTACCACAACCTTACCCGAACACTTACTTGCAACATCCAATGCTGCTTGTACTGCCCTTGTGCAATCGGTAACACCATCACCAACAGCCCCGAACTGAGTAATATCAAATACATTTAACATAAAGCTTTATCCTTTTCATCCAATTTTTTCAATATCTCCTAAAAGGGATATTTTCATTTCTAAATAATATTTTATAATTAATTTTATTTTAGTCAAGAAAATACGTAAAAGGACAGAGAATAATCTGTTTATCCCCTGTCCTCCTTTAATTTATTTATTCTTGCGACTGCGTTTTTTCACCAATATTACAGCCGTAACAGAGCCTGCAAGCAAAATCACAGCCCCTGCCGCACCGATAATCCACCACATAAGTGCGTTATTTGCAGAATCTTCATCTGAAATACCCTCAACAGAATAAATCTTATCTGAATCAGCTACAATCATTATATCATCAAAGTAAACGCTTGCTCCTCCCGAAGTGCGGATAGCAACCCATTCACTGCGTGCAATAAAGGAATACTGAACCTCTACCCACTTACCATCCTTCATATCTGAAAGGGCGGTAATTTTTTCCACACCTGAATCTGTATCATATACATCAGGCCAATTTTCATGAACAAGGGATAATGTTACATCCGTACCGTCAGTATCGGTGTTTACCCATAATGACATATTATACTTTTTGCCTATAGTAAGTCTATCTTCATAATTAACAAGGAAATCGCTTTCCTTATCCTCAAGACCTAAGCGGTGCATTCCTGCCATACCACTTTTAACATAATCAGCATCATAGCGTTTAGCACCCGGCTTAAAGTATTCGTAATCAACGCCTAAATCATACATAGTGTTGGGATATTCCTCAAAATCCATAATTATTCCCAGTGGTATCCATTTAGCATAGAGCACCTGGTTAAAATATGGGAAATAATCAAATGTAAACGGAATATCCAATTCTCTGTAAACATACCAACCGCCAAACTTATAGCCTTTTCTTGTGGGGGTGGGAAGCTCCAATTTTTCTTCGGGATTACCATAAAGGGTTTCACACTCTGTTCCGCCATTACTTGCAAAGGAGATTTCTATAGGCTTAGGATCAGATGTGTTTGAATATTTATCACTTGTTCCGAAAATTCTGAGTACAGGTGTACCGTTTGGCACAGCATACCATATCTTATCAAAATCAAGCGCATTCATATTTTTCTTTGCAGAATCGCCCCTCATCATAAGAAGGCTTATCTGTTCTGCGTGACCGCTTACCGAACCCGAAGCATTGGTATAGTTATCAAAATACTTAAACGGAGTTGAAGAGTTTTGAACACCTGCTCTACCTCCGCAGAATATATCCTCTTCCATGGTTGCACTATAACTCTTTGTAACAGTGCCTCCCTCAAGTGTGTTCCATGTATTACCGATAATAGCGCCTATACGCTCACCGCTTATTTTTCCGATAAAGTAGCAGTTATCAATATTTACAGGTCTAGGTCCGCCTGCAACAATACCTGCTGTATATCTACCCTCTAACAATACGGTGCTGTCACCAAAGCATTGTGAGAAACGGGCTATATTATTAATATCGGTATCTTCATCGGCCTGATTGAAGAATACAAGACCTGTAAATCCGCCCACATATGACTGCCAATCTATATTATCGGTATAAACCTTCATATAAGAATTTGCAATACCTGTTTTTTCAACAACAGTACCATCAGAAACGGTTGGGAAAAGTCCTGCATAAACAACACTTGCATTTTGCTCCAAATCAAGATACAAACCGTGGATTACATGGCCATCACCATTGAAATGACCGTTAAAGTTACCGTAACGGGCAGTAGATACCCAGAACCAAGGGCGGTTATCACTGTTTTCATACCAATTTGTCTTGCTTACATCATTCAGATAAATATCAGCAGTAAGCTTATAATATTTACCCTTGGTATCACTCAATTTATCCAAAATCTTTGCAAGCTGTTCACCGGTGGCAATAAGATACGGGTCGTTTTCTGTACCACTGCCCCCTGCAAAACTTTCTGCAATTTTACCTGACCAAACCTTGCCCTTAACACCGTTAAAATAACCGCCGTTTATCATTGGATAACCTGATGTGGTTTTCCAATATCTAAACCAATTAAGAGCTTTCATATTCTGCTTTGCAGCAGCACCCTTCATCTGCTGAGCCTTAATGCTGTATACACCGTATTCAGTTTCACTGCAAGCAGAATAGTTATCGGCAGACAAACCGCTTAGTCCCTGCTTTGAACAGAATTTAAGGGTGGAATTGGTATATGAATTTTTAACGGTAAGACCCGAAGTTTTTTCAACATTCTTACCCCAACAGTTACCAAGGAATGAACCTGCGTTTTTGGGAGCCTTTACACTGCCCAAGAATGCACAGCCTTCTATTGTAATCTCTGCAGAACCATAGCCTATAAGACCGCCTGCTCCAACATTCTGATCGGCATTAAATGTGGATTCAACCGAAACATCTTCACCCACATAACAGCTACTTAAAACAACCAATCCACCGTTAGCATCACCGATTATTGTACCGGTAGCATAGTTGGTTGAATGAATGTATGAATTATCAATAATAAGATTTCTCACTGTAGCATTAGAGGCATAACAGAAAAGACCAACCTTATACATCGTTGTATTAAAGTAAAAACCTGTAATTGAATGATTATCACCGTTAAAGTTACCTTCAAAAATATTATTGCTCCAAACCCAATTTTTAGCGGTTTGTTTCCAATTAGCTAAAGAGGTATCATTAAGACGAATATCAGCTATGAGCTTATAGTATTTACCTGCAGTATCATCACCGATAACCATTAAAGCAAGCTGTTCACCGTTTACAATTAAATAAGGATTATCTTTAGTGCCGTCTCCGCCTGCAAACTCGGTTGCAATTTCACCTGACCAACAACCGGCAGTTGTTGCAACAACATCCCCAAAACGAGGAATCGGGAAGCCGTTTGAATTAATCCTCCAATACTTGCCCCAATCAAGCTTAGACATATTAGCAGCTGCACCATTGCCCTGCATTTTTGAAATATCAATATTTACAACCCCTGCTTCTGTTTTTTCAGAAGCTGTGTAGTTATTATTTGATATTCCCTTTAAATATTGCTTTGTGCAGAATTTATGTGATGAGGTAGTAAAGGAATTGCCTACCTCATTTGCGGGCTTGCCTAAATCATCCTTTGCCCAGCAGTTACCAAGTATTGCACCTGCGTTATTTGGTGCATCAACCAAGCCTAAGAATGCACAACCCTTAACCGTTATTACAGCACTTCCGTAACCGATAATACCGCCTGCTCCTGCATCTCCGCCTTTATTGTAGGTAGACTTAATATCCACCTTTTCGCCGATATAACATTCTGTAATATTAGCTGTTCCGGCATTTGCATCGCCTATTACAGAGCCAACACCATAGCCCGAAGAATGTAAATAGCTTTCATCTATAATTAAATTGCTTATATTAACATTCTTTGTATAAGAGAACAAGCCAACCTTTGATTTTGTACCGTTGTAATAAAGTCCTGTTATTTTATGACCTGCACCATCAAAATTGCCCTCAAAAATATTTGATGTCCAGATCCACTGCCTTGCAAAAAATCTCCATGTTTTATCCGTGGTATCATTGAGGCGAATATCCGCAGTAAGCTTATAGTATTTACCTGCACTGTCACCGCCTGTAACCATCAAAGCAAGCTGTTCGCCGTTTGATATTTGATACGGATCTTCCATAGTTCCGCTTCCGCCTGCAAAGCTTTCGGCAATATCTCCCGACCATACACCTTCAGCGCAACCGGGGTCTTCTGCAAATTGGCAAGCAGGATAGCTGTTTGCATCGATTTTCCAAATTCTGCCCCAATCAAGACCGGACATATTCTCCATGGCATTAACGCCAAGCATCTTATCAGCTAAAATATAAATAACGCAGTTTTCGCCGGTAGAATATGCCGAATAGTTATTATCAGAAGCTGAATCAAGAGCCATCTTTGAGCAGAAACGCATATCAGCGGTTGAGAATGTATTTGTAATAATAACCTTTGACCAACAGTTACCTGCTATTGAACCTGCAAAGCGAGGTGCTTTAACGGTGCCCAAAAATGCACAACCGTTTATCTTTACGGTAGCACCGCCATAGCCTACAATACCGCCAGCTCCTGCATCACCGCCTACATTATATGTAGACTCAATATAAACATCTTCCCCTACATAACATTCGTTAAGATTAACAGTACCTATAGCCTGACCCAAAACGCCACCTATAGCAAATCCGCTTGATTTGATATAGCTGTTATTCAAAATTAAGTTTTCAATGTTCGCATTTTGAGCCACGCAGAAAAGACCCACATTATTCTCTGAGCCGTCATAATAAATTCCGCTTATTGTGTGACCATTACCATCAAAATTCCCCTTAAAACGATTGGTTATTGAAGACCATTTTCTTGCATTTTCTTTCCAATTTTCTAAGGAGGTGTCATTAAATCTTATATCGGAAATAAGCTCGTAATATTTACCCTCATTTGCAGTATCTTTAAGCATTTTAATAAACTGCTCGGCGGTTGCTATTTTATAAGGGTCGTTTTCGCTTCCCTTTCCGCCTGCATATTCCAATGCTGTAAGACCTGACCAAACTTCACCGATTTTTCCGTTAAGATCATAGTTTCTGCTGTAATATACGGGATAACCATCCTGCTTTATAGCCCAGATATAGCTCCAAGCAAGACCGGGCATAGTATCCTTTGCCTCAGCTCCAAAGATAGACGCTAAATCCGATACCAAATATGAATCCGATAAAGCACCGCTTTTTGGATACCACTTATTATTAACCGTAAAGCTGTTTGAAATGCTTAATGTGCCGCTTGCAGGCTCAGCTCCTGCAAAGCCGTTACCTGTGGGTACATTTGCCAATACAGCACAACCTGTAAAGGAGAAGAAAGATGATGAGTTTGGATGCTCATAACCAACTATTCCTCCACAGTATGCAGATGCGCTCTTTGTTTCAAATACAACCGTTTCTGTAACATAACAGTTATTAAAGGAAACGGTTTTATTATTGCCGGAGTATATTCTTCCCACAATACCTCCCACATAGCTTTTACCGCTGATATAGGAATGAGAAATGGTTATATCTTTAAAAACTCTATCGGCAGACCAAGCATCTGCCACAGGAATAAGACCTGCATAATCAGCCGAAGAATCGGTATATAAACCGTAAATTGTATAGCCGTTACCATCAAAATAACCGCAAAAACGGCTGGCATTAGAAGAATACCACTTATTAAGTCCGCTTAAATTATACCAGTTATCTTTTGAAACATCATTAAGATAAATATCGGCAGTAAGCTTATAATACTTATTAACCGAATTATTTTGTATATTTGCGGTGTATTTGGTAAGAACATCATAGCCTACCATACGAGCAAGCTGTTCGGGTGTTTCAATTAAATACGGATCTCCTTGCGTACCTGTTCCTCCTGCATATTGCAAAGCAATATCGCCCGACCATACTTCACCCTTGGTACCGTTAGGATCCAAAATTTTAACAACAGGGAAAGATTGGGTGGTTTTCCAGGTGCTCCAATTAAGGTTTGGCATATTATCCTTTGCAAGCTCACCCTTCATCTTATCAACCGTTACCACATTTGTTCCATAAGAATCGCCAACTGTGGAATAGTTATTTGTAGAGGTGATTGCCCTTCTTGGGCTGAAAGCACTTGTTCCGAAGCTATTTGAAATTTTAAGTGTACTGCTCCAAACATCGGCAAAAAATGCTCCTGCGTGAACAGTACCTATTATCTTTGCGGCAGATGCACAGTTGCTGACAGTAATATTACCGGAGCCCCAGCTACCAAATCCCGAAGCCTCAGCACCGGAAATGGTTACGGTTTCTTCCAAAACACAACCGCTGTAATTGATGGCACCGCCAACATAACCTGTAAAGGCAGAAATATTACCTGATGCATTGGAGGTTGCCATATAGCTTTGGCTCAAGGTAATATTTTTAACCGTTGCATTTTTCATTGCCACAAACAAACCCACATAATAATGGTTTGAATTGTAGTAAAGGCCTATTATTTTATGACCTGCACCGTCAAGAGTACCTGCAAAAGTGCCGGGGAATTCAGCCGCTTTATTATATCCGTACCACTGTTTAGCTGTATCCTTCCAATTATCCTTAGAAGTATCATTGATATGAATATCACAAGCCAACTTATAAAACTTACCTGTGGTATCAGCTTCCTTTACCAATTTTGCAAGCTGTTCGGCAGTTTCTATAATATATGGATTACTATCCGTACCGCTACCTGATGCATAATTTGCAGCAATATCACCTGACCAATACTCCAAAGCCTGCGGCTGCAAAGAATCAACCTCATCATTTTGCGAGGTTACGGTAAACGTTACACCTGCCGTTAATGCAGAAAGCAAAACGCAAACAGCAAGTATTAACGAAACCGTTTTAATAGAGAAATTACGCATAATTCTCATTTTTGTACTCCTTTCGGTTTAAGAAAATATATGTAAAATTCAGATTAAGCTGAAAACAAACGGATTTATAAAAACACAATCCGTCTCTTTTAAGCCTAACCTTTCCCAAGCCGTTAAACGGCTTGGGAAAGAAAAATATTTTTTTAAAAATTATTATCAGTTAAGACCTAATGCCTTCAAATTCTTCTCAATCTCTTGATTTACAACATTTGCATTGTTTGTAATCTTGGGAGAAATACTTGAAATTTGTGTGCTTACCTGACCGGGAGCCATACCGGAAATACCGGTATAATCACTAACCTTTTCACTGCAAAGCTGGGTAATACCCAAAAGCATATAAGGATTCTTTTCATTGGTATCAACACCGCTTGTAAGCTTGAAGAAGAAGTTTTGAGCATCCTTATTGATGAAAGCAGAATCAAGGTCATAATTGCTTACATCAAGATAATAACGCAAGAAAATACCTGCAGCAACAGGGTTCTTAGCACCTTTTACAAGACCCCAACCACGGAAAAGACCTGTGGTGTAAGCGTTTGTGTTATCATCAAACTTTGGAATATAGGTAAAGCCTATATCATTGGGGTTCATATCAGCAAAATAACCTGTAGCCTTCATACCGTATGCATTGGTTATAGCAATACCGCAGTTACCCTTAATGAAGTTGTTAAGGAGGTTATACTCTCTTGGGTCTTTAATAAGACCGTCACTTACCCATTGAGAAATCTGGGTTATAACTGCTGTGGTCTTTTCGTTAACGCCATTGGAGAACTTTCCATCTTTGAAGTTATAGAAACCCGAGCCTGTTGAAGCCAAAAGTGACTGAACATCAATATAACCGCCGATATATCCGGCATTTTTAACATCGGTCATAGCCTTTGTAAGAGCTGCAAAGTTCCACTTGCCTGCCTCATAATACTCTTCAGGAGTGGTGATGTTATTATCCTTAAATATCTTTTTGTTATAGAAAAGACAGTCAACCTCTGCCCAAATGTTACCAACGGTATTTGCCAAGAAGGGTTTTCCGCCAAAAGTAGACATCTCAAACATACCCTGATCCCAAATATCATCATTAGTATCAAGCTTCATTGCCTCAAGCGGCTGAAGAACTGCCAAGGATGCCGGGAAGAAGCAGTTATCAAAGAATACGTCAGGAGAATTTCCTGCCACAATTTTAGCAGCAACTTCCTGTACATAGGTATCCTGAGGAACCATATCAATCTTTACATCAATACCGTATTTCTTCTTGAATTTATCAATTACTTTGCCATCCTCATTCTTATAAGGATCCTTCCAGGTTGCGTAAACAACCGTTGTACCGCGAAATTCTTCCGGATTAACACCGTTTGCGGTGGTGGTGTTAGTAGGGCGATCTTTGCCTGAGCCTTTATCGGTTTTATCGGAGTCGCCGGAGCAACCTGCTACCATTACAACAGCCAATAAAAGACAAAGAAACTTAGTGCAAATTTTTACCGTTTTTTCAAACATAATTTTTTCTCCTTTACAAATTTATTTTATCGGCATAAAAACCGAATAAATAACTTTATCCCGTAATACCAACACGGTCAATACTTTCTATAAACCTGCGCTGTAAAAACATATATACTATAAGCATCGGTGCCACAAAAAGTACACAACCCGCCATCTGGAAAGCAAGTGTTTCGGGGGTTTCGGGGTTAAGCCTGTAACCGAGCGTTGTAAGGGTATCAGGCAACTGATCAAGTGCTATAGCCAAGGTGGTATCTTCATCGAGATACATTGCACAAAGCAGATAATCATTCCAGTGCCATATAAGTGAGAATACCAAAACTGTTGTTATAACAACGCCGGAAGATGGTATTGCAATCTTTAAAAAGGTTTTTATAGGTCCCGCACCGTCTATCCAAGCAGCCTCCTCAAGCTCTTTAGGGAAGCTTGAAAAGAACTGTATGTATATGAATATCATTATACCCGATCTAAGACCGATTGAAAAGAGTGAAGGCAAATAAAATGCTGCAACACTTTCCAAAATATTGGGTCTTAAATCAATCCCCGTCAGGCGGTTAAACAATCCCAGGATACCCAAAAAATCCATTTTTGAATAATTGGCCATTCTTGGGATAAGCACCATCATATCCGGAACAAGAATTGTAAGGAAAAGCACACCAATAAGCAGGTTTTTACCCTTAAACTTAAATCTTGCAAAGCCGTATGCCGTAACAGCACAGGTTGCAACCTGAATCAATGCACTTACTATCTCATACTTAACTGTTGATAAAAGTGATGTGCCATACTCCAAAAGCTCCCATGCTATTTTATAGTTAAATGCAGGGCTTATAGCTTCAGGAATCCAAACACGGGTGGAATTGAAAAATCCGTTACGGCTTACAAGTGATGTTACAATCATATAAAGAAGAGGATAAATGATTACAAAACCAATGGATATAAGCATTACCAAACGGAATATAAACCCAAATTTTGAGGGAAGAGATTTTTTTAATCCTTCAATTCTTTTACTGTTTACAAGGGGATTTTTTTCAATATTTGCAATTTTCAATCTAAATCCCCCTTTTTAAGACCATCTGTTTTGCAGCAGCTTTTTGAAAAGCACCACTATAATTCCCATCACGGCACCTATTGCCAAGAAATAGAACCACATCATAGCGGATGTTGTATCATAAACTGCAGCATTCATAAGGCTGTAAATATGCGATACCATTACATTGTTATTACTTACCAAAATTTCCACCATGGTGTAAACAATTACAAGTAAAGTAACATTTGAAAGCATTGGGAAGGTTATAAACCAAAACTCCTCCCATTTGGTGGCACCCTCAACCTTACTTGCCTCATAAAGAGTTGACGGAATTGACTGCAAGCCCGCCAAAAACAGAACAGTTTGTATACCGCTGTTCCAAATAAGATCAAAAATATCGCCAATAATTTTTTGAACAAATTCCGCCACCTGAACCGGTAAATCAAGCACCGAAATTACATCCTGAACACTAAACATTCCCCCCGATACCGACTCATTTACCGAAGAAGATGTCATATCGGTTCCCGCCATACCGTCAACAAGATTAATTACTACTCCCGTTGCGATTATAACAGGCATAAAATAGAGTGCTCTGAAGAAAAGACGACCTCTGAACTTTTGATTAAGCAAAAGTGCCAATATAAGGCTAAGGAGTACAATTACGGGCAAAGAATACAAAAAGTTTGTAACAGATCTGCCCAGCCAGGAAAGATAATCGGTATGCTCATTAATGATGTAATTGTAATTTTTAATTCCTATCCAATCGGTTTGCATTTGCATAGTGCCATCAGCACCTTCTGCAAAATAAACCTGAGAAAAAGAATATATCACGGATTGTATTATGGGAATTGCAAAAAACAGCACAACGCCCACAAGCCAAGTGGAAATAAACAACCAGCCGTAACGGCTTTTAATCTGTTCTATTCCACGGTATTTTTTCTTTTTCATACATCTGCCTCCCATACCAAGAAGCTGTTTGCAGGCACATTACCCGCAGAAGATACTATCTCTTCATCAGAATAGTTTACAAACACGCTAACACCGTTTGAAAAAACAGTTTCACGCAATGACGAATCAAGTATCCTGTGATCCACTATAAAGGCATTGGATATTTTTTCATAATAATCAGAAACAAGTTTATAATCAGAGATTATATCATCCTTAATATCTTTATAGAGGCTGTTATAAAATACAGTTGATTTGCTCTCCAAAAGCTTTGTTGAATAACTGTTGCTTACCGTATACGAAATTCCCATTCCGCCCTCAACTGCACGCAAAAGCTGTGATTTGGAATCAACTGCCAAATTTATACTTTCTGCCGAAAGTGCAACCCTTCCACGCAGAGCCATTGAATAGAATGGAATTTCCGCATCAAACAGCTTTGCCTTTGAAGAAATTGTGGGAGCATTAATTACAAGATCTGACTGCAATGCCGCAAAAGCATTAGCATCACTTGTTAAAACCTTTCTGTTTTTAACGGTTTTAATTGCCTTTGAAACCTGATTTGCCATACCTGCCTTTGCATAATACTCACTGTTAGACTTATCGGTATAATCAGAATAGGCTATGCTTGAAAGAGCCGAAAGGCCTATACCATCCATGCTCCATTCTTCGGTTTCTTCATTCAGCATTTTTACCGCCGACAAAATTCTATCACGTGAAAGCACGGAATATGCACCGTCAGTTTCCTTACCAAGTACTGAAATGCTGTAATTATAAAGCTTTACAGGCTTTCTGTTTGCACGGGTAGCACTATCAAAATAGCTATCAAAGCCATCTGCAGAATCGGTAAAGGTAACGGTATCAAAATCAAAGTAAATATTCGTTTTACCCGCAGCTTCGGTAAGCGTTTTTAAATCATCCTCATCACCCAAACCGCTATCAATAACAAAGCCGCCTGCCAATTCATTTGAATCTATACCGTTTTCGCCAAAGCCGTATAAATTAATGTTTGAAACATCCACACCGTTTTTCTTTAAATCAGATAAAATATCCTTTGCCTGAGCAAGTGTTGTGGTAGGATATAGCGTTTTATAAGGAATACCCAAAAATGATTTTGAAATCATTGCACCGCCAACAAATGTAACATCAAGCTTTGAGTTATTGCTGCACTCTGCCTTACCGTTTATTTTATTAAGATACTCACGGTAACTTTGTGCCATTTCAGCATAACCCACGCCCTCACCCGTAAGTGGATAAAAGCCTATTGTTAAGGGGGTGTCAATCATATTATCCGAATAAACTAAGCCCTCATAAAAACGGTTATTATAAAGCTCTTTTAAATTATTGGTATAACCTCTCAGCTGATATGTGGCATATACTGCGGAATAACCTATTGAGGTTGAGCCAACAGTTGTATCAAGCAAAGCCGACTCTGCCCCTGATTCTATTATGGCAAAGCTTGCTTTTTTACCATTGGTTGCACCGTAAACAGGAAGTCTTATACTCTTTTCGGTGGAGATTTTATCGGTCATTTCCTTTGCAATATCAGCACCGTAAACCTCAGATGAATAGCTTTCACCGGGCTGGGAAATTTCCTTAGCATAAATAAGCGCACCCGAACCCGATGGATATAAAAGATATCCGCCATTATCGGTATTTTTAACCGAACACCAATACGGTGCTACAGAAACCGATATAAGCATATTTTTATCTTCTTCAATTTCCTTTGGGTCAATGGAAAGTGCCACGCCGTTTTCACGCAAGGTAAATGTTACGGGTACCATTATTTGTGCTTCATCAAAATAATAGCTAATCTTAATACCGTTTTTAACCTTTTCTAAAACAGTGCGTCCGTCACTTACAACTGCGGTATAGGAAAGTGCCTTTGAGGTTATATTTTCCTCAACATTCAGATATTCAATTATCAGTACCGATTCAATCTGCGGATGCCTCTTTATAGGCATACCCAATTCATCGTACTGTATTTCTTCCCCACCCGAAGGATTTGTGCCAAAAACCTCACCGTTTTTTTTATCTGTAAGGGTAACACCCTTAGTTGTTCTGTTGATTGAGAGTGTATAATTTTGGTTTTCTGCAATAAATGTATCGGTTATATCTGTTGACTCAATTTCCGAATTAAAGGAATTCTTTTTAGCTTGGGTTGTTGAATCACAGCCAAACAGGCATGTAGCCAACAAAGCAATCACACAGCCCAAAGCAATTATTCTGCGTAATTTCAAAGCAATTCCTCCTTTTTAAGAAATTAATTCAAGAAATACCGTAACGGCAAATCCACCGATTTGCTGTACTAACATTCCAACAAAAATCATAAGAAAAACCAATATTGCAAGCCATGCAATACTAAGCACACTTGTTCCCACAAGCCTTGACATACTGTAATCGTGAATTTTTATAAGGCCTATTATAAGCAATATTGCCGCATATCCAATCGCCAAAGCATCCATACCGGTAAGGAACATTGCTTCTGTGGGAATAAGAATATTTGTAAATAAAAGACGCAAAAAGCGCTCTATTATAATAGGTGTAAGGCTGTAACAGGTAACTATACAAATTTCACGCATAGTACCCTTTCCCTGCATAAGGGTGGAAATCATCCAGTTGCTCAATATCCAAATCACAACCAAGCCCGCACTTCTTACAAACACCCACAATGAGTTAAAGGTTGCGGGGTCATACTGAGTAAACATAAATCCACCGCAAATAACCTGAATAACCGCTGTAACATAAAACAAGGCAATAAGAACTAAAGAAATTGTAACAGAGCCCTGCTTCTTTTCCTTTATTTCCTCAAATGTGAGGGCAGGATGTATAAGGGTTTTAAGCATCAGCTTTACTTGTTTATTTTTAATGATAGTAATATTCTTTTTCTTAAAGAATATCCTTAAAGCAATAATACCGCCAACCAATACAACTACAACCAAAGCAATAAGCCAGAAATAATCCTCTAAAATACCTTTGCGGTAAAATTCAAATGCTAATTGATATGTTTCTCTGTCATAACCCTCTTGTGCCCATTCCATTGCGTTCTCATAATCATTTTCCGCAAGATAAGCACGTGCAAGTCCGCTGTATGCGGGCTGGAAATTACGGTCAAGAGCAATAACCTCTTCCCAGCCTTCACGTGCCTCAAGATAATTACCATCAAGCGTAATATCAATAAGACCCATTACCTTTTTGCCATACTCAGTGGGCTTAAATATTGTAATAGTATTTTTCAGCTTATCACTTACAATAACATCGGTTCCGTTAAGGGCTATTGCAGTTGCGGCAACAAATGTACCCTCCTGTTTACCCTGACCTAAACCTCCGCCAAATGCCGTTAACATTCTTGAAGAACGGTCATAAAGGAAAACCTTGCCAAACTGAGATTCGATACAAAAAACAAATCCGTTATCCGTTACCTCAATACCAACAATATCCTGCTCAAGCTGGGTACCGTTTTTAAATGTAGTATTAAAGGCATCATCGGTAAAGTTTACCTCTTCCGAATCAAGAATATTGTTACCCGTTCCGGGATTGAGCATCTTTACCTGACCCACACGGTCATAGGTATCGGTTTTACCGGTTGCGGTGTAGATAAAATCATTATTATCAATAACAATATCAACAAATGAATACGGTAATGTTCTTACACTTGCACTCTGCTTTTTATTATTTGAAAATACTCTTTTTAAAACATTTTGAAAAGCCGTTGCAATACCTGTTGTAACATTATTTGCACCGTAAAAACCCGTAAAGCTTTTATCCGGTGCATATAAAAGTGCACCGTAGTATGAGCCGTCACTTAAAACATAAAGATACCCATGCGAATCCATAACCGCTTTTAACGGCTTATAAATAAAGTTTTCGGGAATCAAAGTGGATTTTGGTAAACCGTAAATATCAATAAGCACACCGTCAGCAGTAACACGCATAACCCGCTGATTATCAGTATCGGAAATGAAGATTGTACCATCTGAATGAACATAAAGGCTTTGTGCACCCGAATAATCATAGGTAGCACCGTTTGCATCCACAATCTTACCTATTTCCTTTACAAGCCTATATTCACTATCAAGAATTACAATTCTGCATGATTTATCAAGAATGTATATATTTTTATCATCACTATATACATCATTTATAGTATCAAAATTCTTTACCCCTATTTTAAGTGCGTTAAGCTCCTGTGAAACCTCATACATGGGGCGGCAATATACCGCTTTTCGCTCTTCGCTTATATCGGTCCAATATGTATAGCTTTCATAGGGAATTTGATTTGTTGTTGAATATGCTGTTGCGGTAAGTCCACAGGAGGCAAGACAAATAATGCTCAAGAAAACTGCAGCAAACCGCATAATTTTATTACGCATAAAACTTTATCGCTCCTTGTGTTTATTCTTTGATACCTGCACTGCTCATCGCTTCCACAACATTGCTTTGAGAAATAAAATATACAATAATAGGTGGTATCATCATTATTGTTGTAATAGCCATTGCACTACCGTTACGGGCAATACCGCCGGCAGTTATTTGGGTAACTATCTGAGGAAGTGTTTTCAGCTCCTCATTAAATATAGTTCCGTTTGGAATTGCCGCCCATATATCCCTGAATGCAAAAAGCACAACAGTAAGCCAAGCAGGTTTGATAATAGGCATTATTATCTTCCAAAAAATTCTGATATATCCCGCACCGTCAATTTTTGCAGCTTCCATTAAAGCATCGGGAACATATCCCTCTATATACTGCTTTATAAGGAAAACGCCCAAGGTTCCCGCAAGCTGAGGCAAAATATACACCCAATATGTATCAACAATTCTAAGCTTTGAAAATATAAGATACTGCGGAATAGAAAGTGTATATGCATTAAACATAAGGGCAAATTGTATCACCAAAAAGAATATCTTTCTGCCCTTATAGGTTCCCTTTGAAAGAGAAAATGCCGCCATTGCCGAAAAAATTATATTAAGCACAGATGTAACAACAGTTATAAATAAGCTATTGAAAATATAACGGGAAAGCGGTACCGAAAGGCTTGAAAGAAGACCCGGAAGTGCCACATAGTTTACCGTTGTGGGACGGCGAACAAAGAATGTGGGCGGAAAAATCAACAATTCATCTATAGGCTTAAAGGATGTAACCACCGAATAAATAAGCGGAAGCATTGTAAAAAGACCTGCACTTACAATCAGCAGCATACACATAAAATTGCCGAATTTTGAACGGGTAAATCTATTTGCATTTGGTTTTTTAGGGTTTGCTAAGCGAAATTTATAATAAAGTTTTTTCAGCATAATATTCACCCACCCTACTTACTTACAAAATTCAGCACTTTACCTATTACAGCACGAGTGCCTGCCATAAGTAAAAACAGCACAACTGCAATAGATGAAGCATAACCGAGTTCATATCTAACGGTTGCCATATCAGCCATATGTGTAACAATGGTATCAACCGAATGCTGAACGCTGGGATAGCCTGCCAATTCCACAGCAACCGCACTGATAGAGAAGCTGCTTTGAATCTGCATTACTGCCGAAAACAACAGCATGTGAGACATTGACGGCAGTGTTATATAACGAAGCTCCTGCCAACGGTTTCTGATACCATCAATAGCACCTGCTTCATAAAGATCACGGTTAACATTTTGCAAACCTGAAATATTTGAAAGGAAGGAAACACCCATACTCTGCCAAAGCTGAACCACGATTATTATGGTAAACAAATAATTGGGGTCTTTAAGCCAAACTATAGGCTCAGTGGTAATGCCTGTTGATAGCAAAAGGCTGTTTATATAACCGTAAGCATCACCGCTAAAGGCAATTTTCCAAATAAAATAGGCATTACCCACAAGTGACGGTGCATAGAACATAAATGAAAATAAGGTTCTGAGCCCGGTTGAAAACTCATTTACAAGCCATGCCAAAAGAAACGCTAACATAAAGCCAATCGGCCCTACCACAACAGCCAAAGCCACGGTGTTTTTTAATACCGTACCAAAAACCTCATCCTGAATAAACATTCTCATATAATTATCTATTCCGGCAAACTTAGGCATTGAAAGCATATCATAGGAGGTAAAGCTAAGCACCATTGAGGAGATAATCGGTATTATGGTAAACACAAGAAAGAAGGTAGCAAAAGGTACTACCAGCATAATCATGGGTAATTGTTCACGTAAATTGCCGTTTTTTACGGTTTTAAGTTTTTTTGCTGTTCTCACTTTTACTCCTCCTTAACTGTATTCTTTTATTTTGCGTTCAATTTCATCATCGGCAACTTCGCTCCATTTTGAAATTGCATCCTTAGCATTTGTGCCGTCATTTATAACCGACCAAAATGCCTGATCAAGAGCACGGCCAAAGTAATAGCTTCCCGGAACCTCAGGCACTTCTTTCACTCTGGACCATTGCTCCATTATAACCTCAAGGTCATTTTTATCCCAAGCCAAATCCTCAAGAGCTTCAATATTAGCCGTTTGCTGACGTCCTAACATTCCAATAAGGGACTCAACATTATTTGAATATCTGGTTTGAGCCTCAGCAGATGTCCACCAATCAAGGAACTTCCAAGCGTTATCACGGTTTTTGGATTTTTTAATTATGGCACAGCCTGTACCTGCTCCTGCAACATAGTTATTACCGCCCTCAACACCGGGGATACAAGCAACCGCCCATCTACCCTTAATTTCAGGAGCCGCACTGTAAAGGGTTAAATATGTTGAATAAGGAGCAATTCCCAAAGGCATAATTCCTACACGGAAACGGTTATAAAAATCGGCTTCCTTTTGGAAATCGTATTTAGTATACAAATCTGTCCAATAATCAAATACATTTGTTGCCTCAACACTGTTAAGAGATGTTGCATTAAGCTCATCATTATACAAAGAAAGACCGTGTTGTGTCATAAGAGTTGGGAAAAGATTAAGACTTCCTATACCTGCATTGATTGTGGTGGAAGCAACAATCTGTGTATAAGGAATATACACATTCATATTGTTTCGTTGAATAATTGCCGCAGTATAAAGGAATTCATCCCATGTTTCAGGCACTGTAAGACCTAAGCTTTCAAAAATATCCGTGCGGTAGAACATAAGCTGGAAATTCTGAGTATCAGGCAATGCGTAAAGCTTACCATTATAGGAATATGGCGATTGTGCACCATCTTGAAAACGCTCTAAAATATTTTCAATACCGGGCATTTCGTTAAGGTCAACAAGTGCCCCTCTGATACCAAGATTTACCGGCTCAGTTCTTGCAAGATGCAAAGCCATATCGGGGAAATTACCCGAAAGCAAACCGTTTATAAGAGAAGCGTTTGTAATACGCACATTAACAGGAATATTATGCTCTTGTGTGAAAGAATCCCTTATAAGAGTATCAAGAGCTGTTGCCTGATCTCTGCCCCAATTTACCCAAAGGGTTAGAGAATTCTTACTTTCGGTTTTTGATTCAATTATGTAATCATCCGCAAAGGACATTAAAAGTCTTTCAAGCGTATAAAAAAGATCCTCAAAAAAGCCTACTTCCTCATTATCAAATTCTCCCTTTTCGGGAACAACCTGAATTGTATCAAGGCACAACGGCATATTCTTCATATCATAAAGCCATGAGCTTAATGAGGAATAGTTTGTATAATAATCGGTAACATACTGATGCGCAATATAAGGGCTTTCTATCATGGTGTCAAGCACACGGGACATATTGTTGATTGCAGCTATATACTGACTTCCTCGTTTTCCCGTAAAGTCCTTCAAATCACCCGATAAAGCTTCAAGCTCCTCCAAACATTCTTGGAATGTGGAATTCAAATCGGCAATCTGATTAAACAGCTCATAATCAAGGTTTATATCAGGGGTGGCACCCGTTATTTTAACAATTTCAATATATTTATCGCCAAGCTTTGAAACAACACCTGAAAGCCTGTCATAATACTCCGACATAGCCCCCATTGTAACCTCTAACGATACGGTATGCTCACCCTTATCAAGCCATACAAGAAAGGGCTGATTTTTAGAACCGAACTCCAAATACTGCCACTCTGCACCGTATGGAAAACGAATACCCTTTGCTTCTTCAAACGGGGTTTTACCGTCAATTTTAAGCCAACGCCAGCTTTCGGCATTTATAACATCACTTTGGCGGTATCTGAATCCAAATGAATAATAACCTGCTTTTTCAACATTAAATTTCCATTCAAGGTACTGTCCTGCTTCCTGCCAAGATGTACCGCCTATATAATTAAGCTTGGTATAAAGAACATCCTGAGGTGACATTCCCGCATTGGAATTATCAGATTTTGGAATAAGCTTTGAAGAGGATTTTAATATTGCATTTTCCGCCTCAATAACTATCGTTTTCTTACCTGAATCACCCTTTTTATCATAGGATTTTAGAAGCTCTTTATAACTCAAAACCTCTTCTGGAGCAGAAAGTATAACCTTAGATAAAGCCACCGATTGCCCGGGTCCTTTAACGGTAATGGTATGTGTTCCTGCGGTAAGATAAAACCTGTAAGGTTCAATAACAACACCGTTAATATCCCGTGCTGAATTAACCGAATATCCCTCAACCTCCATCTGTTCAGGAGTAAGCTGATTTCCAATATTATCCTCTTTGAATTCACTTAAAGTATTTTTCCACATACGAGGAAAAGAAATTAATTTTGCCTCATCAAAGGGATAAACACCGTCAATCATAAAGCCAAAATCATAATTTACACCTGTATCAAGAGATTTATAAGAAAGCTTTATATTATAATAAGCATCCTTTGAAACCTCAAAGCTCCAAGCCGCATCAGCCGACCCTTCTTTCCAAACAAGTGAAGAATCCTCCAAATTTAAGGAAATATCATCATTTGCAGTAAAAAGTGCGTTTTCGGCATTTAAAACTATATCATCGCAAGCAGGCTCAACCATCGGCATAGAAAGCAAATACTCACCGTAAGAATTTGCAGTTATCCCCTGCGGTATCGTATCTTGTGAGTTTTCCGCAAAAGCAGTAATACCTATTGAAAAAATGCCAAAAAGCATAACAACAGACATCACTAAAGAAAATAACCGTAATTTAAGTATATTACGCATAAAATCCTACTCCTTTTGATGAATTTTAACGGATATATATCATAGTTTTTAGGCTGTTCCTGCCGAATTGAGAACACCCGACCTTTAACGGATGCTCTCAATTCGGCAAGACAATTTCTTGCCTTGCCGAACCGAAATTATAAATTATTCGCCGAGGATAAGCCTTGAAAGACCATCGTTTTTCTGATAAAGACGAACATACTCTATATCATACTCAGCGGGAAGGTTGCTTTCATAGTTTTCAATAATATTGTTGTTACTCGGCTTATAAGCTGAAGAATTTGTAAAGAGATGATTATTTATAAGGATATTGAGTGTGGTATCAAAGCCGGAAGCATCCGGTTTTAAACCGTAGCTTTCAAGGCTTTCTGCATCAAGCAGCCATTCACACTGCAAAACGCCGTCTACATAAACAGCCATTTTTTCGGGAGTCCACTCAAAACCGTATGTATGATACTCATTTACAAGATTTGAAGCATCGGCAAAGGTGTGAACCTCTGCTTCATTTATTTCAGATGTGTTTGTGTTATAGCTTAAACCGTTATACTGTTGCTGATGGAGGTTTGAAGCCATAGCAATCTTATTGCCAAATACTTCAAATACATCAACTTCAACCTCAAAGTTTGGGTTTTCCTGTTTGCCTGTAGAATTATGGCTTCTGAGCCACAATGACGGCCAACAGCCCTCTTTATAAGGAAGCTTTGCACTAACTTCAAGATAACCGTACTGATAGCTCATCTTTTTCTCTGTGGTGATAGAGCCTGTGGTTATATACTTATGCTGTTCAAAGTATGTTTCCGATGCAGCACTATAGAAAGGGTTAACCTTAGCATTAAGCTGAAGCTTACCATCTGCCACAGTTCTTACAGAACCAAGGCTTGACTGTGCCAATTCGGTTGTATCTGCCATACGGGTTTGTGCGGTGTTCCACTTGGTTTCATCAAGTGAAGCACCGTCAAACTCATCAGACCAAACTAATCTGTAAGCACCGCTTAATTCAGTACATTTTTTTTTTAACGAAACCAAGTCCTTAACGTTCTTGGTACCGTCACCATTAATATCAGCAAATCCAAGTGTTGTAATTCCAAGAAGCTTCTTTCTTAAAGCAACAAGGTCTTCTGCATTACAATCCCTGTCACCATCAACATCACTGAAGCGTGCTCCAAGCAATGAAAGAACAGGATAATTTTCAGTAGCAAAGTATCTATCGTTCCAGTTTGCAATCTTCACTGCATCTTCACCCTTAACCGATTCAAGTACGGTAAAGCTGCCGTTTTCATCGGTAGTACCGGAAGGAGCAACGGTAGAAACATTATTGATACCCTTGAAGCCCCAACGAGAAGAAGGAGTATACTTATCAACCATTGTGTTCTTAATTATTCTGTCAGCAGTTGTGCCACTCCAAACATCACCGAACACAGCGCCGTATCTGTAATTGGAGCTATCGATAGTTCCGAAGAAGGAGCAACCGTCAATTTCAAACGGTGCGCTACCGCCTCCCAAGATACCACCAACAACGGTTTTAATGGTTTCTACACCGTCAGCAACCTTGTTAGTAAGGGTTACGCTATCTGCAACATAGCAGCTATAGATATTGGTTTTGCCTGTAATATAACCAACAATACCGCCAACATAAGTAGCATCTATACAATTTGATGTCATATTAAAGGAAGCATCTTCAAGTATTACATTCTTAATATAAGCACCGTTTGCGGTAGGAATAAGTCCAACATACTTAACACCTGTTGCAGTATCGGTATATTCAAGACCGCTTACGATATAGCCGTTACCATCAAAGTGACCTGCGAATACATTTGAGTTAGATGAATCAAACCATTTGTTTGCAACGCTTGTGTTACCAAGAATAACATCAGCACCAAGTACATAATTATTACCCTTTGAAGCTACTTTAAGCATTCTTGCAAACTGCTCTGCTGTTTCAATAACATACGGATCTTCCACAGTTCCTGAACCGGAAGCGAAATCAGAAGCAACTGCACCCGACCAAACAGCACCTGCTGTACCGTTATTATAGCGTGTAGGATAAGAAGCTGTTGCGAAGTAACCTGAAAGCTTAGGCATATTCTCAAGTGCATCTGCGCCCTGCATCTGATCAGCTGTTACAACATTTACACCATAAGCATCTTCTACTGTACCGTAGTTGTTAGAACCGGTATAAGAACGTCTGGGGCTGAACTGTGCCAAACCGATACTATTGGAAACCTTGAGTGTACTGCTCCAAACATCGGCAAAGAATGCGCCTGCGTATTTAGTTCCGCTTACACCGGCAACAGAAATACTATTTGTAACAGTGATATTACCGCTACCATAGCTACCAAAGCCGGAAGCGTGAGCACCGGTAACGCTTACACTATCATCAACTACGCATCCGCTGTAATTGATAGCTCCGCCAACATATCCTGTAAATACAGAAACAGAACCGCCTGTATTACTGCTTGTGAGCACACTTTCGCTTACAACAATATCATTAAATGCAGCATTCATTGAGGAAACAAACAAACCAACATAGAATTTATCACCATTGTAATAAAGACCGCTTATGGTATTGCCTGCACCATTAAGAGTACCTGCAAATGTGCCGGGGAACTCAGAAGCAGCATTGTAAGCAAACCACTGCTTAGCGGTTGCTGTCCAATCCTCAGCAGCAGTGTCATTCAATTTGATATCTGCAGTGATTTCATAATATTTGCCTGCTGTGTTTGCATCGTGCACAAGCTTTACAAGCTGTTCAGCAGTTTCGATTATGTAAGGATCTGCCTTTGTACCGCTACCTGCCGCATAATCAGTAGCAACAGAGCCTGACCATACAGCACCCTTTGTTCCCTGCTGATAAATTACGGGATAGGTAGCTGTTGTGCCGAAGAAATCAAGCTCGGGCATATTTTTGAGTGCATCCGCCCCCTGCATTAAAGCCTTGTCACCAAGATTTACAACCTCACCTGCGGTGAAGCTCTGAGTTTCTGCAACCGTATTATAACAGTTAGAAGAAGTATATCCTAATTTAGCATCTAACGGATGATCTATACCGTAGCTATTGTTGATTACGTGCTTTGTATAAACGGTCGAACCGTCAGAAGCGGTGCTTGTACCGTACCAGCAGTCGCCGATAAACGCACCGACATTGGTAGCACCTGTAATATTAGCGGTCGAAGCGCTGCTGTCGATATAAACGCTGGGTGTACCGTATGCAACAAAGCCTGCTGTGTCACCGCTACCTGTAATTTTAACGGTTTCATCAACCATACATTTAGAAAAGCTTACCTTAACCTGACCAAAACCTACTAATGCAGCAATAGCACCGGTAGAAGTAATGTCAGAATTGCTTATGCGAAGATTTGCAATGCTGGATTCGCTTGCCTGCGGCAATAAACCAAATATGCTGCCACCATTATAGTAAAGACCGTAAACAGTATGTCCCGTACCGTCAATATTACCTACAAATGCAGTGTTATTGATAGCCGCTCTGTCAAACCATTTGTTGGGTGAATTTGTTGCCCAATCAGCCTTTGAAACATCGTTAAGATAAATATCTTTTACAATCTTATAATAGCCGTTTTCTCTGCCGCTGAACTTAACCATTCTTGCAAGCTGTTCAGCAGTTTCAATTATGTAAGGATCTTCAGCAGTACCGCTGCCGCCTGCATAAGTAGCTGCCAAGAAGCCATTCCAAACACGGCCTGCGACATTATTGGTGTTGTAGCTCATAGGATAGGGATAACCTGTTGCAGAGCAGTTCCAGATTCTTAACCAGTCAAGACCGGGCATTGCTTCCATAGCTGCTTCCTTGCCCTTAATTGCAGAAGCATCAGAAATCAAATATGCAGTAGCACTTGTTGTGCTGTTTGTGGGATACCAGTCAGAAGCGGTTGTATAACTCTGAACAACCTTTGCAACTGTTGCATTTGTACCGTATCCTATAAGTGCATGGTCCGAAGAAATATCGGCAAGCACTACACATCCTGAAAACTGATAGTAGGAGTTTGCATTACAGTTTGAGAAACCTAAAATACCGCCAACATAAGCGTCCTTATTGCTGGATTCTATTGTAACAGAATCCTTAACATTTATGTTATAGAAGTGAGCGGTTCTTTTATTATCGCTGTAAAGTCTTGCAGAAACAGCACCTATAATATTGCCGGAAGTAGAAATATAAGAATCAGAAATTGTAAGATCCTTAACAACTGTATCCTGATTCCATGTATCCATTACGGGCAAAAGACCTACATTGCCCGACTCACCCGAATAGTACATACCGTAAACGGTATGACCTGCACCGTCAAAGTTACCGGTAAAACGGTATCCGTTGGTAGAAACCGAAACGTACCAAGGATTAGGATTGTTTTCTTTCCAATCGTCCTTTGTAACATCATTAAGGTAAATATCAGCGGTAAGCTTAAAGTATTTACCGTTACTGAATGAACTACCTGTTGTTACATTAACAGCGTTGAACATATAAGCAAGCTCAGCACCGTTAGAAATCTGGTACGGATCATCTTTTGTACCGCTACCGCCCGCAAAAGCTGTAGCAATAGAGCCGTCCCATGCGTCAACTTCTGCCGAAGCTGTAAAAACAGCAGCAGTTGTTACGCTTGACAAAAGCAAAGCAAATGTCAAAAGAAATGCTAAAAGTTTTTTTGCCATAAAAATTTCTCCTTTACATTTTTTATAATCAGCCGCCAAAACGCTTTGGCGGCAAAATTACCGTAATTTATTTGGCTAAATTAAGCTCACCCTCGCCCGGCTTCTGATAAAGACGAACCCAATCGATATAATATTCCGCAGGCAAATCCTGAGAGTTTACCTCACAGCCTGAATAGGGCTTATAACTGCTGGAATCGGTAAAAAGGTGGTTGTTAAATATAAGGTATATAGGAGCCGCAAATCCGCCCATTCCGCTTTCTCCGTTATCAAAGTTATGGGTAAGATCGTATGTATAATAAGGCTTATCATCTATATACATCGTCATTTTGGTAGGAGTCCACTCAAAACCGTAGGTATGATACTCATTCACAAGATTGTCAGATTCAAACTGATACCATTCGTGGCTGTTACCCTCATCAACTGCCCACATGGTGTGTTCCCCGCTGCCATACCATTTATGAATATTCGGAGATAATTTATTCTCACTTGAGAATACCTCAAAAATATCTACCTCTATCGAATAATCAAATTTACTCTTATTGTTAAGTGCACCCGAGCTTGAAGTCCAGAAAGAGGGCCATACTCCACGAATAAAGGGTACTTTAGCACGAATCTCAACATATCCGTACATATAGCTCATAGTTTCCATTGTTGTAACCGACCACGGAACTATATATTCAACACCCTTTTTCTTAGGATCCCAATATCTTAAAGCGTGCATTTTAAGATAACCGTTTTCATTTTTTACGGTAAGCTCGGTATTATCAAGAGCCGCCTCAGCAGTAGCGCCCATTTTAGTTGCACGGTTCCATCTTATGGTATCAAGCGCCGTTCCCTCAAACTCATCACCCCAAACATAGCTGTAACCAAGTTTTTGCGAGGTGAAATCAGAGTTTCCGTTATATGTATAAGCCTTTCCTGCCTCATATTTTAAACGGGTATATATTTGCACCGCTTTTTTAACGGTAACATCATGTCCTCCGCCAAAAATCAGCTTATTTTCCGAAACAAGCGCAAAATACTCACCCTCTTTAGCGTTATAGCTGTAGCGGTTTGTACTTCCGATTACTATTTCCTTTTCTTTTTTTGGGGTATCATCTGTAACCACTGCAAGCTCCACATCAGCCGCAGTTTTAAACCAAGCCTTTAACTCCTTGGCCGCTTCTTTTAAATTTTCGTTATCCTTAGGTATTACTATTGTATAATCCTTTGGACCGTCCCAAGATACGGTTTCGTTTTTTTGTTCGTTGTCCGCCTCATCATATATTTCATCACTATCAGAATCGGTAGGAACATAACGATCGGTATGATATTCATCTGAAGATTTATCATTTTCGCCCGATGTGCAACCCACAACACAAATGCAAACGGCAATACAAATAAGTACAGCTAAAAGCCTTTTAAAAGGATACATAATATTCTGCCTCCCAAAATTGATTTTTATATACATTTAAAGTTTTAAAATCCCTCCGATTATTCTGCCTTATAATTATATCACACGCTATTTTTCAAGACAATGTGAATAATTTATTAGATGATGTAAAAAATTAAATTTTACTTGTTGATTTTACCAAAAAAATAAATTGTTTTTGTTTAACACTTCGCACTTTGCACCACTTAACGGCAATAAAAAGGGGTTGACTACATATTTAATCTTGAATTATTTTAATAATATAGTATAATATTTAACATATACATAATATTTGCGTTTCACTTTTTAAAAAGGGAGAACCGTATGAATAACGAACAAATAAATTCCTTCCCGTTTAATCCAACAGAATTTCCGTTCAATATTGAAATTTCAGGGTTAACCAGCTGTGACAGTCAGTATGAAATTTACCGTGAAAACAGTTATTGCTACATACTTGAATATATATGTGAGGGTTCGGGTACTATTTTTTGCAATGGCAAGGAGTACCATGTTAGCAAGGGTGATGTTTACCTTTTACCAAAGGGAAGCTGTCATAAATACTTTCCCGATAAAGCATGGGATAAAATTTGGTTTAACATTGACGGAACATTGGTATCCAATATTCTTTATTCCTACGGTCTTAATGATACTATCGTTTTCAAAAATTTTAATAATAAAAAAATGTTTGAGGATTTTTATAAAATCACAAACAGCCAGGCTCCGGCAAAGGATATTATGCTTTCTGCCGCAATTCAGTTTCATATAATTATTCAGCGTCTTTATGCACTAAAGCAGAAAAACATACTAAACAGCAATGTAAACACCATAAAAAGTATGCTGGATTCAAGTTTGTATGAAAAGGATGTTTCGCTTAAAAATATTGCAAATAAGCTTTGTATGTCACAAGCACAGGTTATCAGTATTTTTAAACGCACATTTAATATGACGCCCTATCAATATTTTGCAAGAAAAAGAATTGAAATTGCCGCAACCTTACTGCTCAATTCCAATATGCAGATAAAGGAAATTGCCGAATTGCTTAATTATTCGGATCAGCCCTATTTTTCAAATGCTTTCAAAAAAATTATGGGCGTTTCTCCCGAACAATACCGTAAATTAAACACAAACAGTCATTTAACCAAATCTAATATTAACAATAAATTTCTTATTGAACAAGCGGAAAATCTTCCCTTTGATCTCAAGGTTGACCGCCATTGATAAAATTTTTAAAAAAGAAAGGAAATATTTTATGAGATACCGTTTTTTAAGATTTCCCGATGGCAAACCAAAGGCTGTTACATTCAGTTATGATGATGGTTGCCGTTATGATATCAATCTTTCCGAAACCATAAATAAATATGGCATAAAATGCACCTTTAATATTAACTCTGCCTGGCTTGGTAAGGATGAAAATGACTGGCATTTAACAAAGGAAGAAATCAAAAAATATCTTATTGATACAGGTCACGAAATAGCAGTACACGGCGAATATCACCGTGCAAACGGCAATCTCCGTGCCATTGACGGTATTCAGGATGTTTTAAATTGCCGATTGGGGCTTGAAAAGGAATTTGGACTTATTGTCAGGGGTATGGCATATCCCGATTCGGGAATATGCCAGATGCAAAACGGTGCAACAATCGAAAGTATATCCCAATATCTAAAGGAGCTTGATATTGTTTATTCCCGCACTTTAGCAGGTGATAATGACAAGTTTGACCTGCCCGCAGATTGGCACCAATGGATGCCTTCCGCACATCACGACAATCCTAAAATTATGGATTATATTGAAACCTTTGTAAAATATAATCCAAACGACTTATACGCAGCCCGCAGAATACCTAAGTTGTTTTATATTTGGGGTCACAGCTATGAATTTGACCAAAAGAATAACTGGGAGCATCTTGAAAAAATCTGCAGTGAGCTTGGCGGTAATGATGATACATGGTATGCAACAAACATCGAAATATACGATTATGTTAATGCATATAATTCTCTTATTTTTAGCGCTGATAGTTCTATAATTTATAACCCATCACTTATAACCGTATGGTTTACCGTTGATAATACACTTTACAAGATAAATTCAGGCGAAACGCTTAAAATATAAAATCATAACCACCGGTAAACCGGTGGTATGCACCACCCCTATAAGTGGTGACTACTGGCCTAACCCCTAAAAGGGGCACTGAAAGTTTAGCTACGCATTACAATTTCGGACAGCCGCTCACGTGTGATATGCACCTCCAAAAGCGTCTAACTTTTGGGGTGCATATCACTTTTCAGCAAAGTCTTTTTGGGTAGTTCGAAATTAATGACACGAATAAAATGTGCCCTGAAAACTGAAGATTTATTTAAATTTTGCTTTTCCAGATACGCTTGTTATAATAATTTTCAAATTAGGGTCATCGGTCACATATCGTTTGAATTCCGATTCCAACTCAAACACATCTTCCCACACACCATTGTATGGAATATTCAATGTGCCATTAAAT
>SVPW01000044.1 GCA_015065645.1 Oscillospiraceae bacterium | reverse complement strand
TTTTATTCGCTCCTAAACTCGCAAAGCGAATAACACTCGGCTTTTAGCCGAATATAACTGCGAAGCAATATAACTCGCCTTTGGCGAATAAAACTGGCGTTGTATCCTTACGGGTACAACGCCTATGTGTGCTATTTTTTATTGCTTTTATTCTTCATCGGTTTTAGTAAGCATTTGAATTATTGCAGGGTAAATTTCGGCGGCATTGTTCAAGAATTTTTCTTTTATTGCAAGTGCTTGCGTATCATCGCCCACCAATAATTTAATACTCAAAAAAGGCGCACCTCTATCTAAAGCGGAGCAGGTGATATATGTGCGTTCCTCCTCATGTGTAATCTTAATATCCGTATCACGAGCGTTTTTAAAACGAGCAAGCATTTTTAAGGCGGCGGCACATGCCCTTTGTTTAACATTATAAGAAAGGGAATCACGCAAGGTTTTTGCAACATCGCTTCCGCTTTTTGTGATGATATAAGAATCATCATTTTTATCTGCAATAGCTATATGACCGCTTTTTTCAAGAAGAGAAATAGAATCACTCACTTCAAAAGCGTTTGCAATACCTTCATAATGAAGCGTATTGGTTAGAAGATTTGCGGGTACAGGCTCATTAACCGTGTGCAAAATATAACAAATAAGAATTTTAATTTCTGCGGTGCTGAACAATCCACCAATAGGCTGAACTCCTGCAGATGCGGCATCTTTATCCAAGCTTTTACTTCCTTTGCAATTTATTTATTTTATTATAAAGCAATAACACCAAACTTTCAAGAGCAATTTAATTTTTTGGTGTTTTAGCCGTCATAATCCTCTGCGGCACGGTCGGCTTCGGTACGGCTTTTAAAAAATATTCCGTTTTGCAGCTCTTTTTGATCATCGTAAGGTAAATTTTGGGGAACAATATTTGCGTAAACAGTAATAAAACTGTCACCTTTATATAACACTACCTGATTTTCTTTAATGGTCATTTTATATGGAATATCGTTTGTTGTGGTTGCTTTAACGGGCTTTGTAAGCTGATAAATAAAAATAAAAACCGTTAAAAGCATTGATGCTAATAAAATAAATCGTAAGCGTCTGTTTGTTATCATTTTTCAGTCCTCCGATACATTTAGCTTTAACAAAAAACAGCGGTTATATGCTAAAGGTTAAAAAATTGTAACTTCACAAAGACTTGTTATGTGGTATAATAAGATGAATTGTTTTGCAATAATTTAAGTTATGGAGGTGTGTTTCTTATGTCCAAGGATAAGGATTATGAATTTCAGTTTACGGATATGGAGGATATTTCATCATCCTCAAATATTGAGGCTTTTTCTAAGCCAGATGATTCTTCTGAGGAATATGAAGAGGCAGCACTTGATCTTAACAGCTTTTCTTCGGCTACAACCAAAGCAGTAAGTGATAAAAAGAAAAAGAAGAAAAAGGGTAAACGCCGCTTTTTGAAGGTACTGTTAACCTCTTTTTTAGTTTTGGTTATCACGGGTACACTTGTGTGCTCTGCTTTTGGTATTTGGGTTTTCAGCCTGAATGATGAAGTTGTTGAGGAGATGTCTAAATATAACCTTAATGACCTTGCTATTTCAAATTATGATTTCAGCAATACCTCGGGCGCACTTAATATGACCTCTACAATATATGTTGATAACGGTGATGGTGTTTATACTGAATATAAACGCCTGCACGGTGTGGAGGATAGAGTTTGGGTGGATTACAGTGAAGAGCTGGCAAAATCCGGTGATGCTGAGTATAAGGGTATCCCTCAAAATTTAGCAAATGCTTTTATCGCCATTGAGGACAAGCGTTTTGCAACCCATAGCGGTACTGATTGGGTTAGAACAATATCGGCATTTATTAATATGATTTTCCCAAGTGGCAGTAACTACGGCGGTTCAAGTATTACCCAACAGCTTGTTAAAAATCTTACAGGTTATGATGACCGTACAATAAAGCGTAAGGTTACTGAGATTTTAGGGGCTAAGTATATTGAGGAAAATTATACCAAAGAGGTTATTTTGGAATGTTACCTTAATAAAATCCCGTTAGGACATGGAAAATACGGTGTTGAAGCGGCAGCTAATTATTATTTTAATAAAAGCGTTAATGAGTTAACCCTTTTGGAATGTGCTTCGCTTGCCTCTATAACCCAAAGTCCAACCTATAACGCCCCTGATACCTATCCGGATAACAATAAAAAACGCCGCAATACTGTTTTGTGGCAAATGTATGATCAGGGTTTTATTACAAAAGAGGAATATGATACAGCCATAAATGAGGAGCTTGTTTTATCGGTTAATTCGGGTAATGTGAGCAAAGAAGCAATAAATTCTTATTTTGTTGATGCCCTTATTGAGCAGGTTCAAAATGACCTCATTGAAGAATATGGTTATAATAAAACCTATGCAAGTGAGCTTTTGTATATAGGCGGATTTAAGATATACGCTACCATTGACCCGCAGATTCAAAGTGCAATGGAATCTGTATATACCAACTCTGCAACTTATGCCTTAACGGCAAAAAACGGCGCTAAAATGCAGGGCGCTATGACTATTGTTGATTACAACGGCAATGTTAAGGGTATAGTGGGAGGTATAGGTGAGAAGGTGGAAAACCGTGGATTTAACCGTGCCACTTCGGCGGTGCGTCAGCCCGGTTCAACCATAAAGCCGCTTTCGGCATACGCTCCCGCTATTGAAAAGAATTTAATAACCTATTCCACAATGCTTAATGATACAGCTACAAATTATAATGGCTGGAAACCTGTAAACTGGTATGGGTCATATTGGGGAAATATAACCGTTAAATATGCACTTGAGCGTTCGGTAAATACCATACCTGTTTATCTTGTAAACAAAATGAAACCGCAGGTTCCTTATGATTTCCTTACCCAAAAGGTAGGTATCACCACCTTGGAAAAGGAAGATGTAGACCTTTCTCCAATGGGAATGGGCGGTACAAGAGGCGGATTTACAACTATTGAATCTGCGGCGGCATTTGCTGTTTTCGGTAACGGCGGTTATTATTATGAGCCTAAGCTTTACACAAAGGTATTAAACCAAAGTGATGAGGTTGTGCTTGACCGCCCAAGTAAGGGAAGTAGGGCAATTTCTTCCGATACCGCAACCGTTATGAACAAGCTTTTACAGAATGTTGTTTACGGTGCAAATGGTACAGGTAAGGATGCGGCAAGCAGTATTCCGCAAATGAAATTTTATGCTAAAACAGGTACTACCAATGACCAAAAGGATCTTTGGTTTGTTGGCGGCTCACCGTATTATGTTGGTTCATGTTGGTGCGGATATGATATTCAGCAGGATATAAGCTCAAGCTCTATTGCTCTTAAAATGTGGACTGCTGTCATGTCAAAGGTTCATAAGGATCTTCCTGCTAAAGAGTTTGAATACAGTAAGTATGTAGTTGACCATTATTACTGCACACAAACAGGTGGTCTTGCTACAACAGCCTGTCCGGGAAAGGATATTGGTTGGTATAAACAAAATAATCTCCCCGGGGTTTGTACTGCTCATAGCGGTGAAAAGCTTGGTACTCCCGCAGAGATTGCAGAGGCTGAAAAGAAGGCTAAGGAAGAAGCAGAAAAAAATCAGGAAAATCAAAATAACACCGTTTCTAATGATAACACTGCTTCAACACAGTCTGAAACAACACAAGAATAATTTTTGAAAGAAGGGATGAAGGGTATGAATAGGGTATTTAAAATAGTTTGTGTATTTATGTCCCTTTGTCTTATAATCACTTCGTTTTTTATGTTTTGTGCAGTTAATCGCACAAAGGATGCTGAGTTTAAGATTGATATTTACGGCAGTCAGGATATTATTGCCATGATGCGTAATCTTGAATTAAATATGACCTCAACAATTTATGTTCAGGATGAAAATGATGAGTGGGTTGAATATCAGCGTGTTCATGGCGATGAAAACCGTATATGGGTTAGCTTTGATAAGATGTCAAAAGATTTGGTAAATGCCTTTATTGCTATTGAGGACCAGCGTTTTTATTCCCATGACGGCGTTGATTGGAAACGCACAATTTCTGCTTTTGCCAATACCTATTTAGGCTTTTATTCAACAAAGCAGGGCGGTTCAACCATTACTCAGCAATTAATTAAAAACATTACCAAGGATAACGAAAAAACCTCTGATCGCAAAATTCGTGAAATTTTCAGGGCTATTGCAATAGAAACTGAGCTTGAAAAGGATGAAATTCTTGAGGCTTATTTAAATACCATTTCTCTTGGAAACGGTATTTGCGGTGTTGAGGTTGCGGCAAACTATTATTTTAATAAAAGTGCAAATGAGCTTTCTGTGCTTGAGTGTGCCGCTATTGCCGCAATAACTAAACACCCAACAAAATATAATCCTTTAACAAAACCTGAGGAAAATAAAAAACGCCGTAATACCGTTCTTTCCAAAATGGCTGAGCTTGGAATGATAAGCGAAGATGAATGTAAAGAGCTTCAGCAACAGGATATTGTTCTTGATGATAGCCGCCGTACAGCTTTGGAATTAAAGGTAAACAGCTATTTTGTTGATGCGCTTATTGATGATGTTATAAATGATTTAAGTGTTAAGTATGCCTGCAGTACAGATGTTGCTTCAACAATGTTCTATAATGGCGGATTTAAAATTTATGCCACGGTTGACCTTGAGGTTCAGGAAATAATGGAGAATGTTTACAGTAATGTGAAAAAATATTTTCCGCAAAAGGCTAAAATTAAGGAAAATAAAGGCGAAAATGTACAGTCTGCCATGACAATTATGGATTATCAGGGTCATATAATCGGTCTTGTGGGCGGTGTTGGTGAAAAAACTCGTAATAGGGGATTAAACCGTGCGGTTGATTCTCCACGCCAACCGGGTTCAACCATGAAGCCATTGGGTGTTTATGCACCCGCCCTTGATAATGGCATTATTACTCCATATACCTATGAGGTGGATTCTCCCATTGATAATTATTACGGTTCAGGTAAACCGGGTCCTGCTGAATGGTATGGATATTACGCAGGTAGTATGACCGTTTCAAAGGCTATTGAGCGTTCGGCTAATACAATTCCTTGTAAAATACTTCAAAAAATGGGAATAGACCTTTCGTATAATTTCCTCACTCAAAGCTTGGGACTTAAAAGTCTTGTTGAGGAGGATAAAAACATTGCGGCTTTAGCATTAGGTGGTACTCATAAGGGCGGAATAACAACCACTGAATCTGCCGCCGCATACGCAATATTCGGAAATAACGGCAGGTATTATGAACCAACAACCTATTATAAAGTGGAACGCATAAACGGCGAACTGATTTTAAGTGCCGATACTGAGGGTAAGCAGGTAATAAAACCGGGTACAGCTACCGTAATGAATAAAATGCTTCAAAAAGTTGTTTACGGAAGTAGTGGTACCGGACGAAAAATTTCTTCTTACAGCAAAATGAAAGCTTATGCAAAAACAGGTACTTCAAGTGAATGTAATGACTTTTGGATGGTTGCAGGAACTCCGTATTATGTGGGCTCGGTTTGGTATGGGTTTGACCTTCAGGAGGAGGTATATAACACCTCTGCGGCGGCTAATGTTTGGCTTGCTGTTATGAAGGATGTTCATAAGGAGCTTGAGTTTAAGGAGTTTACTTTAAGCGAAGAGTTTGAAACAAAAAAATATTGTAAATCAAGTGGTCTTTTAGCAGGTGCAAAATGCACTTGGACAGGGGAGGATTCCTTTATACCCGGGGTTGAAATTGCTGTTTGTGACGGAAAGCATAAATGGGTTAGTGCCGAAAAGGATCCAAATGCTTCTCAGACCCAAAGCACAACATCCTCAACTAATTCTCAGACTACTTCCTCGAATTCATCAAATAATTCTTCAGGTGGTGAAAGTACACCATCCGATGAATCATCATCATCATCTTCTGAGTCACAGGATACACCTGTAGCACCAAAACCACCCGTGGATTCTTCAGGGCCTGATGATACCTCTCATGATAGTTAGTGAAAAATATGGAAAATATTATAAAAATTGAAAATCTTTCTAAAAGCTATGGCGATGTTAAGGCTGTACAGGATATAAGTTTTTGCGTGAAAAAAGGGGATTTTTTTGCTTTTCTCGGAATTAACGGTGCAGGCAAAAGCACTACCATTTCAATAATGTGCAGTCTTTTGAAAAAGGATAGCGGAACAGTTTTGATAAACGGAAAGAATATTGAAAAGGACCCTTATACTGTTAAAAATGATATTGGTGTTGTTTTTCAAAATTCTGTTTTGGATAAGGCTTTAAGCGTAAAGGATAACCTTGAAAGCCGTGCGGCACTTTATGGTATAACGGGAAATGCTTTTTCAAAACGCTTGAATGAGCTTTCTGAGTTATTGGAGTTTGATGATATTTTATCCCGTGCGGTAGGTAAGCTTTCGGGTGGTCAAAGGCGAAAAATTGATATTGCAAGGGCGCTTATTCATAAGCCGCAAATCCTTATTCTTGATGAACCCACAACAGGGCTTGACCCCGGAACACGAAAGCTTCTATGGGATGTTATTACAAAGCTTCGTAAGGAAAATTCCTTAACCGTATTTTTAACTACGCATTATATGGAAGAAGCGGCAGATGCTGATTATATTGTTATTTTAGATAGCGGAAAGGTGGCTGCAAGCGGAACACCGTTACAGCTTAAAAATATGTATAGCGGTGATTTTATAACTATTTATAATAAAACGGTGGAGGAAATCAAACCGCTTGGATGCAGTTATGAGGCAATGCGGGAATCGGTGCGTTTGTCTGTATCAAATACCGCAGAAGCAACCGCCTTGATACTTAAATATCCTGAAATTTTTACAGATTATGAGATTACAAAGGGTAAAATGGATGATGTTTTTTTAGCGGTTACAGGTAAAAAACTTTCTTGTGAAACCGCAGTTTCGGGAGGTGGCAAGTGATGAATACACATATCCACCTTATAAAACGAAATACAAAGCTTTTCTTTAAGGATAAAGGCACTTTTATTACTTCACTTTTAACCCCGCTTATTCTTTTGGTTTTATATGCAACCTTTTTGGCAAAGGTTTATCGTGATGGGCTTGTAAGCGCTATGCCTAAGGGCTTGCCGATAGATGATAGCCTTTTGGATGGATGTGTTGGAGCGTTAATGCTGTCATCATTGCTTGCGGTAAGCTGTGTTACGGTATCATTTTGCTCTAATTTACAAATGGTTGCAGATAAGGTAAGTGGCGCTGCAAATGACCTTAAAATTGCTCCTGTAAAGGGAACTACTTTGGCTTTGGGGTATTACATTTCCACTATATTATCAACCCTTATTGTTTGCTTTACCGCAACCGCAGGAGGTATGATATATCTTTATTTTGTGGGTTGGTATTTAAGCTTTACTGATGTACTGCTTATTATTTTGGATGTTATAATTTTGGTGCTTTTCGGTACGGCGCTTTCTTCTATTATAAACTTCTTTTTATCAACCCAGGGGCAAATGTCGGCTGTGGGTACAATAATAAGCTCAGGGTATGGTTTTATATGCGGTGCATATATGCCTATTTCAAATCTTGGTAGCGGTATGCAGTCGGTAATTGCGTTTTTGCCCGGAACCTATGGAACATCCTTGATACGCAATCATACAATGCGTGGTGTTTTGGCAGGAATGGAGGATTCGGGTATTCCAAATAAGGCAGTAGATTCAATCAGAGATACATTTGATTGCAGTATATATTTCTTTGGGCAAAATGTGAGTATGCCTGTAATGTATGCGGTAATGTTTTCTTCCATTGCATTGCTTGTAGGAATATATATATTTATGAATATCAGAAAACAAAAGAGATAATCAAAAACAGCCGTTTATAGACGGCTGTTTCAGCCTGTCGAAAAAACTAAATTTTATTTTTTATGCGGCTTGTAGCCGCATTTTTGTTTTTTCAGCGACAGGTGCGGTGAAAAAACACATTATAAGCGAAAATCCGCTTATAATGCGGATTTTCA
>SVPW01000012.1 GCA_015065645.1 Oscillospiraceae bacterium | reverse complement strand
TTGACTGGAGAATGTGTTTTTTAATGGTTGGTGTGCGTTAAAAATAGACCTTTGTACTGTTTTTGACTGCGAAAAACCCAGTATTTATGCGGGTTTTCGCGTGATTACTATAACGCTACTCCGACCAAAAATTCCAAGGACTTTATGTTCTTGGAATTTTTACTTATTACCTATTACCTCTTCACTCTTCACTAAAAAAGTCCTTGGAATTTTGAAGTAATAGGTAAGAGGTAATAGTGAAGAAGTTCGGTGTCTGCTTCGCAGACAAATTTATAAAATTTCGCAAAATGCCGATTTCGGCATTTTCTTTTTTGCGCCAGTTTATATGTTTTCACATTCTCCAGTCGAATTTTTACTGATTCAAAATTATTAAACAAACAAATAACATCACTCCTTTCTTATTTGTTTTTTCACAAAACAGTGCTTGTTTACTATTGGAAAATTTTATGGTATAATTTAATAGAAAATATTTACAAAAGCGAGGTGCCAAGGTTATGGCAGAAAAGAAATACGTAATTGATAATGCCGAACTGATGGCAGAATGGAACTGGGAAAAGAATAATGAATTAGGTTTTGACCCTAAAACATTAACTCTTGGTAGCAACAAAAAGGTTTGGTGGATATGTTCTCAAGGGCATTCATATGATTCACGAATAGCAAACCGACTAAATGGTGGCGGCTGTCCCTATTGTGCAGGAAAAAAAGTTCTTGTAGGTTATAACGATTTGTTTACTTGGTGCATACAAAATGATAGGCAAGATTTAATAAATGAATTTGATATAACTAAAAACTCCTTTTCAATGCAGGACATCACTCCAGGAAGTGGAAAGACCATTTGGTGGCTCTGTCCAAATGGTCATTCGTATAGCACATCCTTGCACCACCGAATTAAAATGAATACCGGGTGTGGAGTGTGTAGTCATAAAGTGTTTTTACAAGGCTGCAACGACCTACAAACCACACACCCTGAAATTGCAGAAGAATTCGATCTAGAAAAAAATGGAATCACCCCAGATCAAGTCATGGCTGGTAGCAACAATAAAAAATATTGGTTTATTTGCCCACAGGGGCACAGTTATTCTGCGACATTACTTAACAGGAAAAAAGGAACAAACTGCCCTATTTGTGCGAAAGAAATGCATATATCGTTTCCAGAAAAAGCAATTGTTTATTATTTGCAAAAAGCAGGACTTGATGTGGTTGAAAGTTTTCATTCTCCATTTTTGGGTAAGAAAGAATTTGATATATTTATACCATCACTCAATATTGCAATAGAATATGATGGCAGAGCTTGGCACAAAAATACCACTCGTGATGCTCAAAAAGATAAATTGTGTAGAGACAATGGCATCAAACTGATTAGAATTAGGGAGATTGGGTGCCCCGATTATACAAGCTCGTCTGTAAAGTATAGTGTACAAGCAAACAATACCAAATCTTTAGAAGATGCAATTAGCTTTATACTAAATACAGTACTCGCGGAGCACTCCAAAACAAAAGAAGTTACAATTGACATTGAAAACGATCGTGCTCAAATTTATCAATTACTAGAATTAAATGAAAAAAACAATTCCTTGTATGATAAATGCCCCCAAGTTCTTCGGTTTTGGGATACTACAATGAATGGTGCTTTGAATCCAAAGCAAATTTCCTTTTCTAGCGTAAAAAAAGTACATTTTATTTGCTCACTTGGGCATAAATGGATCGGCACTGCACAATCATTTATTAAATCCCCAAGATGTCCTATTTGCTCCGGCGAAAAAATTTTAGCAGGATTTAATGACCTAGGAACAACACATCCTTATTTACAGAGTTTTGGTCAGATAAAAACGAACTTGGTATAAGTAATTATTCGTATGGCTCGAATGAAATCGTTCTTTGGAAATGTGAGGTTTGCCATGGCGAATACAAAATGAGAATATCTGAAAAAGCAATCAAAAATTTTGGTTGTCCTTATTGTAACAATCGCAAGCTGTTAAAAGGTTTTAACGATTTATCCACCAAATATCCACAATTGGCGGCAGAATGGTCGGCAAAAAACGATTCGTCCCCCAGTGATCATCTTCCGTGCTCAAAGTTAGAGGTCTATTGGGAATGTTTAAAGCACCATACCTACAAGGCAACAATCTTCTCACGAACTATCAAACACAAGGGATGTCCTTTCTGCCATAACAAACAATTATTGAAAGGCTTTAATGATTTAGAAACATGCGATCCTACATTGTCAGAAGAATTTGACATACAAAGAAACGATGTACTTCCTAGTGATATAATTTATGGTGGAACAAAGTTGTATTGGTGGAAATGTAAAAATGGACACAGCTATCAAGAAACGATACATACCAAAAAGCGAGGTTACGGGTGCCCAATATGCTCCAATCATAGACTTTTACGCGGATATAATGATCTAGAAACCATCAATCCAGTATTAGCTTTAGAATTTGATATATCAAAAAACAACGGTAAAACGCCTGCAGATTTTTTCCCTAAATCTGGTAAAAAAGTTTGGTGGAAATGCTTAAAATGTGGTCATGAATGGGAGGCACAAGTAATTAAACGCAATAACGGTCAAGGCTGCCCTGCATGCTATAAAGATACACAAAAGAAATAAGGAGGTAAAAAAATTGCCGTCAAATGAGTTTGAATTTTTACGAACAAAAGAAATATTAGCTATACTCGACGGAGATACTACATTTGAAGAAATTCACCTTGCTGACGGAACTTCATTCAAGATTTCTCTTCCGCGTTTGAGTGGGCCTGACTTATGTGCTCTTTCAACTCAATTTGGGTTGCCTGTTACTTATTCATGGAGCGGAGGAAGTTTAAGCCGTTGGCAATATCTTGATAATTTAATGGAATATAGCATCAAAAATAATAAATGCTCGGATTTATTATCATATTTGTTTTCAAAAAAACAGTTTAGTTCTATGCTTTCGGGACATTCTCCAGAGGTTATTGAAGATGCATATAAAAAAATTATAACCAGCATCGTTCAGCACATAAATGGATCTCTATATTTTGGGGGCCACGAATTAGTTATCGAACGCGGAAACTTTACAATCCGTAAGATTGGAACAGCGGTTAGAATTGAAGCTCCAAAGATCAAGAATATAGATCGTGAATACATTATTAGCATTTCAACTCGTGCAATGGATGATGTGAACCAAAAAAACTACGATAGTGCAATTACCAAATCTCGCACTTTGCTGGAAGAGGTTTTTTGCTATGTTATAGAGAAAAAAGGGGTTCAACCAGTCACATCTGGAAATATTTCCGATTTATACAGACAGGTTAAGAGCCTATACAATATGCATACTGATTCTAATACTGACCGCAGAGTAAACACTCTTTTATCTGGTTTTGAAAAAATTATATCCTCTATTTCAGAAATGCGAAATAAAGATAGTGATGCTCATGGAGTTGGTGCTTCAAGGATCAATATTGATGAGCATCACGCACGATTATTCGTAAATGCCGCTGTATCAATGGCGGATTTCATACTTGCTGTAGAGAAGAAAGCGAATTTAGATTCTTCAAAATAAACTTTACTTTCGTTCACAATAGTTTACCGTTATTACGCCCCTACTTTATATCAGGTGCGGCAGGTATATTTTGAATATGTTGACTTTTCGAAAATCGGACCGAATGAAAATAAGAAATCTGACCGATTGGGTCAATTTACATTGATGCAAACAACTAACTTTGAAGTAATTAACTTTGGAGTTAATTAAATACCTTTTTTGATTTTCAAAACAACAAAATATATAATAATCAAGACCTTTGTACTGTTTTTGGCTGCGAAAAACCCAGTATTTATGCGGGTTTACGCTTGATTACTATATCGCTACTCCGACCAAAAATCCTCATTCGTAAGAATGGGGATTTTTACTTTTTCACTCTTCACTATTATCTGTGATTATTTATAGCGGATTTTTACTTTTCTATTTTTTAAAAATTATATATTTTTAAACCCATTTATCATTTAAATACCTTATGCAATAATCTGATAAATTCCAAATGAGCTTCGGTATGTTTAAAATCGCTCTCTAACTTATTGGCAACCTGTTCATAATACCATTTATGCTCATTTTTATCTTTACAGTTAAATCTAAGCCACAATTCATCTCCCAACATATTATAATCACGATAAATTGCCCTCATATTTGAAAGCTTATCTGCCAAAACCACAATTTTACTTTCTCTATCCATTTTTTCAATACTGTTAATGGTTTCCTGTTTTCTTAAATGCCAGGTATCAGCCGCAGGAAGATTTTCTCGCTTATCCTCGCTATCGGAATCTACCAGATGCGCAACCGCTTCACCAAATATAAATTTTATATCAGAAAGCGAAACCTCACAATCCTCTACAACATCATGCAACACCGCCGCTGCAAGTATGTTTTCATCATTTGTAAGCGTTGAAGCTATCGACAACGCTTCAAGCGGATGAACTATATAGGGTATATCTGTACCCTTTCTTTTTTGTCCTTCGTGTTTTTCGGTTGCAAAAATAATAGCTTTAGTTAATAGTTTCATTTTATAACCTCATTTCTTTAACAACAATTATTCACAGCTTAAAATTATTATAATTTTTCAATCAAATAATATCATACAAAAAAGGAGTTGTTACACTTTTTTAGGTGAAACAACTCCTTTTACCATTATTTATTCTACTATTACGCTTCCAAGATTAATTGACGGAACAACATCCTTTTCATCTATGTTTGCAAACATAGTATCTTTACCAAGCTTTATAGGATATTCGCCATTTGCGGCGTCTTCCTTTATAGCAAACTCCAAAGTAAGAAGTGTTCCGTTTTTGGTATTATCCTTATTATCGCTGTCATAAATCACAATTCTATCGCCGTTTCTTTCAAACTGATCCAAAATGTTACCGTTTTCGCCGCCTACAAGTGTCATCACATTCTTGTCATACTCCAAAAACAGCTGGCAAGCATTAAAACCGGGGTTTTTGTTAAGCTTAACTTCAACCGTAACATTACTGCCTGCATTACTCTTAACATCCTCAGTTTCTATTTTTCCGCCGGATACGGTATCGCCCTTTGAAGGCTTATCATCTTTATTTGAGCTATCGGTTTGGGAGGATGATTCTTTATCACCGTTATCCTTATCACCGTCACCACCTAATTGGTTTATACCCCAAAAAATACCAAATCCAAGCAAAGCCACAACAAGAATTGACACAACAACAATAACTACTAAATTTTTGTTTTTCATAACTTTTTCTCCTAAATTTTAATTACAGACCTTCATATTCGCCGTTTTTAATTTTTTCTCCGATAGCGGCAACCACGCCCTCTTTATCTTCTTTATAAGTAACGCCGTACCACTTATCCTCCGCAACCAGAACCTCCACCTGTTTTTCATCTGTTTCTATAAGATTTGAAACAACGCTTGGCAGATAGAACTCAGCTTTTGGAACATTTATCTTTTCTTCAAGGAAAGATACAAGATCCTTTTCTATATATGAGAATATATCAGGCTGAAAGCCCCACATATTCATAGAAACAACGGTATCCGCAGGCAACTCAACCCAATTAACATCATCCTCGGTATATTTGCAATCGGCAATCTTTGTGCGCTCCACAATGCTTTTCAGCTTGCCGTTTTCAATAGTGCAAACCCCACGAGATACAGTACCGTTTTCGGTTAAGGTATTAGCCAAACGGAAGCCCACCATACAATAATCCTTTGAATTTTCTTTGAGCTGATTATAAATTTGACTTAATGCCGAAGGTCCATAATAATCATCAGCGTTTATAACCGCAAATGGAGTTTTTACAGTGTCACGGCAACAGTAAATTGCATGTCCCGTACCCCAAGGTTTTTTGCGGTCAGCAGGGCACACAAAGCCCACAGGCAGCTTATCGGTTTCCTGGAAAACATAATCAACAGCTATTCTTTTTTCTATTCTGCTGCCAACCAAAGCCTTAAATTCTTGCTCAATTTCATGCTTTATTACGAATACAACCTTTGTAAAGCCTGCTTTTTTTGCATCATAAACAGAAAAATCAAGCAAAGCCTCACCATTTGGACCTATCGGTTCAACCTGTTTCAATCCGCCGAAACGACTTCCCATACCCGCAGCCATTACAACCAGCGTTGCTTCAAAACTCATTACAAATCTTCCTCTCTTTAAGCAAAAATATTATTTTAACAATAATATCACAACCAAAATCACAATAAACTATAAAAGTGGTCAATATTATTATGATTTTAGTATCACTTATCCTCTTTTTTAACCTCTTTTTTAGAGGAGGATGCCTTTACATTTGAATTTGCACTATTATCAAAGCCCTCTGTGCTTTCCTTCATAAACAGCACCTTAACAGTAAGAATAAGGAGCTTTAAATCAAGCAATAAAGAATAAGTTTCAATATAGGTGAGATCCATATTAAGCTTGTCCGCAGGGGTGGTGTTGTACTTACCGTAGAGCTGAGCATAGCCTGTAAGGCCCGCCTTTACCCTATGACGAAGATCAAAATTAGGATTAAGCTCGGTATACTCATAAACATTTTCTATTCTTTCAGGTCTTGGTCCCACCAATGACATATCGCCCATAAGCACATTTATAAGTTGTGGCAATTCATCCACACGGCATGCACGGATAACCTTTCCCACACGGGTAATACGACTATCAGAATCGGTAGCTTTTTTAGCACCCTCACGGTCAGCATCAACTATCATGGAACGGAATTTAAGGATATTAAATATCTTACCATCCTTGGTAATACGGTTTTGCCTAAAAAAGATAGGACCACCGTCATCAAGCTTTATGGCAACGGCACAAAGAAGCATAAACGGACTTCCGATAATAAGCGCAATAGACGCAATAATAATATCACCTATACGCTTTATAATTTCCTGTTCAATAGTAAGTCCCCTATTGCGGCTCATAAGAACAGGTGTGTCACTTATCTGAATAGAATAGCTGTTATTAATAATAATATCGGTAATATCGGGTAAAAGATATGTGCGCTTGCACTTTGAATAACAGTATTCAAAAATTTGCTTTTGCAGTTCACTGCCGACACCGCAAATAGCAACCGCTTCATATTTATCTATATGCTGACAAATATCTTTAAATGTTGACCTTTCGGCATTTATACCGCTTTCAATTTGAAAGCGTTCAGAAATACGGCTCATTTTATTAATAAGCGCAAAGCCGGCATTATCACTTCCGAACACTGCAAGAATTTTTCTTGCAGGATAAAGCTTAAAATATATTGTATTGGCACAATAACTGCCTATTACAATAATTATAAACTGATATATCATTCCAAAAAGTATAGGCCAAACAGAAATAAGCGTTCGTGCAATCAAACTAAGCTCCAGATACATCACAGCGTTTGTAAAAACGATTGCCAAGGAAAAGCTATAAACAATTTCGTGAATACGGTTTATTCCTATACGAAAAGCACCGTAAAGTGAGGAAAACGTTACAAAAACCAGCACAAACGAAAGTATAACAACAAAGTTACCACGCAGGCTGAACAACGTTTCAACATAATTACTGCTCCAATATTCAATAAAACCGAGCGTAACAGCAACCACCAAAACAGTTTTAACGAGGAGCATTATTGATTTTCTGAATTTAATTAATGTATTTGTCATAGGTACAGAAAAAGCGGCAAAAAAACAAGCCGTTATTCCTTCCAATAAAATTTCTGTAATAAGCAAAATATTACAGATATAGTATAACTTTATTCTACCGTAATTGTCAAGAAGCAATTAACAAATCTCGTGGGATTGAAAAAATCATAAAATAAATTGTTTTTTGGTAATAAAATCCTTTAAAGAGGCTTAAAACAAAGGTAAAAACACATATTTTTTATAATATTAAAATTTTTGCTTGATTATTTTAAAATGTTATGATATAATATCATCTGCTGTAAAAACAGCGTATGCGCTGATAGCTCAGCTGGATAGAGCATCTGCCTTCTAAGCAGAGGGTCAGGGGTTCGAGTCCCTTTCAGCGTGCCAAAATAACAGACTGCCCATTTAGGGTGGTCTGTTATTTTTTTATTCCATAGGGACTCGAACAAGGAGGGAGCAAATCTTTGATTTGCGGAAGAAAACAGTCCGGTGGACTGTTTTTGCCGACGTGGGCAACGAGCGTAAGCGAGGCGATAGGTGCGACAGCACCGGAAAAGTCCCTTTCAGCGTGCCAAATAACAGACTGCTCATTTAGGGTGGTCTGTTATTTTTTATTCCATAGGGACTCGAACAAGAAAGGAGCAAATCAAAAAATGATTTGCTCCCGAAAGGCAAATATTAAAGTTTAATCATCACAACCGATTAAGCATTTGATAAAGCATGCCGTTGATGTTACGGCAAGAGAAAAGAAAAAGGCTAATAAGCCCACTATTATTGCACCTATTACACTTGTTGCAGCAAAGGTTATCGCCAAAAGCACCACAGCCAACAAAACAGTACCCAATATACCTATTAATAATGCAGATAATATGGTACAAAGTCCTTTACAACACACCCTTTGAACAAGGGATGCGGATATAAGTGTAACAGCAAGATAACCTATTGCAATTCCGAATACCACCCATAAAAATACCGGTGTTACGGTTATTACGGCGGTTATTTGAAGAAACGCTGTAATTATACCTATTATAACACTTATAATAACAGCTATTCCTGTACAGCTTTGTCTATTTTCACAACCGAATATACCCATTCATTTTTCACCTCCCAATACAATATATGTATTTTAAAGCTTGCGGTGATTTTTAAAAATCAATATCGCAAGAGCAGTATTACCTTTTAAATATTGGGAACGATAATTTTATACCCTTAAATTTTCTTGACAATTATATGCTGTAAAGTTATAATTTACCATAGGTTAGTTTTATCTTTAAGTAATATTTATATATTTATAATAAGTATAATTTAAAGCAGAGCTTGACCCGATAGATAAATTTTAAAACACTATTTTTTGAAACGGAGCGACCGTGATATGAAAAATACCGAATTAACCAAAAATTATGAATTATGGCTTGAAAAAGCAGTTCGTGATGATGATCTTGTAAATGAACTCAAAGCAATGAACGGCAATGATGCACTTATTGAGGATGCGTTTTACCGTGAGCTCAGCTTTGGCACAGGCGGACTCAGAGGGGTTATAGGTGCAGGCACCAACAGAATGAATATTTACACCGTTGCAAAGGCTTCTAAAGGACTTGCAGACTATGTAATAAAGCACTTCCCTGAGGGTAAACGCAGCATTGCGGTAAGCTATGATTCAAGAATTAAATCTGATTTATTTGCCCGTGTTGCGGCAGGTGTTTTTGCCCAAAACGGTATAAAGGTATACATTTACACCGAACTCATGCCAACCCCCTGCCTTTCATTTGCAGTGCGTGAGCTTGAGTGTGCGGCAGGTATTATGGTTACAGCTTCCCACAACCCCGCAAAATACAACGGCTACAAGGTATACGGAGCTGACGGTTGCCAAATAACCAGCGAAGCCGCAGAAGAAATTTTATGTGAAATTGAAAAGCTTGATGTTTTTGCCGATTCTGAATATATGGAATTTGAGGACGGCTTAAACAGTGGTTTAATCAGCTATATTCCCGATTCCGTTTACACCGCTTTTATTGAGCAGGTTAAGGGACAGTCTATGTTAAAAAACGAAAATATAGACAAGGATGTTGCTATTGTTTATACACCTCTTAACGGTTCAGGATTAAAGCCGGTACTGCGTGCACTCAGCGAAAGCGGTTTTGGTAACATCACCGTTGTTTCCGAACAGGAAAAGCCTGACGGCAACTTCCCCACCTGTCCTTATCCCAACCCCGAAATTCGTGAAGCAATGGCACTTGGTATGAAGTATGCCGCCGAAAAGAAAGCTGATTTACTGCTTGCTACCGACCCCGACTGTGACCGTGTGGGAATTGCAGTTAAAAATCCTCAGGGTGAATATGTGCTTCTTACAGGTAACGAAACAGGTATGCTGTTGCTTGATTACATCTGCTCTAAGCGTACCGAAAACGGAACAATGCCCAATGACCCCGTGCTCGTTAAAACAATAGTTTCCATTGATATGGCAGACCGTATTGCCGCAAGCTATAATGTTAAAACAATTAATGTTTTAACCGGTTTTAAGTATATAGGCGAACAGATAGGTATGCTTGAAGCAAAAGGCAAAGCAGATTCATATATATTTGGCTTTGAGGAAAGCTATGGCTACCTTAGCGGTACCTATGTCAGGGATAAGGATGCGGTTGTTGCATCATTACTTATTTGCGAAATGTTTGCTTATTACGAATCAAAGGGTATAAGCCTGCTTCAAAAGCTGAATCAACTTTATGAGCAGTATGGTTTCTGCCTTAACACACTTCATTCTTATGAGTTTGAGGGTTCTGCAGGATTTGAAAAAATGCAGAATATAATGGCTTCCTTGCGTTCAGATATTTCTGCCTTTGGCGGTAAAAATGTTATAAAGGCTTTGGATTACAACACCGGTATTGACGGACTTCCCTGTTCCGATGTATTGAAATTTATGCTCAGTGATAACTGCTCGGTAGTTGTTCGTCCTTCCGGAACCGAGCCTAAGCTTAAAATATACATTTCTGTAAGCGCTGAAAGCCGTGAAGCTGCAGCCGCCGTTACGGAAAAAATAAAGCTTGGTGTAGAAGAATATCTTAAATAATTTTAACAGCCGTAATTTTCTTTGGGAATTACGGCTGTTTTTGTTTTATTAAAAGCGACACCCATTTTACATTAATCATTTTGATGTTTTTAGGTTGACATAAACCCCGTTAGGTTATATAATTATTATGTATTATTTTGTAGAAATGGAGGGTAAATAGTGACCCGTCACCACAATATATGTAAAATTATATCTTTTTGTGTTGCCTTTTCGCTTTTTTTATCCCTGTTTCTTTCCCCTCAAACGGTAAAAGCTGATTCTCAGAAAGGATATATTAATGCCTCAGAAGTACATATCCGTTCTGCCGCAACCACCGCTTCCCTATCACTTAATAAATTAAGCTTCGTTTATGTTGATATTCTTGAGCAGGTTGAGGGACAAAATGCCACAGGCTGGGGAACAGTTTGGTATAAAGTGAAGTATAATGACTTTGAAGGCTTTGTTTACGGTGAATTTATTGAAATTGTAGAAGAACCAAATGCCGATTTTGAAACCCAGCTTTTATCCTTCCCTGAAAGCTATCGTAACGATTTGCGTCAGCTTAAAGCACTTCATCCAAACTGGTCATTCAAAGCGGATATTTTGCCGTTTTCTTTTTTGCATGCGGTAGAAAAAGAGAATGTTTTTCCACTTAAACTTGTGCCTGCAGGATATGCAAGCTCCTATAAATCAATGGGATACAAGGCTTATGATTGGGAGGAGAAAGCGTGGCATAAAAATGCGGGTGAATGGCAAGCCGCTTCTACCGAAGTTATCGCTTATTATATGGATCCTCGTAATTTCCTTAATCAAAATTATGTTTATATGTTTGCACAGCAATCCTTTGACCCGCTTGCTCAAACCGAAGACGGACTTAAAAAGGTGGTTGAGGGAACCTTTCTTGAAAAAGGATATACGGATGAAAACGATACCGAATATGGCGGTTCTTATATAAAGGTGATTATGGAAGCCGCAAAGCAATCGGGAATGAGTCCTTATGTAATTGCTTCACTTATCATAATTGAGCAGGGTTCCTCCGGTAACAGCACACTCATTTTGGGAACAAATCCAACATATCCCGGTTATTACAACTTCTTTAATTACGGTGCATCCGGCAATACAAAAGAAGAGGTTGTTAGAAACGGATTTGAAAAGGCCGTGAAATTAGGCTGGAACACCAGATCAAAAGCAATAATTGATGGTGCCAAACATTCCTCAGGCAATTACATTACAAACAAACAAGACACATATTATTATATGGATTTCAATGTTAAGTTTGCTCCTTATTTTGAGCATCAATATGCACAGTCTGTTATGGATGCGCTAAACAAAGGCTCAAAATTACGCAGATATTACAGTGAAAACCCCAATGCGGCATTAACATTTTTAATTCCTGTATTTAAGGATATGCCGCAAAATGCCGCACCAAAGGTTGAAGCAAGCGATAAGCTTAACAATTATTATTTCACTTCCCTTTCGGTAAACGGTTTTTCAATGTATACCGAAAAATATACATTAAGTATTAACGGTGATACCACGCTTACATATACCGTTCCTGACGGTGCACAATATGCAGGCAATACAACATTACCGCTTAAAGCGGGTTCTAACACCGTAACACTCCCCGTAAAAGCCCAAACGGGGTATACAAATGATTACACATTAACCATAAATGCCGAAAAGGATTGTGTTTTAACGGTTTTACAAGAAGGATCTGAACAAAATCCGCCCGATAATCCTGATGATACCACAACACCACCTGTACCAAGTATTATGTGCGGAGATACAAACGGTGACGGTAAAATCAGCATTGTTGATTTAGCAAATGTACAAAAACATTTGTTAAGTATAATAACACTTGAGGGCGATTTTTTAACCGCCTCAGATACAAACAAAGACGGAAAAATCAGTATAGTTGATCTTGCAAATGTGCAAAAGCATCTGCTTGGATTAATAACACTTAATTAGAGAGGTATAAATTCATGAAAAAAATTTGGCGTAGTTTTTTTCTTTTAATAATAGCTGTAATTGTGGTTGTTTCTTCCTTAAACATTGTAAGCTTTGCAGCGGGAAATACAGTTTTAGGTATTAACAACAAATCCCCCAAGGTGGGAGATACCGTTGTAATTACAGTTACAATAAGAGCAAATGAGGCAATGTATGCAACCGAAGCTTATTTAAGCTATGATAAATCGGTGCTTAAATTTGAAAACGGTACAAGCGCAAATACTGATGGCGATAAGATTAAAATAGTGGGTACCCCCGGTGGTAACGATAACCAAAGCTATAACCTTAATTTTACAGTAATAGCAGCAGGAAAAAGCGGAATAACCGTAAGCGATGCTTCGTATGTGGGACAAGATATGGTTTCTGTTACGGGTTCAAGCTTTACATTAACCGTTGAAGAGGATGTCACTTCATCCACCCCCTCAGATACACCTTCCGATACCACAAGCACTCCCCCCTCAAGCAATGCAAATCTTGCCTCATTAAAGGTTAGTGGCGGCACACTTTCACCAAAGTTTGATGCCAACACCACAAGCTACACTGTAACGGTTGCAAATGATGTTAAGAAAACCACTATTACTGCCACCACTGCCGATAAGGATGCAAAGATAAACGGAGCAGGCAACATTAACCTTAATATAGGCGACAATAAGCGTATTATTACAGTAACAGCTACCGATGGCACAAAAAAGGTATACAATCTTATAATAAAGCGTTTATCCGATGAAGAACCGGACGATACTTCAAGCGACAGTACCACAAGCGAAAACCCATCTGAACCAAGTGACCCGTATGCAGTAATGATTGACGGTGTTTTATACCGCATCCAAACCGATTTAAGCGGTCTCACACCCCCTATTGGATATAACCAAACAGAGATTGCTTATAACGGAGTCACCATTCCCGTATATACAGATAGCGGCTCTAAAATGATGCTTTACAGCCTTAAAAGTGACTCCTCTGAGGGGGATGCACAGCTATATATTTATGACTCTGTAAAAAAGCAATTCAAAAAGATTGAGTTTATTGAAACAAATGACCGTTTCTATATATTTACCGACCTTGAAAAAAATGTTTCCGCACCAAGTGGATTCTATGAAAAGCATATAGAAATTGAAGGCAAGCAAATAAAGGCTTTCGCTTATAAGGACAACCTCCTTCGTGATTTTTATGTTGTTTACTGTTATACAGACGGTAAATACGAATATTACAGGTATGATTCCAAGGAACAGACTTTACAGCGTTTCCCCGAATTTGCACCTGTGATTTCCGAAGAAACAGATGCCCCCGTTAGCAGTAATGATTCAGAAGATGCAGGCTTGCTTGAAAAATTTTCTGCTTTGCCGGAAAACGGTAAAATTGTTATAATTGCAATTATTATTGCAGCTGTATCAATCATTGCTCTGATAATCCTTTTAGTTATTTTTATTATTAATCGCCGTGATGAGGATTACAAGGAGGGCGCCTTCTCAACCGAAGATTACGGTTACGATTACTCTGTTGATGATGCAGTTCCGTTTGACACAGTAACAAAGGATATTACCGATACAAACACCACCGAACCACAGGATGAATAAAATCGGCTTGACGAAACACTTTTTAGTGTTTCGTCATTCTATAATCATTATATAAAGGCAGAGTGATTTATGAAGCGTGAAAAGGTTTTAGTTGGTATGAGTGGCGGTGTTGACTCCTCTGTAGCGGCGGCTTATCTTTTGGAAAACGGTATGGATGTTACAGGCTGCACACTGCATCTTTTTGACCAAAATCCACTTATACCGGATTTTTCTGCAAGCGAGGATGCAAAAGCTGTATGCGAAAAGCTTGGAATAAATCATACTCTTCTTGATTTAAGGGAACGCTTTTCTCAAACCGTTATAAATGATTTCATTAAAGAATATTACTTGGGACGCACACCAAACCCCTGCATTGTATGTAACAAAAATATAAAATTTGATGAAATGCTGAATTTTGCTTTGGATAACGGTTTTGATAAAATAGCCACAGGGCATTATGCCTTAATAGAACAAAATTCCGAAGGTAGGTTTTTACTAAAGCGTGCCGCAGACCATTCCAAAGACCAAACCTATGTACTCTATTCGTTAACCCAGCATCAGCTTGCACATACAGTATTTCCGTTGGCTCAAATAACAAAAGATACCGCACGGTGCGTAGCTGAGCGTTATGGTTTTTCAAACGCACATAAGCCTGATAGTCAGGATATTTGCTTTGTTCCCGATGGTGATTATGCCTCATTTATTGAAAATTTCACCGGCAAACCATATCAAAAAGGAAATTATATTGATGAAAACGGATGTGTTTTAGGTCAGCATAACGGTGTTATCCGTTATACAATCGGTCAGCGTAAGGGCTTAGGCATTGCACTTGGTAAGCCTGCATTTGTTACACAAAAGGACGCCGATAACAACACCGTTACACTAAGCACCGATGAAAACGCACTGTTTTACAGTAAGGTTTTGGTTGAAAATGTGAATTTTATCCCGTTTGATACACTTGAAAAAACCATGAATGTAAAAGCCAAGCTTCGTTATCGCCACACAGAGCAACCCGCAATAATTTCCCCGCTTGATAACGGGCAGATTTTAATAGAATTCAATTCTCCGCAACGAGCTCCAAGTCCGGGTCAAGCCGCTGTTTTTTATGACGGTGACATTGTTGTGGGCGGAGGTACTATTTTGAAAGGTGTTAAATAAAATGACAGAACAAATAAAAAATTTAATTATGGCACTTGAAAAGAATAATATTGATGTTATTTTTGCCGAAACAAAGCAGGATGTTCAAAATGCGGTACGCAATATTTTACCTGAGGGCTGCAATATTGCGGCAGGTGGTAGTGTTTCGGTTGTGGAAAGCGGAGTTTGGGATATTATAAAAGAGCCTAAATACTGTTTTATGGATAGAAACCGTGAGGGAATTACCCCCGAGGAAAGGCTTGATGTATTCAGAAAAACCGTAGGCTGTGATTACTATTTCTGTTCAGCAAATGCGGTAACCCAAAAGGGAGAGCTTATTAATGTTGACGGTTTTGGCAACCGTGTGGCATCTATTGCATTCGGACCGCAAAAGGTTATTGCGATAGTAGGTGTAAACAAGATTGTAAAGGATGTAACGGAAGGTCTTTTGCGTATAAAGCAGGTGGCGGCACCAAAAAATGCCGTGCGTTTAAAAATTGATTTACCCTGTGCAAAATTAGGTCACTGTATATCACTTGAAAAATGCGATAATCCCGATTTTACAGATGGTTGCAACCACCAAAGAAGAATTTGTGCTTCTTACCTGATTTCAGGCAGACAGCAGGTAAAGGGACGCATAACCGTAATTCTTTGCAATGAAGAACTCGGATATTAAGAATATTTAAGTATATAAACGGCATATCCTTTTTACGAAAGGGGTGTGCCGTTTTTGATATTAAAAAGATTTTTTATTTTATTGCTTTCTTTATGTACGGTATTTGGAGGAATAGGTATAAAAGCACAAGCCGCCGCACTTACGGTTTCAAGCGAATGTTCCATTGAGGATATTGATGTTCCGCTTGATTCTGCTCAAACCTCAGCCGCAGTGGGGCAAACGCTTGATATAAAGGCAAAATCCGCATTTTTAATAGAGCCCAATTCAGGAAAGGTGCTTTATGAAGCTAATGCAGATGAGGTTTTAGCACCGGCTTCTATTACAAAAATTATGTCTCTTTTACTTGTTATGGAGGCGCTTGATCGTGGTGATATAAGCCTTGAAACGGTGATAAGTGCAAGCGAACATGCCTGCAGTATGGGTGGTTCACAAATATGGCTTGAGCCCGGAGAAGCGATGACGGTTGATGAACTTTTGAAAGCGGCGGTTATTGCTTCGGCAAATGATGCAACCGTTGCTTTAGGAGAAAAGATTGCAGGAAGCGAGGAAGGCTTTGTTGCAATGATGAATGAGCGTGCAACACAGCTTGGTATGACCAATACAAAATTCATAAACTGCACAGGCCTTGATGCCGAAGGTCATGTCACAACAGCTCACGATGTGGGGCTTATGTCGGCAGAGCTTATAAAGCACGATACCGTTAAAAAATACTCAACCGTTTGGATGGATACACTGCGTGACGGAAAAAGTGAGCTTGTAAATACTAATAAATTGGTGCGTTTTTATGAAGGAACCACAGGTCTTAAAACAGGTACAACATCATCCGCAGGGTATTGTCTTTCCGCCACCGCAGAGCGTAACGGTATGGAGCTTGTTGCGGTAATTATGGGAGGAGATACCAGCAATGACCGCTTTAACGGTGCAAAAAAACTGCTTGATTACGGATTTGCAAATTACTCTTATACCGAAGTTTCTCCCGAAATACCAAAAAATTTCAAAATCAAGGTAAAAGGCGGTGTTGAAAAAAGTGTGGATATTGAAGCCACCGAAAATTTCGGCGTTTTGATGCTTAAAAGTGAAGCCGGCAAGCTAACACAGCATTTTTCACCCGAAAAGGAGCTTCGTGCACCTGTTAAAAAGGGTGATAATGCAGGTTTGATTGAAATAAAGCTTGAAGATGAAACGGTTGGTGTGATTGAACTCAAGGCAAAAAATGATGTAAAGAAAAAAGATTTTGGTGTAACCTTAGCTTGGATAATTAAAGATTTGTTTATTCTTTAAAAACTTTTGATGAATATTAATAATAAGACTTGCAATAATGAGCAAAATAATGTAAAATAATAGCAAGGAAAAAACAGTTAGGTTTTTTAACCGCTGTATTTCAATATTCAAGTGAGGTTTTACAAAACAATGTCTTTAAAGTTCCAGTATTCTTACGCAGAATCATTCCTCAGGGAAAATGACCTTGTTGGTTTAGAAACACAGGTTGCCGCTGCCCACAAAATGGTGGAAGAAAAAAGCGGTTTGGGAAATGATTTTCTTGGTTGGGTAGAGCTTCCCACAAACTATGATAAGGAAGAGTTTGCCCGCATCAAAAAAGCTGCCGAAAAAATCAAGGCTGATACCGATGTTCTTATCGTTATCGGAATAGGCGGTTCTTATCTCGGAGCACGTGCCGCTATTGAATTTTTGAAGGGTCCGTATTACAATACACTTCGTGACGGTGTTCCTGAAATTTATTTTGCAGGTAACAGCATAAGTGGCTCAAACCTTTCGGATCTTCTCAAGATTTGTGAAGGCAAGCGTGTTTCGGTAAATGTTATCTCCAAATCAGGCACAACCACAGAACCCGCAGTTGCTTTCCGTGTATTCAGAAAGTATCTTGAAGAGCATTATGGCGAAAAAGAAGCTGCTCAGCGTATTTATTGTACCACAGATAAAGCTCGTGGCACATTAAAGGCTTTAGCCGATGAAAAGGGTTATGAGTGCTTTGTGGTTCCGGATGATGTTGGCGGTCGTTTCTCAGTTCTCACCGCTGTTGGTCTTCTTCCCATTGCAGCAGCAGGTGCCGATATTGATGCTTTGATGAAGGGTGCTGCAGCAGCTCAGGCTGATTATAATGAACCTGATATGTATAAAAACCCTTGTTACACCTATGCCGCTTTGCGTAACGCATTTTACCGAAAGGGTAAATCGGTTGAGCTTCTTGTAAGCTATGAGCCACGCTTTGCAATGATGGCTGAATGGTTTAAACAGCTTTACGGCGAAAGTGAAGGTAAGGATAATAAGGGCTTATTCCCCGCTTCCGTAACCTTCTCTACTGACCTTCATTCTATGGGACAGTATGTTCAAGATGGTGCACGACTTATGTTTGAAACCGTTGTTACAATCGGTGATAACGGAAGTGACATCATCATTGAAGAGGATAGCGATAACGGTGACGGGCTTAACTTCTTGGCAGGAAAGCCGATGTCATTTGTAAACCAAAAAGCTTTTGAGGGTACCGTTCTTGCTCATACAGATGGCGGTGTTCCAAATCTTGTTATTGCACTTGAAAAGGCAGATGAGGAAACCCTTGGCAGACTTATTTATTTCTTTGAAAAAGCTTGTGCTGTATCGGGTTATATGTTAGGTGTAAATCCGTTTGACCAACCCGGTGTTGAAAGCTATAAGAAAAATATGTTTGCACTGCTTGGAAAACCGGGTTATGAAGCTCAAAAGGCTGAGCTTGAAGCAAGACTTAAATAAAAAAATGTAAATTAGCCGCCGTAAATGCGGCGGCATGAATATAAAAGGAGCTGATATTAATGATCAAACTCATTATCGGAAAAAAAGGTTCGGGTAAAACCAAAAAATTAGTGGACATGGTAAACGCTGCTGCACAAACCAGTCTTGGCAATGTTGTCTGCGTTGAAAAAGGTGACACCCTTACTTTTTCCGTAACACATAAGGTGCGTCTTATCGATGCTGACGCTTGCGGAATCTCGGGTTATAACGAATATTTCGGTATGCTTACAGGTATTAAGGCCGGCAACCACGATGTTACACACATCTTCGGTGATGCAACTCTCAGAATAGGCTCAAGAAACTATGATGAGCTTGCTGATTTCTTCTTCAGACTCAATGCTATTGATGATGTTGAGTTTGTATTCACCGTTTCCTGCGATGAAGCAGACCTTCCCGCAAAGATTTTTGAACTTGCTGAGAAGTGCTAAATCTTAAATAACATATAAAAAACCATTCCCGAAAAACGGGAATGGTTTTTTGCTTTTAAAAAGCTCACACTTCCATTATCTTGATTAAATTTTTCTCCCCTTCAGAAGATTTTAAAGCTCCGCAAACCAACACTACTCTATCCCCTTTTTTAACCAAATTGCGTTCAATAGATTTTTCAATAGCGTTAATAAAAAGCTGTTCAATATTAATATCATTTTCTATTAAAATAGGCTCTACTCCCCAATTTGCGGCAAGCTGATTAAATGCACGAATTCTTGAGGTTGCGGCAATTATTGGTATTTCAGGGCGATATTTTGCAACATATCTTGCCGTTGCCCCTGACGAAGTGAGAGCAATAATTGCTGCCGCACCAATATTTTGCGCCGCAGTCACCGCCGCTTCACAAACGGCATCGGTATTACTTCCGATAGTTTCAGGATGAATATTTGCTATTCCTATTCCAAGCTCCCTTATATCCCGACCCGCCCTATCACAAATGCGTGACATCGTTTCTACTACCAATGGCGGATTTTCGCCAATCGCCGTTTCTCCCGAAAGCATAACGGCACTGCTACGGTCAAAAACGGCATTTGCCACATCATTTGTTTCTGCCCTTGTGGGATATGCTCCGTTAATCATACTTTCAAGCATTTGGGTTGCGGTAACCGCCATTTTACCGCTTTTAAAACATCGGGTTATAAGCTTTTTCTGAAGTCCGGGCAGATACTCAAAAGGCACCTCAACCCCTAAGTCACCTCGTGCCACCATAATTCCATCAGCTTCGGTTAAAATTTCTTCAAAATTCTCCAGCGCCTGCCTACATTCTATTTTTGCAATTATCTTTATTTCACCGCCACCGTTTTCCTCTAAAAATCGACGCATAACACGCAAATCATCCGCTGTACGCACAAATGATGCCGCAATATAATCTATCCCCTCACTTATACCAAGGCTTATATCGTTTTTATCCTTTTCTGATAAAAACGGCATATTCAGCATAACATTCGGTATATTAATTCCCCTTGTATTTCCAAGCTCCCCACCTGTTATAATACGGCAAATAATATCCGTTGAATTTGTTTCCTCAACCAATAGCCTAATCTTTCCGTCATCAAGTAAAACGGTATCGCCTTGCTTTAATGATTGTGGCAAATTCTTAAAGCTCACCGAAACAATGCTTTCATCACCGTCAAGTTGCCTTGAAGTAATGGTAAAGCGCTTTCCCTCACAAAGCTTTACAGGTGCATTTTTTAAAATACCTGTTCTGATTTCGGGGCCCTTTGTATCAAGCAGTAAAGCTAACGCCCTTCCCGTTTCACGGCGCAATCTTTTAAGTGTTGCAATATTTTGACGATGAAATAAGTGTTGCTGATGAGAAAAATTAAGTCTTGCCACATTCATTCCGTTTTGGAGCATTCTTTTAAGTGTTTCTTCACTTGTGCAAGCAGGACCCAATGTACAAATAATTTTTGTTCTTCGCATACTCTTCCTCTTTATCTTATTTATTCAAATTTAGTATGCAACACAAATTTATTATTATATAATTTATGTGAAAAAAGTAAAAAATTTCCTGTTTATTATACCATTTATTGTAGTAAATACTTGACAGTATACCAATATAGTGTTAAAATATGAAAGATAAGTTATACCTTGCGATTATGTATATTTTAGAAGAATGCTGTCGGATTTGGCGAACCATGGCAAACACTGAAATGCTTATCGTACAAGACTATAAATTATATCAGCGGGATAGCCTGCGGATCCCGGCGGGGTGTTATAGATATTTTGGTTTTTCTTTGCAATTTTCCCGTAAATACCGCATTCAAAATAGAGGAGGTTACAACAGTGGAACCATATATTATTATGGGCATTGTTGCTGTCGTTCTTGCATTTATCGGTTTCTTTTTAGGCCAGGTTTATCACCGTAAGGCTTCTGAAAGCACTATTGGTTCTGCCAAGGAAGAAGCCAACCGCATATTGAGCGACGCAATGAAGAATGCTGAAACCAAGAAAAAAGAAGCACTGCTTGAAGCCAAAGACGAAATTCATCAAATGCGTCAGGAAACCGAAAAGGATCTTCGTGAACGCCGCACTGATGTTCAGCGTCAGGAAAAGAGACTTCAACAGAAAGAAGAAACACTTGATCGCAAAATTGATAATCTTGAACTCAAGGAAGAAAAGCTTAACGAAAGAGCTAAGCAGATTGATGAACGCCTTGAGGAATGTGAACGCATTAAGAAAAGTCAACTTGAAATGCTGGAAAAAATTTCCGGACTTTCAAAAGAAAACGCTAAATCACAGCTTCTTGATATGCTTGACGGCGAATTAAGCCATGAAAAAGCTGTTAAGATTAATGAGTTTGAACGCTCTACCAAAGAAGAATGTGATAATTTAGCAAGAGAAATCATTGCACATGCTATTCAGCGCTGTGCGGCAGACCATTCATCTGAAGTTACGGTTGCAGTTGTTCCGCTTCCCAATGACGAATTAAAGGGTAGAATTATAGGTCGTGAGGGTAGAAATATCCGTGCTATTGAAAGTGCAACGGGTGTTGATCTTATCATTGATGACACACCTGAGGCTATTGCAGTTTCCAGCTTTGACCCCATTCGCCGTGAAATAGCAAGAGTAACTCTTGAAAGACTTATTTCCGACGGAAGAATTCACCCAACCAGAATTGAAGAAAGCGTTGCTAAAGCAACTGCTGAGGTTGAAGCCGTTATTAAGCGTGAAGGCGAACAGGCAGTTATTGATTCGGGTGTGCACAACCTGCATCCTGAGCTTGTTAAGCTTTTGGGAAGGCTTCATTTCCGTACCAGCTTTGGACAGAATGTTTTAAACCACTCTTTAGAGGTTTGTCACATTTCAGGTCTTATTGCCGCAGAAATGGGTGTGGATATAACCCTTGCAAAGCGTGCAGGTCTTTTACATGATATTGGTAAAGCGATTGACCACGAGCAGGAAGGCTCACACATACAGCTTGGTGTTGAGGCTGCTAAGCGTTACAGAGAAAGTGAAGCTGTTATTCACGCAATTCATGCTCACCACGGTGATGTTGAGGCTAAAACCGTTATCGCCTGCATTGTTCAAGCAGCTGATGCTATTTCGGCAGCACGCCCGGGAGCTCGTCGTGAAAACATCGAAAACTACATTAAGCGTCTTGAAAAGTTGGAGGAAATCGCCAATTCCTTCAAGGGTGTTGAAAGCTCCTTCGCAATTCAAGCAGGACGTGAAATTCGTATTATCGTTAAGCCCGAAATTATCAGCGAAGATCAGATGGCAATCATTGCACATCAGGTTGCACAGCGTATTGAAAAGGAACTTGAATATCCTGGCATGATTAAGGTTAATCTTATCAGAGAAAACCGTGTTGCCGACTACGCTAAATAAGATTAAAAATCGGGATGTCTCAAAAATGAGGCATCCCATTTTATTTATCAAAGAGGTATATACTATGAATTTTGAATCACTTAAAGCTCTGCTTGATAATCCTTACGGCTTTATAACAGGACCCGGCAGAGATTGCATTGTATTAATTAACGGCAAAGAAGTATTCAGGCATTTTGCAGGTCATAAGGACTTTGACACAAAAGAACCCATGAAAGGTAATGAGCTTTATAATCTTTATTCCTGCACAAAGGTTTCCACCTGCGCCGCAGCATTAACACTTGTGGATAAAGGGCTTTTAAAACTTGATGACCCTGTTTCAAAGTATATTCCCGAATTTGCCGATTTAAAGCTTGAAAACGGAGAAAAGGCAAAGAATGAAATGAAGGTAATCCACCTTTTCACTATGTCAGGCGGAATGGATTATGATATTTTTTGTGATGCTTGCAAGAATGTTTATGCCGAAACTGATGGCAAATGCCCAACAATAACAACCGCAAAAGCTCTTGCTTCAAGGCCGCTTCATTTTGAACCCGGAAGCGCTTTTCGTTACAGCCTTTGCCACGATATATTAGCGGCTGTGGTTGAAGTTTGCAGCGGTATGCCTTATTACGATTATTTTAAATCGGTATTTATGGAGCCGCTTTTGATGAAAGATACCACTTTTACATTATGCGATGACCAAAAATTGCGTATGCCACGTCAATATACCATAAAAGACAACAAAATCGTTCCTACCGATAATAGCAACTGCTATAAATTGGGCGCTGAATACCAAAGCGGTGGTGCGGGACTTATAAGCTCTATCACAGACTATGTTAAAATTCTTGATATGCTTTGCCACGGCGGAGTTACACCTGACGGCAAACGCATTTTAAAACAAGAAACAATAGAGCTTATGCGTACACCGCAATTTAATGACGAATGGCAAAAAACCTTTAATAATTGGGTTAACTGGTCTAAAGGCTATAAATACGGCTTGGGTGTGTATATACTTGATAAGCCCACCGATGCAAACTCCATAGCACCTAAAGGTTGCTTTGGTTGGGATGGTGCCGCAGGGTCTTTTATATCAATTGACCCTGAAAATAAAATAACAATGTTCTTCACACAGCATCTTATTTCAAATGAAGGACACCGTTATCACGAAGCGTTAAGAAACGAAATTTATAAGGCAATTAATGCCCAATAATAAAGGAGAGATTTTTAAATGGTTACTTTAAAAAATGACCGCATCACTGTTGAAATTGCAGAAAAAGGTGCAGAAATGCGAAAAATGACCCTTGACGGCAATGATGTTTTATGGAGTGGCGACCCCACTTATTGGGCAGGTGTGGCTCCTGTGCTTTTCCCTCTTTGTGGCGGACTTCGTGACAACAAGTACACCCTGGGCGGTAAAGAATACACAATGGAATTAAAGCACGGTTATGCAAGAGTTTCTGATTTTACACTTGAAAAACGGGGTTGTAATTCCGTAACATTTTTACTTACCGATACCCCGGAAAGCAGAGAACAATACCCATTCAGCTATGAATTCAGAATTACATACAGCCTAAGAGATACCGTTGTGAATGTTAAGTATGAGGTTAAAAATTTATCTGATAATACAATGTATTTCTCAATCGGCTCACATGAAGCATATGCTTGCCCTGAGGGTATTGAGGATTATGATATTATATTCCCGCAAAAGGAAACCCTTAACTCCTGTGTTTTAGATGGTTCACTTTTGGCGCATGAGACATTGCCGATAATCAAGGAATCAACCACACTTCCCCTTTATGAGAAATATTTTGCCATTGATGCACTTGTTTTCAAAAATGTCAAATCACGCAGTGCCACACTCAGAAACCGCAAAACAGGAAGAAACCTTACCGTTAATTTCCCCGGCTGTGATTATTTGCTTTTATGGACAAAACCCGGTGCAGGTTATATTTGTATTGAACCTTGGTGCGGTATACCTTCTATGGTTGATGACGGCTATGCACTTGAGGAAAAAGAAGGCATACTTACAATTGAACCAAATGCCGTATTTACAAAAGAACACAACATTTACCTTTGATTACAAAAACGGATGTGTAAAAATTCTACACATCCGTTAATTCTATCTTTCAGCTCTCATTGCGTTATTGCAAAAATCTTCATAAGCTAATCTTACACCGTCTTCAAGCTCGGTCTTGTAGCTCCAGCCAAGGGATTTCAGCTTAGAAACATCAAGCAGTTTTCTTGGTGTTCCATCAGGGCGGGTGGTATCCCACTTGATTTCACCCTCAAAGCCAACCACCTTTGCAACCGTTTCGGTAAGCTCTTTAATGGTAAGCTCCTTACCGCTACCTAAGTTCACGGTTTCATTGCCAAGCTGCTCAGCAGAATAATTTTCCATAAGATAAAGGCATGCATCCGCCAAATCATCTGCATACAAAAACTCACGCTTGGGAGTTCCGCTTCCCCAACAAACAACCTCATTTAATCCATTTTGCTTTGCCTCATGGAAACGGCGGATAAGTGCCGGTAAAACATGAGAATGTTCGGGATGATAGTTATCATTAGGACCATAAAGATTTGTTGGCATTACGCTGATATAATCGGTTCCGTACTGACGATTAAGATATTCGCAGTATTTAAGACCCGAAATCTTTGCCAGAGCATACGCTTCATTAGTCTGCTCAAGAGAACTTGTAAGCAAACAGCTTTCAGGCATTGGTTGCGGTGCCATACGGGGATAAATACATGATGAACCCAAAAACAACAGCTTTTTGACCTTATTATCGTATGAAGCCTTAATGACATTCATTTCTATCATCATATTATCATACATAAAATCAGCAGGATGACGGTCATTTGCAATTATTCCGCCAACCTTTGCCGCTGCCAAAAATACATAATCAGGCTTTTCTTCGGCAAAAAAGCGTTCAACCTCATCCTGACGGCGAAGGTCAAGCTCCTTTGAGCTACGCTTAATAATATTGGTATAACCCTTTGCCTCCAACGCACGCACTATTGCAGAGCCAACCATTCCCTTATGCCCTGCTACAAAAATCTTAGAACTTTTTTCCATAAACATTCAATCCTTACTCAAACGAACGGTGATTTTCACCCTGTGTTTTTACAAATTCAAGGTCACTCTTAACCATAATTGAAACCAACTCTTCAAAAGAGGTGCTGCGTGGATCCCAACCAAGCTTTTCCTTTGCCTTTGTGGGATCACCCAAAAGATAATCAACATCAGAAGGACGGAAAAATCTTGGATCAACATCAACTAAAACCTTGCCTGTTGCTTTATCAATACCCTTTTCTTCAAGACCTGTTCCCTGCCACATAAGCTCAATGCCAACACACTTAAATGCGGCTTCAACAAACTCACGAACGGTACGCTTTTCACCGGTGGCAATTACAAAATCCTCAGGCTTTTCCTGCTGTAATATAAGCCACATACACTCAACATAATCCTTAGCATAACCCCAGTCACGAATGGAGTCCATATTACCAAGGGAAAGCTTTTCCTGAAGACCCAAAGAAATTCTTGCAGCCGCAAGGGTGATTTTTCTTGTACAAAGGTTTCACCTCTGCGCTCCGACTCATGATTAAAGAGGATTCCGTTTGCAGCAAACATCCCGTAAGCTTCACGGTAGTTTCTTACTATCCAAAAAGCATACTGCTTTGCAACAGCATAAGGAGAATACGGATGGAAAGGTGTTTCCTCATTTAAGGACATACCTTTTCTTTCAACCTTACCGTAAAGCTCCGAAGTGGATGCTTGATAAACCTTTGTTTTATCGGTAAGACCGCATATACGAACAGCCTCCAAAATACGAAGTGTTCCAAGTCCGTCACAGTTAGCGGTATATTCAGGTTCCTCAAAAGATACGGCAACATGAGACTGTGCTGCCAAGTTGTATATTTCGTCAGGCTGAGTCTCATTTATAATGCGTACAATGTTAAGAGAATCTGTAACATCACCGTGAAGCAGATGAAGCTTGTTTGTTCTGCCGCACTTTTTCATCAGCTCATCAATAAAAAGATGATCAATACGCTGGGTATTATTTACACTGCTACGGCGAAGTATACCGTAAACAGTATAACCCTTATCAAGTAAAAATTCAGCAAGATACGATCCATCCTGACCGTTAATTCCGGTAATTAATGCAGTTTTCATAATTTTCTCCTTAAACAGTAGTTTTTTCAACCTCATCCCAATCAAAAGAAAGGCGATGAATATCATTTGTATTCGGTTCCCCGATATGTACCTCTAAAAATTCAAGCTCAGTAACAGCTTTAATAATATGATTAGCCCCCTGCGGTATTGTAAGTGACATACCCGCACTTACCGACATTTTCATATTTCCAAGTATCATTTCACCCGTGCCCTTTAGAAATACCCAAACCTCATTGCGCTTTTCATGGTAATGATAGCTTGATACCATTCCCGCAAACATTTTCACATGACGGGTAAGGTTTGTTTCCCCACGGTCAACCGTTTTTAGCGTACCCCAACGGCGTTCCTCATACATAGGCGGTATATCAAGGCGTGATACCGTGTTTTTAATATTTTCGCTTTTGGTCTTTTCGGTAACGAGTATACCATCAGCACTTGCGGCAATAACAATATTTTCAAGTCCATTTGCAACAATGGGAATATCCAACTCATTTATAACACGGGTATTATCACATTGTTCAACTATTGCATTACCGATTGTTTCCCTTTGCATCTCATCAGCCAATGCATTCCAAGTACCAAGGTCTTTCCACATACCCATAAACGGAACAACTATCATATTATCGCACTTTTCAAGCACCTGATAGTCAAAGCTGATTTTAGGGAGCTTTTCATAATTTGCATAAAGATAATCATAATCAGCTTTAAGCCCCATATTACGCAGTATATCACATATAAGGCTGATTTTAAAGCAGAACACACCGCAATTAAATACAGCATTTCTTGAAATAAGCTGTTTTGCGGTTTCTTCATCGGGTTTTTCCCTGAATTCAAGAACTGATGAATACCTGCCTGCATTTTCATTTGGAACAATATAACCATACTTAGTAGAAGGACAATCAGGCACAACACCCATAAGAGCTATATCCGCACCGCTTTCACAAAGACAGCCTTCCAATTCACCAAGCGTTTTAAAATAACCCTCATCGGTATATGGGTCAACAGGAAGTATTACCATACAATCCTGTTCAGTAGCCCCGCAATAACTTAATGCATAAGCACAGGAAATTGCAACTGCCGGGAATGTATCTCTACGCTCAGGCTCAACCGCAACACCAATATCACCAAGCTGGGAATGAATTATCTCAAGTTGGGAATTACCGGCACAAATAAATAAATTTTTATCAATACCCGAATCCTTTAATTGCCCAACCACACGCTGAACCATAGATATTTGTTCATTTCCCTGCTCAGCCTCATCAAAAATTTTAATATATTGCTTAGACCTCAAATCATTGGAAAGAGGCCAAAGCCTTTTTCCCGAACCGCCGGATAATAAGACAGTATACATACTTAAAACTCCTAAAATAAACACTTTACAGAAAATACTTATTATAGTATAATAATTTCAAACAGTAAAGTCATTACATTTTATTGCTCTAAAACATAAAAATATTGCGGAGGTATTCAGGTGGCAAAATATTATTCTTCAACCATTGCGGGCGGTAAAATTTCAAACGATACAACCGTTTCGGAGCGAATAGTAAACACCCCCTCGCCAATAGCAAAAAAAATGCTAAACTTCGTTCAGGAAATGGGCACTCTCACCTGCAAACGCTCACATTTAAGTGCCAGAAGCCGACTTAACTCATACCTTATAATAATAATTCTTCGTGGAAGCGGTACTATTACCTATAATAAAAAAGATGTTGCGGTGAAATCAGGGGATTTGGTATTTATTGATTGCAACACCGAATATTCTCACTGTTGTAATATGGATGACCCTTGGGAATTTACCTGGTTACACTTTAACGGTCCGCAAGCAGCAATGATACACTCATATTTTTTAAAAAGAAACGGCTCAATACTTTTGCGCCCCATTGATATTTCACCGTATCTTGCACAGCTGCACAAACTTTTTACCATTATGGCACAAAAAAACCGTGATTATGAAATTATTGCATCATCACAAATCAATATTTTATTCACCTCAATTTTAACCGAAACCGGAAACACTAATCAGCAAAGCAACACCAACGAGAAAATGTATCTTATAAAGGAATATCTTGAAAAAAATATAAACGGAAAAATCACACTTGATACTTTAAGTGCAGAGTTTTGCATAAGCAAATATTATATGACAAGGCAATTTAAGGACCTTTTTGGCACAACCATTGTGCAATATCTCACCTTTTGCCGAATAAATCATTCGAAAAAGCTATTGAGGTTTACTTCAATGCCTGTGGCAGAAATTGCAACCGAATGTGGTTTTGAGGATGCCTGCTATTTCAACAAAGTTTTCCACGAAACAGAGGGAATGACCGCAGGCAAATACCGAAAGCTTTGGGATACAAAAAATAAGTGACCGTTTTGCGGTCACTTTTATTTTGGGGATCAATTAATTTGTTTACTCACTATTCAAAGTTAAAATCCAATCCCACGATATCAAGCTCGTCCTTATAAGCATTAACACTTTCCTCAGATAAGGTTTGTGCCACCACAGACTGCTTTCTTATGTTATCTCTACGGAAGAGCAACGCCGTTATCCAACGCCACACCCAAACAAAAGGAAGTAAGAAAGGAAGAATTTTCAAAATAGAATACTCTTCTTTCATAATACTAAAAGACGGAAACAGCATTGTTCTTATCTTCTTGTTAATAGCCTTTTGAGTTGAACCCGAAGTTTTTGCCTGTTTCACGGCCGATGACAAAATGTGTGCCTGTGCAGAGCCATAAGCTCCGCCGGAAAAGATTCTGTTTGTTATTGTTTCGGATTGCAGGTTTGACGGTGCATCCTCAAACCACACCTTAAGCGTATACATAACATTATGATAAAACTTATCAAGCTGTAATTTTTCAAGCTCTGCAATCACATAATCCATATCTTTAATCTGGTTTTGCATAAGGTACAAATCAACGATATGCTTTATGCCCACACCCGCATCACGATAATGCTTAGCGAAATGAGTGAATAAATATATGTAATTATCCTCAGCTTTAAGCTCATAGGAATATTCTTTTCCTTTTTCCTTAACAGCTTTATTCCAGCCATCACCGTAATAAATATAAAAATCTTTATTATAAGACGGAATCAATCTTTTATGAAGCTCAATATTAATTCTTCCGCTTTTGCACCAAATAACCTCATGATCACTTTCGAGTTTATATGTAAATCCAAGCTTTTCCATTATTGGTGCAATCTGTTCCAACTGTTCTACTCTTATCAAAATATCCGAATCGCTCATCTGACGCATTTCAGGTTTAGGATAAAAGGATTTAAGTATTGAACCTTTTAAAGCCATATGCTCAATCCCGTTTTTTTCAAACTCCGCCAAAATACGGTTAATCTCCAATACCTGATTACAGCTGATGGCAGCTTGCATAAATGTATCAGATTCAAAATTTTTATAAATTTCATTTGGCACAGTTATGTTTGATTCCAGCATACCGTAATACAGCATTACCAAAATTTGTTGTTTTCTGGCGAAGAAATACAAAGATTTCCAATCAGTTACTTGTCCAATAGAATCTTTTGTTTTCAAAAGTCCGTTTTTTATCAGTTTAATAATAGCTAAATTCATTTGCACACAAGCTCTCTATTTATATATTATTCAGGTATTATTTAATTTTTGTTATACTTATATCAGGTATACGGATGTAATATAACAAATCAAAAGTTCAGTATATTATAATATTATTTCACCTTAGTATACTCGGTATATGGTTTTTCCAAATCTATAACCGTACAGTAATGATGTGCCACACGCTTTTCCACCGGAGGAGGCTGCATATAATCACCGTAAATATTTGTTAAATACTTATCAGGATCAGCGGGTAACATAATCTCAATACCCTCAAACTCACCCTTAGAGCCCTCTCCCAAATATGATTTAGGCATAACCTACTTATCACCCCAAGCACTGCAGTGGTTAGCTATAATATCACATTCTCCGTATTTATATTTCTTTAAAAATCTATCATATTTTAATATTGCTTTTCTATCAGAAGGCATCAGTATTTTTAAGAAAAACTGCACCAACTTTATTTTAAAAGAACTTTTAAACTTAACAAGCATTTCAGTTTGAAGATCTTTTAATTTTTTTATTAAATATTCCCTTAAAGCATATTGCCTCAAGCATTAAAATTGAATTTTCCCTTAAATTACGCATAAATAACGGCAAAACAATTGATGTAAGCACCTGTGCAATCACGGACGCAACAGCCGCACCCGATGCACCGAAAAACGGAATGAAAACCGCATTAAGAATTACATTAACTACCGCCGATATTATATAGATATATTTTAAATAACTTTGCTTTTCCTTACAAACTATCCAAGCATTTTTTGCAACACCCAAATATGAAAAAGCCGTATACCATGTAATTATCTTTAAAGGCGTAACCGACGGAAGATATGTATCACCGTATAAAATCTTTACAACCAATTCACCAAACAGGGTAAAGCAGATTGAAACAAAAACAGAAACATAAAAAACAATTGCATACAACTGACGGTTTCGCGTTTTGAACAACTCTTCTGATTTTTTATTGGCCTCCATAATGGATGGATATAAGGAATCGATTATTGCGGTCAAAACAAAACACCACATATTACAAATGGTAGTTGCCGTTGCATAATAGCCTACTTCCTTTGTATCCATCATTTGCTTAAGCATTAATTTATCGGTTTGTCCGTAAATTGATACCATTAACCCTGCCAAAATGAAATGCCGACTTTTGGAAAGTAGTTTTTTTCCATATTCCCACGAAAAGCTTAATTTTTGACCACAATTCTTTTTATAAGCAACCACAAGAAAGATTCCTACACAAACATAGTCAATAGAGGTAGCCAAGGCAAAATAGAAAACACTTTTTCCAAAAATCATAAGTATTATTCTGTAAGCACTTGTAATCGCATAAGCAAGCAGTGTTGCAATAGCGGTAACCTTTGATTGCAACCTCTTTTGAAACCAATAATTAAATGTTTCCAAAATATGAAAAACAGGACCTATACTGCAAAGTGCCACTACCGCAACGGTGGTCCATTCACCCATATCCACAACGCAGACGATACTTACCATCATTATTGCAGAAAGTATGCTTGAAGCTGCACGCAAAACCAATGTTGTACCTATTATTTTACCGTCCGCATCAGGATTATCAACGAATTCTTTTACCAATAAAGAATTGATCCCCAAAGTACAAAGGGAGGTAAAAAACGCCGTATACGCACCCGCATAGTTTATCAATCCGTAATTTGAAGGTCCCAGATATCTTGCGGATAAAAGCCCCACAAATAACGACAATACCATTTGGGCTATTCTTGCCGCTATAAGCCAGCTTGCATTTTTAACCGTTCGGTTCTTTAAAATTTTCTTAATCATTGATCTAATTCCTTTATTATCTTAGCAGGAACACCGCCAACCAAACAATTATCTTTTACATCCTTATTAACAACTGAACCCAATGCCACAACGCAAGAGTTCCCTATGCTTATATCACCAAAAATAGACGATCTTCCTCCAATCCATGTTCCGTTGCCAACATAAATACTGTAATCTCGTCCTTTACCTGCCCGTCTTATTGGATCTCCTATATAGTGTCCACCCGTAAAAAAAGTTACCTCAGGTGCTATATCGCAATTATCACCTATAACAACCTTGCCGTTACCATACACATTAAAATTCTTATTCACATAACAATTTTTTCCTATATGCAACTCAGCTGAGCAATAAAAAGGGGTTACAATCCTTGTTCCCTCACCTATATCATAGCCTATTGCATTTAGCAATTTCCGCTTTTTTTTATAGTTTTTTTCTTTATCTGCATATACTTTATTTACTAAAAAAAGGTTGATTTTTTTATGTATACCCTTTGTATGAAATAGTTTTTGTAAAAAATTCCCCATATTTCATTCTTCCTTTATTTATGCTTACTGCACGGTCCCGATAAAAATTCTGTTTCTTTACCGTTTAACAGCCGTTCGGAAAGTTCCAAAATTCTTTTTGCCGCACATTCTGCATTCCATTCGGAAATTATTGTATTGTAGGCATTTTTACCCATAGTTTTAACAAGAGATTTATCATTAAGCAAATTAACCGTTTTTTTATACAGGTCCTCAAGCGTACCTTTATACATAATTCCGTTTTCTTCATTCTTAATCAAATACGGTACCGCACCTATATGCTTATCGGCAACAACCGCACAGCCCGAGTTCATAGCTTCATTTAAAACGGCTCCCCAACCCTCTCCTTTATCAGAGGTAAATAAGAAAATTTGTGATTTTTCCATATATTCTCTTACCTTTTCGGGCGGCATGGAGCCCAAAAACTCAACATTATTTTCAAGGTCATATTTTTTACACAGATTTTTCAAATCTTCTTCCAATTCACCCGTGCCTATAAACCTTAATTTATAATCAATCCCCTGTTCTTTAAGCCTTCTTGCGGTTTCTATCGCCTTTTCCGGATGCTTATATTTAATAAATCTACCCGCCCACAAAAGCGAGTTTTCTTCCTTTTTTTCAATCAAATCATCAATATCATATTCCTTGCATTCCGGAAAATATCCCCATTTGTACGCCCTGTTTATAAACGCAAAGCTTTTAGCGTAATCAGATGCCGCAAACGCACTGGCACAAAGAAGATATAGTGATTTATATCTTACATACATTAAATGATGCCTAAGTATTCTGATTGGGAATTTATAAAACTGATATTTTTCTTTGTAAATTCTTTCAGAATAATTAAAGGTGAGCTTATTTTGTTTTATTCGCTGCTCGTAAAGATTATATCTTCTGCCCTCAACTATTAAAACATCAGCATCATTTATAATATCTATACAACGCTTATACTCATCCTCTGAAGCCAAAGCATTTATAACATATTTTTCTTTTGTTCCTTCAGTCCAGCCAAGCTCTTTTCTTTCATCACTCATAGGCTCTTCGGCAATAAAGCAGTAATCATCGCCTAAAAGCTTATACATAACCTCAGAAAAAGGTTTTTGATGATGAGATAGAAAACACGACGCAAAAACAACCTTCATTGTACTGCTCCTTTAATATTATTTCAAAAGCTCATTATAGGTTTCCAAATAGCCCTCTGCCATAACGCTGCTTGCGTACTTTTTCTTTGCGGTATCGGAAATAAAGTCCACCTTTTCCAAAGTTTTATAATCAAGCCATTTTTCACGGATAATTTTTTCCAAGTCGTCAAGGTGAGAGAATTCCACAAAATCCGAAAACTCATCAATAGCAACACTTTCAGATCCACCCGCCTTAAACCCAATAACAGGTGTTCCGCAACAAAGCGATTCTGCAACCGCCATACCAAAGGTTTCCTTACGGCTTGTTAGCACAGTAAGATCTGCAGCGGAATAATATGCCGCAAGCTCTTTTTGATCCAAAACAGACCCTACCATTTTTAAGTTTGGAAGCTGTGGATTTTCGATTGTTCTTCCCACAACCACAAAACAGACATTTTCATTTTCAAACCGTTTTGCCAATTCATTAAAATAAAATCCACCCTTCATTTTCTTATCATCCGATGAAAAATATGCAGTTACCTGCAAAATTATCTTACAAGCTTCATCTATTCCAAGCTTTTGGCATATATGCTTACGACTATCAAGAGGTGTGAAAATGTGTGTGTTAAGTCCATTCATAATGCATTTTTGTTTCACATTTTCCATAATTGGAGACTGCATAGAGCGTGACAATACCCAAGGGGATACCGAAACCACACGCAGCTTATCATTTCCCGATATTGCGTTTTTCATTTTAAGCCATGCAGTATGGGTACGGTCAAATATTTTTGAGTCAGAAGCAAAGAATAAATTAGGACAATTTCCGCAACCTGTTTGCCACTTTTCACAATCGAAAGCATACGGGCAATTTCCTGTATAAAAAAATTCCGCATGATTGGTTATAACGGTTGGTATATTATTTTTTTTAAGATATTTTAAAATTGAGTAGACATTAACCGTATAACCATTAACACAATGAATATTAACTATATCGGGTGAAAATTTTTTAATTATTCTTTTAATCTTTATTGTAGACAGCGGTGCAAAGCCGTATCTCATTCCAAAAATATAATTTAATCTTCGATACAGTCCCTGCTCAAGTTTCACAGAGGTTTTAATCTTTTTTAATCCCTTATAATCTTCACCTTTTATTACCGGTGTACATAACAAAGCTTGAAAATCACTGATTTTATCGGAAAGATTTTGACATATATCTCCTATTATCTTACCTGTACTACCATAGTCAGAACAATTAAGAAATAGTATTTTCATTTTTTCCCTCCCTGTTTACTGAGCTTGCTATACAACAAATAGCAAATACAGCCGCCGCAAAATATGTTCCTTCGATAAATACGGTTGCCTCAGCCGAAACCTGCAAAAGCAATGTGAGTATACCCGCAACGGCACAAAGCTGAAACATTTCATTTCTTTCACGGCATATAATAGCAATATTTTTATACAGCAAAAATATAACCATTATTGTAGCAACAACACCTACTGACATAAAAATTGCGAAATATGCATTATGAAGATTTGAAAATTTAGCATCTATTAAATTTCCAAAAAGAATATTCATAATGTCAATTTTTCCCCAATAACGGGTATATATACTGTATCTTCCCGTGGAAACCGTTTCACCGAAAAGTTCCAAACCATCCATAAATTCAGGGAAAAACACCGTCATACAGAAGAAGAGAATCGGAATTGCAAAGAAAATTCCGGTGGTTCTTTGCGTAAGCCTTAGAAGCTTTTTCTTCAAAATCAAGATAAGTGCTATAAATATAATTACACAAAGCATACATGTTCTTGAGTTTGTTTCAAATATCAAATAAACAATTTGGGCAGTTAAAACCAATATAATAGACCTAACAATAAACTTTTTAAAATAAAAAAATGAAGATACTAATAAAATCAAATTCAGCAACAAATATGCTCCAGTGGTATTAGGGTTTGCAAAACCCAAAGTCAAATCGTTATAACTTGCATATCCATATCTGTCAACCAAATAATACGCCCTGTCACTAAAGGAATAATATATATAATATACTGATATTATAGTATTGATAACCAAAATTTTAGCAGTAAAATCATTTTTATATACTTTAGGTATTGCCATTAGAAAAACAGGGATTTCCAAAAACATCAAGCAACGCAAAATATTTTCATACGAAAAATCACCCGAATTTAAAACCGCCATAATAACAAATATTACCAGTGTACAAAAGGATAAAAGGATAGGACGTTGCTTTTCAACAAATTTTGAAAATATACTTTCAACACCAAACATCACGCATGATAATAATACAAAAAAAACGCTAAGGGTTGTAACCAAATGTATGGCTTGGGTTCTGCCGACAACGGCACAAACCTGACCTATCAACATAAAATTCAAAGCCCAATCCTGTACTACTTTATTGTTGTTAAATCTTTCCATTTTATACTCCCGAAAAATTAATACGCATGGTTTAACAATATTTAAAATTTCTTTACCCGCTTATTATGAATTCCTAATTTATAAGCCAAAGGTCTTATAAAATCCAAAAGCTTCTTTTTGTATTTTATCATATAAGCTTTAAATTTATTTCCGCCGTGCCTTATACTGATATAACAAGATTCATTTACGGTTACCTTCCTCATTTTTTGATTAACGCCGCCAAGTCTGTATACTGCTAAATTTTTATTTATATATTTGAATTTAGCACCCGCCTTATAATAGCGCAAAAACAGGTCATAATCCATACTGCACCTTAGCTTCTTATCAAACACACCGTATTTTTCATAACATTTTTTTGTAACGAAAGTGGATGGATGGTTAAGTGCAAATCTGTACTGCATACCTGATAAGTCCTCTTTGGCACAAAGAATATGTGTGTGTTTGCCCGCTTCATCACAAACAATTACATCACCGTAAAATACATCGTATTCTTCGGAATATTCCTTTTCCAAAATATCAAGAGCACCTTCTGCCAGCATATCATCAGAATGTATAATACCTATCAAATCACCCGTTGCCGCAGCAATTCCCTTATTCATAGCATCGCTTATTCCCTCATCGGGTTCGGATATTATTTTAGATATAATATCTTTGTATTCTTCAGCGATTTTCAAAGTTGAATCTGTGGAGCCACCGTCAATAATTATATATTCCAAGTTATCTCTTTTTTGTTTATAAACACTTTCAAAAGTTTGCCTTACGGTTTTTTCACTATTGTAAGTAATAGTAATAATGGAAATCTTAAGGGACGACATTAATAACAATTCCTTTCACGGATATATTTAACCTTTAGTTAGTTTACGCTCTTATACTCAGTTAGATTTCTTTTTTCTGATACCAACCAAATCCAAAAATCTTGCAATGGTACATTTAAAAATTTGCCACGAAGACCTGCAATTATAACGCTCACGCATCCATTCTTTACTGGGATAAATAACACGCAACATATCCTTTTTGGAATCATATAAAGCCGTTTGAAATCTCAAAAATTGAAGCTTGCTGAATTTCCTGCCATTTGGATGCAGCAGTTTAGCAGAAGCAAGCATTTTCAGAAGCTTTTTCTCTTTTTTAGGTCTTAAAGCTTCCAAAACGTATGACGGAATATTCGTTCCGAACAGAACCGTTGGTATATACAACGAAAGATATGTAGAACCCTTAACATGGGTATCACAAACCTTTTTAATGAACAAATCCCAATCAATTTTATTGTGGGAAACAATACGGTCAACATCCATATGAAGGCGAAGTCCCGGTGCTCTTACATATGAGTGTTTTGCCGTATGAATACAAACCTGTAAAAGATTATCCTCAGGTGAGAGTATACGCGATCTTGTGCCATCCGGAATAATGGAGTTATCAATAAAAGCATCAGTATCAGGCTCCAAATCAGGTCTTATCCAACGGCCTGCAACCGCACGCCATGCCAATTCAAACCACATTTTTTCACCATTTGGTGTAATTATATAATACTCTGTTGAGCCGTCACGGTAAGCTTCATCCAATTTTTCAGCCTCATAATCGCTTCTGAATCTAAATACAAAACCGTTATTAACAAGAATTTCATGAGCCTTATAAAAATCACTTTTCTTGATAAGAGAATCTATATCCTCCATAGGGCATTTTACGGCATCCTCTATCATTCCAATCATAATTCCGCCGTTCTTAAGAATTACCATAGGAATACCGTTTTCATCCATTATTTTGCAAATTTCCTTTGCCTTTTCCCTTAAAAACTCAAGATGTATTTTCTGCTTTTCATATTCCTGTTTCCATTCATCGGGAAATTCTAACCCTAATTTCAAAGCAAGCGTACCAACAACACCGTCAAGCTGATGTTCGTGACACTCGGCAAAAAGCCGTTTCTTATCGGCTGCCTCAAAACGTTCCTTAATATCCTGTAATTCTTCTTGAGTATGAGTTTCCTTTGACATATCAAGCATAAGCTTATATATCGGATCATTCATAAAATCAAACAAATTTATTTTTTGCATACAAACACCCGTTACTTTAAACCGTTAAGGTAATTTTCTACTGTTTTCAAATAGCTTTCAAGCCATTTTTCTTCAGACAACTGTGAAAGACTTTTACGCTCGTTAATTTGAAAGATAATATCCTCTAACAATACTATTGCTTTTTCTTGCAATTCAAGATTTTCGTTGAGATAATGCTCAACACCCAAAGGTCTTAAACCGTGATAAAGCACAGCCTTATCATAATAGATACTTCTTTCACGGCAGGATTCCCAATCAATAATATATATCTTATCAGTTGAATTTTCTATCCATATATTACCCGCTTGCAGATCCCCGTGAGAAAAAGAAAGCGCTATTTCCCTGTCACCGTCAACCAAAATACCTTTAAGCCTTGTCAAAACACCCTCAAGCAAAGCCTGATTTATGGGCGAGTCAAAGCTCAAATCAGAAATTTCCTCAATAAGCTTTAAGGCATACTCACCGGGTTTCACCTTTTTTTCGCTTACTTTATAGTATTCTGTATACATTTTGTAAGCATCATCACGATATTTTTCAAATCCAACACTTTTTCTTGCAAGGGGACAGCCGTCTATAATTTTTTCGGAATAACCATTTTGATCATATTTAATAATTTGTGGCACAAAATCAGCAAGATCATCTCTGCTTCTAAAGTTAATTTCGTGCTTCAGATCGCCATCCTTAAATCCATCCTTAATTATTACATCAATAATTCCCTTACTGAAGTTTAAAATACGATATTTTTTATTACATGGATAAATAAGCACATCATTTCCCACTTCGGCATTAACAATACATTTTTTTGCCGCAAAAAGTCCAAAGCTATGCAAAAGCAAAAAGGCATATAATCTGACAACAATCCTCTTGATAAAAGATGTATTGATATTAAATTCAGTATATAAATATTTACGAACCGCCTTTGAGGGTTTTGACGTAACTATGGCATTTAACTTAGGATAGATATACAGCTTGGTCTTTTCATTTTCATTACTGCCGTAAAAATTATCCAATGTTTTTTTATTAATATCATAGAAATCTTCACGCAATAACATCTGTGATATTTTCATAAATACCCTCTATCTTTTAAATTTCTGTAATTATTTGAGCAAATACCTCGTCTATTGTTTTAGTGGCATCAATAATTTTTTCCCAACGGTTATTCTCAAGTTCCTTAACATACATAGCAATACGCTTTTCCCTCACCTCAACAGGCTCAGGAAACGGCTCATCTTTAAGTTCGCTTCTTCGCATGGATTCCTCTGCCGGAATAAACAAGCAAAAAGAAGGCTTTGGCTTCATCATGGTTTTTAAGGTTAATTTCCACCAAAAACCGTGTTCAAAATCATAATCGGGATATTTCATTTTAAAATCAATATATGTATCCCAAATATACCTATCGCAAATAACGGTTTTTCCTATACTCTTAAACCGCAGAGAAATGGAATAAAACCGCCACAAATCAATAAGAGAAGCAATAAAAAAAATTTTTCTCATTTTTGAATTGCTGTTAACCTTTTCGGAATGTTGTATACTTTCTTCCCGATTATCGGATTTTCCCCTGCGAATTATTTTCTTTACCAACTCTATACCCGGAGTATAACCTCCACGGCTCCATATAACACGATATTTTTTACCACGCTTTTCAAGTTCCTTGCAAAGCAGGTCAATTTGTGTAGATTTGCCGCAACAATCTATTCCGCTGAAGCTTATCATTTCAACAGCTCCTCATATAATGAAATATATTTTTCAAAACAGTTATTTTTATCAAATGCCCTTGCTTCATCCAAACATTTTTTTCTGTCATGGCAACAATTTTTAACTGCCAAAGCCAATGCTTTAACATCTCCTTGTGTCACCGCAACACCGCAGTCAGCCTTAATTGATTCAGGACTGCCTCCCGTTAAATAGGTAATAACGGGAGTGGAGCAAGCAAGGCTTTCAAGATTTGTTGTGGGGTATGTGTCCTCATAAGTGGGATTTACAAAACAATCTGCCGCTGTATAAATTTCAGCAAGCTCTGTTTGGTTATTGGTATGCGAAATATGATAAATGTTTTCGGGTATTTTAGCTCCCCTAAGGTCACCCACCAAAACGATTTTATAATTATCGTCAAGTTGTTTTGACAGCTCAATAAAATCACTTAGTCCCTTGCGGTCAGACCAAACATTTGCAACGCCTAAAACTATTTTTTTATCCTGTAAATTATTTTTGACCCTGAAATCAGATTCTGTGGGTTTAAAAATATTCAAATCAATTCCGTTATTGATAACCTCAGTACGGTATCCCGACAAAAACGAGGTTTCAACCTGCTTTTTAAGCCACTCTGACGGAGTTACAACCGTTAAACCGTCAACCCCTGTAAACAGCGCTTTTTTATCACGGTAGTTTTTCTTTGAAGCATCAAGCAGCATACTTGACGGATAATCCTTTTTTTGTGGGCATGAATAACACCCTGTTTTATACCGTTCACACTTGATGTAATCATAATGAGGGCAATGCCCCGTAAAACTCCAGCAATCATGCAGGGTCCAAACAACCTTACATTTAGCTTCCTTTAAATATTGGAACAAAAGCTTAATATTTATATAATAACCGTGAATATTATGAAGGTGAATAATATCAGGGTTATATTCCTTTATCCAATTTATAAATTTCCTTGTGGCAGAGGTTGAATAAAAACCTGTTCTATCTGTAATACGGGTTAATGCCGCATGAATATTGACATCCCTATCCGAACCAATTCTCACCGCATATTTTTGATATTTTTCGGGTACTATTCCCCTACCGTATGCAATTTTACACTCATGCCCCTTTGAAGTGAGCATATCGGCAATATCGGTGCAAATTTTTCCGGTACTTGTGATACCGCAAACCGTATTTATCATAAGCACCTTCATTTATTCCACCATCCTTACAAATATTTTTCAAACAACGCTTTGTAATTTTCCTCAACTACCGAAAATGCAAACTTTTCTTCGGTACATTTTCTTGCCCGTTCTTTATAACGATTCAAGGTTTCTTTTTCGTTATAAAGCTTTTCGATAGCTTCGCACAGTGTATCAACATTTTCATCCTTAACCGCAAAGCCAAGTTCATTATTTTCAATCAGTCTTTGCAAATCATCGTTTTCACTGCATAAACCAATAACAGGCATTGCACAAGCGGTCATACTATATGTTTTGCTTGGCATAAAAAGGTGTGCCATTTCCTTTTCTTCGGCAACTATTCCAACATCGCCGCTTGCCATTGAAAAAGGAAGTATATCCTCAGGCTGAAAAGGAAGCAAATTTATATTACTTTCTTTTTGGTTTTTAATAGCCTTTTTAACAAGCTCATACTTTTGCCCCTCACCGATAAACATAAATAAAATATCTTTGTTTTTCTTTAGTCTTTCAGCGGCGGCAAGTATAAGCTCAATATTATGCCCATAACCCATTTTGCCCGAATACAAAACCACAAATTTATCCTTTAAACCGTGCTTTTCACAAAAAGGATTTTCCGCCTTATCAATGGGCTTTAGCCTGTTTGTATCAACAGCTATTGGGATAACATCTATATCTATTTTATTTTTTATATCATTATTTATGGATTCGGCAACAACATTACCGATAGTAAGCATCTTATCAATCTTTTTATAGTTTTTACTGTTCCATCTGTGCCAAAATTTACATCCTATATGCACCAATGGATTTTTTATCATATAATCGATACATTGAGGATAAATATCCCAATTCATATATAAAAACGGTGCTTTAAAAACCTTTTTCAGTTTAAGCCCCACATACGAATTCACAGGAGGATTTGATACAGCAAATATTAAATCATAATGCTTATCTTTATTATTTTTTATCCATTTTTTCATAAATCTCAAATGCTGCCACCAGCATTTAAGACGGGAAACAAAGCTATTGGGGTCGTGCTTGGGAGAAGGAATAACATTTCCTTCTACCTCACTTCCCGTAATTATATCAATATGTGCCCCCTCAGGTAAAGAATCAGTTAACACATTCACATACCATTGAGGAATTACCTGGGAAACTATCAAAATACGCTTACTCATAAATTTATAACTTCCGATAACTTATTTATTTTTTTAATATCAAGAACTTCATTTTCCTGTACGGCATACAAACCGTTGGTGTTATGATAATAACAATATGACATACCAAGTTTTTTAGGTGCTGTAAAATCCTTACTTAAATTATCCCCAACATATACCATTTCACTATATTCAACACCAAATTTTTCTTTCATCAACTCATAGGCTCGTGGATTTGGCTTTCTAAATTCAATACCGCCAAGCTCATCAGTAACTACGATATAATCCATTATTTTATCAAGGCCCAAAGCATATATCTTATTCCATTGACCATGCGGTCTGCCGTCAGTAATCAAGCCAAGTTTTTTACCCTGTTTTTTCAAACACAATAAGGTTTTTTCGGCATCTTCAGAAAGGGTTATATCAGGCTTATGCTCACGGTATATTTCTATACAGCGCTTACATTCATCCTCCGAAAAACCCGCCCTTTGATAAACATTATTTCGGTCAGTCAAAAACAAAGAATAAAGCTTTTCATAAAGTGTGCTGTCATTATATGACTTTGCAATTTCCCTGAAACCGCTTTTAACATATTCAATTTCAGGACAAAGCGTATCATCCAAATCAAAAATAACGGCTTTTATCATTTTACAAGCTCCATATCGTCATCAAGCATTATACTGCTGTCAAACCTTACAAACATTGTATTATCTGAATAATTTTCGTTATAACTAAGCTCTTCTCCGCATAAAAGCCTATAAAGATTTTCACAGGAATCTGCCCCTGCATCAATACTCATTGGGGCTCCTCCTCCAAAACGGGGATTTATTTCTATATACTCAATACCCTTTTGAGTTTTCATACACTGAATCGTTATATGGCCGATAGGCTTTAAGATTTCAAGCATTCGCTTTACATCATTAATTATTTCCCTATCCTTTACCACCTTGCCCTTTGCAATTTCACCGCTACGGGTTGCAAGTCTCACTCTTGGAACTATTGTTATGGGTGAAGCATCAAAATCACAGAAAACATCTACCGAATACTCAGTTCCCTGCATAAATTCCTGAACCATCGGCTCACTCACATAATTCATAAAGAAATCTAATTCTGATTTATTATTTATTTTGAATGTGTTTATGCTTGAGCTGCCGTCCTTAGGCTTGATAAAAAGAGGAAAAGAATATCTGCCGCTTTTTATATCATCATCATTAAGCAACCTAGGCACACCAAAACCGTTTTCTTCAAAGAATTTCTGTGTATTGTTTTTATCACGGCAAATGCTTACCACGCTCATATCCGAAAGCAAAACCTTGGCATTTGTACTTTTTTCAATAAGATCCCTGTTTTCGGCAAGCTTTAAAAGCTCGGTATCAATGGTTGGAACTATTAAATCAATATTTTCTTTTTTACAAACATCAATTATGTCATCAATATAAGCCTCATCGCAAATACGACTGATTATATAAAATCTATCAGCAAAATAAATGGCAGGAGCTGTTTTGGATATATCCACGGCAATGATATTCCCGTCTATCTCAAGCTTTTTTCGGGCACGCTTAAATCTTTCAATAAGCTCTACCCTTCTGCCGGCGCTTAAAATTAATATATTTTTCATTATTTAGCCACCGTTACCTCTTCTTTATTTTCTGAACCGGTAAAAAACTCCATTGTAGCGTTGTTTTCCTGTGAAATACCCTCACGCTTAAACACTTTTAAGAATGTTGTAAAAATAATCTTAATATCACCCCAAAAGGTAATATTATCAACATACTTAACATCGTCATCAAATTTTTGTTCCCATGTTATTGAATTTCTACCGTTTATTTGAGCAAGCCCCGAAAGACCGGGTCGCACCTCATGACGGCGTTTTTGATGGTCATTGTAAAGAGGCAAATACTGCACAAGCAAAGGGCGGGGGCCTATTACAGCCATATCTCCTTTTAGGATATTGATAAGCTCAGGCAGTTCATCCAAAGAGGTTGAACGCAGAAACTTCCCGTATTTTGTAAGACGCTTTTCATCGGGCAAAAGATTGCCTTCATTATCCTTTTTATTTGTCATTGTGCGGAATTTTATCAGCTTAAATATTTTTTCGTTTCTGCCGGGACGTTGCTGTGTAAAAAACGGGTTTCCACCCATAAAAACTGCACCCAAAATAATTAATATAAGCAAAATTGGTGAAAACACCGTAATTGCACACAGTGATAGAAAAAAATCAAGCGGTCGCTTTATGTATTTAGCGTACATGAGTTTTTATCCCCTTAAAACATACTCTTTATTATGTCAATAATTATATCCTGTTGCTCTTCAGTCATCTTTATATCGCTTGGCAAGCAAAGACCTCGTTTGAAAATTTGCTCACCAACACTGCTTTCGCTAACGCTGACAAAATCACAATCCTTGAAAACGGGCTGCATATGCATAGGCTTCCATATAGGACGGGATTCAACATTAGCCTCATTAAGCACATTCATTATATCCATTGGGTCAACCGCACAATCTTCATCAACAAGCATACAGGAAAGCCAGAAATTAGGCACGCTTTCAGGAAGATACGGATTCATTTTTACGGGGAGCCCTTTAAATCCCTGCTCATACCTGCGGTATATCTGCTCCTTGCGGTCCCTATGCTCATCAAGATGAATAAGCTGTCCCCTGCCGATACCTGCAACAACGTTTGACATACGGTAGTTATAGCCTATCTCCTCATGCTGATACCAGGGAGCCGGCTCTCTTGACTGTGTAGCCCAGAAAAGTGCCTTATCCCTTGCCGCTTTATCTGCTGTTATAAGCATTCCTCCGCCTGAAGAGGTTATTATCTTATTGCCGTTAAAGCTTATAACATTGTATTTACCGAATGTTCCGCATTGACGGCCTTTATATGTAGCAGAAAGTGCTTCAGCGGCATCCTCAATAAGTACCGCATTATGCTTTTCGCAAATTTCAAGTATCTCATCCATTTTAGCCGGTGAGCCGTAAAGGTGTGCCAAAACCACAACCTTTGCCTGCGGGTATTTTTGAAATGCCTTTTCCAAAGCCGCAGGGTCCATATTCCAAGTATCAAACTCAGAATCCACAAAGACCTGCTTTGCACCCTCATAAGAAACAGGATTAACGGTTGCGGCAAAGGTTGTATCCGAACAGAGCACTATATCCCCTGCCTTAACCCCTGAAAGCTTCATTGCAAGATGAAGTGCCGCAGTTCCCGCACAAAGGGCAACCGTGTGATATTTTTCTTTAGAACCTTTTTCCAAATACTGTGCAATTTCCTCTTCAAGTCCGTCACAGTTAAAGCCCAAAGGAGCTATCCAATTTCTTTCAAAGGCTTCTTTTACAAACTCCATTTCCTCGCCGTGAACAGTTGCGGTAGAGAGAAAAATTCTTTTTTCAAATCTCATTCATACACATCCCAAACATAATAAAATGCAATATTTAGCCATTATATTTATATTATTCAAAGCTTAAACTAACCTTAACTCATTAAAACAGTGCCACATCCAGACCGAACCATACGGCAGAAACTATAGCCGCCGCACCCACAACACCAAGTGCCACTGTAGGGAACGCACGCTTTAAATCCATATCAAGCATAGCCGCAACCAAGGCACCTGTCCAAGCGCCTGTTCCGGGAAGCGGAATTGCAACCAAAATGAAAAGTCCCCAAAAAGCGTATTTTTTAACCGTTTCTGATTTGCTTTCCGCCCTTTTTTCAAGCTTTGTTACAACACCGTTAAGCTTAGGGCTTACCTTACGCATCCAAGCAAAAATTTTCTTTATGAAAATAATTATAAACGGCACCGGAACAATATTTCCCACTACACTTGCCGCAAGGGCAACCCAATAATTAAGCTCAGGCCCGAACTGTCCCGAAAGACCTATAGGCAAACCACCACGAAGCTCAATTATAGGAACCATTGAAACCAAAAAAGTTATAAGTATTTTTACTAACAAAGAATTATCCCCCTATAATATGGAAAAAATTAAATGCGGGTGTGAAAAGCGTTTCGGTATACTGCGAAATTGAATAACCCTCACGCAAAGGAACAAATATCATAAAATACACCAGCACCAAAACTGCCAAAAGCAAAATAACGGTAAATATCATTACTGGAACACGAAGCGAAGGGCGGTGTGGTACGCTTTCCTCATCATTATCGGCATAATACAGCTCACTTTGCTCACCATAATCATAATGGGTATCGTAATAATTCTTTTTACTGAACTTAACACGCTGGGGTTCAATATAAAGGTCTATCTTGCTTCCGCCTTCATCCATTTCAATTTTCATTTCACCGCTGTTTTCAGAATTATCTTTTGCGGTTTCCTCAGAAAGCTCCTGTTCGGCATTTTCCTCTGCATTTTCCTCAGTATCTTCGGTTATATCATCTGTGGTATCTGCCTTATCAATTTCATCCGATTGTGCCTCATCAATAACCTCCTGTGCTAAGGAGTTATTCTGTTCTACCGATATTTCCTCCTGTAAAACAAGTGTTGATGAAGAAATATCCTCCACAGCCTCAACTGCCTCTTCTTCAGCGATACCGCCCTCAACAACGGTATCTTCTGCTGAAACAGCAGTATCTTCGGCAATCAACTCACCCGAAATATCATCTTTAGCGGTTTGCTCTGCTTCCTTTTCGGGCTGATTTTCAACCGAAGGCTCCTCCATACTTAATTCCTTGATATAAGGGTGAATGAGTGAGCTTAACAAAGCTTTTCTCACGCTTTTGCTTTCCGAAAGCAAAATGATTGATTGCGGACCGCTTTCAACAATACATCCGCCAAAAATACCATCAGCCGTAACAAGCGGTAAGGAACCCTTTATAACATTTACTTCACTATTGGAATTAATACCGTATTTTTCCTTATTAACCGCTTCGGTAGGTATTCTCACCGCATTTGCAACGCTGTGAATAAGACCCGTTTCGCTGAAAAGCGGACCCACGCAAATAATAACACGACTGCGTGATACTGCACGGGAAAGTGAATGTACAAGACTTTTACTATCCTTAACCTGAGCTGTTAACAATCTCATATGACAACAACCGCCAAGATTAAACTCCATCTCAAAGTCCTTAGCGCCCATATAATAAATCACATCAACCTTGATGTTCTGCATCATAACCTGATTCTCCTTTTAAAACTTATGCTATATCAAGAGATTTACAAATCATCGCAAAAACTGCACTGCAGGCAGTTTTTCTTACAGCCTCACGGCTTTCAGGGTCAATAGTAAGCTTTTCAACCCTTATATCCTTACCGTCAGCCAAGGCAATATAAACCGTTCCCGGTTGCTTACCCTCAGATGGCTCAGGACCTGCAACACCTGTTATTGAAACACCTATATCCGCACCCGAAATTGCACGAACCCTAAGTGCCATTTCTGCCGCTGTATGACGGCTTACAGCACCGTGTTTTTCTAAGGTTTGACTCTTTACCCCCAAAATATTATGCTTAATACGGGATGAATAAGCACAAACCCCCATTTCAAACACAAACGAAGCACCCGGTACCGCCGTTATATACTGTGATAACATTCCGCCTGTACAGGATTCAGCACATGACACAGATTTATTTCTTCGTTTCAGCAGTTCAACGGTTTTTTCCGCTTCAAATAACAAGTAATCCTTCATAAACGGCGTTCCTTTCATTAACTGTTTTCTTTGGGCGGCAATTCGCCGCTTGCATCTATAAGCACATAATAGGTCTCATCAACAGCCTTTTCCACCAATGCCTCAATATCAAGCTTTTCCTCAGCTGCTTCGCACTGACCCGGCTTTGGCTTGGTATGAGGATGCTTTGGTGTGAATACAGTACAGCAATCCTCATAAGGCAAAATAGAGGTTTCAAATGTATCTATCGCCTTAGAAATGCGTACTATTTCCTCCTTATCCATACCAATAAGCGGACGAAGCACGGGAATTGATGTTACCGAATCGGTAGCGGCTATTGCGGGAAGTGTTTGGCTTGCAACCTGACCTAAACTTTCACCCGTGATGAGTGCCAAGCAATTATTTTTTGAAGCAACACGCTCAGCAATACGCATCATCATTCTTCTCATAATAAGGGTAAAATAATCCTCAGGGCAATTTTCACCTATTTTTTCTTGAATTTCGGTAAAAGGCACCATCCAAAGACGAATTATTCCGCTATAACGGGCAACCTTTGAAAGCAGAGTTTTAACCTTTAATTCTGCACGAGGGCTGGTATAAGGCGGGCTTGCAAAATGAATTGCATCTAAAGTAAGACCCCTTTTCGCCATTGTCCATGCTGCAACAGGGCTGTCAATTCCACCCGAAATAAGAATTGCGGCATGACCTGCCGTTCCCACAGGAAGACCGCCTGCACCGTGAATTTGACCTGCGTGCAAATATGCGGCATAATCCCTTATCTCAACCATAACCACAATATCAGGATTATGAACATCCACCTTTAAGTGCGGATATGCACCAAGCAATACACCGCCAACCTCACGGCAAATTTCAGGAGATTTAAGTTCAAACCTTTTATCTGCACGCTTTGCCTCAACCTTAAAGGTTTTAGCGTTTTTAAGTGTTTCCCTCAAATATTCGGGTGCTTTTCCCAAAATATCCGCCATATTTTTTTCACAAACACACGCACGGCTGAAACCTGCAATTCCAAAAATACGGCTAACACGTTCAAGTGCTTCTTCAAAATCAAAATCGTCATGCAAAGGCTCAATATAAAGAGTTGACTGTGCACGGCGTATCTGCACACCGCCAAGGTCACGAAGCCTTCGGCGGATATTGCCTGTCATAATAGATTCAAAATTACGGCGATTAAGACCTTTAAGCGCCAATTCACCGTCTTTTATTAAAATAACTTCCTTCATAAGTTAATTTGCCTTTCTTAGTTTTTGCGTTGCGACAATTAAAGCTTGCACCAAAGCATCAATATCCTGCTCAGTGTTTTCACAGCAAAAGCTTATCCTGAGTGCACTATCAATACGCTTACGGTCAAAGCCACATTCACGCAAAACATAGCTTCCCTCACCCTTGGCACAAGCACTGCCCGAAGAAACATAGATATTTTCTCTTTCCAAAAAGTGAAGCAGTATTTCCGAACGGTATCCCAATACCGAAATATTGAGTATATAGGGAAGTACATCTTCAGCGGAATTAATTTCAACAAAGCCTGTTGCTTTAAGCTTTTGAACAGCATATTGCCAAAGCTTTTTTTGTTTTTCAAGCCGGTTTGCTATATCACCAAGCTCTGTCATTGCGCCAAAAAGGCCACGAATAAGAGGCACCGCCTCAGTTCCGGAACGCAAGCCCTTTTCCTGACCGCCGCCTGTTATAAGGGCGGGAATATGAACCGCTTTACGAACATATAAAAAGCCTATACCCTTTGGCCCATGAATTTTATGACCGCTTGCAGTCAACAGGTCAACCCCCAAATCCTTTACCGAAACAGGCATTTTACCAAAAGCCTGAACTGCATCACAATGCAAAAGTGCCGGAGCATTTACCTGCTTTATAATTTCTGCCGCCTTTTTTATAGGCTGAACAGCACCCAGCTCATTGTTAACAAGCATCATACTTACAAGCACCGTATCAGCAGTGATTGCTTTGCGAAGCTCCTCCTCAGAAACAACACCGTTTTTTTCCACTTTAAGAAAAACTGTTTCAAAGCCCTGTTCACCAAGCCTCTTTACGGTGTTAAGCACCGAAGGATGCTCAACCGCTGTGGTGACTATGCGTTTCCCTCTCTTTTTGCCAATTTGTGCCGCACCCAATATAGCGGTATTATTAGCCTCAGTGCCGCTACCGGTAAAATAAATCTCTTGTGCATTAGCGTGCAAAGCCTTTGCAACGCAAGCCCTGCACTCATCAACACCGATTTGTGCATTCATACCGAGAATATGCAAAGAAGAAGGATTTCCCCACTCATTTTCCATAGAATCAAGCATATATTTAACCGCACTTTTACACGGTTTTGTTGTGGCACTGTTATCTAAATAAATCTGCCTTTTCAAAAGAAGTCACACTTTCGCAAATTAATCTAATCTATTATACTACATCTAACGTATTTTCTCAATAGTAAATATTATATAATATAATAAATTTTGTTAATGATTGAAAATATTGACAACAGGTGGTAAAATAATAACCAAATAAGTTAATGAGGATGAATACAAAATGACCAAACAGCGTGTTTTAAAAATACAAGATTCATTAAAGCATGGTGAGGCGGTGCTTATTGCAAATCCATCAAACCGTTTTTATCTCACAGGCTTTCCCTCTTCGGCAGGATATGTTGTTATTACAGCCTATAAAGCCATGTTTTTTACCGATTCCAGATACTTTGAAAAAGCGCAAAAAACGGTTAGCTCAATGACCGTTGTATTACTGAAAAAATGGATGGCACAGTTAAGCGATTTTCTCGATTATGAGGGGGTTAATAGGCTGTTTTTGGAAACCGAACACACCCCGTTTTCTCAGTTTATTCACTACCGCAAAGAGCTTAAAAATATCAAAATACAAGAGGATAATACCCTTGATACTTTGCTCTGCGAAATGCGCTGTGTAAAGGATAAAAATGAGCTTGAAAGCATCAAAAATGCACAGCGCATTACCGATGCCGCTTTTTCGTATATTCTTGAAAGATTACACCCCGGAAAAAGTGAAATCGAAATAGCCTTGGAGCTTGAATTTTTCATGCGTTCAAACGGCAGTGAAGGCATTGCTTTTGACACCATTGCAGTATCGGGCAAAAACTCATCTTTACCGCACGGTGTACCCACCGAAAAAAGGCTTGAAAAGGGCGATTTTGTGACAATGGATTTTGGTGCAAAATTTGGCGGATACTGTTCAGATATGACCCGCACCGTAGCAATCGGACAAATAAGTGATGAGCAAAAAAAGGTTTATGAAACGGTGCTTTCAGCCCAAAAATCAGGCATTGAAGCAATGAAAGCGGGAATTAAGGGTCGTGATGCAGACCGTGCCGCAAGAAGTGTTATAGAAAATGCAGGCTACGGTAAATTTTTCGGGCATTCATTAGGCCACAGCGTAGGCATTGATATACACGAAAGTCCCAATGCTTCACCGGGCTGTGAAACAGCTTTTAAGGCGGGCACAATAATGACGGTTGAACCGGGAATATATATTCCCGATAGCTTTGGTGTGAGGATTGAAGATATGGTTTACATCACCGAAAACGGCTGCGAAAACCTGACAAAATCCCCCAAAAAGCTTATTGTTATATAAGCAGTTTTTAAAAAATCAAAATGGTTTTAAGCATAAAAAATCGGACTCAAAATGAGACCGATTTTTTTCTTTAATACTTATTAACAGCCTTAATTTCAGCCTTTCCGCCCATATAAGGACGAAGTGCCTCAGGAATCTTAACACTGTAATATTCACCATCAAAGGTGAGGTTATTTTCAAGCAACGCAATAAGCATACGAGGTGGTGCCACAACGGTGTTATTAAGGGTGTGAGCCAAATACTTTTTACCATCCTCACCCTTTACACGAATACCAAGTCTTCTTGCCTGTGCATCACCTAAATTTGAGCAGGAGCAAACCTCAAAATACTTCTGCTGTTTAGGACTCCAAGCCTCAACATCATAGGATTTAACCTTTAGGTCAGCAAGGTCTCCCGTACAACATTCAAGAGTTCTTACAGGAATATCAAGGCTTTGGAACAGCTCTACCGAGTAGCTCCACATCTTGTTAAACCAATCCATACTTTCCTCAGGCTTACAAATAACTATCATTTCCTGCTTTTCAAACTGATGAATACGGTAAATACCACGCTCCTCAATACCATGAGCGCCCTTTTCCTTACGGAAGCAGGGTGAATAGCTTGTAAGGGTGAGAGGTAACTTTTCTTCGGGGGTGATAGTATCAATAAACTTACCTATCATAGAGTGCTCAGAGGTGCCGATAAGATAAAGGTCTTCACCCTCTATCTTATACATCATGGCATCCATTTCCTCAAAGCTCATAACACCTGTTACAACATTGCTTCTGATCATAAAAGGAGGAATACAATAAGTAAAGCCCTTATCTATCATAAAATCACGAGCATAGGCAGTAACGGCAGAGTGCATACGGGCAATATCACCCATAAGATAATAGAAGCCTTCACCCGCAACCTTACCTGCAGACTCCTTATCAATACCATTGAAAAGAGCCATAATATCAGTATGATACGGGATTTCAAAATCAGGGTTAGTTTGAGCTCCGTACTGCTTAACCTCAACATTTTCGCTATCATCACGGCCAACAGGAACGCTTTCATCAACAATATTCGGAATTTTCATCTGAGCTTCACGAAGCTTACCCTCAAGCTCAGCCTCTTTTACCTCAAGTGCCTTTAATTCCTCAGCCTGAGCATTAACGAGCTTTTTCATTTCCTCAGCTTCATCACGCTTGCCCTGGCCCATTAAAACGCCTATCTGCTTACTAACCTTATTGCGGTTTGCACGCAGTTCATTAGCACGGCTATTGGCATCACGCTTTTCGTTATAAAGAGCGATAACCTCATCAACTAAGGGAAGCTTTGAATCCTTAAACTTTCTTTTAATATTTTCTTTTACAAGTTCGGGATTTTCACAAATAAACTTAATATCCAGCATTTTCAAAACTCCTTTTTTAAGAGTAATCATATTCTTATTTAGTATATCACAGAGATTTCTTTGTGTCAAACGAATTAAGTGTAATAATTGACAGAAAATAAAAAAAGAGGTGATTTTTATGAAAAAAGACAATTTTAAGACCCCAAACGAAACATTTGAGAACCCCGGAACGGCAGTTCCGGTTGACGGTCAACCCGAAACGGCTTTTGAGCTTATAAAAAAATACGGAACCTATAACATTCAGCCCACAGCCGAAAGTGATAACCGTTATCCTGAAATTGCACAAGGCTTTTCAAAATACGGCAATTTGGAAAGTGACGGTGAAAACCCGCACAAGCCGCAAAAAAAACAGTAAAACGGCGGCAGGTATTCCCTGCCGCCGTTAACACCTGATTTTAAACCGTAATTTTTGCAAATTTTGCATTTATAAGAGCCGCAAGTCCCACAGGAGAAACCTTTATCTGCCTGCCAACCTTACCTGCCGATACAAAAATTTCGGTAAATTTTTCGGCGCTTTCATCAAATACGGTTACAAACTGTTTTTTCATACCAATCGGTGAACAACCGCCGTGGATATAGCCCGTGAGAGGCAAAAGCTCCTTTTGTTTAAGCATTGAAACCGATTTTTCGCCCACCTGCTTTGCCGCCGCTTTTAAATCAAGTGTTTCGGCAACGGGGATTACAAAGACATAATGTGCTTTTGTGGGGCTTTCGGTAACAAGAGTTTTAAAAACCTGCTTTACATCCTCACCCAAAGCCTCGGCAATTAAAACGCCCTCTGTCATATCTTCGGAATAAACAAAAGGGGTGTACTCAATTTTTTTGGAATCCAAAATACGCATTACATTGGTCTTTTCGTTATTCTTTGCCATTTTACCACAACCTATCTGAAAGCTCGGCAAGCTGCTCTATCGTAAGAGCTTCCCCACGAACGGTAGCTTCAAGTCCCATCTCGGAAAGTGCGTTTTGCAGAACCGATTTTTCTACCTTTAAAGTATTTGAAACGGTGTTGCAAAGTGTTTTTCTACGCTGGGCAAATGCCGCCTTTACAAGCGAAAAGAACCTTTTTTCATCCTTTACCGAAACCGGCGGTGTATCACAAATATTAAGCTTTATAACAGCAGAATCAACCTTTGGCGGAGGCATAAAACTACCTGATGGTACAGAAAATAATATCTCACCCTTTGCATAATAACGAACCGCCACCGTAACAGCTCCTGCCGCACGGCTTCCCACTTCTGCACAAAGGCGCTCAGCCGCCTCCTTTTGCACCATAACGGTAATGCTTTCAATGGGTAAACGCTCCTCCAAAAGCATCATAATTATGGGTGAAGTAATATAATAAGGCAGATTTGCACAAACCGTTATTTTCTTGCAATCAGCAAATTCTTCGGCTATTACCTTTTTAAGGTCGGTCTTCATAACATCGGCAAAAATGAGGTGAATATTATCAAAACCCGAAAGTGTTTTTTTAAGCACAGGACGCAGTCTTTCGTCCAACTCAATAGATACAACACGCTTTGCCCTTTTAGCAAGCTCTGCCGTAAGAACACCGGCACCGGGCCCTATTTCAATAACACCTGTTTGCTCATCGCAAGCAGCCTCTGCCATTGCAGGACAAACTGTGGGGTCTATTAAAAAATTTTGCCCCAAAGATTTTTTAAATGTAAAACCGCCGCTTTCAAGCAAACGGCGAATGGATGTACTGTCAGAAAGTTGCATTTTGCTCCTCCGAAAATTCTTTGTAATTTTATTATAAAATATATTTATTGCACTTTCAAGAAAATTTTAGATGACAAACCAAATAAAATATTGTATAATAGAATTAAATATAATATTTTTTGGATGTGAATTATTTTGGATAACAGATTTTATGACAATGTAATTGGTGAAATGAAACCCTTTTTTGAGGAACACAGCTTTGTTTCTCATGACGACGGCAGCTTCAGAAATGAAACAAAAGCCTTTTTGGTTGAGTATAATGAAGCACGCCAAATGTATCTTTTAAAATTCGCCGAGGTTGATAACGGCAATGTTGGCGAATATTCTGAAGTTTGCAGTTGGCTTTTTGATGATAGCCAAAGCGCAAAGGATGCCGAAGCCGTTGGTATTGATTTTGTTAATACCATGCGTGATAATTTGGGAATAAAAATAAAGCGTCCTGCAGTAAGTGATGTTGATTTACCAAGTGCCGATAAAAACGGCGCACTTACCGTTTCGGGCTTTGCAAAAAAGGTGCTTGATGTTTTCCCGCAGTTCAAGGATGATTACAAAGCACATGTTGCACATTACGGCAATTTCCTTTATCTTAATTTTTATTCCAAAACCCTTATTCCGCAAATCCGTACTCTTCTTAATGAGGATAATAAGAAAAACAAGAAAAAGCTTTTTGACCTTATAGAAACAGGCTATTTACAGGGTGACCGTGAAACAGTTAACGCAGTTGTTACGGTGCTTGCCGCAGCCGCTTATAAGGATGACGATATGAAGGCAAAGGTATTAGCCCTTGTTGAAGAAAATAAGCATCTTTATAATTCTGTTAATGCCTTTATTCCGGTATTTGCTTCCAATAAAAAGTTGGTAGCCGCACTTATAAAATAAAAAATATTAGGGGGACTTTTAATGGAAATTATTATCGCTATAGCTATTGTTGCTCTTTTAATTATCATTTTCCCAAATATCCGTATCGTACCGCAAGCAAGTCAATATGTGATTGAATTTTTTGGAAAATATAAGGAGACATGGGAAGCAGGTCTTCACTTTAAAATTCCCTTTGTTGAGCGTATTGCTAAAAAAATAACCCTTAAAGAGCAGGTGCTTGATTCACCTCCCCAGCCGGTTATTACCAAAGATAATGTTACCATGCAAATAGATACCGTTGTGTATTTCCGCATATTTGACGGCCAGCTTTATACCTACGGTGCGGTAAACCCGATTAACGCACTTTCAAATCTTACCGCAACCACGCTTCGTAACATTGTTGGTGAAATGGAGCTTGACGGAACGCTTACCTCACGTGATACCATAAACGGCAAAATGACCGAAATTTTGGACGAAGCCACCGACCAATGGGGTATAAAGGTAAACCGTGTTGAGCTTAAAAACATTATTCCTCCTGCTGAAATTCAGAATGCCATGGAAAAGCAGATGAAGGCTGAGCGTGACCGCCGTGAAACACTTTTACAGGCTGAAGGTCACAAGGCGGCTGCTATAACCCGTGCTGAGGGTGATAAGCAGGCTATGATACTTGCAGCCGAAGGTGAAAGGGATGCAAGAATTGCCAGAGCCGAAGGTGAAGCCAAAGCAATTTATCTTGCCAAAAAGGCTGAGGCTGATGGTTTACGGGCATTAAAGGAAGCCTGTGCCGATGCTTCTGTTTTAGAGCTTAAAAAGTATGAAGCATTAATACAGGTTGCCAACGGAACCGCTTCAAAGCTTATAATCCCAACCGATATGGTAAATGCCGTAACTAAAAACACTGTATTTTCCGAAACCACCGGTCTTGGTGATACTACACCCGAAGCTCCAAAACCTAAAGCTCCACCCAAAAAGGACGAATGTTGTGATTAAAAAAAAGACTGTGCTGCTGAAGTGAACCCCAAAGTTTAGACAAAATTAAATATTAAATTGTTAGCGAATGAGTTCGGTATTGTACCGGGCTCATTCCTTTTAGTTTTAAAGAAATTCTTTCATTGTTGTAGTAATCTATGTAAC
>SVPW01000011.1 GCA_015065645.1 Oscillospiraceae bacterium | reverse complement strand
GGAAACATATACAAACGCAAGTTTCAGTGGATGGTTTATTGCAGCTGGATACATATTGTTTTCAACGGGACAATATGTTTCCTCACCATCAATGGTATATTAAAACAAAAATGGAGATGATATAATGTTCTTAATTATTAGATTAGTAATATGCTTATTTTTGTTATCTATATTGATATTCTTGATAAGAAAAAGCAATATAAATTACAAACGTATAGCGTATATAGTTTCGTGTTTTGTTGCTTTATTTTTATCAACAGCATTATTCTTTATTCCGTTTGAAAATGTTTTTATTACCTTTCACTCTGTTGAATCTGCTTATGAATATACTAGCAATTCAACAATTAGTCTTGTTGTAAAAGGGAAAAATTGTGATTTAGTAGTTGGCAATAAAAATGATATTGAAGAATATTTAATAATACCTAAAAATAAAAGAGGTTGGGAAATAGGATTGGAATCGTATACTAAATTGATTTATCAGCAAATCATTGATAATATTGCTATAGACATATATCAATATAAAGATACAAATGAATATTTCATTACTATTTTAAACACAGAAGGAGGAAGTTGTGAAATATCAGATGATCACAGTTCCGATTTTTTGTCTTTAGAAAAAAATAACTCATATCTTAACGATACATTCATAACATATTATGCTAATATTTTTAATCCTAATAAAGATTATAAAATCACTGTAAACGGAACAAATGTATATCCGTGGAGATAGCACAGAACAGTAGGAACACAAGGGTAAAGACAGGGGACGGTTCTATGTCTTAGGTTAAATCCACGTCCCCTTTCCCCCGTCCCGACCGCTTGTAAAGGCATGGAACCGTCCCCTTGTGTCTTCATACCAATATTCAATTTTATGGAGGATATTTTGGAATGGGAATAATCAAAAAATATTGCTTTTTATCATTCATTATCTTTTTAATGATGTTTTCGATTTCCTGTAACGAAAATTTCAATACCGCTCATATTAATTTATATAATGTCAAGCTTGTTGATATGTGCGTTACATCTTCATCTGCCTATTATCTGAGCAAAACAGGTACACTGTATAGTCCGGGAGCAGATCCCAATGCTTCACACTATGTTTTATATCAAAATCCGGAAAAAGGAATAGTTGCTAACAATGTGAAAAAATTTGGAGAAATGGTATCTGGAGGTTTTTATATTGACAACAACAATTCTCTTTACATTTGGAATCAATATGAGCAACCTTTATTTAACTACAAAAAAGAAAAGATTCATTACAAAATTTTAGATAATGTTATTTTTGCAGATTTTGATTTATATTATATGGTTTATTTGGATGAAAATAATATTTTATATTTGGTTGGGGAATTCAATAACGAAATTTATGATATAAATCATCCAAAGCTTTTAGGAAAGAATGTAACCTGCGTAACCGCAAATGACGGCAAGATTATTTGGGCAGATGATAGTGGTGAATTTCACTGTTACGGAGAAGTGGATGCCGAATTACTAAAACATTTAAACAGTCAATTTTTGGGAAAGTCTGTCAAAAAAATTGAATTAGTCGATGATTCGGTTGTTATGATTTGCGATAATAAATTATGGTATTACGGAGACTATTCTAATTTAATTACCGGAAACGATTCACACTCTCGTTCACTTTTTATACTAAAGGAAAATATTACAGACTTTTCTTGCTCTTGGAGGACAATCGCCGCTTTGGATCAACAGGGAAATGTGTTAATTTGGGGCAGATGCATTTCAAATAATTCTAAAAATACCACTACTCCACAATTTGAATATTACGCCGCAAAAAATTTAACTCAAAATGCCAAAAAGGTTTTTGCAATAGATTCAGGTATAGGCTATATTGATACAAATGGAAATTCGCAAATTTATTATTATGGAAATAATCATTCTTTCTATGGAAATTCCACACAAGATTTTTGTGTAGGTATCAATAGAGCTCCATATACTTGGAATAAATCTTAAAAACAAGGTAACAAAGAACACAGGGGACGGTATATAACTTGGCTTATGATACCTTTGGCAGAACAAGCAGTATATCTAAAACACAGGTAAAATGTATAAAGATGCTGTGAAAGGAAGAATATTATGGTGAATTTTTGTTGCGAAGATATGTTTAATAATATAGCTTACATAGACCAAAGCAATAATGTTGATTTGGAAAGTGATAAATTTGTATTTTATTCATCAAAATTTAATGAATACGGAATTCCGATACATGATGGAGAAAACAGAAAAGCAACTTCTTATATTTTGATACAGTATTGCCCATGGTGTGGAAAGAGACTGCCTGAGAGTCGCCGTGATGAATGGTTTGATCGTTTGGAGCATTTAGGCTTTGAGTCGCCTTTAGAAGATTTTGAAAAAATCCCTGTGGAATTCAAATCTGACGAGTGGTATTCAAGGTAACGCAGGGGAATGTTTTGGAAACTGAAAGACAGGGTAAATGGAAAGACAGAGAGCCGTCCTGTCTTCCTATAGAAGTTTGGAGTGAGTAAAGTGGCATTAAAAAACTGTGTAGAATGTGGAAAAGCCGTTTCGGATCAAGCAATGTTTTGTCCGCATTGCGGGTATGTTTTAAAAAAGAATGGCAAAGGATTTGGAGTAGTTAGTCTAATATTAGGTATTTTTGCCTGTATTTTTACTGTGGGATATTGTATCGTTGTTTTAGAGGGATCTATTATCTTATCGGGTCCTATGATCTATGTTATGCTTTTTAGCAGTCTTTCAACAACTTTCTCATTGCTTTCATTAAAAAGAAACAAATCAAACAATACCGCTGTTTCTGGTCTGATACTTGGAATTACCGCAATTTCTTTCTCTTTGTTATGTACAATTAAATTATTTGTATAAAACAGCACTGATACGATTATGTTTTATTAAGCTAAATCCCTGTCCCATTTGTTTTCTATTAACAACTAAGTAGTGTTACAACATATAAATTAGGAGTAACATATTATGAACAAATCAAAAATCAACATATTTTTAATATTTGTTTTCTTATTTCTATTTGTTGCGACAATAGGAATTATAATATCAATGAACAATATTGATAAACAAACTAAAGAGACAACAACATTATATACCGCTACTGTAAGTCGTATAGAGATTACTGATACCGAAAAAAACATCTCTGCCGAAATCCATACCGAGGAATATGACACTTCTTTACTAATATCTACTAATATATGCAAAAAAATCAAGTTGGATGATATAAGCAATTTAAAAAGCGGACAAACAATATCCTTTAGAGTTGAAAACATAAAAGCAAACCAAATGAACAAGGTGGAATTTATAAACTTAATTTCATTAAAAACAGATACAAAAGATATTTTTTCTTTAGAGGAATATAATAAATATATTCACGATTCTGCATATCCGGCAAGGATAGCAAGTATCGCAATGGCTTCACTCTTTTTATTAATATCGCTGTTTTTATTCTTTAAAAACAAAAAATAAAACATAAGGGAATGGTTTTTAATGTCTAATAATCCAAGAAAAAAGTTTTCTTTTTGGGCTGAAAATCACAGGGATTTATTTTCAGGTTCTTATACCATTTTTATTCTGTGTATATTTCTTGGCGTATTTGTTAATTTGTTAGCTCCTACCAAAAGAATCAATGTATTATTGTTTTTATTAGCATTTTGTTTTGTTAATTTGATTTATTATATAATAAACTATTTTCTTCTTACAAAAAAATACGGATACAACGGTAATATTAAATTGTTTATTTTAGGAATCGCTTTAAGTATTATTTCTATTACAAATACAATTTTTTGGTTAATAAGGTAGGTGCATTTTATGACTTACAAAAAATTCAAGCTTGATTTCAGCCAAAAATATAACTTTATATATAAAATTATACCTATAATGTTAGGAATCGTATTTTTCTACTTTTTATTTGTAATATTCTTATATCCAGACTTATATATTGCTTTCGTTTTTCCTTTGCTTGTAATAGTGTTATTAATAATTATGATATGTCGTGCTATTTTTGGCAGTGTAAAAATCAATAATTCGTGTTTAATTATTAATTACGGATTTGCATTTATTAATCGTAAAATAAACATAAATGATATTATTTCTATAAGAATGGTTTATGTTAATGAACCTATACCACGTGCTCAACCGGCATACGGAAACATTGAAAACACCATTTGTATTTTGTATAATGATCCGTTATATAAAAAGAAAAGTGAACTTTTTTTATCAATTCAAAATATAGAAGATTTTTTAAAATTATTGGATAGAGACAGATAGCTGAACACAGACAACACAGAGTGCGGTTCTGTTGTGTTTAAGGTGATTTTCTGTCCCCTTTCCCCCGTCCGTTGTGTTACGATTTGTCTTTTTGAAACGGTCGGTCGTAAACGCCTGACAATACAATATATTTATTTAGTTATTGAACAAAGGGACTGTAAAAAAACACAATCATCTCAAAAGCTCATAAAATTAGGAAAACAGTTAAAAATGAATGCGGAAGAAGTAAAAAAAATTAAACTTCTTCCGCATTTTTAATTTTTTCAGGCTGATTTGATATATAAAAAACAAATTTGAACAGAAAAAGCTTCCCCTTGATGGGGAAGCCGGAGCCGTAGGCGACTGATGAGGTGAAATGCCGTAAATCGGCATAAATAAAGATTCTGCAAACTTTTTTATCACCTCATCCGCCAACTTCGTTGGTCGGCCTTCCCCGTCAAAGGGGAAGGCTTATAAGTTCCAATATATTTTTACAGCCCCTTTATTAACTTTATTAAAGCTGTCCCTTTTATTCAACAGTAACACTTTTAGCAAGATTTTTAGGTTTATCAATATCACAGCCACGCAGTTTAGCCATATAATAGCTTAAAAACTGTAACGGTATTACCGAAAGTGATGCAGAAAACTGCGAAGCAGTTTCGGGAATTACAATAACTTCTGATTTATCGGTGCAATCTTTATATTTTTCAAAGGTTACAAGCACGGTTTTGGCACCTCTTGCCTCCACCTCACGCATATTGCTTACCGTTTTACCTATAACCGTTTCATCCGTTGCAACGGCAATAACAGGTGTTCCCTGTTCTATCAAGGAAATTGTACCGTGTTTAAGCTCGCCTGCGGCATAGGATTCAGAATGAATATAGCTTATTTCCTTACACTTCAGCGAACCCTCCATAGAAACGGCAAAATCAAGCTGTCTGCCAATAAAGTACATATCATTTTGGGTATAAAAATGCTGTGCTAAGCATTTAACCAACGATTGCGTATTTATAATCGTTTCGGAAATTTTTTGAGGCAGGCAAAGCAGTTGTTTAATTAAACCGTCATACATTTCGCCCTCAACACTTTGCCTTATTTTGCTGATATAAAGCGAAAGAGCATACAATACTGCAAGCTGTGAGCTATATGCTTTTGTTGTTGCAACGGCAACCTCACGGCCTGCCTTTGTATAAATAACATAATCACTTTCATTTGCTATTGCGCTGGAGCGCACATTAACTATTGAAAGCACCTTAGCATTTTTTAGCTTTGCAAGACGCAATGCGGCAAGGGTATCAGCTGTTTCACCGCTTTGGCTTATAAAAATTGCAAGGGTGTTTTGGTTAATAATAGGATTTGAATAACGAAACTCCGAGGCAATTTGGGCTTTGGTTTCAACCCTTGCCAAATCCTCAAAAAGTCTTTCACCCACAAGTCCTGCATGATATGCTGAGCCACAAGCCACAATAACAATTTTTGAAAGTGAATTTTTTAAAAAATGAGAATCGGGAACAAAGGAATCCAGGCACATTTCACCATTTATAAACAAAGGTTCAAGTGTGTTTCTTACAGCATCAGGCTGTTGCATCATTTCAAGCATCATATAATGCTCAAAGCTCTGCTTATCGTTTATTAAAGCATCGGCAATTATTGGCTCAATTTGCTTTTCAATACATACGGCATCATTATTAAAGAACTTAATATCATTCTCCTGCACAGCACATATTTCACCGTTTGAAAGGTTATAATATCCGCTTGCATAACCGAAAACAGCACTTACATCGGAAGCTATAAAATTCCCCACTTCACCCACCGCCGCAATTAAAGGACTTCCCTTTGCGGTACAAAAAAGTGTGTTTGGATATTCTGTTGAAATAATGCCAAGTGCATAAGAGCCTAAAAGAAGCTTTTGTACACAGGAAACGGTTTGCACCATATTTCCGTTATAATACTTTTGCAAAAGATGCACTATTACCTCGGTATCGGTTTGTGAGGCAAAGGAGGTATTTGGAAAATGCTCATTTTTTAGAGAATCTGCATTTTCTATAATTCCGTTATGAACAACGGCAAATTTAGCATTTGGACTTATATGCGGATGTGCATTATCAAAAGAGGGTTTACCGTGGGTTGCCCAACGGGTATGACCTATTCCTATATTTGTGTTTCGGGCATCATTTTGAATGGTTTTACGCAGATTTTCAAGCTTACCGAGTGCTTTTTTGCAGGCAAGTTGATTACCATTCAAAAAAGCAATACCTGCCGAATCATAACCTCTATACTCTAAACGGCTCAAGCCTTCCATAAGATAAGGAATGGCATTTTTAACCCCTACCATACCTATAATTCCACACATAAGCCAACCTCTTTTTATTTATTTTTTAGCATAACCCAACTGTTTTATAAGCTCTGCCACACGGGCTGTACAGCTTTCACAAAGCTTTTCATTACCACACTCCACCATCACTCTGATTACCGGCTCTGTTCCGCTTTCCCTTAAAATTATTCTTCCATCAGACCCAAGCTGTATTGCAATTTCCTCAACACATTTCTTCACCCTTTCATCCGATGAAACCTGTGACTTATTTGTAACAGCAATATTAACTATTGACTGAGGATACATTGTAACGGGAGAAGCAAGCTTTGAAAGGGTGGTTTTGCGGTCTATCATTTCCTCCATAAGCAGTATTGCGGTTAAAATTCCGTCACCTGTTGTAGCATATTTACGCACGATTATATGACCTGATTGCTCACCGCCCAAATAATAATCGTTTTGAAGCATTGCTTCATGAACATAACGATCACCCACAATGGTTTGGTGGTATCCAATACCCGTCTTTTCCAATGCCTTATAAAGCCCCATATTTGACATAACGGTTGTTACAACCTTATTGCCGGGAAGAAGACCTCTTGAACGAAGTCTTTCTGCCAAAATATAAATTATATGGTCACCATTTATAATATTTCCGTTTTCATCAACAGCTATACAACGGTCGGCATCCCCATCAAAAGCAAAGCCTGCATCAAGATGATTATCCCTTACATATTTACGAAGGTTACCGATATGAGTAGAACCTGCCTGCTCATTAATATTTAAACCATCAGGATTCGCATTTATTACATAGGTGGTGGCACCCAATGCATCAAAAACGGATTTTGCAATCATCCATGATGAACCGTTTGCACAGTCAAGTGCTATATTGCGCCCCCTGTAAGAATTTGCCGCAACCGAAATAAGAAAGCCTAAATAACGGTTTCTTCCCGCAACATAATCTATTATGCATCCCAATTTATCACGCTTTGCCAAGGGGAGATCCTCACCCTCTATATCAAAAGAAGAAAGATCGCCATCCAAATAGCTTTCAATTAAGGCGAGTGTTGCATCATCAAGCTTTTCTCCCCCGCCGCCTAATATTTTTATACCATTATCGTAATAAGGATTATGCGAAGCCGAAATCATAACACCGCAATCAAAATGCTCCTGACAAACTACATAAGCAACGCTTGGGGTTGTGGTAACATGAAGCATACAGGCATCCGCACCCGAAGAAGTTATACCTGCAACAATAGCGTATTCAAGCATATAGCTTGAACGGCGGGTATCCTTTCCAACCGCTATTTTTGCCCTTTTAGCCATACTGCGATTATTTGAGCGTTTGGTTGAGTAATACCAACCTAAAAATCTGCCTATTTTAAAAGCATGCATTGCATCAAGGTCAACATTAGCCTCCCCTCTGAAACCATCTGTTCCAAAATATTTCCCATTAAAGGCAATAGCCTCCTTTGGTCTGAAAAGGGCTTCGGTATAGGTTGGTTCAAGAGGTATTTCATCACGTAAAAGGTCATCTGTGGTTATATTAAAAAGTGAAGCCAACTGCAAAACCTTACCCACCTCAGGCAAAGCAGAATCCGATTCCCATTTTGAAACCGATTGTCTTGAAACCGAAAGCTTTTCGGCGAGTTGTTCCTGAGAAAGCTGCATAGCAGTACGAAGAATTGCGATTTTTTGACCGATAGTCATAATTTTTCCTCCGTTTTTTGTTTTAAAACAATTTTAAACACCGATTAACGATAAGTCAAGCAACCACACTTGTCTATTTAACCGCAACTGATGGTTGCACAAAGCGATTATAGTTTAAAAAAACGCTTAACAAAGCCGTTTTTAAGAATAAAAAGATTGTATATTGCAGTTGCATAATTTTTTTGCTCACATTTATTATATGCATTTTTTTGCAAAAAAAGACCGCCCTTTTTTAAAGGGCGGTAGAGAGTGTCGACAAAGTCTCCACTCTCTTGGACGGGGATGCCGTTCGCAAAAAAATAAAATTTTTTTGACTGCACTCTATCCCCGCCAATACCACCCCTGTGCCCTTGAAAATCCGCATCATAAGCGGATTTTCGCTTATGATGTATTTTTTCACCGCACCTGTCGCTGAAAAAACAAAAATGCGGCTACAAGCCGCATAAAAAATAAAATTTAGGTTTTTCGACAGGCTTTACCGCCCTTTTTTAAAGGGCGGTAAAGATTATCGGCAAAAACTAAAACCAAAGATCAAGCTTTCTTTTTGAAAAGCTTATTTGCAAGAGCAAAAATTATTACTAACGACATACCTACAATTATTGCAACAACAAGGTCAAAAACAACCGTTAAAACAAGAGTTACAAGCATAACCAAGGTTTCTTTCCAAGGAGCAGTTTTTACGGTTTTAACAACCTTTCGCCACTCACTCATATTATAAGCTACCACAAACAAAATTGCGGCAATGGCGGGCATTGGAATAAGACCCGCATAGGGCATAAGGAACAGCAAAACCAAAACAAGAATTGCCGCATGAACAATACCTGCAAGAGGTGTTTTACCGCCGTTTTTTATATTTGCGGCTGTTCTTGCGATGGCTCCTGTTGCAGGAATACCACCGAACAGTACAGAGGCAATATTTGCTGTACCCTGTGCTACAAGCTCTGCGTTTGGATAATGCTTATCGTTAATCATTCCATCTGCCACAACGCAGGAAAGAAGTGACTCAATTCCTGCAAGCAAGGCAATGGTGAAGGCATTAGGCAAAAGAGCCAAAACCTTATCCATATTAATTTCAATGCCTGCAAAATCAACACTTGGAAGACCTGCCGGAATGGTATAAAGCTCACCTATTGTATAAACATTTTTATCTAAAGCAGGAATAAACTTAACCATTAAAGCACTCACAATAACGGCTATTAAAGAGGGTGGGATTCTTTTTTCTACCTTGGGATAAATAATAAGTATCGCAAGGCTTACAACACCAACTAACAATGCTTGCCAACTAAAAGTATCAGCAGCATTAATATTAGCCTCAATTTTTTCAATAGTTTCAACAGCTTTAACATCCGATGCGTATGTAAGACCTAAAAAATCCTTTATCTGACCCGCAAGAATTGTTACCGCAATTCCAAATGTAAAGCCTGTTGTAACGGTATAAGGAATATACTTTATAAGCGTACCCAATTTTAAAACACCCATAATAACAAGCAATATACCTGCAAGAATTGTTGCGATAAACAGCCCGTCCATTCCCTGTGTTGCAACAATTGAGGCAACAACCGTTGCAAACGCTGCTGTGGGACCCGCTATCTGAACACGGCTTCCTCCCAAGACAGATACAAAAAATCCTGCTGCAATAGCTGTATAAATACCACACGCCGGCTCCACACCTGATGCTAATGCCAAGGCAATAGAAAGCGGCAAAGCAATAATAGCAACAATAATACCCGCAGTTAAATCTTTTAAAAGCCATTCCTTTTTATAATGACATATCAATGTGAAAAATTTTGGAGTTAAATAAAACTTTTGCAAAACATTTCGCTTCCTTTAATATAATTTAAGCTTTTGGATTATATCACAGTAATATTTCTATTTCAATAACTACACTGCAATTTCATCAAAAAGCCTTGACTTTAATACAAATAATGAAAACTTTTATTCATTTTTTAAAGATATTTCACCTCTTTTTTTGCAAAGATTTTAAAAAATTTATATGTTTTAACAGTTTTTTAAAATTTGTTGACAAGTATCGTCTCAAAAGGTATAATAATCTTAATATATAAAACATAAAGGAGTATGAGAAATGGCTTATTATTTCAAAGAAACCTCCCACACTTTTAACGAGTATCTGCTTGTTCCGGGATATTCCTCTTCGGAATGTGTTCCGGCAAATGTCAGCCTTAAAACCCCGCTTGTTAAATTCAAAAAAGGTGAGGAACCCGCTATATCAATGAACATCCCGATGACTTCGGCAATAATGCAATCGGTTTCGGGCGACCGCTTGGCTGTAGCGCTTGCTCGTGAAGGCGGCGTTTCCTTTATATATGGTTCACAAAGTATAGAAGATGAAGCTGCAATGGTTGCACGTGCAAAGGCTTATAAAGCAGGCTTTGTTGTAAGCGGCTCAAATATCACTCCCGAAGGAACATTGGCAGATATTATTGCCCTTAAAGAAAAGAACGGCTATTCCACAGTTGCCGTTACTGAGGACGGCAGTGAAAACGGTAAGCTTTTAGGTATTGTTACCAGCCGTGATTACAGAGTAAGCAGAATGGACCCTGCAACAAAGGTTAAGGAATTTATGACTCCGCTTCAAAAGCTTGTTACTGCAGATGAATCAACAACCTTAAAGCAGGCAAATGATATTATTTGGGATAATAAGCTCAACTCACTTCCGATAGTTGACGCAAACGGTAATTTAAAATATTTTGTATTCCGCAAGGACTACGATTCTCATAAGTCTAACCCCAATGAATTGCTTGACGAACAAAAGCGTTATGTTGTTGGAGCAGGTATTAATACACGTGACTATGCACAGCGTGTTCCCGCTTTGGTTGAGGCAGGCGCAGATGTTCTTTGTATTGACTCTTCTGAAGGTTTCTCCGAATGGCAAAAGCTCACTATCGACTGGATAAGAGAGCATTACGGCGATACTGTAAAGGTGGGTGCAGGAAATGTTGTTGACCGTGACGGTTTCCTTTTCTTAGCAGAAGCCGGAGCTGACTTTATAAAGGTTGGTATTGGCGGCGGTTCAATCTGTATCACCCGTGAAACCAAGGGTATTGGTAGAGGACAGGCTACCGCTTTGATTGAGGTTTGTGAAGCTCGTGACGAATATTTTGAGAAAACAGGTATTTATGTTCCTGTATGTTCTGACGGTGGTATTGTTCACGATCATCATATGACCTTAGCTCTTGCCATGGGTGCTGACTTTATGATGCTTGGTCGTTATTTTGCCCGTTTTGATGAAAGCCCGACCAACAAGGTAAACATTGGCGGAACCTATTACAAAGAATATTGGGGCGAAGGCTCTAACAGAGCAAGAAACTGGCAGCGTTATGACCTTGGCGGTGATAAGAAGCTTTCTTTTGAAGAAGGTGTTGACTCCTATGTTCCTTATGCAGGTTCTTTAAAGGATAATGTTGCTTTATCTTTAAGCAAGGTTAAATCCACTATGTGCAACTGCGGTGCACTCAACATCTCAGAATTCCAGCAAAAAGCAAAGCTCACACTCGTTTCTGCAACAAGTATTATTGAAGGCGGAGCACACGATGTAATCCAAAAGGAAACCTCCTTAGGAACAAGTAAATAAAAAAATTAACCCCTCCTTAGACAGATACTTTAAAATCAGTATCACTCTAAGGAGGGTTTTTTATATACCAAACCTAACTTTGCTTATCTTTAATTTTGTGTTCCTCATTCAGCTTATCTTTAAGGATGTGCCACAATGCAGAGGTTAACGGCACTGCCAACAGCATGCCGAACACTCCCATTATTCCGCCACCAACCGATACCGCAGCCAAAACTAAAATTGCAGGAAGTCCCAATTTGGAGCCCACTACCTTTGGATAAATAATATTACCCTCAAGCTGCTGAAGCACAATAATAAATATGAGGAAAATTACCGCTTTAATCGGGTCAACGGTAAGAATCATAAAAGCTCCGATTCCTGCACCAATAAAAGCGCCAACAACAGGTATTAACGCACAGAAAGCAATCAAAGCGCCTATCATTGATTCATAAGGCAGGCCTAATACAAGCATACCCAACATACAAAGAACACCCAAAATAACCGCTTCTGTACATTGACCTATTATGTAATGGCGAAAGCTTCTATTTATCACAGAAGACACATAATCAATTTTTTTATAAATCTTTTCAGGCAAAAAGCGTTTTTTAAGCTTTTCAAAAAGCATTAAAATCTTTTCTTTTTCGGCAAGAATATAAACCGAAAGAACCAAACCAATAAAACCTGAGAAAACACCCGAAAAAACAACCGAAACGGTGTTTATAACGGTTCCCATAACATTACCAACACCCGATGATAAAATTCCTGCCATATTACCTATCCAGGATTCCCAATCGATTTTTTTGATTGAATTCACCCAATCCTTAGGTATGTAATCAATATTTTCGGTCCATTTAACAAAGCCCTTCATTATACCGGGAACTTCATCTATTAAAAGGCTGACGCAGGAAATAAGCTGTGGAACAACAAGCATTATAACAACACTTATAATTGCAACTATTGACAAATAAGCCGCAACAAGGCACACCGGACGGCGACTTTTAATAAGCCATTTTTTATTGGTTTTTGGAAAATAACATTTTTCATAGGCGCCCATTGGAATATTAACTATATAAGCAACCGCACCGCCTATAACAAGCGGAATCAATGCACCAAGGGTTCCTGAAAAAAAGGTTGATACCAATTTCCAATAATGAATGCAAAGATACAACAAAAATATGCTGACCCCAACCTTAAAACAGCTTTTCCATTCTATTTTCATAACAATCCCCCTGTAATATAAAAATCAGTCAGATTGAAAAATCCATTAATTCACCCGATAACGGATGTTTAAAAGAAAGCCTATAGGCACAAAGTGCAATTTCCTTTTCCTTATCTGAAGCACCATAACGGCGGTCTCCCAAAAGAGGAAATCCACGGCTTGCAAACTGAACACGGATTTGATGCGTTCTTCCCGTTTCAAGACGGATATGCACCAAAGAAACAACACCTCCCCTATTTTCGTTTTTTTCTAAAACTTTATAATGAAGTACCGCTTTTTTAACACCTGCACGCTCACGCTTAACAACATAAGATTTACCCTTACGGCGATCATAAAAAAGCAAATCCTCAAAAGTACCGCTTGGTAGTTTTGGCTCACCATGTACGGTTGCCTTATATTCCTTCACAAATACATTAGCGGTTATTTGTTTTGATAAAGATGCGGCAGCAACGGAATTTTTTGCAAAAACCATTATTCCTTTTGTGGTTTTATCAAGACGATGCACCGGATAAATACTTGAACCTGTATGCTTTTCAAGATAAGATACAGCACTTTCATTCCCTGCAGAATCCGCTTGCGAAAGCATACCGTAAGGCTTTTCACAAACAATTATTTGGTCATCTTCAAATAATATATTCATATTCCAAGAAGCACCCCTGCTATTGTGAAATAGATAAACAAGGATATTGCATCAAGTATAGTTGTTACCAAAGGACTTGCCATAACAGCAGGGTCAAACCCAAGCTTTTTAGCAAGTATAGGAAGCGTGCTGCCTATGAATTTGGCTACAATTACAACAAAAAACAAGGTGATACAAACCGTAATCATTTCAGAAATTTCGTGTTTTAAATCAAAGCTGTCCATTAAAAGGAAATCCACCAAATACAGCTTAATAAAATTCACAATACAAAGTACAGCTCCGCAAAAAAGACCTACTCTCAACTCTTTCCATATAACACGCAAAATATCACCAAACTCAATATCCCCAAGTGATAATGCACGAATAATTGTTACGGAGGATTGGCTACCCGAATTACCGCCCGTACCCATAAGCATAGGAATAAATGCAATAAGTGCAGGGAAAATAGTGAGCTTCGACTCAAATGCCGAAATAATAGCACCCGTAAATGTTGCGGAAATCATAAGGAACAAAAGCCACGGAATACGCGCTTTAAATGTTTCAAAAACACCTGTTTTCAAATAGGTTTTCTCGCTTGGCAAAATAGCCGCCATTTTTTCAATATCTTCGCTTGCTTCTTCCTGCAAAACATCAATAGCATCGTCAACGGTGATTATTCCAACAAGTCTTCCCTCTTTATCAACAACAGGAAGTGCTATCATATCGTACTTTTCAAAAAGACCTGCTACTTCCTCTTTATCATCAAGGGTGGTGGCATAGATGATATTTTCATCCATTATGTCACCTATTATGCAGTTTTTATCATTGAGAAGAAGATCTTTTACCGAAACAATACCCTGCAAACGCCTGCCCTTATCCATTACATAGCAGGTATATATAATCTCAGTATCAACACCTATTTTTCTTATGCGGTCAAATGCCTGTTCAACCGTCATATCACGCTTTAAATCAACATACTCGGTAGTCATAATGCTACCTGCACTAACATCGGGATAAGCAAGCAGCTGATTTATCATACAGCGTGTATTAGCATCGGTTTGATGCAAAATTCTTTTGGCAACGTTTGCAGGCATTTCCTCAATAATATCAACCGTATCATCCATGAAAAGCTCATCCATAACGGCACGAAGCTCAGCATCACTAAAGCTTTCAATCAGTATTTGTTGCATATCACTATCCATTTCAACAAATACCTCAGCCGCTAATTCCTTAGGAAGAATACGAAAAATAAGCGTAAGCTCTCCCGGTTCAATAACATCAAAAATCAACGCTATATCAGCAGGGTTCATTTCCGAAAGGGTTGTTTTGAGAAGTCCGTATTTTTTATTTTTAATAAGCTCTAATATCTTTTCCTCCAAAACTATCCCTCCCTTTATTATCATAAACAAAACCCTGCCGTTTTGTGACAGGGTTTAATTGCCTTACACATCAATTAAATTATACTTTTTACACAGCGTTTTGTCAATCTTTTTTGATGTTTATAAGATGGCTAACACCGGGTATACTTTCACCCTGCTGGGTTGATGTAGGCGAAAGCAAAGCTCCCGTGGACATAAACAAAATATTATGAAAATCCCCTTCCATAAAGCGATGCATTATAAAAGAGGCTAAAATAGAAGCACTGCATCCACAGCCCGAACCACCTGCTCCCACATTTTGTTTTTTCATATCAAACATCATCAGCCCACAATCACTGTGATGACAACGAAGATTATACCCCTCATCATCCATAAGCTCATACAAAAGCTGTGTGCCCACACTTCCCAAATCCCCCGTATAAATCACATCATAATCCTCAGGACCGGTTGAAGTATCGTGAAAGAAATGTTTTAGAGTAGAAGCAGCAGACGGTGCCATTGCCGCACCCATATTATTGGAGTCTGTGACGCCGAGGTCGGTTATTTCACCAAAGGTTACCTTTTCGATATACGGCGACGAACCATTTTCATCAATCTGTATAACCAATGCTCCGGAACCGGTCACAGTCCATTGTGAGGTTGGTGTACGCTGAGAACCATATTCAAGAGGAAAGCGATACTGACGCTCAGCAGAACAAAAATGCGAGGATGTTACTGCTGCGGCAATTTTTGCCGCACCGCAATCAACCATTATCGAAGCAAGTGCTGTACCCAAAGCCATAGTTGAGCACGCACCGTAAAGCCCCAAAAACGGAACTCCCAATTCACGAAGACCGAAAGAACTGCCTATACATTGATTGAGCAAATCGCCTGCAAAAATCAAATCTATCTCATTTTTTCTCACATCTGCACGCTCTATAGCTTTTTGAGCAGCCAGCATTTGCAAACGGCTTTCCGCCTTCTCAAAAGTTTTTTCTCCAAAACGGCTATCAACGCTGAAAGAATCAAATTCTTTCCCAAGAGGTCCTTCATGCTCCTTTTTACCAACTACAGAACCATAGCCTGTTATATGAGGATGGTTTTGTAAAATTATAGTTCTGTTCCCTACTCTTTTTGCCATTTTTATCCTCCAAAAAGTTAATCATACAATATTATAATTTGTTTTGAAATAACGATTATTCATCTTGTAAAAAGCAAATAAAAATGTTATATTTAATGCGTATATATACGGAGGAGTTTATTTATGAACTATATTTATCCCGATTACTACAAGGATTTCAACTGCATAAAGGGCGAATGCCGTCACAACTGCTGCATCGGATGGGAAATTGATATTGATGACAACACACTTGAATTTTACAAAACTGTTTCGGGTGATTTTGGCGAAAAATTAAAAAATAACATAGCTTTTAAAGAACAGCCACACTTTATTTTAGGTGAAAAAGAGCGCTGTCCGTTTTTAAATAAAAAAAATTTATGTGATATAATAATCGAATTGGGAGAAGAGCATTTATGCGAAATTTGCGCCGACCATCCAAGATTCCGCAATCAGCTTCCCGACCGCACCGAAATTGGTCTTGGTTTAAGCTGTGAAGCTGCGGCAAGGCTTATTATCGGCAAAAAAACGCCCATGATACTCATAGGCAACATAGAAACAACCGACACTATAATTTTACTGCGTGACAAAATATTAAAGGTTTTGCAAGACAGAAATAAAAACGTTTTAGAGCGTTTAAAGGAAATGCTTTACATTTGCAATACTGATTTTGATTTTGACTCGATTTATATTTTTTTCGATATTTTGCTTTCATTAGAACGGCTTGATGAAGAATGGACAAAAACGCTTACAACACTTAAATTGGGCTTTAAAAATGCGGATTTTGACGGATTTGACTGCTTTATGGAAATGCGTCAAACAGAATACGAACAGTTAGCTGTTTATATGCTTTACCGCCATTTTTCAAATGCTTTTGATGAACAAAGCATAATTGAAAAAGCCAGATTTACAGCGTTTACCGTTTTACTTATTCGCTCAATAGGTGCGGTAATTTGGAGCAAAACACAAAGCTTTAATTTTGATGACATGATTGAAATTATACGGCTTTTTTCAGCAGAAATTGAATATTCAGACGAAAATTTATATATTTTACTTGATGAATTAGGTATATAAAAAAAACCGTCCTTCGTTTTGAAGGACGGTTTTAAAATTAAATGGAATTAGATCTCAGCAAAGTACTTAATAGTACGAACCATCTGGCTTGTATAGCTGTTCTCGTTATCATACCAAGAAACAACCTGTACCTCATAAAGATCATCAGCAACCTTGGATACCATTGTCTGAGTAGCATCAAAGAGAGAACCGTAACGCATACCGATAACATCGGAAGAAACGATCTGATCCTCGTTATAACCAAAGGAATCGCTTGCAGCAGCCTTCATAGCAGCGTTGATGCCTTCCTTAGTTACATCTGTACCTTTAACAACAGCGGTAAGGATGGTGGTAGAACCAGTAGGAACAGGAACACGCTGTGCAGAACCGATAAGCTTACCATTGAGCTCAGGAATTACAAGGCCGATAGCCTTTGCAGCACCTGTAGAGTTAGGAACAATGTTAGCAGCACCTGCACGTGCACGACGGAGGTCACCCTTTCTGTGGGGACCATCAAGAATCATCTGATCGCCGGTGTAAGCATGAATTGTGCTCATGATACCGCTCTGGATAGCTGCATAATCGTTAAGAGCCTTAGCCATAGGAGCAAGACAGTTAGTTGTGCAGGAAGCAGCAGAAATGATAGTATCATCCTTAGTAAGGGTATTCTCATTAACGCTGTAAACGATAGTGGGAAGATCATTGCCTGCGGGAGCAGAAATAACAACCTTCTTAGCACCTGCATCGATATGAGCCTGAGACTTTTCTTTAGAGCAGTAGAAACCGGTGCACTCAAGAACTACATCTACACCGAGCTCACCCCAAGGAAGATCCTTAGCGTCCTTCTCAGCATAGATCTTGAGGGTTTTACCGTCAACTGTGATAGTACCTGCTTCATCATCAGCAGAAACAGTGTGACGATCCTCACCGATGTATCCGCAGTAACCACCCTGTGCTGTATCATACTTTAAAAGATTAGCAAGCATAGAGGGTTTTGTAAGGTCATTGATAGCTACTACATCGTAGCCTTCAGCACCAAACATCTGACGGAATGCGAGACGGCCAATACGGCCAAAACCATTGATAGCAACTTTAACCATTGGAATTACCTCCTAAAATTTTCTGTTTATATTTTAACCGATTTTTCCCTTTTTTGCAAGATATTATGTTTATAAATTAACAATTTTTTTATTTTTCGGCAATATTGGCAATATTCACCTAAATCAAACGAAAAGATATAGTAAATTTGACACACAAAAAACGACCTTGTGAAACACAAGGCCGTTTAAATTGGATTATTCTTCTGTTGCTTCTTCTGCAACCGATTCAGCAGCAGCTGCTGCATCTTCTGCGGATGCGATAACTGCAACGGTTTCGTCAGCAGCAGTTACATCAGCAGCTTCCTCTTCTACTGCGGGAGCAGCAGGCTCAAGCAAAGCACGGATAGAAAGGCTTACACGCTTTTTCTCAAGATCAACAGCAATGATCTTAGCCTCAACCTCTTGACCAACGGTCAATTCATCCTGTGGCTTTTCAATGTGCTTGTTAGCAATCTGAGAAATGTGAATAAGACCGTCAATTCCGGGTATAATGCGAGCAAAAGCACCATAGCTTGTAATGCTTACAACCTTAACGGTAGCAACATCACCAACATTATAGTTGCTCTGGAAGATAGCCCAAGGGTTATCCTCTGCCTTCTTATAACCGAGAGAAATCTTCTTCTTCTCAGTATCAATAGCCTTAACATAAACTTCGATTACATCGCCAACAGCAACAACCTCAGACGGGTTTTTAATACGCTGCCAGGAAAGCTCAGAAATATGAACCATTCCGTCAACGCCGCCAATGTCAACAAATGCACCATAGCTTGTGAGAGACTTAACTGTACCTGTGAAACGGTCACCAACAGCTAAAGAAGCCCAAACCTTCTCTTCTGCAGCCTTACGCTGTTCACGAAGTACGCTGCGAATAGAACCGACAGCCTTACGGCCTCTGCCGATTTCAATAATACGGAAAGAAACCTCTTGACCTTTAAGGTCATCCAAAGAATCGTTACGAGAAGCGGTTGCCTGAGAAGCGGGGATAAAGATACGAACGTTATCAGAATAAACAACAACGCCGCCCTTGACAACATCACGGACAACTCCCGTAAGGATCTCTTGAGATTCCTTTGCGGTAACGATCTTATCCCAACCGGCTATAGCATCATAGCGGCGCTTGGAAAGCATTACAGTTCCTTCCTGGTCATTGACCTTCATAATAATAAGGTTGAGCGTGTCGCCGACCTTAACTTCCTCCGTCAACTTGACATCGGGATCGAGAGAATATTCAGCAGCTGTTATGTAGCCTGCAAGGCCTCTGCCGATGTCCACCTGGACCTCAGAATTGTTAACGGCCAATACGATACCGCTTACCTTCTGATCTCCTGTCAGGTTTTGGAGCGAAGCCTCAAATGCTTCCTCATCCGTCATTTCCTCGAAGCTTTTTTGAACAGTTTCATTTCCCTCCATCTGTTCATCTACCGGTTGTAAATTTTCCGACATGGTTTTAATAACCTCCTTTATAATACCCGCCGGCGTAGAAGCACCGGCGACAACCCCAATAGAGTTATATCCATATAAACTTTTAAGCGGAAGCTCCGCCGCAGTTTCCACAGAATAAACTCTACCACAGTTTGACGAGCACACTGCAAAAAGCTTTGCCGTGTTTGAACTATGCCTGCCACCGATGACAACCATTACATCGCACACAGACGAAAGTTCACCCGCCTCTTGTTGGCGCATTGAAGTCGCATTACATATTGTATCAAATATTTTTGCATTTGTACATACTTTTTTTAAAATTTCTTTAGCAAAATTCCATTTTTTTGCGTAAAAAGTGGTTTGAGCCACTACACATAGCTGTTTTTCTTTAAGATTTTGATCATTTTTTAATAAATTTTCAAGTTCCGTACTATCTGCAAAGACAAAATATTCACCTTTACAATGACCACATATACCCTTTACCTCTTGATGATCACGGTCACCCGCTATCAAAACAGTATATCCTTCACTGCTATATTGCTCTACAATTTTATGAATTTTTGCAACAAAAGGACAGGTGGCATCTGCCACTACCACATTAAGCTTTGCCGCTTGCTCATACACCGATTTACCCACACCGTGAGAACGGATAACAAGCGATTCTCCCTCACGCACCTCATCGACACTTTCAACTATTCTGACTCCACGCTGAGAAAGCTCCTCCACAAGCTGAGGATTATGGATTATAGGCCCTAAAGTACAAACCTTTGCGCCACTATCCAAAAGATCATAAACCATTTGAACGGCACGATCTACCCCAAAGCAAAACCCTGCAGTTTTTGCAAGTGTTATATTCATTTTTCTTCAATTCCTTCATTTACGGTTTTAAGCAAAAGATTGAGTGATTCCTCAATAGAAAGCCCTGTGGTATCTACAATTTTGGAATCATCCGCAGGCTTTAATGGGGCTATTTCACGATGGCTATCTGCATAATCACGTTTTTCAATATCGGCATAAACCTCATCAAAGGTAACATTGCTCCCCTTCTCCACAAGCTCCTTATATCTTCTTTTTGCTCGTTCCTCAACGGATGCGGTTAAGAAAATTTTAACCGTAGCATTTGGGAGAACCACAGTACCTATATCACGGCCATCCATTAAAACATTATTACTTTTTGCCAAAGAGCGTTGCATCTCAAGAAGATATGCACGAACGGCAGGTATTGCCGAAACCTTTGAAGCTGTCATTGAAACTTCAGGTGTACGGATAAGAGAAGTAACATCCTCACCATCCAAAAAAACATGCTGTTCATCTTGAACAAACCTTATTTCAACCTTGGTTGTTTTAAGCAGTTGTTCAACAAGCAAAATATCCTCAACAGATGTATTTGTTCTGATTAATTTCAAACCCAAAGTGCGGTAAAGAGCACCCGTATCTACATATATAAACCCAAGTTCCTTTGCGGCAGCCCTTGCAAGACTGCTTTTTCCCGCACCGGCAGGACCATCAATAGCAACAGAAATCATAACTATTCTCCTAACATATTTTGCACGGCGCTTTTTCCTGCCAAGAAGCCTGTTGAAAAGGCAATCTGCAGATTAAAGCCGCCTGTATAAGCATCAACATCTATTATTTCACCTGCGAAATAAAGATTTTCTATAATTTTTGAGGACATACTACCCGGCACTATTTCTTTAACGGAAATTCCGCCACGGGTTATAATTGCTTCCTCAACAGGACGTGAACGGGTAATATGAAGTGTTAAGCTCTTAATAACATCACAAAGGCGCTGACGCTCAGCACGGCTAATACTGTTCACCTTTGTATCGGGAGCAATTCCCGTAAGAGACACAACCACGGGTATAAGGCTTTTAGGAAGCAATTTATCCAACGAATTTATAAAATCACGATTAAGTGTTTCTTCAAAATCACGCAGAATACGTTTATCAAGCTGTTCTGCGGATAGTGCAGGTTTAAGGTCAATAACCGCAGTATAATTGCGTTTTTCTATATCACGAAGATGTGCAGATGCACTTAACACCAATGGACCGGAAATGCCAAAGTGGGTAAAAAGCATTTCTCCCATTTCAGAAAATACAGGACGGCGTTTACCCTCTTCATAAACAGAAAGGGTTACATTTTTAAGGGATAACCCCGAAAGCCGTGAGCAAAAACCCTCATGACATTCAAGCGGAATAAGGGAGGCTGTAATAGGTGTTATGGTATGACCTAATTTTTGAGCAATTATATAACCATCCCCCGTAGACCCTGTGAGAGGATAGGATGCACCACCTGTTGAAAGAATTACGGCATCTGCCCCAAAGGTTCTTCCATCATCAAGCAAAACACCCTTTACGGCATTTTCTTCGGTAATAATTTCTGCCACTGCTCCCTCAACAACCGAAACGCCATTTGATTTAACGGCTTTTGCAAGGGCATCAACAATATCTACCGCTTTATCCGAAACAGGAAAAACACGGTTACCACGTTCAGTTTTAAGCGGCACTTTATGATTCTCAAAAAAACTCATAACATCAGATGCGGAAAAAGCCGAAAATGCAGAGTATAAAAATTTGCCGTTTTTAGGGGTATTTGCAATAAGGGTTTCAAGGTCACAATTATTAGTAACATTACATCTGCCCCTACCTGTTATCATAACCTTTCTGGCAAGGCGGCTGTTTTTTTCAATTATTGTAATATCACAGGCTGTATTTTCAAGCTGTGAAGCCGCACTGATTGCCGCCATTGTTCCGGCCGCACCACCGCCGATAATAACCAACCGTTTCAACAAATCACCCCATTTTAAACAGTAATTATATTTTACACGAAATACTTTAAAAAGTAAACCTTTAAAATTTGTTTTTTATAATTTCAAATTACAAAACACCGCCCCGCTGAAAACTCAGCGAGACGGTGTTTAAGTTTAAAAATAAATATTAATAATTAATATCTTCCTGTAGCAAATCCTAATGAATCCACAGAAATATTAAACATTCCCTTTGTGCTTCCCATTTTGGTATTAACGAAAAGTCCTGCAGTGATCGGATAATGGTCGGAACCACCACGATCTTCGGCAACAACCTCAACAGTAACAATATCTATATTAGGTGTTGTAAATACATTGTCAATATAGGTATCTGTATGATACATATTGGTATTTAAGTCACCAAATTTACCGCAGTTAGCAATATTCATACCTCTTGACTGCATATAAGCACCGCAGGTATTGGTATTGGTATCACCTAAAACGATACAATATTCTTCTTCATTCATCAAAGCTACAAGCTCATCAAAGCAGTCTTTCCACATAAATGAGCCATTATCCCAAGAGTTACCTTTAGCACTGCCATAGCCGCCCGGATGGATGGAAATAATAGCAACCTCTACACCCTTAATGGTAATATAGCCTTTAATGTATGCACGACGATAATAGGTATCTTTACCGCCAACATAACCATAGGAAATGTTATGTACATCATATTCGCTTCCCGAAGTAGCACCGAATGCCATTCCCATTTCCATTTGACCCTGAGTATAACCGAAGAATCTTTCAAGCTGTTTAAAGGGCTTACCCTCACCAAGCATTACTTCATCGGGAAGAATAGTTGTAGTATCATCCCAGTAATACTTTTGTCCAAACTCTTGGAAGGCATAAATATCGCTCTTTTCGGCAGCCTTTGCAAATAAAGCCTCCCAACCGTTAAGTGCAGCCTGGGCATTATCAGCACCGTAAGCACCGGGGTTAATACCGTCCTGTGTGCCCAAATAGAAGTGACCTACATTAAAGGAGGTAACGGTAATGTCGGTATCAGCTTCGGTAGCAGCTGCAGCATTATAAAGGGACATAGCCGCAGACTCAACTACTTCGCTTACAGGAGTTTCAATATATGAATATGTGGTATAGGTATCAGCGCCGATCTTTACATTTTCGGTATCGGCAAAGTATTTCTTGAAACGAACAAGGTCTTTAACGTTTACCTTCTCATCATCATTTACATCAGAAATGAATTCATAAACATTTTTGTTTATACCAATCAAATGCTTTCTGAGAGATACAAGGTCATCGGTCTCAACAAAGCCGTTCATATCAACATCGCCGTATTGAGCGCCTGCCATAACAGCAATATCAAGATAGCTTGAGGTTTCGATAATTGAAGTTCTGTAATAGAACTCATTTGTAGCGGCAACCGTACCTTCAACCGTACCGCCGCCAACTGTTGTGTAGGCATCTCTTGCATATCTTGCATTCCAAACGGTAACAGATTCTGCGCCATTTGTATAAACAACATAAGAACGCACATAGTGGTCAAGCTGAATTACATCCGCATCATTGGTTTCAATAAGGAAGCTGTAATTTATAACAGCATCATCAGCAATATCGGTCTGCTTATAAACGGTGCCGTTTTCAGCGGTTTCATCAAATCTTGCACTGTTGCTCCAAAGCTGATCCTTGAGAACTACTATACCGTATTCGGAAACGGTGTAGCCTGCAGCTGAAGCTGCTGTGGTATCAATGGTCATATCAATACGAAGAGCCTGGTCATCATCAAAAGGAGCATTCTTAACGGTAGAACCTACAAACTGAGGACGATATACATTATGAGCCTCCTCAATATCATAGAGTGCGTTAAGTGTTTCTGCGGTTATATTGTCTGCATATTCATCAGCTATATTATTGTAAGCATCAATAGCATTGTGAATAGCTTCACCGTCTGCAATAGTGGGGTTAGCCTTATTGTTTACAACATCTTCTATAGCATCTATACGAGCTTCGTTATCGCTCTTGAAGGTAGTAAGACAGGCATACTTAGCATTTGAACCGTCAGAGTCGGAAAGATTTGCATAGATTCCGTTGCCGTCTTCGGTAATCTCATACATACCGCCTACAACGAAATCTCCAAACTTACCGCCAAGCCAACCAAATACAATATTTATATCAGTAACACGGAAAGGCTTTGTAGTATCAAGGCTTTGACTTTCAAGATGCTCATATAATGTTTTACCTGTTGCTGTATCCGTAACGGCAGTATCAAGATGAAGCTTAATATAGCCTTTAAATCCGTTAGGAAGTAAAACATACTCATTATCAGCAGAATTTTCAACCGTTTTCCACTCTTTACCGTCACGCTCAAGATAGCTTACTGCCATATTATACATTCTGCCGAACTTTGCACTTGATCTGTGCTGATAGAATGTACCTGCATTGGTCTTTATTGTATAAGCCGCATACTGATAATTACCGTCTACCATAGGTGTACCCTGGAACGGGAGTTCAACATAAAGCATAAGAGCATTTATTTCAGGGTCAATCTCAGTATTGGGGTGAATAATCATATTAGCAGGGCCTACCGGTATACCCTGACCTTCTGCGATATCCGAATGAGCACGAACAGCGGCGTTGTTTGTATCAGGCTCTACAGGAGCTGTCCAAGAAAGAGCTGCCTGAGATGCACCGCTATCTGTATACCACTTAAGATCCCAAATTTGTGCTACACTCTTATTAACAGCCGCACCCTCATAATATGTATTGCCGTCAAAATAAGCATAATTCTTACGGGTTGCAGTAAGGGTGGGTTCATAGGTTGTGATTTTAGAAACGTTGTTTTTATATTTCCAGTCAGTAATATTAGCTTCCAAGGAATTACCGTCTGCCTTTAAGCCGTAAGGACCGCCTATAATAAGGTCGCCATACTCTCCGCCTACACGCTTAACATCAAACTGATATGCGTTTATCTGCAATTTGGTTTCATAGTTAATTCCGTTAGCCTTTAAAGCATCAAAGAAACTTGTGGTTGTATTACCGTCGGTTGCAGTTTTAAGGTAGCACTTAACATATCCCTTAAAGCCGCTGGGAAGATAAAAATGACCCGAAGAACTTGTAACAGAATCTACCCATTCCTTACCATCTATTGCAAGGTAAGAAATCTTCATATTATTTGGCGACATATATTTTGTAACAGTTCCATCGCTAAATGCGAAAGACTTATTCATAATTATCCACTGATCGCCATCAGCATATTTGGGTAATTCAAGATACATACCGAATGCACCGATTTCCGGGTCAATAGGTGTCCACATTTCAGAAGAAAATCTACCTGTAACACCGTAAGCATTACCTGTTGCTGTTTCAGAAGAAATCTTCATTTCAGGGTGCTTTGCACCGATAGCGGGAGAAGCCCATGTGCGTACAGCAGTTCCAAAATTATCAAATGCCAATACGCCGTAGGTTATATCATCGCCTACATTTACCTCATAGTTACCTCTCTGGTTCCAAAATTCGGTAACACCTTCTCCTACATGGCGATTGGTTCCTGTGAGCTTTGCAACCTTTTTATGTGCAGTGCCGCCATCATCCGAAAGATTAGCGGTAAGAGCATCACCATCAGAAATAACGTTATACATACCACCGATAACTACATCACCGTATGCTCCGCCGATATAGTTGACTTCAAACTGCATACAACCGATAATAAATTCATCATCGGTAGTAATTCCCTTGCTGTTAAGAAAATCATAAAGATTTTCGCTGGAATTACCGTTTGTTGCGGTATTAAAATACATCTTTATGTATCCCTTAAAGCCGCTTGGGAGATAATACTCACCGTTTGCACCTACCGTAGTGGTAACCCAGGCAGTAGCGTCATTTTCAAGATACTTAATGGTCATATTGCAAGGAGTCTTCCACTGAGCAGTTACACCCTCATCATACATCTGGAACGAAAGCGAACGCATTGACCACTGCTCACCGTACTTATTGTACTCAGGCAATTCCATATACACCATAAACGCATCTACGCCGCCAAGAATCTTTGCATAAGGTGTGAATGTAAAGTATTCACGAACACCCGTAACACCTATACCTGTAACCTTAGGAGAGCTAAGGCGCATAGAAAGGTTGTGGGTATCCGGCTCTGCCGGTACATCATACACAAAACCTGCCTTTGGCATATCTGTTCCTGAGCTGTTTGCAATACTTGAATGAACAGCAGTTCCCAAAATATTGCTGCTTTCAGCATAAGCTGAGCGCTTACGCTCTGCTGTCATTACTGTGTTACTCAAATCAGTTTCCTCCGCAAAAACATTTAATCCTGCAAAAAGAGAAAACACCATAGTAATCGCCAGAATGACCGATAAAAATTTTTTCATAAACTAACCTCCGTTTATTTTTTAGCCCAATCTTAGGCTATGATACTTAATAAGTATAAGGCAGTTTATATAAAATTTCTTTCGTTTATCAATATAATTTTTACATTTTTCTGTTTAAAGTTTATTTGTGCTTTATATCTATTATCACATATTCTGCAGGCGATGCCGTCTTAACGGGATAGCTCCATCCTGCAAAGCCTGATGTTACTATTGCCTCAGTATCGTTATCAATTTGGTATCTGCCATAAACACCGTCATTAAATTTAATTAATTCCTGCACAATATTTATTGGGAATATCTGACCGCCGTGTGTATGACCCGAAATGATCAGATCGGTTCCTGCTTTACCGTTTTCGGCATACTGATTAGGCTGATGGTCAAGTGTTAAAATAAAATTGCTTTTATCAACCTTTTTCATAAGCTCATCAATGGAAAGACGAGGTTTTTCTCCCCTATCAACACTACGGTCATCCCTACCGACAAGAACAAAATCATCACCAATCTCAAAAATTTCATCCTTTAAAATGGTTATGCCGTCTCGCTCTATAATACGGATAAGCTCATTTTCGGTAAATTCACTTTTAAGCAAAGACATTGGGCGATCGTGATTACCGTAAGTATAAAATACACCGTATTCGGATTTAATGGTAGAAAGAGCTTTAAATACCTGCTTGGTTTGTTCGGTTGAGGTGGAATTATCAACAATATCACCGCAAAGTATCACCATATCCAAATCCTTACTGCTGATTTCCTCACATTTTTCAAGCATTTCATCATAATTAAGGGAAACGCCAAAATGAACATCGGCAATAAGGGCTACACGATACCCCTCATCCCGTATATCCTTTTGTGTATAAACGGTATATTTTGTTTCAACAACATTATGGAGATTAAAATATCCCATTATCAAAACAAGCACTGTTACAAAAACAGGCACAAGCCCACTGCCATATATCTTTTTCCAAAGCGAAAAACCGTTTTTAAACCTTTGTTTAAATGATTTTTTCAGAATAAAATTTACAAGCTGTAAAATCAAGGCAAGCATTATGACATAAAATACAAATATAACACCTATACCGCCAAAATTAACACACCAAGCACTGAGTGCAAAGGTGGCAAGAAGCATTATTATTTTAACCCATTTTTTATCCGTGGGAGCCCCGAAGGTGACAAAGCTTCTTTTAATAAATGTATATAAATACAGTGCAATACCAAGCAAAACTGCGGCAAAAGCCAATACTATCCACCACATAAAAAAATCTTCCTTTACAGTTAAGTATTAACAAATAAAATTTTAATAGAAATATATGAACAAATCAAGTATAAACGGCCCATTAATTATAATGAGCCGTTTTGAGTTATTTTTATTCAGTTAAACAAATATAAATTAAATTATTCGGTTCTAAGCGCTACAACGGGGTCTTTTTTAGCGGCACTTCTTGAGGGAATAATTCCTGAGAATAGGTTAAGCAAAATGCTTATTCCCACAAGCAATAATCCTACAAGAATGGGAAGCTGAGCATTTAAAGCACTTATTCCCGTTACTGCGTGAAGGATTATATTGATTGGTATACACAGTAAATAGGTTATTATCACACCCAATGCACCCGAAGAAAATCCTATTATCACCGTTTCGGCATTAAACATACTTGAAACATTGCGCTTTGAAGCACCTATTGCACGAAGTATACCTATTTCCTTTGTTCTTTCCTGAACAGAAATAAGGGTTATAACACCTATCATAATTGACGAAACAACAAGAGATATTGAAACAAAGGCAATAAGAACATAGGTAATTGCATCAATAACGGTTGTGACAAACGAAAGCATTATACCAATATAATCGGTATAGGTTATGCGTGACATTTCCTCTACATCCTTATTATAATCGGCAATAGCAGCCTCAATAACATCCTTACTGTCAAAGGTTGATGCAAAAAGATTTATTGTTGAGGGGTTATCAAGGTCAACATTACCGAGCTTTGACATATTGGTTTCATAATCAGATTCGGAGAAAACAAGAACCTCATCATAATACTTAGCGCACATTTCTTCGGTATATGATGGGAATGCTTGCTGAAGCATTGCCGAAAGCTGGGCTGTGGAGTATGCCGAAAGCTGAGCCTTAACACCCTCAGCGTACTGCTTTTTGTACTGTTCGGAAATCATTGTTGAAAACATTTTTTTCATATCTTCATCACTCATAGATTCAACATAAGATTTCACATCTTCAGCATTCATATTCATTTCATTGGATAGAACCTGTGAAAGCGTGGCCTCCATTTTTTCACGAGTCATAGAGCCTAACATCTGCTCAACATAAAGCTTTACCTGTGAATCTTCGGGAATACTCATTATCTTGATATAAGACTCAGCCTTTCCCCTATCATCAAGCTGGGTAATATGCTCTTTAAATTCTGCCGCCTTTTGTGATACATCTAAATCTGAAGAGCTATCCTTAAATGGAAGACCTGTAAAAATATCAATATAAGGATTATCAAGCTGTGCCTTAACAGCAGATGATTTACCCGATTCATTTATAATATATTCGGTAAGAAGCTTTGTATAACCGATAGAACCTCTTAACATTCCGCCTACAGCATCCTCATTTGGACGGATAATACCGGTTACTTTAAGGGTTATACCGTTATCATAAAGATACTGTCTACCGGTTTCGGTGGCACTTAAATCATTATAAAGCCCTGTTTTTTCATCCAAAACGAAGCTATTGGAATTAAGAACCGCCTTAAATTCCATATCACATATTTCTTCATAGCTCCATGACTGGCTTTTACCCTCAACCTCAGTCTTATTCATTGCCGCTTGCATTATAGCATCAATATCAGCCTTGGATTTGAGACCCAAAGCATATAAAGTCATATCCTCAAGCTCATTATTTTTATCAAGAACCAAGATTATTTCGTTATAGGAATTAGGCCAGCTACCATAAACCAAATCATACTGCTTTTTGATAACGGGATTTATAAGGTCACCATTATCACCGGTAAGCATTTCCTGCCATAGAACAGCGTTATTGCCCATTGACATCATAGGTGAGCTTTGGGTCATTCCGTAATTTTCACCCATCTGCATCATAGCATTCATATCCATACCAAAATATTCGGTAAGAATTTCCTGCAAAAGCCGCTGTGTATCAGAGCGAATTACATTACCATCTACCGTTTTGGTATAAACCAAAAGTTCGGTATCATAGGTATACTGTACACCGCTTACAGCCTCAGAAAGCTCCGATTCCTTATCCTCAAGCTTTTCCATAAGATAAGCATTAAAGGATTTAAGGTCATTTTCATTTGTTTCCATATTATTAAGGGCATTAAGCATATTATAGACCACTTCATTTGTATAAACAGCATCATCACCGTGGTTTCCCTTATTTTGAGCTGCCCCCATAAAGGTTGCCATTAATTCACTTACATCCATATGCTTGGCTTCTAAGGTTATGGGGTATGATGAAAGGGTATCCTCCTGAACCTTATCAATATAAGCGGTCATACCGTTTGAAACGGCATATATAAGCGCAATACCAATAATACCAATACTTCCCGCAAAGGATGTAAGCATTGTTCTTCCCTTTTTAGTGAAAAGATTTTTAAGCGACAAACCGAAAGCGGTAAATAAAGACATAGACGGTTTTTTGCCCGTTTTTTTATTGCTTTCCTCAGTTTTTTCTGACGCAGCCAAAGCAATTTCTTGTTCTGATACGGGAGCAGAGTCATCTGTAATAACACCATCAAGCATACGGATAATACGGGTTGAATACCTTTCGGCAATTTCAGGGTTATGGGTAACCATTATAACAAGACGGTCTTTTGAAATTTCCTTTAATATATCCATTACCTGAACACTGGTTTCGGTATCAAGAGCACCGGTGGGTTCATCGGCAAGAATAATATCGGGATTATTAACAATAGCTCTTGCAATGGCAACACGCTGCATCTGACCGCCCGACATTTCACTTGGCTTTTTATTAAGCTGAGTTGAAAGGCCTACCTGCTCTAAAGCCTGCCTTGCCCTTTTACGGCGCTCTGCCTTTGAAACACCCGAAAGCGTAAGTGCTAACTCAACATTTTGCAAAACCGTTTGATGCGGAATAAGATTATAGCTTTGGAAAACAAAACCTATTGAATGGTTACGATAACTATCCCAATCCCTATCCTTAAAATCCTTGGTGGAACGGTTGTTTATAACAAGGTCACCCTCAGTATACTGGTCAAGACCGCCTATAATATTAAGCATGGTGGTTTTACCACAGCCTGAAGGACCTAAAATAGAAACAAACTCACTCTTGCGGAATGTGAGATTAATCCCTTTAAGGGCTTCAACCACACCGTCACCTGCGGGGTAATCTTTTTTAATGTTTTTTAATTCTAACATTCAATATACCTCTATTTTTTATATGATACAATCATTATAATTCCGCCATTAATTATTTGTCAATCTATTCCAAAATTATTTTACATAATGTTCACAAAAAAGGCTGTTTCGCAATTTCGAAACAGCCTTTTAAAATTTATTAGTAATTTTCAGCCTTGATTTGGAAATATGCTCTTGGATGAGCACATACAGGACAAAGCTGCGGAGCATTCTTTCCTATAACGATATGACCGCAGTTTGAGCACTGCCAAATTTGGTCATTATCACGGGAGAATACAATACCTTCATTAACATTCGAGAGAAGCTTTCCGTAACGCTCCTCATGCTCCTTCTCTACAGCAGCAACACCACGGAAAAGTGCAGCAATTTCAGTAAAGCCCTCTTCTGCGGCTTCCTTTGCCATACGGTCATACATATCGGTCCATTCATAATTTTCGCCTTCAGCCGCATCAGCAAGGTTTATATCGGTATTAGGCACAGCACCGTCATGCAAAAGCTTAAACCAAATTTTTGCATGCTCACGCTCATTTTTTGCAGTTTCTTCAAAAATAGCGGCTATTTGCTGATAACCATCTTTTTTAGCTTTGGAAGCATAGTATGTGTACTTATTTGTAGCCATACTCTCCCCTGCAAAAGCCTCACGCAAATTCTGCTCAGTTTTTGTTCCCTTTAAATCTTTCATAATATTTCCTCCTTAATATATTGTTATTTTAACCCATAAACAGGTTTTTTAATCATGAAGATATATAGTTCTTGAATTTCGGTGCTTATAAACACCAAGCACAAGACCAACACCCAAAAATAAACATAAAAGTGAAGTTCCGCCCGCACTGAAAAACGGCAATGTAACGCCGATTACGGGAAGAAGTGATAAGCACATACCTATATTTATTATAATCTGTGCCAAAAGCATTGCAAAAAATCCTATGCAAATAAATTTACCGCTATCTTTACGGCAAACACGGGCAATATGAACAGTTCTGAGGCATATTGCCGCAAGCAATATAACCACTACCAAACAACCCAAAAAGCCAAGTTCTTCACCAATGCTTACAAAAATAAAGTCATTATGACCCTCAGGTACTATACCCTTTGATGTAAGGTCACCGTTTAAATAGCCCTGACCTGTCCATCCGCCGTTTGCAAGGGCAATTCTTCCCTGATACTGCTGATAACCAACACCCTTTATATCGGCATTAATATCAAACATATTTGCAATACGGGCACGCTGTTCATCGTTCATTATAAGGAAATAAACAACAGGCGCCAAAGCGGCAAGAGAAACAAACGCACTTAAAAAATATTTCCACGAAACACCCGCCGCCCACAGCATACAAACCATCATGACGGCAAAAACAAGGGCTGTACCGTCATCTCCCTGAAAATGAATGAGCAAAACAGGAAAAGCACCATGTGCTACCGCCAAAAACAAATGCAACGGCTTATTAATTTTAGATTTAACCGCACTTAAATGTGCAGAATAGCTTAAAATAAAGCAAATTTTCAAAAGCTCAGAAGGCTGAAAGGTGGTAAATCCCAAGTTAAGCCAAGCCTTATCATCCGTTTCACCGGGGGCAAAGCCTATAAAAAATGTAAGTATTACCAAAATAAGGCCCACCGGTGCCGAAAGATACCATCGCTTTATTAGAGTGCTGTAATCAAAAGCAGAAATAATCAGCGCCGCAACAATACCTGCAAGCATAAGACCTGCCTGAACGATTGTTGCACGGTAGGTACCGTCATGCCGTGTTGCAGAAAAAACGGCAATACAGCCATAAGAAGCAGCAAATGTGCAAAGAATAAGCAAAAGCTTATCGGTTTCACGAATAAAATCGGCAATACGAGCAAATAATCTTCCCATTCCCTGCTCCTTTTCAATCAAAATACATTCACATTATATATTTTTTGTTCTAAAAATTCAAGTATATTTTTTATGGTTATATAAATATTATTTTTGTTGAAAAAGGTATGAAAGTATGTTATTTTATAATAAAACATTTTTTAGGAGGATATTATGGATTTTTCAGTAAACAGTTGGATTCTGTTTGTACTAATCGGTATTTTAATAAGTGCCGTATTGGGACAATCAATATACTTTTTAGTGCGTGCTTTAAAGCGTGCAAAGGTTATCGGCATTAAAACAGAAACAATTAAATCAACCATTATTTCATCTGCGGTTTTTACAATAGCTCCCGCCATTGCGGTGCTTGTGGGTGTTGTTGCACTTTCAAAAACACTGGGTATTGCACTGCCGTGGTTAAGGCTTTCCATAATCGGTTCACTTTCATACGAAACCATTGCCTCAAGCAATACGATACAGGCTTTGGGTCTTGACAAAGGCTCTACAATAAGCAATGCCGCAGATTATGTAACAGTGCTGTGGGTTATGACTTTAAGTATTGCTTTGGGTCTTATACTTGTACCGTTTCTCACTAAAAAAATTCAAGGCGGTATGACCAAAATGGGTTTGAAGGACAAGAAATGGAGCGAAATATTCAATAACGCTATGTTTCTTGGTATGATTTCGGCATTTTTAGGTTATGTTTTCAGTGATGTGAAAAGTGCTTTCAATGGTGAGTATGAGGGCCTTATTCCTGTTTTCGTTATGCTTGCTTCTGCCGTTATTATGGCAATTTGCGGTTTGCTTGCAACCAAGCTTAAAATGCGTTGGCTTACCGATTATGCGTTACCTATAAGCCTTATTTCAGGCATGGGAATTGCAATTCCCGTAACAAGCTGGTTAGGTTAAGGAGGGGAAAATCATGAGTAACAAAAAAGAATTAAGTTATCTTGAAAGTGTTCACCGTGACGGACGGATTTGGGGCATTATTTTATGCTGTGCAATTCTTATTTTCCCCATTATCGTTTGCCTGATTTTCGGTGTTTTCCCGAAATGGCAGCCATTAGCGCAAGGTCTTCTTGCAACACTTCCTATGTATTGGGCGGTTGGGTTTATTGAAATTTTCACCTATGTTCCAATGCTTGGAGCAGGTGGCACCTATCTTTCATTCGTAACAGGAAATATTTCAAACCTAAAGCTTCCCTGTGCAGTTGACGCAATGGAAAGAGCAGGTGTTAAGGCTTCTTCCGAAGAGGGAGAAATCATCTCTACCATTTCAATAGCCGTTTCAAGTATTGTTACAACTATTATTATAATTATCGGTGTTATTTTCCTCATTCCCCTTTCCCCCATTCTTGATTCCGAAATTTTAAAGCCCGCCTTTGAAAATATACTCCCTGCCCTTTTTGGAGGATTGGCTGTTGTGTTTATTTCAAAGAATGTTAAGCTTTCAATAGCACCTATAGTTCTTATGCTTTCACTCTTTATCGGCATTGATGCACTCACCAAAAACGAGGTGGGAATTATGGTGCCGGTGGGTGTTGTATTCACACTTGTTGTTGCAAGAATTATGTACAAGAAAGGCTGGCTTGACAAATGATTTACCTTTGGTGTATTTTAGCCGCCTTATTAGTATTTTTGGGGATTATAATTATAAGAACACTTTTATTTACCCCTCGTGCAAATGTTACAGCCGATAATTCAACGGTTGATTTTGACGGTGATAAAATAATTGAAAGACTGCGCACACTTGTGCGTTTTAAAACCGTTTCTTATAAAGACCACACTCTTGAGGATGACAGTGAATTTGACGGCTTTATTAAAAGCCTGCCATCCCTTTACCCTAATGTATTTGAGAAATGCAGTTTCACCCCTCTTCCCGACCGTGCACTCCTTTTTAAATGGGAGGGTGAAAGTCACGAAAAGGCTGCTGTTATGATGGCGCATTATGATGTTGTTCCGGTAAACGAAGAAAATTGGGACAAGCCGCCCTTTGAAGCGATACTTGAAAACGGTGTTATTTGGGGACGAGGCACGCTTGATACCAAGGTTACATTTAACGGTGTGCTTTCGGCTGCAGAACACCTTATTGAAAAAGGCTTCACTCCAAAAGAAGATATTTACTTTGCCTTTTCAGGAGGAGAAGAGGTTAACGGCAAGGGAGCAGAAAGAATAGTTGATTATTTTCTTCAGAACAACATCACGCTTTCATTTGTAGTTGATGAAGGCGGTGCGGTGGTTAAAAATGTATTCCCCGGTGTTAAAGCCGCTTGCGGACTTATAGGCATTGCAGAAAAAGGTATGATGGATGTTGAATATAAAGTAAAATCCCCGGGCGGTCATGCTTCTGCACCAAAGCCCCATTCCCCCATACCAACACTTTCAAAAGCCTGCTGTAATTTGGAAGCTCATCCATTTAAAGCTCATCTTACAGCACCTGTTGCAAAAATGTTTGATACCTTAGGACGTCATTCAACCTTTGTTTTCAGAATGATTTTTGCAAATCTTTGGCTGTTTTCCCCCGTGCTTGATATGATATGTAAAAAGTCAGGCGGAGAGCTTAATGCCCTTATGCGTACAACGGTTGCCTTTACACAAAGTGCAGGCAGCAAAGCTTCAAATGTTATTCCTCCCGAAGCTAAAATGGTTTCAAATATAAGGCTTAATCCTCAGGACAATATGGATAAGGCGCTTAGCTACATAAAGAAGACGGTTAAAAACGAAAATGTTGAAATAAACATTTTACACGGAATGAACCCAAGCCGTATTTCGGTTACAGACTGCCCCGAATGGGATAAGGTAGCATTAGCAGTTGCTTCCACATGGAAAGGCTGTATTGTTTCCCCGTATCTTATGGTTCAATGCTCAGATTCACGCCATTACGGCCGTATAAGCGATAAGGTATACCGTTTTTCGGCTATGGACCTTACAAGCGAAGAACGAGCAACAATACACGGAAATAACGAGCGTATCAGGGTTGAAACCGCAAAATCGGCAGTTGAATTTTATATAAGACTTATGAAACAATGTTAATTTAAAAGAGCTGTATCGTAATAAATTGTGATACAGCTCTTTTTGTTCAAAAATATGACAATAATTTTTTTAAGCTGTCATTACATTTAATTGAAGATGATTGTTTGTATGTTATAATATAAAAAAAGAGGTGTTTTTTATGGAACAATGATGTATTGCCACTTTGCAATACATCATTTTTCTTTTTTTCAATTTAATTATTAGCAAAAAATGCTATTGCAACAGCACCCGGTCCCACATGGGTACCTATTGTACTGCCGATATGATAAATGGGCAAAGAATCCGTTTTTCCATCATAAAGATGTGCACTATCAGAAATATATTTTTTCAAAAGCTCATCGGAAAGTCCGCTATAAGCAAGGGCTAAGGGCATATCAAAGCAAATGCCGTTTGCTTTACCAATCTGCTCTATTAGCATATTATTACCGTTTTTGGAGCCACGTGCCTTTCCAAGCATAGAAACCTCTCCGTTATCAACACTAATAACAGGTTTTATTGATAAAAGTGTTCCTGCAATAGCCACCGCAGAGGATATTCTCCCGCCCTTTTTAAGATATTCAAGTGTATCAAGCAAAGCAATTAAACGAACCCTTTTCTTTTCTGTATCAAGCGCCTTGGCTATCTGATTTGCACTGGCACCGCTATCACGCAGTTTAACTGCATATTCAACCAAAATACGCTGACCGATACATACATTTTCACTATCAACAACATAAATATTTTCACAATCATCTGCGGCTATGCGTGCACTTTGAAAGCATCCTGAAAACTTTGAAGAGATGGTTATGCAAACTGCACTATCACCGTTTTGCTTAATCTTTTCAAAAACAGCCTCATATTCCGCAGGGGTTATTTGGCTGGTTTGAGGAAGCTCATCACTTTCAACCAACTTTTCATAAAACTGATGACTTGTAAGGGTTACACCGTCAAGAAATTCCTCTTCACCAAAACGGGTTTTAAGCGGCAAAACCTCTATATCAAGTTGTTTTTCTTCTTGGGGTAAAATGTCACTTCCGGAATCAACTAATATTTTTACACTCATTTCATTTCTCCCTTAATAATTTTGGGCAAAAATCTTAATATTATCTTCTGCATTTGATAAAAAAATATTAAAATAATTTTTATTGCCTGTCATATTAAAATGTGATATAATACCATAGAAAATGGATTTTTATTATCATAAATTTACGGAGATGATATTGTGAGTTATAAAATTGGTCTTTTTAACGATTCCTTCCCCCCTACCATAGATGGTGTGGCAAATGCCGTTAAAAATTATGCCGATATCATCACCGAAAAGCACGGTAAAGCTGTTGTTGTAACACCTAAATATCCCAATGTTACAGATGATTACCCTTATGAGGTTAAAAGATACCTTTCGGCTAAGCTTACTTCCAAAATGCCGTATCGTGTGGGAAATCCCTTTTCACCGCTTATGGTGAGGAAATTACGGCAGGAAAATTTTGACCTATTGCATGTACATTGCCCGTTTTGTTCGGCGCTTTTGGCACATGAAATAACACTGCTTGATAAAAATGCTCCGCCAACGGTATTTACATATCACACCAAATTTGATATTGATATTGATAATTTTGTACGCAACCGCCCTATAAATTATTTAGGCAAAAAATTGGTTTTAAAGGGAATTTCATACGCTGATGAGGTATGGTGTGTTTCAAAGGGTTCTATTGAAAGTTTAAGAGCTTTGGGCTATAGGGGCGATGTTATCGTTATGCCCAACGGAACCGATTTTGTTAAAGGGCTTGCAGAGCCAAAAATGCTTGCGGAAATTGACCGTATGTATCTTATTGAGCCTGATATTCCGGTATTGCTTTTTTGCGGAAGAATGATGTGGTATAAAAATGTTAAAATCATTCTTGATGCAATGAAAAAGGTGGCGGATGCAGGCATTGCCTTTAAATCTATTTTTGTTGGTGACGGACCTGACAGACCTGCTATTGAGCAGTATGCAAAAAATATCGGTGTTTATGACCGTTCAATTTTCACCGGTGCTATTTATGACCGTGATAAGGTAAAGGCATTCTTTTCCCGTGCTGACCTTTTTATGTTCCCCTCTACATACGATACCTCAGGTTTAGTGGTAAAAGAAGCGGCTTCCTGCTATTGCCCCACAATTTTAACCAAAGGAAGTTGTGCGGCCGAAGATGTTACAGATATGCATTCCGGCATTTTATGCGAAGAAAATGCTGAGGATTTTGCCGCAAAGCTTTCATTAGTGCTTAAAGACAGGCAGTTGCTCAAAAAAATAGGCCAAGGTGCCGCCGAAGAAATTTATTTATCTTGGGAAGATTCGGTTGGAAGAGCATTTAAAAGATACGAATATTTAATAGAAAATAAAAATAAAAGACCATAAAAGTTTTTTCAAAGGAAAAGATGTATGATTTTTGATTATTATAAGGATTTCAGCTTTAAAAAGCTGACAGAAAAAAAATTTACACATATTTGGCTTTTAGTTTATTGGCCGTTATTTTACTTAGCCTTTAACCTTTTGGAACAACGAAAAAATATTGATTGGATACAGGTTGAGATAGGCTTTGATAAATCTATTCCCTTTTGCGAATACTTTATAATACCGTATTATTTTTGGTTTTTATACCTTGTGTGGATGCTTGTTTACACATTCTTTTATGATATTGATTCATTTAAAAAATATATGGCATTCATCATAGCAAGTTACACTATTACCTGTATCATTTATTTCTTCTTCCCAACAGAACAGAATTTGCGCCCCGTACTTTCACAGGGTGAAAACATTTTTAAGGATATGGTATATCACCTGCATAACACAATAGATAACCCCAAAAATGTTTGTCCATCGCTTCATGTAACGGGTTCAATGGCGGTTTTATTTACCGCTTGGCATTCAAAACGATATAGCACAACACTTTCTAAGTTTTTGTTTATTATTTTAACGGTGCTTATTAGTATTTCCACGGTATTTTTAAAACAACATTCTATAATAGATACATTTGCCGCACTTATAATGTGCTTTATACTTTATCCGTTCATTTTTCATTTTAAGCCGTTTAGAAAATTAAAAACAGCATAAATTCAAAAACAGGTATTCACCGAAAAAGGTGAATACCTGTTTTTTAAAGCTTAATTTCTTTTGGGAAAGCATTTTTTCGCATAATACCCCACATTTTATCAATATATGACAATGTATAAAAATTCTCATAATAATGATAATAAAAAGCGCCCTTTAGAGTCATTGTATAAACGCCGTTTTCACAATTTATAAAGCCTAACTTTTCGGCTATAAAAAACTCCTTACCATACATCTTTTTAAGCGGAACACCGAAAAAATCCTCAAAATCCTTTTTACTGATTTTTGTGCTGTAGGCAGTCCAAAAAAGATAATAAATCATCCTTTGGCGTTTTGTAAATTTGATTGTAAGCGATGTTGGCAATTTACAATCCTCTATCCTCTTACAATACTCCTCCACCGAAAAGGTATTAATCTTAAAACTATCATATAAAAGGGTTGTTGCAGAACAGCCAAAGCCTAAAAAATTATCCCTTGTCATTGAGGAATAATTGGCATTGTTTTGTGATGAAAAGGTCCATATAGAATTGCGTTTATAGCCCTTATCAATGCAGTAATTTGTAATACTGTCAAGCAAAGCACGCTTTTGGTTTTTAGGCATTGCATTTACCTTACTTGCAGTAAAGTTAAAATCTATAAATGGATACATTGCAATATGATTTGCACCGATTGCAAAGGCAGTATCAATATCCGCTTGCAAATCCTCAAAGGTTTGATTTGGTAAAGCAAAGATAAAATCCATGGAAACGGTTTCAAAATTAAACCTTGATAATACAGTTTTTATCTTTGCGGGAGAAAGTGTTTTTCTGCCCAAAACAGATTGATATTTACTATCAAATGACTGTATGCCAATGCTTATTTTGGAAATGCCTGCATCCTTTAACAACCGCAAGGTTTCAACCGTTACATTTTCGGGATGAAGCTCAATACCAATACCATCGGTAATAATAAAATACTGCTCAAGAGCATTAATTATATCCTTAATTCTTTCTGCGGCAAGTGCAGGTGTTCCTCCACCGAAATAAAGGCTTGTTACCTCCTTTTTATAAGGCGTTTTTCCTCCTACAAGGTGAATTTCTTTGATAAGAGCATCTATATAGCGGTCACATTTTTCTTTAGCATAAATCTCCTTACAATATGGGCAAAAATCACAAATGCTTTTACAAAAAGGGATATGCACATAAAGGCCTAAATTTTTGCACTCCGAAAAAAGCAACCTCTCTTCATATTCGCTTTTAAAGGTAAACGGCTTTATAGAACGGGTAAGCCACATAGCGGTAAGCTTTGTAATAATACTCATATTTCACCTATATGTACTTTAAATATGTTTTAAGCATTTCAAAGATTATTTTAATATTGCCTTTAAATAACAGTGTATATTCCGCAACAAAAAAATAACCGCATTTTTTACACAAATGAGGAACATCTATACAGCGTCCGCAAGTGCTTATTTTACCATTTTCAATAACAACGCACTGATGACACGGGGTTGGAAAATCATTATTTACCAAATGCTTAAAAGCACCCTTTAAATTAAAAACCGGTGCACCCTTTTTCATCATATCGGTAATACATTTACAGCATTGTGCCTTTTCTTCTTTTGATAAAGCTAATTGCTTTGTATCAGGATAAGGGGTGTGAAAATTAAAAGATACCGCACGCACATTTGGCATATTTTCAGCTACCTCACACACATGCTCAATACAAGACTTATTGATTTGGTTTATAGCCATATAAAGGCATATATTATTACTTGTTGCATTATTTATGTTTTCCATAATGGTATCATAGGTGTCCCCACGAATAATATTGTGATGAGATTTATCACCATCAAGGCTTAAAAGAATAAGGTCAGCTTCGGGAAGATTGATTTTATATGTTCCGTTTGTGACAACATTAACGATTAAAAATCCCATAGCCTTGGCTTCCAAAACAAGGTCACGAAGTGTTTTTTCACCATCCTGCCATAAAAAAGTTTCTCCTCCGCAGAAAAACAAAATTCTAACACCCATATCATAAAGGGTACGCATTTCTGCCATAATTTGATTATAAGGATGAATTACGGCGGTTATGTTATTCACCGAGCAATGTTTACATTTAAGATTGCATTTATCAGTTATAATAACGGTACCCAAAATGGGTGATTTTTTCCTAAAAAGAACAGTTTTTATACCAAATGAGGCAAAATACAAAAAGGATGAAAGCTTCATAAATTAAGTCACAATACCATACAGCTTATGACTTTTTCGCCTCCTTTCAACCTTCAAAAAAATCAAATCATCTATCACAATTATAAGCACACAAAAAAGCTTTGTCAACCAAGAGAAAGCTTTCTTTAAAAGAGTAATTCAATAATAGCAATTTTATGTAATATAAATATAAAAAAATTATTATATTTTTTACTTTTACCCTTGATAATAATAAGAAATAATTATATAATATAATATGGTTTATTTTGATTAAATTTTAAAACACAATTTTGGAGGTCTTTTAAAATGAAATTAGGTATGGTTGGACTGCCGAATGTTGGTAAATCCACTTTATTTAACGCTATTACAAATGCAGGTGCACAATCGGCAAACTATCCGTTTTGCACAATAGAACCAAATATTGGAATGGTAAGCGTTCCCGATGAACGCCTTGAAAAGCTTGCTGAAATTTATCAGCCCGATAAATTTACCCCTGCTGTAATTGAATTTGTTGATATTGCAGGTCTTGTAAAGGGTGCTTCAAAGGGCGAAGGACTTGGAAACAAGTTTTTAAGCAATATCCGTGAAGTTGACGCAATAGTTCATGTTGTGCGTTGCTTTGAGGGAACGGATATTATTCATGTTGAGGGTTCTATTGACCCTGCCCGTGATATTGAAACCATTAATTTGGAGCTTATTCTTTCGGATATTGAAATTGCACAGCGCCGTCTTGACCGTGCAAAAAAGGCAGTTAAGGGTGATAAATCACTTCAGGCAGAGGTTGATTTTTTAGAAAGGCTTATTGCACATCTTGAAAACGGACAACCTGCCCGTTCGGTTGAAATAACCGATGATTCACAGGAGGCTATTCTTTTTGATACACCCCTTTTATCCTTAAAGCCGGTAATTTATGCCTGCAATATGAGTGAAGAAGATTTTACCGCAGGGCTTGATGACAATGCTCATTACAATACTGTTAAAGAAATTGCAGAGCGTGAAAAGGCAGAAATTTTGCCTATATGCGCTGCTATTGAAGCCGAAATTTCCTCTTTGGATGATGATGAAAAAATAATGTTTTTGGAAGAGTTGGGGCTTGAGCGTTCGGGACTTGACCGTATGATTCAAAAGTGTTACCACCTTTTGGGACTCATATCATATCTTACAGCAGGAAAACCTGAAGTTAGAGCTTGGACAATAACCGCAGGCACCAAAGCACCTCAAGCGGCAGGAAAAATCCATACCGATTTTGAGCGTGGTTTTATCAGAGCTGAGGTTATTGCTTATGATGATTTCATTGCTTGCGGAGGAAGCATGACCGCCGCCAAGGAAAAAGGCCTTGTAAGAAGTGAAGGCAAGGAATATGTAATGAATGACGGAGATATAGTTCTTTTCAGATTTAATGTTTAATACATAAATTTTACGGAGGAATCAATATGCCTTTTTTCTATGATTATTACGGTTATCTGATTTTTGTTGTTCCCGCAATGCTTATTTCCCTTATAGCACAAATTGCCGTTAAAAGCTCCTTTTCAAAATATTCAAGGGTGCTTTGCGGTCACAGCGGTGCAGAAGCTGCACAGGCAGTATTAAGGGCAAACGGTGTTACCGGTGTTACGATCACCCGTGTTGCAGGCAATCTTACCGACCATTTTGATCCCCGTACAAATACAATAAGGCTTTCAGATTCGGTTTATGACAGCCGAACAATTTCTGCTGTTGGTGTTGCAGCACACGAAGCGGGACATGCCGTTCAGTATGCAAAGGCCTATAAACCAATTCACATAAGAGCATCCATACTTCCGATATGTAATATTGGTTCACAGCTTTCGATGCCGCTTGTGCTTTTGGGAATTGTTTTCAGTTTTCCCATTCTTATTGATTTGGGAATAATCTTTTTCTGTGCGGTATTGCTTTTTCAGTTGGTTACACTTCCTGTTGAGCTTAATGCTTCAAAAAGAGCTGTTACAGCTATAAGAGAAACCCATTTATTAACAAGCGAAGAAGATATCAAGGGCGCAAAAAAGGTTTTAAGAGCCGCCGCTATGACATACATTGCGGCTGTAATTACAGCTATTTTGCAGTTGCTCAGACTAATAAGTCTTGCAAACAGAAACCGAAGGTGAAATAATGTACAGAAAAACCTATGCAGAAATTGATGATTGTGCTTTAAAGGAAAATATAAGCAAAATAAGGGCATATTACCCCGAATATGAGTACTGCTTTGGTGTTGTAAAGGGCAACGCCTACGGTCATGGAATGCAGGCTGTAAATGCACTGATAGCGGGAGGGGTTAATTATTTAGCGGTGGCAACTTTAGAGGAAGCCTTAAAGGTAAGAATTCACAACCGTGAAATACCCATTTTATGCTTAGAGCCTATTGATATAGAATATTTAAGCATTGCTAAAGAAAATGATGTTACAATAACTATACATCGCTTAGATTATCTTGAGGGTGCTATACAAAGCCGTGTGGACGGTTTAAAAATCCATTTAAAGGTAGACAGCGGTATGAACCGCTTAGGCTTTAAATCCAAGGATGATTTAACAAAAGCGATAAAAATGATAAACGAATGTGAAAATTTAATGCTTGAGGGTATTTACACCCATCTTGCAACAAGCGGGCTTAATGATGCTTGGTATGATAGGCAAATTGAAAGCTTTAAAGCAATCACATCGGATATTGACCTTACAAAAATACCGATAGTTCACATTGACCGTTCACTCACGCTTGTTCACCATAAAAAAGTGGATTTTGTAAATGGAATGAGACTTGGCATTTGTATGTACGGTTTTGCACAGAGTATTCCCGCACCTACGGGACTTGCAAAAATCAAGCGTGCATTGAAACTGCGAAAAAACCCGATAAGTGAGCCGATTTTTGAAAACAGCCTGAAACTTAAAACCGCAATAAAGCTTTACAGCGAAATCATTGATGTAAAGCGTGTTAAAAAGGGTGAATTTGTGGGCTATGGTGCCGCATATATTGCAGAAACCGATATGAATGTTGCAACCGTTGCAATAGGCTATTATGACGGTGTAAAAGAAAATTTTGGTAATGTTTTCTGCAAGGGTGAAAAATGCCCTATACTCGGCAAAATATGTATGGATATGACATCCGTAAAGGTATCTGACAACATAAAATGCGGTGACAAGGTTGAGATTTTTGGTGAAAACTTAACCATTCACGCACTTACAAGAAGAAGCGGTATAAGTGCTTATCACCTGCTTACAGGTATTTCCGCAAGGGTTCCGCGTATTATGAACGGAAAGGAATTTGAGCTTTAAATGGATTTTGAAGTTTTAATTATAGGCACCGATGCCAATGCCTATTATATGGCACGGTGTTATCATGAATTATACGGGAAAAAGGCACAATTACTTGGAAAATCTCCCCTGCCATATACCGCCTTTTCCGATATACTTAACATAACATACGATGAAAAAATTTGGGAGGAAGATGGTTTTTTAGCCGCAGTTTACAAAATGAAAGAGCGTTTTGGCGGTAAAAAAACACTTCTTATCAGCTCAAACGAAACATACGCAGGCTTTATTGCAAACAATCGTAAAAAGCTTTTGGATGACGGCTTTGTATTTAATTATCCCGAAAAGCAGATAATTGATACGCTGATGTATAAGGAAAGCTTTTACAAAACATACGAAAACAGCATTATAGACCTGCCAAAAACGGTTTACTACGATTGCAAGGAATGTGGTGAGATACCAACCGATTTTACATTCCCTGTAATTGTAAAACCAAGTAATGTTATAATTTACAACCACCTTAATTTTGAGGGAAAGAATAAAATATACAAGGTTGAAAGTCAAAGTGAGCTTGAAGCAACCGTTAAAAGAATAATCAACGGCGGATATGATGACTGCCTTATTTTGCAGGATTTTATCCCGGGTGACGATAGTTATCTTTTTGATGCTGTTGCCTACTGCGATAAAAGCAGCAATCTTAAAATGCTTTCATTTGCACAAATTGGTTTGCAGGAGCACAGCCGTTCAATGGTAGGAAATGCGGCAGTGCTGATAAACGGCTATAACCAATTTGGAAATACGCAAGAAATTTGCAAAAGGCTTGGTGAATTTTTAGAAGGAATCGGCTATTGCGGTTTTGCGGAGTTTGACCTTAAATATGACAAGCGTGACGGCAAATTCAAGGTATTGGAAATAAACGCAAGGCAAGGCAGAAGCAGTTATTATATATGTCCTTTGGGATGCAATCCCGTGAAGATGCTTATTGATGACCTTATTTACGGCGATGTTAAGGATTACGGACTGCTCAAAGATGAATTATTACTTTCATTTGTGCCTAAGGGCATAATAAAAAAATACATTACAAATGACGAATACCGCAAAAAAGCTCTTACCCTATGGAAAAGCGGACATGCAAATCCGCTTGATTATAAAAAAGATAAAAATTTAAAGCGTAAGCTTTACTTTATTAAACGCAAAATGCGTTATTATAAGGATTACAAAAACGGTTATTGGAAGGTTGATTAAAAGATGTGCGGATTTACAGGCTTTGCTGACTGCATTAATGCCGAAGAAAAAAATATTATAATTAAAAAAATGGCCGATCGCATTATACACCGTGGTCCTGACAGCGATGGTTATTTTACCGATTCTTATGTAGCACTTGGTTTTCGCAGATTGAGCATTGTTGACCTTGCAGGTGGAGACCAGCCTATTTTCAATGAGGATAAAAGCAAGGTAATTGTTTTTAACGGCGAAATATATAATCATAAAGAACTGAGAGCTGAGCTTGAAGAAAAGGGTCATATTTTTAAAACAAATGCCGATACAGAGGCTATTCTTCACGGTTACGAGGAATACGGTTGTGAGCTTTTTCCGAAACTGAGAGGAATGTTTGCATTTGTAATTTATGATCTTAACACCCATGCACTTGTGGGAGCACGTGACCCGTTTGGAATAAAGCCGTTTTATTACTACAATAAGAATGGGCATTTTATGTTTTCTTCTGAAATTAAGGGTATGCTTGACCACCCCAATTTTGAAAAGGCGGTAAACCGTTCAGCGCTTAAAATGTTCCTTTTGTTCCAATATTCGGTGTTTGATGAAACATTCTTTAAAAATGTTTATAAGCTTCGTCCCGGACATTACTTTAAGTATGACGGCAAAATGCTTGAAACCAAGCCTTATTTTGAGGTTGATTACAAAAAGATGGATTTGGGATACGAAGCCCACAAAGCAGAAATTACCAAAGCACTTGAAAATTCGGTACACTATCATCAGATAACCGCCGATGTTGAGGTGGGGTCTTATCTTTCGGGAGGAGTGGATTCTTCCTATGTGGTAAGTGTTGCAAAGCCGGATAAAACCTTTACGGTGGGCTTTGATGTTCAAGGCTTTGACGAAACCAAAATGGCGGCTGATTTTTCAAAGCTTTGCGGTATAAATAACTATAGCCGTTATATCCCAAAAGAAGAATTTTTCAAAGCGCTTCCCCGTGTTCAGTATCATACAGATGAACCGGAAGCCAATCTTTCGGCAGTACCGCTGTTATTTCTTTCCGAGCTTGCAAGAAAGCAGGTAAAGGTTGTGCTTTCGGGAGAGGGCTCTGATGAAATGTTTGGCGGTTATAATGAATACTACGAAACCAAGGGTGTTAGAGCCTATATGAAGCTTCCTGTATTTTTACGCCGTGCTATGGCGGCAGTTGCTTCAAAATTGCCGCATTTCCCCGGTAAAAATACAATTATCAAATACAGCAAGCCGTTTTGTGAAAGATATTTAGGTCATGCACAGATAATGGATGAAAAAGAAGCCAACCGTATTCTTTGTGATGAGCTTAAAGATAATATGACAACCACCGATGTTCTAAAGCCTTATTACGAAAAGGTTAAGGACTGCGATGAGGTATTACAGAAGATGTACATTGATATGCATTTCTGGCTACCGCAGGATATTTTGCTCAAAGCCGATAAAATGACCATGGCAAACTCTATAGAGCTGCGTGTTCCTTTCCTTGACCGTGTTGTTTGGGAAGCGGCATCAAAGGTTCCCACAGAATATCTTGTTAAAAACGGCAGAACAAAGGCAATTTTCCGTGATATTGCGGATGAGAAAATGCCTGAGGATTGGTCTAACAGAAGAAAATTAGGCTTCCCTGTTCCCTTCTCAAAATGGATACGAGAGGAAGAGTATTACAAAATGTTAAAGGAAGCATTTTCTGCCGATTATGTTGTTCAGTTTTTTGACCGTGATGTTATAAACAAGCTTCTTGAAGACCATTACAGCGGAAAACAGAATAACGGCAGAAAAATTTATAATATTTACTGTTTCCTGATTTGGTATAAGGTTTATTTTGTTGAGGAGCTATAAATGGGTAAACTTAAAAAATCCTCCTTTTTGGAGGGAGCTTATATTGCAACCGCTTGCATATTTTTAAGCAAAATACTTGGTATACTTTATGTTATTCCTTTTTACCGAATTATCGGTCAGCAGGGCGGTGCATTATATGGCTATGCATATAATATTTACAATCTTTTCCTCATGATTTCAAGTGTGGGTATTCCGTTTGCTATTTGCAAGCTCACAAGTGAATATTCCGCTTTGGGTCAAGAAGATAAAAAAATAAGAATGTACCGTCTTGCCACTATTGCGGTATTGGTATTTTCGGTTATTTCATTTTTAGTTTGCTTTATTTTTGCAAAGCCCATTGCAGGTTTGATTTTAGGTGAAATTAAGGAAGGGAATACAATTGAAGATGTTGTTTTCGTTATCCGCTGTATTTCCTTTACACTTCTTATTGTGCCTATGCTTTCCATAAAAAGAGGTTATCTGCAAGGACACAAATACATTAGTCAACCGTCATTAAGTCAGGTGGTTGAACAACTTGCAAGAATAGTTATAATTCTTGCAGGAAGCTATGTGTTTGTTAAAATTTTCGATTCGGTTAAAATGGGTGTCGGTATTTCGGTTTTAGCGGCAGGCTTGGGCGGACTTATTGCATACTTTTATTTATCATTTGTTGTAAGAAACAACCGTGATGAATTAGGGCTTAGCAAGCGTTGCGTTTCCGATAGAACACAGGATAAACAGATAATTAAGGAAATAATTGTTTGTGCAATACCGTTTATTATTATCAATATTGCAAACACGCTTTACACATCAACCGATATGGTGCTTGTGCTGAGAACCTTACCAAAATTAGGCTTTAGCGGCAAGGAAACAGAGTTTGTGAGCAGTGTTATGACCACATGGGGAACAAAGTTTAACGCAATAATTACCGCTGTTTCAACCGGTCTTATTGTAAGCCTTATTCCTCATATAGTTTCAGATCATACTAAAGGAAACCACAAGGATGTTAACGAAAACTTTAACAAATGCCTTAAAATAATACTGCTTATTATCACACCGCTTTCCTGCTTTATAAGCGTTATGGCAGACAGCTTTTGGACAGTTTTTTACGGCTACAACAAAATAGGTTCAAGCCTTATAAGGCTTACTATTATTGTAACTATATTAGATTGCCTTTATATGGTGCTTAATTCGCTTATGCAAAGTCTCAATAAAAAGCATATAATCTATTACAGCGTTATTTCAGGTCTTGGTATCAACCTTATTTTAGATATACCGTTTATGTATTTATTTGATTATCTATCACTCCCAGCTTATTACGGCGCTGTGGTTGCTACCCTTTGCGGATTCTTGGTTTCAAATACAATGAGTCTTATTTATTTAAGAAAAAATATGTCGCTAAGCTTCAAAGAAACGCTTAAATCCTTACCAAGAGCCGTAATTTCCATTGCTGTTATGATACTTGTTGGCATTGGTTGCAGGCAATTTTTGCCGATTGAAAGCACATCTACAGCCATTCAAATAATCAACATTGCGGTTTCGGGTGTTTTATGTGCGGGTGTTTATCTCGTTTTAAACTTTAAAACACTTAAAACAATACTACCTCCTAAAATCCTTAAAAAATTACACTTAGCATAAACAGAGGTCCTTTTCATGCAAAATAAAATTTGGTACCGTCAGGGGTTGCGTGACGGTATACCCATAGCCTTAGGTTATTTTGCGGTTGCATTTGCACTTGGTATAGCGGCAAAAAGCACTGCAAAATTAAATGTTATACAGGCAACCCTTGCAAGCTTTTTATTAAATGCTTCTGCAGGTGAACATGCAGGCTTTACCCAAATAGGAGAAGATGCCCCCTATTTTATTGCGGCTCTTTTTGTTTTGGTTGCAAATGCAAGGTATCTTTTAATGTCATGTGCATTAAGCCAAAAATTAGCGCCCGAAACACCACTTATTCACCGTATGCTTGTGGCATTTGATGTTACCGATGAAATCTTTGCCATTTCTGTAGCGGTTAAAGGAAAGCTTAATCCCTTTTACAATTACGGTGCCATGACCGTTGCAATCCCGGGTTGGGCAGGCGGTACAGCTTTGGGTGTTTTGATGGGTGATATTTTACCCGATAATGTGGTTAGTGCTTTAGGTGTGGGACTTTACGGTATGTTCATTGCCATTATTATTCCTCCCGCAAGAAAAAACCGCATTATTGCAGGTCTTGTTATTATTTCAATGGCGGCAAGCTTTATTTTTACAAAGCTTGAAATATTCAGCGGAATTGATTCGGGTATAAAGATAATAATACTTACAGTGGTAATTTCGCTTGTGGCGGCTATCCTTTTCCCTGTTAAAGAGCTAAAGGAAGAAAAGGAGGAAACCCATGCACAATAAATACATATATATTCTTATAATGGCTGCCGTTACATACCTTATCCGTGTTTTACCGCTTACGCTTATACGCAAGGAAATTAAGAATGTAACTATTCGTTCGTTTTTATATTACCTGCCTTATGTAACACTCAGCGTTATGACCTTCCCTGCCATTCTTGATGCAACCGGCAGTCAGTGGTCGGGACTTGCGGCATTGGTGGTGGGAATTATTCTTGCATGGTTTACGGCTTCCCTTTTTAAGGTTGCGGTTTGCTCATGCTTGGTAGTTTTTATAATTGAGTTTTTTATTTTATAAATACAGCATATTTTTTTTAAAAAATCCCGATAATATTCGGGGTGATATTTTTTGAAAAATAAGTATAAACAAATTATTGCGCTTATGGCGGTTATCACACTGTCTATAAGCGCATTTATAGGATGTGCTTATGCCTATATTTATTTAAACAGCACCTCCTCACACCAAAGTGCAGATGCCACACAGTCACACATACCTTACAGCAATATTCCATCCACGGTTAAATTGCGTGTTATTTTCCCTGATAACAGCAATATGCTTTTAACCCTTGATTTTGCGGATGTTTCCATTACGGCAGATTTTACCGATGATTACACCGCTTCCGATTACACTATTAAAACAAACGAAGAAGCTTTATCGGGGTTTATTGACCGCTTGGGCGGGATAGAAATATTTTACGATAACACCGTTTTTCGTTACACAGGTTTACAGGCTGTAAGACTATCTGCTGACGGATATGTGGAAAAATCAAAAACAGTTAATGCGGTTTTTGCAAAAATAGCATCAGATGGTATTACACGCCCACAGCTCACCTATCTTTTAGAGCATTGCCACACAGACCTTTCTGTGGTGGACTGCTTTTCTTGGCCGGAATGGCTTAAAAATATGTGCTGCTATGTCACAATAATAAAATAAATCAAAGGAGAAACGGCATTGAAAAAGACGATTTCGGTTTTTGCGATATTAATTCTAATATTCACAACCCTTTCGGGCTGTAATTTTGAAAAAATTGAAAAAGAAATAAACGATGCCGTAAATGATTTAGCCGAAATTTCGGGAATATACGGTGAAACGGTTGAATTTGTAATTGAGGAAAGTGTTAAGGTTGAGCCTGCGGCTATTCCAACCGATACAAGCTCAAGCTATTTTTGTTTTCGCAAGCTAAACAGCGAACAAAAAAGGTTATACCGTTTAATTCTTACCGCTGTTCAGCAAATGACCGATGGTTTTATAGACCTTGGAAGCTGTAAACAAACCTATAACACCGATATTTCCATTGCTTATCAGGCTGTATCTAACGATCATCCAGAGCTGTTTTGGATGCCTTATTCCTACCTTATTAACAATAAAGGAAGTAAAACAAAGCCAAGAGCTATGATTGCTTTATCATACACCGGAAACAAGCACTCCTGCAGTTGGCTGATAAATAAATCCGAAAAAGAATATATGACCACCGTACTGAATGATACAGTTAATGAATTGGTTTCAAATGCAAGCGGTCTTTCACGCTATGAAGCTGAGCTTTATTTTCATGATGAAATATGCTATACAACAACTTATACCACAGGCGATCCCGAAGATCTTGTTTATACAGCATACGGTGCTTTAATAAACGGAAGGGCTGTTTGTGAGGGTTATTCACGGGCAATGCAGTTGCTATGCCAAAAGGTTGGTATTCCCTGCACACTGATTTCGGGAGAATGTGAAGGAACGGGGCATCTTTGGAATTTGATAGACCCAGGTGACGGCTGGTATCATTTAGATGTTACATGGGATGACAATGATGAAACAAACCAACCCTACAGGCTTTATTTTAATCTTACAACCGAAGAAATTTTAAATGACCGCACAATAGCGCCCAATATTTTAGAGCTTTCCGCAGGTGAAAAAGCTGAGGGAAATTACAACCTTATCACCGATGAATGTATAAAAAACAATTATAACTTTTTTATTTATGAGGGGCTTTATTTTGATTCAAGCTATGAAACGGTTGTTTCAGCAAGAATTTATGAAGCCGATAAAACCGGTTTAAAAGAGCTCACATTCAGATTTACCGATAATAATATTTGGGCGGACTTTGAGAAGAAATACCAAAGCTATGTAACCAAAATTCAAAAAATGCTTAACCGTTCATCATCAAGAGCAACGATAACAAATATTTCCATTGTAAAAAACACCGTAACATTTTATTGGTGAGAGTTCTATATACTTTTAATTGATTTTATAATGTATTTTTAGTGTTTTGCTTTATTTTATTAATCAAAAACTTTAATATGTTTAGTTTTTACGCACTTTCTGTTTAAAATTGACAAACATATTCTTTCTCGATATACTATTATATATTTAATCCACTGCCTCGGAGGTAAAAATTTTGAAAGACATTAATAAATTTTTCGGATGTAATGTGTTTAATGATTCGGTAATGGCAGAGCGTTTACCCGAAGAAATTTTTAATTCACTTAAAACATCGGTTAAAGAAGGAAAAACTATAGACCGCAGCATTGCCGATACCGTTGCAAACGCAATGAAGGAATGGGCTATTGAAATGGGAGCTACCCATTTTTCACATTGGTTCCAGCCTATGACAGGAATTACCGCCGAAAAACACGACAGCTTTATTGCTCCCACAGATGACGGACATATAATAATGGAGTTTTCGGGAAAAGAGCTTATTAAGGGTGAGCCTGATGCTTCATCTTTCCCTTCAGGCGGACTGCGTGCAACCTTTGAAGCAAGGGGATATACCGCTTGGGACCCAAGCTCCTTTGCATTTGTTAAAGACCATACGCTTTGTATCCCAACGGCATTTTGTTCTTATACGGGACACGCAATGGATAAAAAGACACCTTTGCTCCGTTCAATGGACGCTATCAATACGCAGGCTATGCGTATTGTAAAGCTTTTTGGGCTTGAGGATGTAAAAAGAGTTAATGTTACCGTGGGACCTGAGCAGGAATATTTTTTGGTTGATAAAAAGCTTTATGACCTTCGCCCTGACCTTATTTTTACAGGCCGTACACTTTTGGGAACAAAACCCCCAAAGGGACAGGAAATGAGTGACCATTATTTTGGTGTAATCAAACCTCGTGTTGCTGCATTTATGCATGAGCTTGATGAAGAGCTTTGGAAATTAGGTGTGCTTGCAAAAACCGAACATAATGAAGCCGCACCCGCACAGCATGAGCTTGCTCCGATATTTACAACCGTAAACATAGCCGCTGACCACAATCAGCTCACTATGGAGCTGATGAAAAAAACAGCATTAAAGCACGGGCTTGTTTGTCTGCTCCACGAAAAACCTTTCCATGGAGTAAACGGAAGCGGTAAGCACAATAACTGGTCCATAACAACAGATACCGGAATCAACTTCCTTTCCCCCGGTAAAAACCCAAGTGATAACCTGCTGTTTTTATTGACCCTTGTAGCCGTTATAAAGGCTGTTGATGAGCATCAGGATTTACTTAGAATTTCTGTGGCATCGGCAGGAAACGATCACCGTTTGGGTGGACATGAAGCACCTCCTGCTATTATTTCAATGTTTTTGGGTGATGAGCTCACCTCTATTTTGCAGGATATTGCAAAAGGTGTTCACCACGATGATGCAAAACGAATAAAAATGACGGTTGGTGCACAGGTTATTCCTTATATTCGCCGTGACAACACCGACCGCAACCGCACTTCCCCGTTTGCATTTACGGGAAATAAGTTTGAATTCAGAATGTTAGGCTCAGAAGCATCCATTTCCGATTCAAATGTTATGCTTAACACAATGGTGGCGGATGTTTTCAGTGAGTTTGCAGACAGACTTGAAAAAGCAGAAGATTTTGAAGCAGAGGTTCGTGCCGTTATAAGCGAAACCATAAAACAGCACGAAAGAATTATTTTTGATGGTGACGGTTATTCTGATGAATGGTGCCGTGAAGCCGCAAAGAGAGGTCTGCTTAATTTACGCAGTACCGTTGAGGCAATAGGCCATCTTAACAAAAGCGAAAATGTGGCTTTATTTGAACGCCATGGCGTGCTTGACAGAATTGAGCTTCAGTGCCGTGCGGATATTGCTTATGAAAACTACTGCAAAACCATTCATATTGAAGCATTAACACTTATTGATATGATTAGGCGTGATGTAACTCCGGCAATAACACGCTATACCGATAAGCTTTGTATTGCAGCGGCAAACAAAAAAAGCGTTATTGAAGGCATTGACCTCACTGTGGAAACCACACTAATTAAACAGCTTTCTGAGCTTAATGCGCAAATTTTCACGCTTACAAACCGTCTTGTGGATGCTGTTAAAAAGGCTGAAGCTATTGCCCATATTGACCGCCGTGCAGACGCTTATCACAGCGAAGTGCTTTGGCTTATGGAGAATATTCGCCACGCAGCCGATAGTGCCGAAGAGCTTGTTGACAGAAACTACTGGCCATACCCCGGATACGATAAGCTGTTATTTAATATATAATCATTATTATAATGGTTATAGTGAGTCGAAATAGTGCAATTCAGCACTATTTCGACACCAAATCTATGATTTGGAAACAAATTTTCGATGAAAATTTGACTATACCCATTTCAATGAATAAAGTGCATAATTAAATTTCATTGAATTTAATTATGCTAAAGCCGATAAAATCGGCTTGTAGAAACGCCTTTCAGCGTTTCTACATTCTATAATCATTATAATAGGCGACCACAAGAAAATGCGGTCGCCTGTTTTTAAATTTTTTTGCAACCTTTTAAGTATTTCAAAGGTATTATTAGTGAAGGAGGGATTTTATGGTAACGGAAAATTTTGCCGCAAAGGCATTTGAAAAACATTCCGATATGGTGTATCGCCTTGCCTTTGCAAGGGTTAAAAATAAAAGTGATGCGGACGACATATTGCAGGAAGTTTTTCTAAGATACTTAAAAAACGGCGAAGCAACTGATGCTGAGCATGAAAAGGCTTTGCTTATAAGAATTACAATCAACTGTACAAAAAGCTTATTCAAAAGGCTTAACCGCCTTAAAACAGAAGAGCTTTATGAAACCATTCCCGCACCTGAAAATACCTCTTTTAAAACGCTTGAAGCCGTGCTTAAATTACCTGTTAAATACCGTACAGCAGTACATCTGCATTATTACTGCGGTTTTGGTATTGAAGAAATTGCCGAAATAACAAGCACCAAGGCTTCAACCGTTAAATCACACCTATTCAGGGCAAGAAAGCTTTTGAAAGAAGAACTTGAAGGAGTTGAATTTTAATGTTTAAAGATGATTACACGAAAGAAATGGAGCATATAAAGCTTGACGAACAGCTTAAAGCTGAAATATTTTCCGAACTTAATGCAGGAGGAGAAAATATGGAAAGAAAGAAAAAGCAAATTAATTCAAGAAATATTTGGCGTATAGGCTTTGCAGCCTGTGCTGCTTTGGCAATAGTGCTTTCGGTGATGTTTATTCCAAAATCAGGCGGGGGCTCCACCGTTATAAATACAGCCGTAAACACCACTGCTTCAAGCTATAACGAAATTTTTAATATGATAACCAAATATCAGGATGAAAATAAGTATGAGCTTTATTACCGACACAGCAGTGACGATATGGCGCTTATAGACTTTATGGATGCAGGCGCACCGCAAGAAGGAGCTACTAACTCAAATACAGGCTCTGCTGCATCCAATACCGCCACACTCTATTCCAACAAAACGGAAGCTTCCTCAAAAGAAGATTTTTCCGAAACCAATATTCAGGTAGAGGGTGTTGAAGAATCAGATATTGTCCGCACTGACGGCAAGTATATATATGCCATGTCTAACGGTAAAATCGGCATTATTTCAGCCGATAAGGGCAATTTAGAAACCGTTAGCACCATTAATCTACAAATAACCGATACCGAATATTGCAATGATTTTTACCTTACGGACGATTATATAGTTGCAATAGCACAAAGCAGAAACCTTTATTACTACTACTCATATAATTCTGAGGGCAAACCCGAAATCGCCGATAGCTACGCAAGGATAATTATAATAGATATTACCAACCCTGCCGAACCTAAAAAGGTTACAGAAACCAAGCAAAGCGGTGCTTATACCGATTCAAGGCTTATTGGAAAGCATTTATATTTAATTTCAGAGCATCGAATAGTAAACAGCGTTTCGGATATTGAAAATCCGCAAAGCTATGTACCTTATGTAACACAGGATAACCAAAGCACCACCGTTCCGGCAAGTTGTATACGCATTTGCGAAACAAATAATTTCAACCCCATATACACCGTAGTTGGAGGATATGATATTACAAACGGAAATATGCTATCCGTTCAATCACTTTTAGGTGGAAGCAGTACAGTTTATTGTAATCAAAACAACCTTTTAACCACCCTTGCATACTACGAAGATGATGGAGCTTATACCGTTATATCCTGCTTTGGAATCAAAGACGGAAATGTGAGCTATAAAACAAGCGGTAAGGTTGAAGGAACACTTTTAAATCAGTTTTCTATGGATGAACACAAAGGCAATTTCCGTTTTGTTACAACGGTACAAAAGCTCTCAACCACCTATTATGAAAACGGCGATTATTCGGTTACAGAATCAGCTCCCACTGCATGTCTTTATGTGCTTGATGAGAATTTAGAGCAAATAGGAGCACTTGAAAATGTTTCAAAGAATGAAAAGGTATATTCCGTAAGATTTATGGGAGATATAGCCTATTTTGTAACATTCCGTCAAACCGACCCACTTTTCAGTGTGGATATTTCAGACCCCACAGCTCCTAAAATACTAAGTGCACTTAAAATCCCGGGCTTTTCAAACTATCTGTTCCCCTATGGTGACGGAAAGCTTTTGGGACTTGGAATGGATGCAAACGAAAAAACAGGCAGAACAACATTCTTAAAGCTTTCAATGTTTGATATTTCTGACCCCGCTAATGTTACCGAAAACAACAAGCTCATTCTTGAAAACGCACAATACTCCCCCGCACTTTACAATCACAAAGCAAGTCTTATTGATTCTGATAAAAACCTGATAGGCTTCTTTGCAGACGGATATTCTTATCCAAATGCAAGTTTGAACTATATGATATTTAACTTTACGGATGAAGGCTTTAACAAGCTTTACGAAATACCGATTAAAATAAAAGGAAATTATGAAAATATACGAGGATTATTTATAGGAGATTACTTCTATCTTTTGACCTATAATATAGTAACAGGTTATTCACTTGAAGATTTTTCGGTTATTTCAGATACTACATTCTAAAAAAATATACCGCAGTCTACTGACTGCGGTATATTTTTTATAAAACCCATATAAATTTATTTTCTGAAATATTTTTTCACCTTTGGGTGCAAGCGCACCATATAAAAGGAAGCCGCTTGCGATACGGCAAGGTCATAAAACACAAATACAACATTTGCCGCTGCCCAAAAAGCATATAAGCCGTATTTGCCAAATTCACCAAAATCATCAACATTAATACCCATAAGCGGAACAAAAACCAAATAAACAAGTAATGCTGCCGAATTAAAAACAATGAGCTTTATTACCCAGCCCAATGCCTTTTGACAACTACGGTCAATTACAGCCTTTAAAACGGGGTAATACCCAAATAATGCAATATATAAAAGCTTAGCTTCTGCTTCAGCAAACAAAAACACAGGCAAAACAGATGCCATATATGCGCCAAAGCCCCATATACATCCGCTTTCTATTACCGGCATCATCATACAAAGTCCCGCAAGAGCCGGGATTGCATAGGTAAGCCACGGAAAATATGAGGTGAGCATAATAGCTACCGCAAGTGCCGCAGTAATAC
>SVPW01000043.1 GCA_015065645.1 Oscillospiraceae bacterium | reverse complement strand
AGATGTGCTACCATTATGATAGCACATCCCAGGTGATTTTTCAATCAAATATTACTTAAAGTAACGAGCGAGGAGACCCTCAAATGCCTTGCCGTGACGGGCCTCGTCTCTTGCCATTTCATGAACGGTGTCATGGATTGCATCAAGACCAAGTTCTTTAGCAAGCTTTGCAAGCTCAAATTTACCCAAGGTTGCTCCGTTTTCTGCATCTACACGCATTTCAAGATTCTTCTTGGTGCTATCGGTTACAACTTCGCCAAGAAGCTCTGCAAATTTAGCAGCATGCTCAGCCTCTTCCAAAGCAGCCTTTTCCCAGTAAAGTCCGATTTCGGGATAGCCTTCACGGTGTGCTACTCTTGACATTGCAAGATACATACCAACTTCACAGCATTCACCGTTAAAGTTTTCTCTGAGTCCTTCAATAATGCGCTCATCAACACCCTTTGCAATGCCTACAACATGCTCAGCAGCCCAAGTTTTTTCGCCAGCCTGCTCCTGGAATTTAGAAGCGGGAGCATTACAGATAGGGCAGTTATCAGGAGCAGAATCTCCCTCATGGGTGTAACCGCAAATAAGACATACATACTTTTTCATTTTAATTTCCTCCGTTAATAAAAAATTATTTAAGATTTTTTCAATCATTACAAGCTTGGCAGTTTTTGCATACACCGGTTATAACATAAAGCTCTGTTTCGGGGGTGAACCCATTTTTCAAAGCTATATTTCGTGGTGTATGTTTGCTTAAATTTGCATCGACAATTTTTCCGCAGCATCTGCAATGTAAATGCAGGTGAGGGGAGTTATCACCGTCAAAATGCTCAAAACCATCCCCAACAGAGATATTGAGTATATCACCCTCAGCACTAAGCGCCGAAAGATTACGGTATACCGTGCCTAAACTTATTTTTGGCAACTGCTTACGCACTTCCTCATATATCCACTGTGCTGTGGGATGAGTTGTTGTGGAACGCAATACCTCCATAATGGCTTCTCGTTGTTTGGAATAGTTTTTCATGTCGCCTCCAAAATTGATAATGATTACTGTTTTTATTATACATCTTTTTTGTTATTTGTCAATACTTTTTTTAAAAAAAATTTTATTTTTCAAAAAAATAAAAGGGTGTATATTGTCATATAATAAATAGGGTGTTTAAAATGTGTACTGCAATATCTTATATAACAAATAATCATTATTTTGGAAGAACGCTTGATTTGGAATTTTCTTATAATGAAACCGTAACCGTAACACCAAGGAACTTTCAATTTAAGTTTCGTAAAGCAGGGGAGATAAAAGGACATTATGCTATTATCGGTATGGCATATATTTATGAGGACTATCCGTTATATTATGATGCAATGAATGAAAAAGGGCTTTGCATTGCGGGACTTAATTTTCCAAATAATGCTGTATATTGTGCAATATCCGATAGCAAAATAAATGTTGCCCCATTTGAAATTATACCTTATATATTATCAAAATGTAAAAATGTGATTGAGGCACGCTTTGAGCTTGAAAAGATTAATATAATAAATGAAGGCTTTAATTCTCAGCTACCGCTTACACCTTTACATTGGATTATTTCGGATAAAAATTCCTCAATAACCGTTGAAAGTGTTAAAGAGGGGCTTAAAATATATGAAAATGCAGTTGGCGTGCTTACAAATAATCCATCATTTGATATGCAGATGTTTAATCTTTCCCGTTACCGTAACCTCACAAGTGAGCCGGGTGAATGCCGCTTTAGCCAAAAGATAGATTTACCGCTTTACAGCAAAGGAATGGGAGCTATGGGACTTCCGGGTGATTTAAGCTCAACCTCAAGATTTGTGAGGGCGTGTTTTACAAAGCTAAATTCAGTTTGTAATGAAAATGCGGTTAGTCAGTTTTTTCATATTTTAAGCTCGGTAGAACAGCAAACGGGATGTGTAAAAACCTCAGATGGTTATGTTAAAACAGTTTATACCTCCTGCCTTGATGCCGATAATGGAATTTATTATTACACAACCTATGAAAATCGGCAAATATGTGCGGTGGATATGTTTCGCTGTAATCTTGAAGCAACAAAGCTTTTTTCATATCCGCTTATTAATACCGAACAAATAAAGATGCAAAATTAAAGAAATAAGCCCTCCGTTTTTTTACGGAAGGCTTATTTAAATATATATCGGGTTTATGATTTATTAAGCAAAAGCTCTCTCAGCTTTAAAATATCGGTTGCATCAATAAATTTATCGGAATTTATATCTGCGTTTGAAAGCGTGATATCCTTTGTTGTTTGTGCAGTGTGCTTTTTGATTCGCACAAGGTCCTTAACATCGGTTTTGTAATCGCCATTGGTATCACCGCTTAAAATAGGAGAAAAACCGTGTTGTACCGCAACTGTGCCATCAGGCATAATAAAGCTGAATACAGCAGAATTATCCCAATTTTCTTTTATGGTATCAATGCTTACTAAGTTGCCGTTTTCAAGAACACATTGCAGCTTGTTTTTATCAACATAATAACCGCTGTTTGCAAGTAATGTGAGCTCTATTTTGCTTCCTATTGCAGTTTTGGTTATGTTAGAAGCAATATTTCCGTTTTGTGAATGGGGGATTTCCACCGCATATTCGGTGGGCTTGATATTATCTATCTGTATTTCGGAAATTTTTGCAACACCGTTTGAGAATGTGCCTATTCTGCCGCTTTCATAATATACCGGATATTTTTTATTCATTCCGTAATCCTTGTCATCTATCACCCAATTGTAGGTGGAAGAAAGTGCAGGTTTGTCAACACGGGTAACGGTTGCGGTCATTTTATTACCTGTAACTTTAAGTTCAAGATAAAATTCCAAACCGCAAGCTTTTGTTTTATCGGTAATATCTGAAAGAAGATTTGTATCCGAATAGGATTGATTTCCTAAGTTTTTGTTTGCCGCACCGCTGGAGTTTGTACCGTACTTTGTGAAGTTTATAACCATTTTATCGGCCGGATGCGATGTGGTTTTTTGTAAGGCAAGAACATAACCCGTAATACCGGGGGATGCAGTTGTAACATCGTTTACCCTGAAAGCAATACCTGTTTGTATACTTCCCGAAGAATTTGTTATCTTTATTTTTGCTTTTGCTTCAAAGTCGGATACATTCTGTGCTTTTTCATCATTGATAATAAGCTTTGAAACACCGTTTGGAATGGTGATTACACCCTTATCATCAGAAAAAACATTTGTGGTATTAGGTTCGTATTCAGTGTATGAGGAAAGCTGATTGAGATTTCCAAAATCACAGGTAACAGAAGCAGGGGAGTAGTGTGGTGTTATTTTAAGGTTATTAAATGTAACCCTGCCCTTTGCCGGCATTGAATAAAGACCGATTCTTCCTGCATCTTCATATTCTAAGGAACTGTCAGGCTTGAGATTTACATTGCTAAGTGTAACGGTGGTTTCGGGAGATTTTGTATTGTATACCGTTGCGTTAAGTGCATTGCCTATAACCTCAACCTCTAAAATATAGGTGTCCCCAGGGGTATAGGTTAAAGCTGATGAGGTTGAAAGCGCCTTATTGCTTGCTTTAACGGCGGTATCATCTGCAAAATAGTATTTATGAGCCTGTATTTTAAGTTCATTTTTGTTATTGGCAATAAGGAAGCAACGGTATCCGCTGAATGAAATAATATTTGATGAATAATCATACATTTTGCCTATACGGAAAATAATACCTGAGCTTATTGCATTTCCGCTTGTTACTGTTTCATCCACAACTTCAACACCGTTTTCTGATGATGTATGCGCTTTGGATGGTGTTATCTCAACACTTGCTTTAAAATCAGCAACATTATAAAACGCTTTATTTGAAACAAGTAATCGTTTGTTTGTACCCGGACGGCAGGTGGTTATTGCATCATTTCCGTATTCCTGACGGAATGGCTCAGAGCTGCCCCAATATTTATCAAAATCACCAAAAGAATCAAATATATATTCATTTTCGTAATTTAAGGTAGGATATTCAGCTTGCGCTTTATTTATTACAACCTGTGTTTTGGTGCAATTAAGATTGTTATTATCTTGTTCGGCGTAAACCGTATCGGCATCGGCTTCGTTCCAAATATCAAGTCGGTCAAGATAACCTCCTTTGGAATAGGTTGATGTATAAGCAACAGTTATGATGTGCTCACCTTTTGATAATTCAATACCTGTGGTATCGTAATAACAGAAATTATTAATGTTATTAGAATTACCGTAAAGCTTGCGTGTAAAGGATATGTTATCATCTATCGAAACTGCAAATCCTGAAGAGGTAGAAGCAGAAGAAAGGAAAGAAAATGTGTATTTGCCGTCCTTTGGTGCGGTGAAGTTGAATGTAACAGCAGAGTCTGCCTGTGTTAAAGCAACCCTCTTTCCGCCCGAATAATAATCAGCATCGTATGTTGTTATACTTCCGCCTTTTTCAGGAATGTAAGCATTGCCTGAAAGAGTGGCGTTTTCTGCTTCAAGCTTTGTTCGCTCTATTTTAGCTGTACCTGATGGAATTTGCACCGGTGTATCGGCAGATATTGCTTCACCAAAATAAGGCGTTCCGTCATCATTCCAATAAAATTGCTGAACCCGTATTTCTCTGGGATTTGCAACGGTATTCTCACCACGGCGAGCATGATAAACCATAAATGATTCGCTTTTATCGGGAGAGGGTACAAATGAGCAATGTCCCACAGAGTAGGTGCTGTTTTCTAAGGATGTTTCAAAAACTGGCTTGGTAGTTTTAGTCCAATCATCTGCATTTAATGGGTTTCCTCCCTTTTTAAGGGTTAGCAGTCCCAATGAATAGTGTGAATCATCAAAGCGGTTCACAGAAAAAGCAATGTTTAATGTACTGCCGTCAGGGGAAATAAGTGCTTGCGGCCCCTCGTTTACGGGAGGTATCATTGAATAGGTTTCATAAGCAAATTCGGGACGGCAAATTTCAACTCTTGCACTGCTAATGGTATAAGGATTTTTCATTTCGGCAATGTAAATACGCTGTCCCACACTTGTATAGCTCGGCCACCCCGACCATACTGCATAAAGCTTGTCATTCCATTTAAAAACACTTTGGTCAATAGCCCAATGCCCGGGCTTGTAAATTGTGCTGTCAAAGGTACTGTCATTTGCATAATCACTTTGCAATTCGTTTAATTGTCCCATAAAGGTGTAACTGCCCTGGGCGTCGTCTGTATCACTTTTAAGAACATACATACGATGATTTTTAGCTGTTCCCGTAACACCGGATGAGGTTTCCTTTGAGGCTTCTTCACCGTCATAAGCGGTAAAATAAATATACCAATATCCGTCAATAAAGTGAAGCTCAGGCGCCCAAAGCTCCTTTACTATGCTGAAGTTTACCCCGTCAACAAGGTCAGCCATTTTAAATACCGAAACAGGATTACTGTTTACACGCTCAAGCTCACGGGATTTAGAAACATAAAATCCGTTTCCGGTATACATATAGTAATACCAACCGTTATGGTATGTAACCCAAGGGTCACCGCCAAGGTTTATAAAATGGCTTTTAAATGTGTTATTATCGTAAACATTTACGGTGTACTCGGTAATACTGTTATCGGAAATACAAGTAAGTGTCACTTTCCCGGTATATCCGTTGTCTCTTTCGGGCTGTGTGATAAAACAGTTATATTTTTCATTATTAAAACGGCATGAAAGTATAGGAATGTTATCAAGAGAGTCAACCGTGTAGATGAATTTTTTAGGTTCACTTTCCTTTATAACCTCATTGTCCATCATTATAATAACTTCATCATAATTATTCTCTGTTACAGTGTGTGTTTCTGCAAACACCGTAACACATCCCAAGGATGCAAGAATAATGCTGATAGTAAAACTGAGTATTTTTTTAAACATAAATGCTCCCTCCTTAAATTTAATTATAAAAAATGTATCTGTTTATAACAATCACAAACGCAGGCGATAAGACAAAAAGTAGATTTTTTAGGTTAAAAAAACGATAAGAATGTTAATCTTTAATATATTTTTTAAAAGTTAAGTTTTTTTGTTTTGTGCTAACATTATAAGATTGTTTTTCGGTGGTTGTTTCTGTAATCGGATGGCGTTTGTCCGCAATAGCCTTTAAATGCACGGCAAAAATGATGGATACTTGTAAAACCACATTCCTTTGAAATTTCAGTTACGGTTTTATTGCTTTGGCTCAAAACCTGTTTTGCCTTTTGAATACGCAGTTCAAGTATGTATTGCTTGGGTGAGGTTCCAAACTGCTCTTTAAATAATCGGCGCATATAAACCTCACTTATATTAAGCTGTGACGCAAGCACAGTATTTGATAATTCGCTGTTTCCATAGTGCTTTTCAATGTAGCTTATGATGGGGTTAAGGCTATTTCCCGATTGCTGAGTTTCGCTATAAAGGCGGTTGAGTATCTTGTAAAATACCGTCATCATCTCAAGGTGATTATGTGAAAAAAGTGATAACTCTTTAAGCTTTTCAAAATCCTTTAAATAGCTTTCTGGGGTATTTAGTTTTATCTTTATAAAACTTTTAGGATTAAAGCCTGCATTACACCTGAAATTTATCAGCGGAAATTCACCCGTTTTGTTACCGAAAAGTGTGTATGTTTCTCCTTTAGGCAAAATAATTGCGTGTTCTTTATCAGAAACTATTTTTTTACCATTGTGGTAATATGTTATCTGCCCTTCTTTGCAAAAGGAAAGACCGAATAAAGGTCTTTTTACCGATTTATAATATCGTCCTTTTTTTGAATATACAGTTGCAATGCTGTCTATTGATGTAACGGTAATTCTATTTAATCTTTGCATAATATCACCCGAAAACTATTTTAAGCGAATAGCGCAATATTTTCAAGCATTTTTGAGTTATTTTGTATCGAAAATGTTAAATATAATCGTTTTTGAATATTTACTTTTAATAGTATGAGGTATATAATCAAAATAAGAGGTGATTTTTTATGGATTTTAAAGAAAAGGTTGCAATTTCAACAGGTGCTGCATCAGGAATGGGATTGCTGTTTGCTCAAAATTGGGCAGAGCTTGGCGGCAATGTGGTTTTATGTGATGTTAATGAATCTGTTTTGAAAGAAAAAGTGGATGAAATTAATGCAAAAAATTGCGGCAAAGCAATAGGCGTTATTTGTGATGTTCGTGATTATAATCAGGTTTGTTCTGCTCGTGATAAGGCGGTAGAGGCTTTTGGCAGAATAGATGTTACGGTAAATTTCGCAGGCGGTACTGCTACTCGTATGCAAAAGGTTGACCGTCAGCAATACCCTGAGTTTCCCGATGTGCCTATCGATGTTTACGATTGGGGAATTGATGTAAACCTTAAAGGTCCGTTCTATTTTGCGCATGCTGTATTAAAGCAAATGCGTGAGCAAAAAAGCGGTCTTATAATTAACATCGGCTCTATAACAGGTCAAGAGGGTGATGGATACGGTATGGACTATCCAACCTCTAAAGCAGGTCTTATGTTCGGTCTTACAAAGTCTATAGCACAGTTTGGTTCTAAATACGGTATACGCTGTGTTTGTGTTTCTCCGGGTCCTGTGCTCACCCGTGCTGCTATGGCAAATATGAAAACACTTTTAGGTCGTGCCGCCGAACCGCAGGAAATAGTTGATTTGTGTCTTTTCTTGGCTTCTGATAAGGGTCAGTTTATAAACGGTGAAAACATAATGATAGATGGCGGAAGAAACGCTATGACGAGGACGTGGTAATAATGAATGAAACCTTTTTAAACCACAATAATCCGTTGCTTACTGTAATGCTGCAGTGTGAAACACCCGAGGTTGCTATCGGCAGAATAAGAAATGCAAATTGTTTGGGTGCCGATGCTTATGGACTTCAGGTAGAGTCTTTAAAAACTGAATTTCAAAACCCCGATACATATAAAAGACTGTTTTCAGAAATGAGTGGCAGACCCTGCTATGTCACAAACTACAGATACGCTTATAATCAAAAGCTTAGTGATGATGAGTTGGCAGACGGAATTATAACCCTTGCCGAAAGTGGAGCTACTCTTTGCGATGTTATGGGTGATTTGTTTTGCAAGCATCCCGAAGAATTGACAGATGATGAAACTGCAATAAAAAAGCAGATGGAGTTGATTGATAAGCTTCATAGCTTGGGTGCGGAGGTGCTTATGTCTTCTCATCTGTATAAATATGCTCCGGCAGATAGGGTGCTTGAAATTGCATTTGAGCAAAAGCGCAGGGGGGCAGATATAATTAAAATTGTAACTGCAGCCGATTCTATGGAGCAACAGATTGAAAATTTGCGTATTACAAATCTATTAAAGCAGGAGCTTGGTGCGCCGTTTTTGTTTTTATCGGGAGGAGCATCCACCATACATAGAAGACTTGGTATTAAACTTGGTTGCTGTATGGCACTTTGCGTTTATGAGCATGATGCTCTCTCAACAGCTTCTCAACCGCTTTTAAGTACAATGAAATTGGTTAGAGATAGCATTGATTTTTAAGGAGTGTTATTATGATTTTTGAAAACAGAACAGTTTTAATTACGGGTGCTGCGGTTGGCATAGGCAGAGCTTGTGCCCTACAGTTTGCAAAAAACGGTGCAAATATTGTTTTGGTTGATTACAATTCAGAAACATTGAACAGTATTGAAAAAGAAATAAAAGAAATCACAGACTCTTGTTTAAGTTTTGTCTGTGATGTAACGGATAATGATAATGTTTTAAATGTGGTTGAAAAATCAATCAATTA
>SVPW01000042.1 GCA_015065645.1 Oscillospiraceae bacterium | reverse complement strand
TTGAAAATCCGCATTATAAGCGGATTTTCGCTTATGATGTGTTTTTTCACCGCACCTGTCGCTGAAAAAACAAAAATGCGGCTACAAGCCGCATAAAAAATAAAATTTAGGTTTTTCGACAGGCTGAGAGGTTATCTCAAAAAAAATGAGATAACCTCTTTTGTTTGCAATAAAGTTTTTATGAATGTTTCAGGCTTGTTTCAGGCTTTTTACGGGCACTTACCTTGCCTTCGGGCTTGATTTCTCCTGCCTTTGTGAGAGCAACCTTCGTAAGGAATGGACCAATAAGCTCATAAATAAGTACCGAGAAGAGTGTTATATTTGCAACTACTTCTCCAACACCGCCTGCATCAAGCGTTTTTGCTTTCAAAGCCATACCTAACGCAACACCTGCTTGAGGTAGTAGTGTTATACCGAGGAATTTAACGATATTGCTGTCACACTTAACTGCTTTTGCACTGAATCTTGCACCGAAATATTTACCGAGTGAGCGTGCGGCAATGTACGCAAGACCAATTCCCACAACAACAATGTCTTGGAATTTTGAAAGCTCCAATTCAGCACCGCTTAACACAAAGAATAATATGTAAATCGGAGCTGTCCAGCGGTCAAGCCTGTCCATAAGTTCTTCGGAAAAGTCACATTCATTACAAAATACCGTGCCTAACATCATACATACAAGCAATGAAGAAAATGCCACATGGATACCAAATGGTTTGAATTCAAGCTTTGAAAGACCAACGGTTAGTAAAACAAATGCTACCGACATTGAAAGTCGTTTTGAACGGGAATGGAAAAATCGTTCAAAGAATGTGAACAGCTGACCCATTATAAAGCCTAATAAGAGGGAAAGTAAAACCTCTAAAATCGGTTCTAAAATAATAGAAATAATGCTTACCTCACCCAAAACAAGTGCTTTTGCAACACCAAAGGAAATTGCAAATAGTATAAGGCCAACTGCATCATCAAGGGCAACTATTGGAAGCAAAATATCCGTAAGGGGTCCTTTGGCTTTGTATTGACGAACAACCATAAGTGTTGCGGCTGGTGCTGTTGCAGATGCCACTGCGCCAAGAATTATTGCAGAGGGAAGCGGTAATTTATCGGGTATTATAAAGTGAAGCCCTATAAATGCCGCATCAACAATCAATGTGGTGAAAACTGCCTGAATAATACCTATAACAGTTGCCTGCCTACCTGTTTTTTTGAGCTGTGAAAGCCTGAATTCATTACCTATTGAAAAGGCTATAAATCCAAGTGCCACATCCGATATTATTTCATAGCGGTCAATATCTGCCATACTTGTAAAACCAAGTCCCGCTACTCCTAAATTACCAAGAAGATACGGACCGATTAAAATACCTGCAACCAAATATGCTGTTACCGCAGGCAACTTTAAAAGCTTTGCAAGACGGGAAAGCATAAGACCGGCAAAAATTGCAACTGATAAACTAAACAGTATCTGTTCCATACAAAAGACCTCACAATCGCCTTAAAAAATCAAAGTGCTATAACGCACGCCACACATTATAGCACTTTGATATTAAAATATCAAGCAAATTATTGCATAAATTTTCACATTAATTAAGCGGGATTATTTAGTATTTTAACACCTGTTATATGATGGTTATAAGCTCTTCCTTTGATTTTCTTTTTTTATTTCTAAGCTTATCATCGGATTTTGCATATCCTAATGTGATTACTAATCTTACAGGGTGCGAAAGATCGCATATTTCCCTGATTTTTTTATCATAAAGCCAACCTAATATACAAGTGGAAAGTCCTTGTGCAGTGGCTTCAGCCGTTATATATGCACTAACTATTCCTATATCTATGGAACGGTAATCGTTGTGCTTTAATTTTGCCCCCATAGCCGCTGAGCGTACATAATCTTTTTCGGATATAACCAAAAGTATTGGTGCATCTGCGGCAAATTTATTCATTCCCATTCCCATTGTTGCTTTAGCCACAGCCTTAGCGTTGTCATTTGTACAAACCGTTATATGATAAGGCTGACCGTTACAAGCGGATGGAGAAAGCCTTGCGGATTCAAGTATAGCGTTAAGCTTTTCTTGCTCAACCTGACGATTGGCATCATAATTTCTGCATGATTGACGCATATTTGCTATTTCTGAAAAATTCATATTACAGCTCCTTTAATAATCGTTTGTAATGTTCTAAGGTTTATCATTTTGCGTCAACATATTTTGTCACTGTATATGTTACTTGTACCTTAGTTTTAATTGCGTAATGGTCTGAATAAAAGTTTGTGTTTTCCCATTTATCACGGCATATTTTAAAGCTTAAAGGGGAAATGGTATCACGGCTTACAAACCCAAAATCAATAGGTGTGGTTTTATTATCGGCAATTTTTCCCCAACCGTTATATGTAATACCATTATCGGTATCGGGAGCTGTTTGCTGACAGTCGTTCATATAGGCGGAAATGGTGTTATAGCAATCACTGCCTATTTTATCATTAAAATCACCCGCAACAAAAGCAGGATGTTCACTTTGTTTGACTTTTTCAACAAGCATTGCGGCGGATTTTATTCGTGATTCCACCGAAGAATCATCAAGATGAACATTGAAAACATTTAATTTTCCGCCTGTTTTAATATCTTCAAGTAAAACATTAACACAAATTCTGAAATATTTTGCTCCCCAGCCCTTTGATTGCTCCTGTGGTGTATCGCTAAACCAAAAAACATTTTGTTCATTAGCCTTAAACACCGCTTTATCGTAGGCTATGGCAAGACCTTCGGGATTTCCTCCCGATTCCCTTGCAAAATATATTATATCGTATTTTGATTCAAGTGCGGTTTTGAGGAAGTTGTATTGTTCCCGTTTAACCTCCTGCATACAAATAACCTGTGCATCTCCCGATAAAAGGTATTCGGCTAATTTTTCCTTACGGTAGAACCACATTTGATTACCGAAATCTTTGGAGTTTGTATTTGTGATATTAAAACTCATTAATATATGCTCTGCCGTTTCTTGAGTGGTAACGGGTGTTGGAGGCGTTTTCGGTTTCGAAGATGTTTTGCTGCTTTCACAGCCTGAAAAGGATGTGAATATCAGGCATAAAGTAAAGCACAAACATATTATTTTTGAAAAAATATGATTTTTCATAAAACATACTCCTTTATTAAGGTATATAAATATTAACACAGATATTAATACTATTCAATAATAAATAAACCGAAAAATTTTCGTTTATATGCATATTAAATTTCGGGAACCGGATAACCCTTTTCAATAAGTGCGGATTCTATACGGTTTAAAATATCTTCAGATTCTGCTCTTACGGTGTGATAGTGGTATCCGCCGGTAATATTCATAAGCTCACTTGATTTACCGCTTCTTACCCCTTCAATAAACTGCTTTATGTGAAAGCGTGAAAATATATTCAGCTTTGCAACCACTTTGCCGTATACCTTGTGCCATACGAAAACATCTACTACCGTTCCGCCAAGGTCTACTATACAGGTAAGTTCATCCTCGGTTTGTTCGGTGGAGTGCTTGACCTTGAAAATGCGTTCTGCAAGCGGCTTACAATTAATAACATATCCGCTGTGGGTTGAAAGAATTTCATTACCCATAGCTTTAAGTACCGAAATATCCTGGACTATTATCTGCCTTGAAACACCGAATTTTTCCGAAAGCACACTTCCCGAAACTGCCTTTTGTTCAGAGGTTAAAAGTGTTAATATCGCTTTTCGTCTTTCGTCAGCTTTCATTTAATTTTCTCCTTTATACAGCATGAAGATTTTTAAGCGAGAGGTCTAAAATAGGTGCAGAGTGTGTAAGCGCTCCGCTGGAAATATAGTTTACACCAATATCAATAAGTTTTTCAACATTTTCTTTTGTGACATTTCCGCTACATTCGGTTTCAGCTCTGCCTGCGGTGAGCTTTACAGCCTGTTTCATATCTTCAACACTCATATTATCAAGCATAATTATATCAGCACCGGCACAAAGTGCTTCCTTGAGCATTTCAAGGTTTTCTACTTCAACCTCTATTTTTCTAACAAACGGTGCATATTCCTTTGCCATTTTTACAGCTTGTGCAACACCGCCTGCGGCACCAATGTGGTTATCTTTAAGCAAAATACCGTCACTAAGGTTGAAACGGTGATTACATCCACCGCCAACCTTTACGGCATACTTTTCAAAAATACGCATATTTGGTGTGGTTTTTCTGGTATCAAGAAGCCGTGTTTTGCTGCCCTTTAAAAGCTCTACTATAGAGCGAGTATAGGTTGCAATACCACTCATACGCTGTAAAAAGTTAAGTGCGGTGCGTTCGCCTGAAAGCAGTACACGAATATCTCCCTTTATAATACCCAGCTTTTGACCGTTTTTAACGGTATCACCGTCTTTGCAGTTAAAGGAAACTTCGGTTTTTTCATCCAAAAGCTCAAAAACTCTTTTAAAAACATCAAGTCCTGCAATAATACCGTCCTGCTTGCATATTAGCTCAACTTCGCCTAATTGAAATTCACGCATAACGGAATTAGTGGTAATATCTTCGCTTGTAATATCCTCTCTTAAAGCGTTTAAAATTGCGGTGTCTGCATTCATTTTCATTGTAATGTTATTCATGTGAATTTTTCTCCTTTTCTATAGCGTTTAAAACGGTTTGTTTGTATCTTTCTTGAATTTCTTGGTAATTTTCGGTGTTTATTTCAATCTCAAAAAAATCAGCACAGGTGAAATTTTCCATAATATCGTTTGCGGCACGAGCTGCAAAAACAAGGCTTTCAAGTAATGAATTGCTTGCTAATCGGTTTTTTCCATGCACACCGTTGCAGGCGGTTTCGCCCACGGCATAAAGCCTTTGCATGGAAGTTTTGCTTTCGGTATTTACCTTTATTCCGCCCATAAAATAATGCTGTGCGGGTACTACGGGTATGCTTTCACGGGTTATATCATAGCCCTCCTCCAAGCAATGGTGGTAAATATTCGGAAAATGCTTTTTTATCTTTTCTTGCGGTATTGCTTCAAGAGATAACCAAACATGGTTACTGCCCTCTTTCTTCATTTCTTCAAAAATTGCGTTTGCCACAATATCACGAGGAAGCAGCTCATTTACAAAGCGTTCTCCTTTGGAATTAAGCAGTATAGCACCCTCACCTCTTACCGATTCAGATATCAAAAATCTTCTTCCTTTTTTAGAGGTATAAAGTGTTGTCGGATGTATCTGTATGTAATCTATATGCTCTAAGTCTATACCGTATTTCAGAGCTAAAGCAAGCGAATCACCCGTAAGATGACGGTAGTTTGTGGAATGTGTGAATAGACCTCCAATACCGCCTGTTGCAAAAACGGTGTAATTAGCATAAATTGCGTTGTAGCTTCCGTTTTTATAGTGTCCTATAATACCGTGGCAGATGTTGTTTCGGCAGATTATATCCACCATAGTAAAGTTTTCTATAAGGGTTATATTACTGCGTTTTTTTACCGCTTCAAGCAGATGAGAGGTTATTTCTTTTCCTGTTTCATCCTCGTGAAAAAGTATCCTCGGCTTTTGATGTGCACCCTCTCTGGTATAGGCAAAATCATTACCGTTCATCTCAAAGTTTACACCGTAATGCACAAGGTCATTTATCACGGAATTAGAAGAGCGTATCATAATATCCACTGAATCAGGGTTGTTTTCATAGTGGCCTGCACGCATGGTATCTTCAAAAAAAGAATTATAATCCTCTTCATCTTTTAGTACGCATATTCCGCCTTGGGCTAAAAATGAATCGCTTTTGTGTGCTTCATCCTTTGTTATTATAACAATTTTTTTATCTTTGGGAAGTTTTAAAGCACAGTATAGACCGGCAACTCCGCAACCTGCAATTATAATATCTGTCTTCATTTTTATTTACCAAGCTCCAGCATGCGTTCAAGAGGAATAAGCGCTTTTTGGCGCATACTTTCATCAATTTTAATCTCGTTATCTTCGTTTTCCAATACCTTGAGCACACTTTCAAGGTTATTAAGCTTCATATCCTTGCAGCAGGGCGTGGGGCGGGGATAGAAAAAAAGCTTTTTTGGATTGTCGTTCAAAAGTTTATAATTAACACCATACTCGGTGCAGATGATAAATTCGTGAGCTTCACTTTTATTTGCAAAGTCTATTATTTCGGCGGTGCTTCCCATAAAATCGGATAGGTTAAGCACCTCTTCTTCACATTCAGGATGAGATAAAATAAGGGCATTTGGATGTTCTTTCTTAACATCAAGCACCTGAGCTTTGGTAAGGGATGCGTGTATCGGACAGCACCCATCATTCAAAATGATATTTTTATCAGGCACCTGCTCGGCAACAAATCTTCCCAAATTGCGGTCAGGAATAAAGAAAATATTTTTATTTTTAAGTGATTTCACTATCTTAACTGCATTTGATGATGTTACGCACACATCACTTTGGCATTTTAGAGTGGCAGTGGAATTGATATAGCATACCACCGCAAGATCATCGTAAAGCTTTCGCATTTCCTCTATTTTACCGTCTTGTACCATGTGTGCCATAGGACAATCTGCAGTAATATCAGGCATAAGCACCTTTTTTTCGGGGTTGAGTATCTTTGCACTTTCTCCCATAAAGGAAACACCGCAAAAAACTATTATATCCGCCGTGCTTTGCTTGGCTATCTTTGCAAGATAAAACGAATCTCCTATGTAGTCGGCAATCTCCTGAACCTTGTCAGGGGCATAATAATGCGCCAAAATCACTGCATTTTTCTGCTGCTTTAATTCATCTATTCTTTTCTTCATACTATCCGCCTTTGCTGTAGGTTTATGTTTATTACGGTCAGTATACCATTGAAATTAACACCTGTCAAGCCAACTGTAAACTTTTAGTGTAAAGTAAATATTTTGATATGAGTGGTTAATATATGTTTTATGTAGTTTGACAGTGTTTTTGAATGAATTATCAGTATAAATAAATTAGGCCGAACCTTAAAGTATAAAAAAGGCTCGGCCATAGGTTTTTTATTTGTTATTGCCAATAATCAACTTCATGGGGTAATTCTATGTTTTTAGCCTTGAATTTAGGCCTTCTTCTTTTTTTGCGTTGTGCAGAATAATCATCAAGTGCACGGAAGGCATATTTGCCGAGAATTATAATCACCGGCATATTAATAAGCGTCATACCACCCATAGTAATATCCGCAATACCCCATAAAAGTCCGGCATCAAGTCCTGCACCCAATAGAATTATAAGTGAGGCAATAACGCAGTATACGGTATAAAAGGTTTTGCTTGGCTTTTTCTTCATAATATAGATAACCGATTTATCCACATAAAAAAGATTTCCCAAAAGTGTTGTAAAGGCAAAAAGTATCATTGCTATGGTAATGAAAATAGGTCCATACTCACCCAAAGCAGATTTTATAGCCGCTTGAACATAAGGTGCACCCTCAAGCTCTTTTGTAGGCTCTATTCCCGAAGCCATACACATAAAAGCGGTTGCAGAGCATACAAGAATTGTATCAATAAATACCGAAAGCACCTGCACAAGCCCCTGCTTTACAGGATGTGAAACCTCTGCCGAAGCGGAAGCATTGGGTGCTGAACCAACACCTGCTTCATTGCTGTAAAGTCCACGCTTTATACCATACATAATGCACGAACCTGAAAAACCGCCAAATATAGCCTTTAAATCAAAAGCACCTGTGAATATTTCTTTGAAAATTGAGGGCAATTCATCAGCATTTAAGAATGTTATAATAAGCGCTACAAGTATATAAGCCATTCCCATAAAAGGTACTATAAAAGAGGTGGCGCTGATAATTCTTTTGCCTCCTCCCAAAAGGCAGAAACAAACCAATACCGCAAGAATAAGACCAATTATCCAAGGTGAAGAGCTTTTGTTATAAAATTCGTAAGCAGAAAAAGTGGATTGCAGATTATAGGATGCCAGCATATTAAAGCCTATGCCGTATGCAAGAATTAAAAAGACTGAAAACAAAACGGCAAGCCAACGCTTTTTAAATGCGGCTTCAATGTAATAAGCGGGACCACCAAAACTACCTTCAGCACCTTTTCTTTTATAAATTTGTGCAAGCGTGCTTTCAACAAAGGCAGATGCCGCACCAATTACGGCTATTAGCCACATCCAGAACATAGAACCAAATCCGCCAAGGCACAATGCGGTTGAAACACCAACAATATTTCCTGTTCCGACACGGGATGCGGTAGAAACCATCAGAGCCTGAAAGGAGGATACGCTTTTACCGTCCTTGGGTTTTTCGGTTACGGCACGAAACTGCTCTTTGAGCAATCTGAACTGAACAAATTTTGTTCTAAAGCTAAAATAAAGACCGCCTGCTATCAAAAGAATTATAAGTATGTAGCCGTAAAGCGCATCATTTAAAAAACCAATAATTTTATCTAACATAACACTTTCCTCGCTATTTATTTTAACAGAATAATTATAACATAAACCCGTTAAAAAGCAAGCGGATTAAATATGAAAAAAAGGGTTGCGGAAACATAAATTAACTCCAAAATTTATAAAATTAAGAAAAACCGTTAAAATTGAATGCGAAAGAAGAAAAAACAAACTTCTTTCGCATTTTAAATACAAATTTAACAGTGGGTTAATTGATTGTACAATTATAATCTTTTTTAACAGCCATATTTTTATGCATCGCACTTTTCAAGTATAAACTTTGTTCTTTCAAGTGGAAAAGGTAGGTCATCGGAACGGAACTCTTCCACCAATATAACCTTTGCCATTAGTTCTTCATTTGTATATCCGAAAGGAACAAAAACATAATCACCTTTTTTGATTGTTATATCATCGGTTCTGTACCAAAAACCTGCAGGAAATTCATCCATTATTACTTTACAATAACGATAATATTTGCCATCCCATTTTTTAGCCTTTGGTTTTGTGGCAAGTTCGGCTTTTAAATGCTCAATATTACGATTAAGGGTGATTATTTTGTATTCAAGCTGTGCGATTTTAGCTTTTAATGCTTTATTTTCATTTTTTAAGGATGTTGAATCATCTGTGGTAACAGCCTCTGCTATACAAATGGTATCTTTTTCTTTGTCTGTGTCTAAAACACAATCGGTAGGCTTTTTGTCTGAATCCAAAGAAGTTTCGCTACCAATAGTAAGAGAAAGCGTTCTTATATCCTCGTCATCAGGTAGGTGTAATGCTTCGTCATAACTTTCATCTTCAATGATTTCATCGTTAAAATCAGAATAATCTTCGCTGTCATATTCGTCATCTGAATCATCATCCAAATCATCATCTTCCAAAACGGAATAATCGTCATCATCTTCATTACCCATAATTCGTTGATAATCATCTTCTTCGTTTAAATATTCAAGAAAATCAACCTTGCCATCATCATCTAAATCACCAAGACCACCTGCTAAAAAGCCATAATCTTCATCATTAAACATAATATCCACCTCTTGATGTAGGTCTGTTCTGTTTTGTTCTGACTTAATTATAAAATATTCGCTGTACTATAAAACGGACTTAAACAGGGTGAATTTAAAGATTTGAATTTATTAAAATATACAACGCAAGAATAATAAAAAAGTTTCTCTCATACAATTAAACAGTATATTAGGAGTTGAGCGTATGAGAGAAACCGTGAAGATTAGAGCCGTAGAGCTTGGGGAATATATTTTACAAACAGGTGCTACGGTGCGTGCTGCGGCAAAGGTATTTAAAATCAGCAAATCCACTGTACATACAGTAGTAACGATATAGAACGGTTTGTGTGGTCGGTAGCATAAATACCGCAAAACCGCATAAATAAAGGCTTTTCAGCACGGCAACGAGCCGTGCTGTTATTTATTATATGAAGAAACACTTATAACCGCAGCATAATAATATAAACGAG
>SVPW01000010.1 GCA_015065645.1 Oscillospiraceae bacterium | reverse complement strand
ACACCGCCATTAAGACGGTCTAAATCCCAAGGCTTACCCGAGCCGATATAATCGTTAAGCTCCAAGGGTTTGTACTGGGTAAGAATACCTACCGTGTCGATACCTGAATTAACACAATTTGATAACGGAAAATCAATAATCCTGTATTTTCCGCCAAAAGGAACTGCAGGCTTTGCAATTTTACTGGTCAGTACGCCAAGACGACTTCCCTGACCGCCTGCAAGTAACATTGCAACACATTTTTTTCTGTTCACTAAAACATCTCCCAAATAATATTTATAAGCCGGGGTAAACCGACCGCAATCCTGAATAAATATATGCAGACAAGCATTATTTATGATTGTTTTTTTTAGTTGTTCTTGAAGTGATTTTATAATATGTCACCGAAAGTGACGGAATATCAAGTGCAACGGAATTTTCGTATCCATGCATACAAACAGCTTCACTTTTATATCCTTTATCATTAATCATTCCGCTACCGCCATATATAACAGAATCACTTGAAAAAACAGGTGTATAATATCCCTTTTTAGGCACACCAATGCGGTATTCTTTACGATCAACAGGAACAAAATTACAAACACATATAAGTTCGTTACCTTTTTGGTCTATTCTACGAAAAGCTATTATACTTTGAGCATCATCATCATTGGAAATCCAATTAAAGCCCTCCCACGAATGATCGACCTGCCATAATGGTTTATTTTTTAAATAAAATTTATTAAGATCAGATACAAACTGTTGCATTTTACGGTGAGAATCATAATCAAGAAGCATCCAATCAAGTGAAGACTGATAATTCCATTCATTAAATTGAGCAAATTCTTGCCCCATAAACAAAAGCTTTTTGCCGGGATGAGCCATCATATAAGCATAGAAAGCCCTTAAATTACTAAATTTTGCCTCATATTCTCCGGGCATTTTATTTATCATTGAAAATTTGCCGTATACTACTTCATCGTGTGAAATAGGTAAGACATAATTTTCCGAAAAAGCATAAAAAAATGAAAAAGTTAAACAATTATGATTATATTTACGGAACAATGGATCAAGTGATATATAACGAAGCATATCATTCATCCAGCCCATATTCCATTTAAAATTAAATCCCAAACCGCCATCCTGTGAAGGTTTTGTAACAAGCGGCCAAGCCGTTGATTCTTCAGCAATTATCAAAGCATTAGGGTTGATTTTAAATGCAGCAGTATTAATTTGCTTCAATAACTCAACAGCTTCTAAATTTTCATGGCCTCCAAAAGAATTACAAATCCATTCACCGCTTTGTCTTCCGTAATCAAGATAAAGCATAGAAGCAACTGCATCAACACGAAGCCCGTCAACATGGTATTCTTTAAGCCAAAAGCAAGCGTTTGAAACAAGAAAACTCATAACTTCAGGTTTTCCGTAATCAAAAACTGCTGTACCCCATTCCTTGTGTTCACCTTTACGAGGATCAGCATATTCATAGCAAGGTGTTCCATCAAAACGGTAAAGACCAAATTCATCCTTTGGAAAATGCGCAGGAACCCAATCAAGAATTACACCAATACCATTCTTATGCATAATATTGACGAATTTTTTAAAATCTTCAGGGGTACCGTAACGAGAAGTGGGAGCAAAATAGCCTGTGACCTGATATCCCCAAGAGCCTTCATAAGGATGCTCCATAATAGGCATAAGCTCAACATGGGTGTAACCCATACTTTTAACATAAACAGAAAGCTCCACAGCAAGCTTTACATAATCAAAAAACTTTCCGTTTTCGTAACGCCTCCAAGAACCTAAATGAACTTCATATATATTAACAGGTGAAGAATAGACGCTGTTTTCAATTTGCCTTTTAAACCATTCATCATCAGACCATTTAAAGCTGTGTTCAGCATAAATTTTAGAACTATTTCCGGGTGCTGTTTCAAAATGACGAGCAAAAGGATCACTTTTAAAAACAATACGACCATCGTTATTAGTTACAGCGTATTTATAATTATCAAATTCTTTAATACCGCCAAACTTGCCGCACCAAACACCACCATCAATTTTTTCAAGAGGATTAATGCCTGTTTTCCAGCCATTAAAATCACCCACAACATCAACGGCTAAGGCATTAGGCGCCCATACACAAAAATGAACATAATCTTTTTCAACAAAGGAACCCAAATACAAATAAAGATCATTTTTAATCTCATTATTAAAATTTTTAAAATATTTCTTCATTTTAATGCCTTGCCTTTCAAAACAACGGCCAAAATTTGACACATATATTATACCACCCTTTACTGTCGATTTCAACTGATTTTTTGTCGGTTTTCCGAAATGCATTAAAATTATTTTGTATCATATTTGTTTATATTGAACAAATATACGCATGTTTTCCGCTATAACGAACCACAAAATTGAATACTTATAAAAATATTATACTTCACGCTTTATTTTAAACATATTATTCGTTTTTATTGATTTTTTAATTAAAATCCTTAAAATAATAACCATATATAAAAAAATTTACTAAAATCTTCAAACAAGTGTTGACTTTTTCATTTCTTTATGTTAAAATAGCAAAGTCGCAAATGGAGAGGTGTCCGAGCGGTTTAAGGAGCTGGTCTTGAAAACCAGTGACTCGCAAGAGCCAAGGGTTCGAATCCCTTCCTCTCCGCCATTCTTTTTCAATATGTGATTAATTTAATAGTTAATATTTAACGTGAACACGGAGTAGTACTCAAGTGGTGACGAGGCGCCCCTGCTAAGGGCGTAGGTCGGGTAACCGGCGCGAGAGTTCAAATCTCTCCTACTCCGCCAGAAAAAGACCAAGTCGTTGACTTGGTCTTTTTCAATATCATACGCAATACTGCCGAAAATTTCTTTTTTATTAAAAAAACTTGACAGCAGATAAAATTTTGTTATAATAATAACATCAAATGCAGAGTAGGCTTTCGGGCGTAAAGTGCTGTACGGACGGGGAGTTGCCGTACAGACGAAGGATATTTTAAAATCCACGGTTCGTTTGCCGCATCCCGCTGCCGCATAATACGGAATTTTAAAACCTCCTTATTATTCGGAAAACGGGTAAAGGGAGGTAAAATTATGTCAAAAAAACAAAATTCATTATTTTTAATCATTCTTACAGCATTGCTTATTGTTATGAATATAATATTAGAACGGGTATTTTCCTATTTTGTTCCCGATTCCAATATTAGTTTATCCTTTATTCCTGTAACCTTTGCTGCAACATTTTTACCCACGCCCTATACAATAGCTGTGGGAGCTATTGGCGATATTTTAGGTGCTTTATTATTTCCTGTGGGTGCTTATTTCCCCGGATTCACAATCACAAACATATTTGTAGCATGCATATCTTCTCTGTTCTTATATAAAAATGCATCTTTACCACGCATAGTTATAAGCGTTTTTATTAATAAAACAATTGGTACATTATTGCTTAATTCATATTGGTTATATTTTTTCTTCCTATCTTCAAAAACAAAACCTGAATCTTTTTTCCTTTTCTTAGGCGGACGTGCTTTTCAATTTACATTAATGTTAATTATAGAAATAGTTATTAATACCTTACTATTCCATAACAAGAGTAAAATCCGCAAAGTTTTTCAAAAAAATCTAAACAAGTATATTCATTGAAAAAAACCTGTTTCGTGATTAACGAAACAGGTTTTAATTTATACTATTTCATATCCGCCTACAGGACGAATATTAAGCGGTACGCAACTGCCTTTACCAAAAGCAGATTCAATCATTTCAATATAACCGTCAAGTCCATCGTTTGGAACATAACACTGAATTGTACCGGCAAAACCACCACCATGAACACGGCAAGCGCCACAATCATCAAGGTACTCCTGAGTTAACGCAATAGCAAGAGAAAGACCTTGCTCAGAGGTATTGGAATTAGAATATAGATTTTGTAGGAATTTGTATGATGATTCGCCCGAGGCATTTACATACTTTAAGAATTCAGAAAAATCACCTGATTTTAAAGCGCTTCTTTGACATTCTACACGGCGTTGTTCATTAAAGAAATGGAAAGCACGAAGGATTGCACGATCACCACATTTTGAACGAATTGCGGCAATATCTGCACGGAATACATCTTCATCAGCATCTCTCAAGAAATTAACACCTAAGTAATTGCTTATTTCACGACATTCAATGGTAATATCTGCGTAATCCTGGGTGAGGTCTGCATGATTACCACCTGTATCAACAACACAAAGAGTAAAACCAAAATCATGCAAATCAAGATCTATTTTTTCAATGATTGGGTTTGCGGGATCATTAAAATCCGCATAAGTAAATCCACCAACAGAGCTTGCCATTTGGTCAAGCAAACCGCAAGGTTTTCCAAAAAACTCACGCTCTGCGAACTGAGAAAACTTTGCAATAGATACAGCATCAACCTTTGCATCATTAAATAAACCGTTAAGAATATTAGAAACCAAAACCTCAAATGCGGCAGATGAAGAAAGACCCGAACCCTTTAAAACATTGGATGTGGTATATGCATCAAAACCGCCAACATTATAACCGTTATTACGGAAAGCGGCACAAACACCACGAATAAGTGAAGCGGCACGACCAATTTCACTTTTATTTATATTAAGATCATCAAGATCAATTTCATCCATTGGATAGCCTTCTGATTTTATACGTACAACACCGTCATCATTAGTGGATACAACGGCAATTACATCTAAATCAACACTTCCCGCTAATACACAACCATGTTGATGATCGGTATGGTTTCCACCTATCTCTGTACGACCCGGAGCAGAAAACAAACGGATATTATCCCTATCTCCATAAAGCTTAACAAATTCATCGCAAGCCTTAGAATAGCGTTTTTTTGCTTTTTCAACATCATCGTAAAGCATTACAAAGCTTTTATCGAAGCTGCCTTCAGCAATTTTACTTTTTATCTCTTTAATATTCATTATGTAATCTCCATTTAAATTATTAAGAAATAAGGGCTAATGTATCACGAGCAATAGCAAGTTCCTCATTTGTGGGAACAACATAAACATCAACAGCGCTTTTTGGAGTAGAAATTTTAATTTCTTTACCTCGCTGAGCGTTAAGCTCAGGATCAATTTCAAGACCAAGATAGGTCAAGTTTGCGCAAATTTCTTCACGAAGCCCTGCATCATTTTCACCGATACCGCCTGTGAATGCAATAGCATCAACACCGTTCATAGCTGCAACATAAGAGCCAATAAACTTAATAATCTGATAACGCTGCATTCTTAAAGCAAGATATGCACGTTCATTACCGGAATTTGCCGCTGCAAGAATATCACGGTTATCGTTGGAAACACCGGAAACACCCAACATACCTGACTTTTTATTGCATATATCATTAATTTGTGCAGGAGTTAAATTCTCTTTTTCAGCAATAAATGTAAGTGCAGAGGGGTCCAATGTACCTGTACGAGTACCCATCATAAATCCATCAAGAGGGGTAAAGCCCATAGATGTATCAACACAAGCACCGTTAATATTTGCTGTAATGGAACAGCCATTTCCAAGGTGACAAGTAATTACTTTAAGTTCCTTTTCCGGCTTATTAACGAGCTCAATCAAACGATTGCCAACAAAGCGGTGTGATGTACCGTGTGCGCCGTATTTACGAACACCATACTTTTCATAATATTCATACGGCAACGGGAACATATAAGCCTTAGCAGGCATGGTTTGATGGAATGATGTATCGAAAACTGCAACCTGTGGAATATCAGAACCAAAGGTTTTGATACAAGCACGAATAGCCAAAACATGAGCAGGATTATGTAATGGTGCTAATGCGCCAAGTTCATCAATCTTTTCAAGAACATCATCAGTAATGATGCATGATTCCTTAAATATGCTACCACCTTGAACAACACGATGACCGATAGCTGAAATTTCATCAAAAGAATCAATAACCTTAGCATCACTCTTTGTCATTGCATAAACAACAGTTTCAAATGCTTCGCTATGTGTAGGCATTGCGGTTTCAGCATTATATTCACGGCCATCAGCAGCTTTATGTGTGATAGAACCGGATACACCGATGCGTTCACAAAGTCCTTTAGCAAGTACGGTTTCGTTCTCCATATCAATAAGCTGATACTTAAGAGACGAGCTTCCTGCGTTAACAACAAAAATTTTCATTTAAAAGTCCCCTTTTCATCTTGAAGATGCAACCATAATGTGTTAAAATGATTGTATCAACTATATTATCTTATATATAATACTTTATTTTTCCAATGATTGCAAGTATTTTATTGAAAGGAGTGTCATAAAATGGCTATAATCGGTATAATTGCTGAATTTAACCCTTTGCATAATGGCCATAAGGCACTTCTGCAAGCTGCTAAAGCTCAAGATAATACTGTTGTTTGTGTTATTAGCGGTAATTTTGTACAACGTGGCGATACTGCTGTAATACCAAAGCTAAAGCGTGCCGAATCTGCTTTGAGATGTGGTGCAGATTTAGTTGCGGAGCTTCCTGTTTTATGGTCGATGTCCACAGCTCAAAACTTTGCTTTAGGCGGTGTTTCACAACTTATGGCTCTTGGTTGTGATGAAATAATGTTTGGAAGTGAATGCGGAGATATAAATGAGCTTTTAAATGCTGCCGATATATTACAATCAAACGATTTTGCAGATATTTTAGCCGATGAACTAAAAAGCGGTGTTTCCTTTGCAAATGCACGTTCTGAGGCAGTAAAAAAGTTGGGGCTTGCTTCCCCTGTTTTATCAACTCCAAATGATACCTTAGGTATTGAATATATACTTGCAGCCCGTCGTTTGGGATTTGAAGGAAAATTCAGTTGTTTTAAGCGAATAGGTGCCGCACATGATTCAGATGAAATTAACCCACTTTCCGTTTCTGCTTCCTTAATTCGTGAAAAACTTAAAGATGGTAACCTTGGCTTTGCCGAGCGTTTTATGCCAATAGAACTCAGAAATTTTTTGCATAAGGATTTTATATCAGATTTTTCAAAGCTTGAAACTGCAATTTTAGCCGTTCTTCGCAGCAGAACCAAAGAGGAATTAGCTAATTTACCTGATATTAGCGAAGGGCTTGAAAATAAATTATTTTTATCAATACAACGAGCGACAAGTTTTGAAGAATTATGTTTCTCAATAAAAACAAAGCGTTATTCTTACGCAAGAATAAGGAGAATTGTTTTAGCCGCATTTTTAGGGCTTGATAAACGATTTTTTGGAATTATCCCTCCTTATGTTAGAATTTTAGGTTTTAATTCAAATGGTGAAAAAATATGTGGCGGAAACGGAAATATTCCCGTTGTTACAAGAGTTTCAGAAATTAAGAAATTAGATGAAACTTCTCAAGCAGTATTCTCTACCGAATGTAAAGCAACCGACCTTTATTCTCTTTCGTTATTTTCACCGCAAGAATGTGGTGCTGAATATAAAAGTAAATTATTGAAAACGGAGTGTTTAACTTGATCAAACAGACAGTAATCGAAAATTATAAGGAGTATGGCAAGGTGCTTGCCATTACTAATGATGTAATTGAAGCGTATGTTACAATTGACCTTGGACCACGTATTATTCGCTTTGGTTATGTAGACAGTCAAAACTTTATGCGTGATGATCGCAGTGCTTTTGAACCTAAGCAGGATGAAGTATATGAAAATCTTTTCGGCAAGGGTAAAAAATGGGAGAATTTTGGCGGACATCGTATTTGGCTTTCTCCTGAAAGTTATCCTGAAACCTATTATCCCGATAGCGAAAGCGTTGTTTATGAGCTCACAAAAAATGGTGCCATTTTCACACCAAATGCAATAGACGCTATAGGAACTGCCATTCAGCTTGAAATTATAATGGATGATGAAACTGCAAATATGCAGGTCTGTATGCGTGTTACAAATACTGCAAAGCAATCACGAAAGTTCGCCATTTGGGGTCTTACCGTTTCTGCAAAAGGCGGCTCGGTTATAATTCCGATGAATACAAACGATACAGGATTACTTGCTAACCGTATTGTTGCAGTTTGGCCTTATACCGATATGAGTGACAGTCGCATTTATTGGGGTAAAAAGTATGTTACTGTAAAACAAGACGTAAATGCACAATCTCCGCTTAAATTAGGCTTTGATATAAACGAAGGAAAAGTTTATTACGCCTTAAATGATGAAGTTTTCTGTAAACAGTACACTACAGAGCATCCAAATGCCGAATATCCGGATGGTGGATGTTCATTTGAAACATATACAAACAATGAGTTTATTGAGGTAGAAAGCCTTGGTAAGCTAAATGTTGTAAACACAAATGAAACTGTTGAGCTTATTGAAAACTGGTCACTTAATAAAGCACCATGTGAGCTTGATACTCATAACGATGCTTCTATAGAAAATTTCCTTTCAAAGCTTTAAAAATTTCAAGCGGTTGTTCAATGCAGAACAACCGCTTTTTTATAATTTAATCAACACAAACAAACGCAGTGGAACTGTTATAATGTAATTTAACCACTCCCAAGTAACCATTAATATTTTTAGAAACAATTAATTCAGCAGAGTTTATATCATAATCCTCCATATCTTCATAGTAAGGTTGCCTGTAAAATAAAATTATAGTATCAAACATACTTATATTTTCTTTATAATTAATCAACAACTGACGATTTTTCTTTATTTCAAACGATATTTTTTTATTTGAGGAACATATTATAATCGGTATGTTTAGTCTACGGCTGAGCATTTTGATTTTAACCAATACATTTTTAGAATTTGCTGTTTTAAATTCATCAAAATCATCAATAACAATTAATGCAGGTTTTCTGCTCATAGTTAATGCTTTTTCAATATCCTCAATACAACAATCAGCATAATTACAAACAGAAATATTTAAATTATATATTTGCTGAAATGCGGATAATAATTTAACATTATCATAATCGGATTTTTTATTATATTGTATTTTTGAAAGCATTACTCCCGAAAGCTTGGTTACAAGTTTTTCAAAAATTTCATCAGGTGATGAACGGGGTGCAAAATACATTACCTCCTCACCTGTGCTTTTTGCAATATTTATTACAAAATCCAATGCAATGGTTGTAAGTCCGATTCCGGGTCTTGACTTTAATGCAATAACATTGCTCTTACGCAAATTCTTTTTGCCTAAAATTTCATCTAATTTTTCAAAACCAGTGCTTATATCATTCTCTCTATTTAATGGTAAATTAAATTTCAATGCTGCTTCTTTGCATATTTCTTTCATACATTTGGTATACATAACAAATCCCCTAATTAAAATAATTTTTTCAATTATATTTTATAACAAATAATGTACTTAAAACAGTACATTATTAAGTATATAATTGAAGTAAAAAATATAAGGAGTATTAATATGTCAATATATGTTACATCTGATCTTCATGGAATGGATATTAAGCTTTTAAAGCAATTACTTAATAAAGTGAACTTTAGTGAATGTGATTGGTTATATATTTTAGGAGATGTTGTTGATAGGCAAAATGACGGCGGAATAGAAATACTTAAATGGTTATTAGAACAATCCAATGCACAGTTGATTTTGGGCAATCATGAAGCGATGTTATTATCGTGTGAGTTTATATTTAACGAAATAACAGATGATTCAATTAATAATTACACTTCGCAAAGGCACGAATTATTGCTTAATTACATCAGAAACGGCGGAGATGTTACATTAAATACATTAAGGGAATTATTACATTCTTCGCCCGATACTGTAACTGCTTTGTTTGAATATTTACATGAAGCTCCTTTATATGAAACGGTAAATATTGGTGATAAAGATTTTTTACTTGTACATTCCGGACTTGATAATTTTAGTAAAGATAAACTCATCACCGATTATACCGCTGATGAGTTATTATGGGCATGGCCTGAAATTACAGATGAGTATTACGATGATATAATTACAGTTTTTGGGCACACCCCCACAATGAGTTATGACCACCTTAATAAAGGAAAAATATTAAAAACAAAAACATGGATTGATGTGGATGTTGGAGTGCCTTATGGTAATTCTCCCGCATTATTAAGATTAGATGATTTAAAAGAATTTTATTTGTAACCATTATTTTGATTATATTCTCATAAAACAAAATCATATATTCTATTTAAAATTTGAAAATATTGTGGTAATATAAACCACAATAGAGGTGATTTTAATGAGAAAGATTATTTTGTCAAATGATAAAAAGTTTTTTAAAGCCAATTTAAATTGTAAAACAAACAATTCTTTTGGAAAACTTACAGCTGAGCAATTAAAGGATTTATATAAATCAAAAGGTTATTCTATCATTGCGTTTTGTGATAAAAAGCCTGTTTCTTACAAAAATTTATGTGATGATGATTTTTTGGTCATATCATCATATAGTACACAAATCGAAAATTACTCCCTTTCTCTTTATAGTGAAAATTCAGGAGAGGTTTACGCTGTTGAAAATGAAAACAATGATAATTATGATATTCAGGAAAATTTAACAGCATTTATATCCAAAGCTAACCAAAAAGGCTTTTTAGTTTCTTTAAATCACCCTTGCAAATCAATGCTCACATATCATGACCTTGAAAATACAAAAGGTTTGTTCGGCATTGAAATTGCAAATTTTTCAAGCTTTGTTGAAGGCAATTATGAGGATAACAATCATATTTATGACCGTATATTACGAAGTCATTTCCCTGCCCCTTTTCCGATAGCTTGTGACGGAAATAAAAATTTATATAGTATAGAAAATGAGAACAATGATTCTTTTGGAGCATTTATTTATATTTATTCTGATGATTTGAGTTATGAATCGGTAATTTCTGCGCTTAAAAAAGGTGATTTCTATGCTTCAACCGGACCCACCTTTGAAGAAATTTACATTGAAGACGGAAAAATACATATTAAATGTTCACCTGTTCGTTCAATAAGGCTTCTAAATGAAGGCAGAGATGCACCTATAGCTATTGCAAATGACGGAGAATTAATTAATGAAGCCGTTTTTGATATTGACCCCAACTTTTGCGGTAAACTTATTCGTGTAGATATTCGTGATGATAACGGCAATTTTGCAGATACAGTTCCCTATTATCTCGGCAAGCTTTAAGGAGGATTTTTAAAATGAAAAAGTATTTAATTTCTCCGTATAAAAAACAATATAAAGCAAATATGCATTCGCATAGCACTTTTTCTGATGGAAAGCTTACTCCTGAAGAGCTTAAAAAAGCATATAAAGAGCGTGGCTACAGTGTTTTTGCCTTTTCCGATCATCTTACCGTAACAGCACATAACGAACTTGCTGATGAAGATTTTTTACCACTCACAAGTGCCGAGCTTGATGTTGCACAACAAGGTGATGAATGTTTTAATTTAAGAAAATCCTTTCATTTTAACATTATTTCAAGAGACCCCGAACACTTTGAACATGTTAAATGCAATCCCAGAAATTATAGTTTAGAATACATAAACAGCTTAATTGCCGATGCAAAAGCTAAGAATTATTTTGTTACGGCAAATCATCCAAATTGGGCATTGTTTACCGAAGATGAGTTTTTACAAATTGAAGGACTTAACGGATTTGAATTATATAACTGCATTACTGCTAATTTTGGTGGTGCATTGTCATTTACACCTGAAATTTATTTGTATTTACTCAGAAACGGTAAAAGAATCTATCCTATAGGTGCTGATGATAACCATAGCTTTTGTATGCCGTTTTCTCATCCGCAAAATGATTCATTTGGTGGGTTCACTTATATTCTGGCAGATAATCTTGATTATAATACTATAATATCATCGCTTGACCGTGGTGATATGTACTGCTCAATGGGACCGCAATTCCTTGAAGTTTCTATAGAAAATAATAAAATTTTCATAAAAACTTCTGATGTTAAACAGATAAGTATTATTGGAGAAAACAATAATACAAAAGCTAAAAACGCTTTAAAAGAACACAATGTTAACGAATATTCAACTAATTTAGAGGATTTTGGAAAATTTTTTGTTTTGCATATAACTGATAAAAACGGTAACCATGCAATGACAAGAGCTTTTTACAAAGGAGAGGATTATTAATGCGTATTTTAATTATACGCCACGCAGACCCTTATTATCCAACCGATTCATTAACAGAAAAGGGACAACGTGAAGCTGAGCTTTTAAGCGAAAAATTAAAGAACGAAGGTATAACCCATATCTATGTTTCTCCACATGGAAGAGCTAAGCTAACAGCAAAACCAACCGCTGAAAAGATTGGAATTGAACCCGTAGTTTTAGATTGGTTACGTGAATTTCCCGCTATGCTTAATATTGAATATAATACGGATTATTTTAAAAATATGCATTCACCTTGGAATATGCCACCTGAGCTTTGGACTGAAGAAAAGTATATATATGATAATGCAAATTGGAAACAAAGCCCGTTACTTAACGGTAGTAAGGTTGTTGAAACATACGAATATGTATGTGATAACTTTGACAAATTGTTAGCACATCATGGTTTTGAGCGTAATGGAGGACTATTTAATATCACCGAAAAAGGAAATGATAGCTCTGAAACTATTGCACTCTTCTGTCATTCAGGACTTGGAACATCACTTATAGCTCATATACTCAATATGCCGCTTATTGCAGTATGGAACTCTGTATTCCTCCCACCATCTTCTGTAACTACACTTTATATGGAACAGCATATTAAAGCTCGCCCAATAGCACACGGAATTTTTGCAGGTATTGGTGACACTTCTCACCTTTTCGCAGGAAAAGAACCTGTTTCATGTTCGGGATTACACGCAAAAGAACTTAAATAAATTTAAAAGACCTTTTATGGCTACTTTTTTAATTGCCATAAAAGGTCTTTAATTTTATAAATGCCGTTCAATAAAACCGTTTTCTGTTAAATCACAAACAGTTTTAAAGCCCACATCTTTTAAAAGCTGTTCAGTTTCGTTAAAAAAGCAATCAAGCGAATTAGCAGAATGGGTATCAGAAGTTATAATAACCCTGCCACCTTTTTCTAATATTCGTTTCAAAATAAATGTATCAGGATATGGGGCGGTTCTCCAACCACGACTGATAGCTCCTGTATTAACCTCAAAAACACAACCGGTTTCAAGCATTGCATCAAGGGATGAAAGTGCTAAATTTCTGTATTCGTTGCTTTGAGTATCAAACATAGGGATTTTTTCATTAAACTTTGTTATTAAATCAAAATGACCTATAATATCATATCTTGTCTTTAAGGTATAGTTTGTGAAGCGTTCATAATAATCCTTGACCAAAGACATTATGTCACCGGAAAAACCATTTTTTACAGCATCATTCAAAATATCAACACTAATATCAACCGGATAATATTTACCATTATTACCCTTAACTGTATGGCAAGAACCGATAACATAATCAAACGGAGTGAGATCAACACCGATTTCAGCAATTTCTTCGGCCTCAATACCACAAAGCACCTGCATTTTTCCACGATAAATTTCCTTTAAACGCCTTGCTTCTGCAATATACTTTGGTAAAACATCACCGTTCATTCCGTAATCGCCATTAGCCTCAAAAAGGTGACCTGAAAAACCGTAAACAGAGATACCAAGCTTATATGCGGCAGCTGCCATTTCCTCCATTGTGTTGTTACCGTCACATAATGAAGAATGTGTATGTACACATGAATACATTACTGCATACGCTCCTGTTTCACCTTGTGATCCACAACATGACGCTTTGAAAGCTCATGTGTAACATCCTTTAGAGTAATATCGGCTTCAACCATTAAAACCATACAGTGATAAACCAAATCAGCAAGCTCGTAAATAGTTTCTTCCTTATCTTTTTTAGCACCCGCTATAAGAACTTCAGTACATTCTTCTCCTACCTTTTTAAGGATTTTATCAATGCCTTTATCAAAAAGATAGGTGGTATAACTTCCCTCTTTAGGATCAGTTTTGCGTCCTTTTATAAGATTATATAATCCCTCATAACAGAAAGGTTTTATTTCATCACTTATAAACACAGCGTCATTAAAACAACTTTCTGCACCTGTATGGCAAGCAGGACCGTCTTTCACAACCTCAACTACCAAAGCATCACCATCACAATCTGCAGTGATAGATACAACATTTTGGAAGTTACCGCTTGTTTCGCCTTTACGCCATAAGCATTTACGGCTACGACTGTAAAAACAAGTTTTCTTTTCGGAAATAGTTATTGCAAGGCTTTCTGCATTCATATAAGCCAATGTAAGAACCTGTTTCGTGTAATAATCCTGAACTATTGCAGGAATCAATCCATTTTCATCAAACTTTAAATTCATTTAATACACCCTCATTTCAATACCATTTTGGCGAAGATATGCCTTTAATTCCTCAATACTGAGAACTCCTGTATGGAAAATACCTGCCGCAAGACCCGCATCAATTTTGGAATTATGCAAAAATAAGGTTTTAAAGTCTTCCTTACAACCGGCTCCACCAGAAGCAATAATTGGAACATCAACAACAGCGGCAATAGCATCAAGCATCTCAAGGTCAAAACCGCCACGCACGCCATCGGTATCAATACTGTTTACTACCAATTCCCCTGCACCGTTATCAACACCACGTTTTGCCCATTCAACAGCATCAATTCCTGTATCATCTCTTCCACCACGTGAAAATATGTGGAAACTTCCGTCAACACGCTTAACATCCATAGAAAGAACAACACATTGATCGCCGTAAATACGAGCTGCTTCTTTAATTAAAGAAGGATTTCGTATAGCACCGCTATTAACGCTTACTTTATCAGCACCACATTTTAGCACACGGTCAAAATCAGCAACGGTATTTATTCCTCCACCAACCGTTAAAGGAATAAATATTTCTGAAGCAACACGGGTAAGAATATCAGTAAAAAGCTGTCTTCCGTCAAAAGTAGCAGTAATATCATAAAAAACAAGTTCATCTGCACCCGAATTATTATAAAAATGCGCCATTTCAACAGGATCAGCTATATCCTTTATTCCCTCAAAATTAACACCTTTTACTACTCTGCCATCACGAACATCAAGGCAAGGTATAATTCGTTTAGTAATCATTCCTGACCTCCTATTTGGTCAATAACAGATTTAAGATTAAGCTTTCCTGCATACAAAGCCTTACCCAGAATTGCTGAATCAATTCCCATTTTATCAAGAGTAACTATTTCTTGTAAATCTGTTATTCCGCCACTTGCTGTAATTGCAGGCACATCTTGACCCACTAATGTTTTATATAGTTCTAAATTAGTTCCTGATAAGCCGCCATCCTTGGCAATATCAGTATAAATAACCGATTTCACACCAATTGTTTTAAGTTTTCTGCAAAAATCAATTCCTTTAACCTTGGTTATCTCTTTCCATCCATTAACAGCAACATAACCGTTATCGGCATCAACACCAACGGCAATTTTATCACCATATTTTTCTACCGCAAGCTTTAAAAATTCAGGATCATTAACAGCAGCAGTTCCCAAAATAACACGACCTGCTCCCATATTCAAATATCCTTTTATGCGTTCTTCATCTCTTATGCCGCCGCCAACCTCACAATACATCCCTGTTGCAGCTACAATACGTTTTATTGTATCAAAATTAGCGGTTGTACCGTCCTTAGCTCCATCAAGGTCAACTATATGTAAATACCTTGCTCCGGCCTCATAAAAGCTTTTAGCAACACTTACAGGGTCGTCACTGTAAACCGTCATACAGTCATAATCCCCACGGGTAAGCCTTACCGCTTTACCATCACGAAGGTCAATAGCAGGAAAAATTTTTATTGCCATATTTACCACCTACAAATCACAAAAAGACTTTAAGATTGAAAGTCCTGTTCTACCGCTTTTTTCGGGATGAAACTGCATTCCGATAACATTTTTATATCTTACAGAGCCTGTAACCTCAATTCCATATTCACTTACACCTGTTATGTACTGCTTATCGGTTTTAGCATAAAAACTATGCACATAATATACATAAGAATCTTGAGTAAGATTATTAAAAAGCGGCTCATCAATATCAGTTTTATTTAATTTATTCCAACCAATATGCGGCACTTTTAACGCAGGGTTAATAGCACCTTCCAGCGGCACAACTTCACCGGGAATAAGGCCCAAACCTTTATGCTCACCATATTCAAAGCTTTTATCAAATAAAAGCTGCATGCCAAGACAAATACCAAGAAGCGGTTTACCGTTTGATACTTCATTCATAATTACCTGAACTAAGCCTGTTGAATAAAGTTTTTTAACGGCATCCTCAAAAGCACCAACACCGGGTAAAATAATTCTATCGGCTTTTCTTATTTCATCTTCCTTATTGGTAACCACAGCATCAGAGCCTATTGCTTTAAGGCTTTGAGTGAGGCTGAAAAGATTACCCACACCATAATCAATTATCGCAGTTAATGACATTATAAAACACCCTTTGTGCTTGGAATTTCATCAGCAAAATCACGGTCTATGGAAACCGCCTGTTTTAAAGCCCTTCCAAAACCTTTAAATATAGCCTCAACGATATGATGACTGTTTTTTCCTGCCATCATATTGAAATGCAATGTTATTGCGGCATTACGGGTAAATGCAAGAAAAAATTCCTCTGCAAGCTCACTGTCAAAATCCCCTATTTTTTGTGTGGGAATTTCAACATCGAAACCTAAATAAGCTCTTCCTGAAAAATCAACTGCACAAAGCACCAAGGTTTCATCCATAGGAAGCAAGAAATTACCGTAACGAACAATACCTTTACCGTCTCCAACAGCTTTTTTAAAGGCTGTACCTAAAGCAATACCAATATCCTCTGTTGTATGATGGTAATCAACCTTTGTATCACCGTTACACTTTACTTTTAGATCAAATCTTCCGTGGCGGGCAAAAAGCTCAAGCATATGATCCAAAAAACCGCAACCTGTATCTATTTCATAATCGCCCTTGCCATCAAGACATAATTCAAGTGTTATTTGAGTTTCTTTTGTATTGCGTATAATTTCTGCCGTTCTCATAAGGAACCCTCCTGCAGTATTTTCTTAATCGCTGAAATTAAAGCTTCCATTTGATTTTTATCACCTATTGTTATGCGAACATAATCCTTTATTCGTTCTAAGCCGAAATGACGGACTAATATTCCCTTTTCTTTAAGTGATAAATATAATTTTTCACCATCTATTTTATTGGATTTAGCAAAAACAAAATTAGCACTGCTTTCAATTACATCAAAGCCTAATTTCCTTAAATTTTCGGTTGTGTAATTACGATTATCTATAATTTTTAATCGTGTTTCATTAAACCATTCATCATCCTCAATAGCCGCTTTGCCTGCAACTGCTGTAAGACGATTAACATTATATGGATTAAAGCTAAATTTAAGCCTGTTAAGATCAGCAATAAGTTCTTTATCACCCATAGCAAATCCAAGTCTTGCACCTGCAAGCTGACGGGACTTTGAAAATGTTCTTACAACCAAAATATTTTTGTATTTATTAATAAGGGGCAACGCACTATTTCCGCCAAAATCAATATATGCTTCATCAACAACCACAACATTATCGGGATTGTTTAAAGCAATTTTTTCAATATCATCAACCGAAAGCAAAAGCCCTGTTGGAGCATTTGGATTTGCAATAACTACCATTCTTCCACAGTTATAATAATCCTGCGGTAAAATAGAAAAATCTTCTTTTAAAGGAACAATTTTCACATCAATACCGTAAAATTGAGAAAAAACAGGATAAAAACCGTATGTAATATCCGCAAAAGCCACTCCACAATCAGTACCCCATGCAAAAAAAGCTAAGCTTAATACTTCATCACTGCCGTTTGAACAAATAACCTGATTTGTTTCAAGACCATAATATTCAGCCAACGATTTACTTAAAGATTTTAAATCAGGATCAGAATAAAGCCGCAAATCCTTACATTCATTTTGACTTATTGCACCAAGCACTTTTGGCGAAGGCGGAAACGGTGATTCATTTGTGTTAAGCTTTATATACTGCTTGTCCTGAGGTTGCTCACCCGGTGTATAAGGTAATAATGAAGATGGTGCTTTTGCCAAAAAACGGCTCATTAAAATAACCCCTTTAAATTAATCTTTTTCAAAACGAATAGCCACACTTCTACCGTGTGCTGTTAAACCTTCACGATTTGCAAAATCAACAATTCTGCGTTCAACCTTTGAAAGTGCCTCTTTAGTATAATAAATAAAGCTTGAACGCTTAACAAAATCATCCACACCCAATGGGCTTGCAAAACGTGCCGTACCACTTGTGGGAAGAGTATGGTTAGGACCTGCAAAATAATCACCCAGAGCTTCAGGCACATTATGACCCAAAAATACACTTCCTGCATTCTTTACCAAAGGCAAAATACCCATAGGATCATTTACCGAAAGCTCAAGATGCTCAGGCGCATATTCATTAGATATTTCAATAGCCTCTTCAATGCTTGAAACTATAATTATTTTTCCGTTATTATCAATACTCGTTCTTGCAATCTCTTCACGCTCTAAAAGAGGAATCTGGCGTTCAAGCTCATCACTAACGGCATTTGCAAGAGATTCACTTGTTGTTACAAGAACGGAAGATGCTAAGCGGTCATGCTCAGCTTGAGAAAGAAGATCTGCTGCCACAAAGGCCGGATTTGCAAATTCATCGGCAACAATTAAAATTTCACTGGGACCCGCAACCATATCTATTGCAACCTTACCAAAAACCATACGCTTAGCTGTTGCAACAAATACATTCCCCGGACCTACAATTTTATCAACCGTAGGCACACTTTCAGTTCCGTATGCCAATGCGGCAACAGCACCTGCACCGCCAATTTTGAATATACGGTCAACACCCGCAAGATGAGCAGCGGCTAAAATTTCATTTTGAATTTTACCGTTTTTATCAGGAGGGGTTACCATTATAATTTCTTTAACTCCTGCAATCTTTGCCGGAACGGCATTCATCAAAACTGTGCTTGGATAACTTGCGGTACCACCAGGTACATAAATACCAACCCTTTCAAGCGGAATAACACGCTGACCAAGTACAATACCGGGCTTTTCATCGGTAACAAAGCTTTGTCTTGTTTGTCGAGAATGAAAATCAGCAATATTTTGCTGTGCCATTTTAAGTGTTTCAATAAAATCTTCATCAACAGCTGCTACTGCTGTCTCAATTTCTTCAGCGGTAACTTCAAGGCTTGTTAAATTTGCACCGTCAAATTTCTTTGCATATTCATATAACGCTTTATCACCATTATCTATTACGTTCTTCAATATTTCACGAACTGCCTGTTCAACAGCAGGGGTTTCAGGCAATGTACGAGAAAGTAATTCGCTTCGGCTAACCTCCGCAGAATTAACTATTTTTATCATTTTTGTGTCGCCTCTTTCAATTTTTCAAGCATTCTGTTAATTTCCGCTTCTTTAAACTTAAAGCTTGCTTCATTAACGATAAAACGGGCAGATATTTGCATAAATTCCTCAATCACGCAAAGATCATTTTCTTTTAAAGTACTACCGCTTTCAACAATATCAACAATTACATCCGACATATTAGTAATCGGAGCCAATTCAATACTTCCATGTAAAGGAATAATATCAATATTACGCCCTTTATTTGCATAATGACGGCTTGCAATATTTACAAACTTTGTTGCAACCCTTAATGTTCTTGCAGGATTATCAACAAAACCGTTTTTTGCGGCAACAGCCATTCGGCATTTACCAAATCCCAAATCAAGCAACTCGTAAACACGGGGGCTGTTTTCCTCAAGAATATCTTTACCTGCGATTCCGACATCAGCAGCACCACGTTCAACATAAACTGCTACATCAGAGGGTTTTACCTGTAAATATCTTACACCCGTCTCCTTATTTTCAAAAACAAGTTTACGGCTTGATTCGTTCATCTCAGGACATGCGTATCCCGCATTTTCTAAGATTTTATATACCGATTCGCCAAGTCTTCCTTTGGGAAGAGCAACTGTTAACATATTAACTCCCCCTTTTCGGAAATTGATATTTCGCTTTCCGCCTTTATTTGAGTAAATTCACCCTTAGGGCATACATATACACTTTTACCACTACTTATAAGTTTTTCAACTTCATCATAAAGAACATCAGGCGATATATTTTCATCATAATTTAACTTAATATCAAAATCACATTCAGTTTTTTCACCAAAAAGTAATTCCAACTCATTAAGATATAGCGCAAAACCAACTGCCCCGCAATTTTTTGAAAACTTCTCCATTACTTTATCATAACGACCACCGCTTAAAACAGCCGAAGGTAAGCCGTTAACATAACCGGCGAAAATCACACCATTATAGTAATCATCGTCACCAATCAAGGAAAGGTCAAGCCTTACACAACTTAACTTCTCCCTATTTTCAAGCACTTTAAGAGAGGATAGCTGTTCAATAGCTGTTGTCATTTCTGAAGAAATACATAACGATTTTGCTTTATTTATTACATCCTCAAATTTTCCACATAAAGAAGGAACAGCACATAGCTTTTTGATTACATCGTCACTTAAATTATAAACTTTACAGAGCGAACTAATCGAATGAACATTTTTTTCGGAAATAAGCTTGAATAGTTTTTCAATAAGCTCAACAGGAATTTTCAAAGCCTTAAAAAGGCCGGAAATAAATCCCATATGACCAATTTCAAGCAGGCTATCATTTGAAACAGCATATAGTGTTTGTGCGGCAAGTGATGCTGTTTCTATTATTGCAAAGGTGTCAATTTTTCCAATGCGTTCAAGTCCCATCTGCTCTATTTCACGGTAATTACGATGTGCTTTATCAGGACGAAAAACGTTCTCAATATAATAAACACGTTGTTCCTCAGAAATATTTGCCTGACGGACAATAGAAAGAGTAACATCAGGCTTTAAAGCTAAAAGCCTACCGTCAAGATCGGTGAAAGATATTACCGATTCACTCAATAAAAAGTTTTTATTTTCCATATAAAGACGGTATTCCTCAAAACGACTCATACGATATTTGGAATAACCATTTCTTTCGTAAATTCCTCTTAATTTAAGGATAAGCTGTTCTTGTGGATTTAAAACCGAAAAAAACGATAACAAAATGAAACCTCCTCAAAATCACTTTATTGCGCTAAAGTGATAAATTGATACAGCGATTATATCATATATTATAACAAAATGCAACCCTTATTTCAATAATTTTAAACCCTTTTTATATATAGAAAAAACCTCCTAAATACTTGATAATTTAGGCAAATTGTGATACAATTTGTTGTGATATATCATAATGGAGGATTTTTTATGCGAATCGTTATTAAAGTAGGCACTTCTACCCTCGCACACCCTTCCGGTTTACTTAATATTCGCCGTGTTGAAGAACTTTGTAAAGTAATGAGCGATCTTGAAAATGCAGGTCACGAATTAATACTTGTTTCTTCGGGTGCGATAGGTATGGGTATAGGAAAGCTTTCATTAAAAGAAAAACCTCACGATATACCCACTAAACAGGCTGCGGCAGCAGTTGGCCAATGTGAATTAATGTATACATACGACAAGTTATTTTCAGAATATAATCGTACTGTTGCTCAAATACTGCTTAACGGTGCGGATATTGCCAATGATGAACGCAGACAAAACTTTGAAAATACCGTTTATCGTCTTTTACAATTTGGTGTAATTCCAATTATTAACGAAAACGATACCGTTGCAACAGAAGAAATAGTTATTGGGGATAATGACACGTTAGGCGCAGTTGTTGCTACTGCGGTAGGTGCTGATTTGCTTATACTTCTTTCGGACATTGACGGTCTTTTCACATCCGATCCTCACAAAGACGAAAATGCCAAACTATTACCAATAATTGAAGATATAACACCTGAAATTTATGCAATGACAGGCGGTGCTGTAACATCGCTTGGAACCGGTGGTATGCATACTAAGCTTCATGCCGCACAAATAGCCACTGAAAAAGGTGTTGAAATGGTTATTGCTAACGGGCAGGATCCCGATATTTTATATGATATTGTTGAAGGTAAAAATATTGGAACAAGATTTTTAGCAAAAGGTGAACACTAAATGAAAAAAACAGAAAACATAATAAAAAAAGCAAAATTGGTATCAGGGCGGATTTTGCGTGCCAAAACCAATCAAAAAAACAAAGCGCTTTTGGCTATGGCTGATGCTTTACAGGCTAACAGCAAAAGAATATTAAACGCCAACAGAATAGATGTTGATGCCGCAAAAGGTGTTATAAGCGATGTCATGATTGACCGTTTAATGCTTGACGAAAAGCGTATAAAAGCAATGGCTGACGGTATTCGTCAAGTTGCAGATTTGCCTGACCCTGTTGGAAGAATTTTATCAACACACACTTTACCAAACGGTCTTGTTGTTGAAAAAACATCCGTACCTTTTGGAGTTATCGGTATTATTTATGAAAGCCGTCCAAATGTTACTTCAGATGCAGCAGCTCTTGCAATCAAATCAGGTAATGCTTGTGTTCTAAGAATAGGAAAAGAAGCATTTAACAGTGCATTTGCTATTGTTGAAGCAATGCGTGAAGGATTAAAAACAGCAAGATTACCGGCAGAAGGTGTAAGCCTTATTGAAGATACCTCAAGAAACAGTGCTGAAATTTTAATGAAGGCTGACGGATATATAGATTTGCTTATACCCCGTGGTGGAAAACAGCTTATCAACTCTTGTAAACAAAATGCAACTGTACCTTGTATACTTACAGGAACAGGCATTTGTCACATATATATTGATAAATCTGCCGATATTGATAAGGCATTGAAAATAGTTGAAAATGCAAAAATGAGCCGACCTTCGGTTTGCAATGCGGCTGAGGTTTGTATTGTTCACAAAGATATTGCACAAGATTTTTTACCCAAACTAAAAAAACTGCTAACAGACCCTGAAAGAGAGCACATTTGCTCTTTTCTATTAGACGACGCATCTTCAAAAATTATCGACGGTGGCCAAGCGTCATACTATGATTATGATGTAGAGTTTCTTGATTATAAGCTTGCAATAAGAATTGTAAATGATGTTAAAGAAGCTGTTGAACACATCAGCTTACATTCAACCAATCACAGCGAATCAATAATCAGCGAAGATAAAAAGGCTATTAAATACTTCACAACAAATGTTGATAGTTCAGCTGTTTATGTTAATGCCTCAACACGCTTTACCGATGGCGGAGAGTTTGGTTTAGGTTGTGAAATGGGTATTTCCACACAAAAGCTTCACGCAAGAGGACCAATGGGACTTGAAGAGCTTAATACCTATAAATATATTGTAACCGGTAACGGTCAAATTCGTTAGGAGGATTAATTATGGGTTATACATACGGATTTATCGGTGCCGGAAATATGGGCGGAGCGTTAGCACAATCTGTTATAAAAACGGTTGGTGCAGAAAATGTTTTTATTTCCTGCAAGGATGAAAAGGAGACCTTTGAAAAGGCAAATGATTTAGGATGTAATGCAAGCGATAATGCATATATTGCAAATAAATGTGATTATATATTTTTGGGTGTTAAACCACAGATGATGGCAGATATGCTTAAAGATATTTCACCTTTGCTTTTCAAAAGAAATGATGAATTTATTCTGGTTTCTATGGCGGCAGGTCTTTCTATTAATAAGATAAATGAATTTGCTAATGGTGAATTCCCTGTTATACGCATTATGCCTAACACCCCTGTTAGTATTGGAAACGGAATGATTTTAGCAACCAAAAACGATAAGGTAAGCGATAAGAAGTTTGACGATTTTAAAACCGCTATGGCACATTGCGGAAGAATAGATTATTTAAGCGAAAATCTTATTGATGCAGGATGCGCTGTATCGGGATGCGGTCCGGCATTTGTATATATGTTTATTGAAGCTTTGGCAGATGGCGGTGTTGAATGTGGACTTCCCCGTGATAAGGCGATTGAATATGCTTCTCAAACAGTTTTAGGTGCGGCAAAAATGGTTATCGAAACAAATCAACATCCCGAGGTTTTAAAGGATGCTGTTTGCAGTCCCGGAGGAAGCACAATTGCGGGGGTTCACTCATTAGAAAATAACGCTTTCAGGGCAACTGCTATGGAGGCCGTTAAATCCGCCTTTGAGCGCACAAAAGAACTTGGAAAATAAATCGTATATATAGTCTAAAAAGCAAAAAACTCTGTGATTAATCACAGAGTTTTTTTATTTATAATAAAATTACGGTAACCTTCACCATACTGAACACAGCGTGAAACACGACTTAATGTTGCGGAAGAAATATCTGTTTCCTCTATAACCTGATTGTATGTTTTACCTTCAATAAGCAACTTTGCCGCCTTTACACGCTGAGCCATTTGTTCAACCTCTTTATAGGTACAAAGGTCTTGAAAAAGCTTTTCACAATCCTCTTCACTCTCAAGAGAAAGAATAAGTTTATACAATTCCGACACAGCGGCAGAATCAATCTTTTTACCAGACATAACAAATCCCCTTCCTTAAAAGTTTTCCAAGGATTTATTAAGAAATGCACGTGTTTTTTCTGATTTGGGATTATCAAATACTTCTTCAGGCGTTCCCATTTCCTCAATCAGACCATCTGCAATAAATATAACTTTATCAGCAACATTTTTTGCAAATTCCATTTCATGAGTTACAACAATCATTGTGCTGTCACCATTTTTAAGCCCTTTAATAACCTTTAATACTTCACCCGTAAGTTCAGGATCAAGTGCGCTTGTAGGTTCATCAAAACATAGAATATCCGGGTTAAGAGCCAAAGCTCTTGCAATGGCAACACGCTGTTGTTGTCCACCCGAAAGCTCACATGGGTAATTGCTTATTTTTTCGGTTAATCCGACACGTTCAATAAGCTTACGTGCATTATCCTCAATCTCTTCCAATGTGCCTAATTTAAGCAAAGATGGAGCAAGCATAACATTTTTTAAAACATTATACTGCGGAAAAAGATTGAAGGATTGAAAAACCAAGCCAAAATGCAAACGCTTTTGACGAATTTCTTTATCTGAATACTTTTTATCAGCAGAAAAGATTTCATTACCATCAAAAACAATGCTACCTTCATCCGGACGCTCCAAGAAATTAAGGCATCGCAAAAGCGTTGTTTTACCGCTTCCGGAAGAACCAATAATGGCAAGTACATCACCTTTTTCAAGAGTGAAGCTAACACCCTCTAAAACATCGGTTTTACCGAAGCGTTTTTTAAATCCATTTACTTCTAATACTGCCATAAATTAACTCCTGAAATAACTCATTTTCTTTTCTATCCAACCAAAAAGTAGGGTTAATAAACCGCTGAACGCCAAATAAAATACACCCGTGTAAAATAACGGCCATAAAATACCGTCATTTCTTATGTAATCATGTGCAGCCCAAATTATTTCATAAACAGTTATGGTACGAGCAAGAGAAGTATCCTTTACAAGAGTAATTATTTCGTTTGACATAGGCGGTACAATTCTCTTTATAACCTGTAAAAGTACAACCTTAAAAAAGATTTGTGTTTTGGTCATGCCCAAAACGTAACCTGCTTCATACTGACCTACAGATATACCTTCTATACCGCCACGGAAAATTTCCGAAAAATAACAAGCATAATTAATAACAAAGGCAATTACAGCAGTAACTAACGGCTCAACCTCATTAAGGTAACGCATAAAATCCACAAAGAAATTTTCAATACCGGTTTCCTCTGCCATTGAAACAAGTAAACCGGGACCAAAATAAAAAAGTATTAATTGCAACATCAGCGGGGTTCCGCGGATTATCCAAACAAATACCTTAACCAAATAACTAAGAGGCTTAAATCTGCTCATAGAGCCAAAGCTGATAATCAAACCCAAAGGAAGTGCAAACAGCAATGTAAGCCCGAACAATTTTAAGGTAACCGTAAAATTTTCAAGCAGATTTAAGGTAACATCTATAAACATAAACCTTTTGCCCTTTCAATACAACATAAGTAGAGGCTCATACGAGCCTCTACCAAATAGAAAATTAATTTGTAAAAAAATTAATCAGCAAGAGTAACGCTGTACTTTTCAGCCAAAGCAGTAAGTGTACCGTCTGCTTTGAGTTCTGCCATAATATCATTTAATTTAGCTGTGAAATCAGAATTTTTACGGCAAGCAATAGCATATTCCTCTTCGGTAAGAGAAATTCCTACACCAAGATCACTAAAGCTGGTACCCTCACCTGTCATTGCATTTGCCATTGTAATATCAATGATACAAGCATCAGCCTTATTGGTTTTCACAGCAGACATTGCATCAGACTGAGCAGTATACTCTGTGAACTTAAAGCCGTTTTCATCAGCAATATCTTTACCCGCAGAACCTGCTTCAACAGCAAAGTTGAGTTTCTTCATAGAATCAGCAGTTTTGTATTCTTCAATCTTATCCTTCTTCATAACAACAACCTGTGCGTTAAGAACATAAGGATTAGAACAGCTTGCATTTGTTTTTGCTTCTTCGGAAAGGGTCATACCATTCCATACAACGTCAATCTTCTTAGAATTAAGTGTAGGCCACTTGTTATCCCAGTCAATGACAACAAACTCAACATCTAAATCAAGCTTTTTAGCAACAGCCTGTGCAAACTCAGTATCAAAACCGGTCCACTCGCCCTTGTCATCCTTGTAGTTCATAGGCTCATATACAGTCATACCAACAACAAGCTTACCCTTATCCTGAATATATTCAAGATCAGATTTAGCTGCAGGCTTATCTGTATCAGAAGATTTGCTGTTTGTATCAGCATCACCACAAGCGGCAAAGCAGAACAGCATTACCAATGTCATAAGTAAAGCAATAATTTTTTTCATTTTAAATATCTCCTCTTTTGAAAAAGTATAGTATTATTATACTTTATCAAAGTAAAGTTGTAAAGTGATATTTTATCTTTTTTAAATTTTTGTACAAAGTAGCTCATTTTGGGATTGATTTATCACTTTATTTAAGTAAAGTAACCTAAATAATTTTAAACAAATTAATGTAATCTGATTTTTTATTATTCCTTTTTATTATTGGTACCATATTTGGTTCATTAAATTAATTATAATTAGCTTACAATAAAAAATAAGGAGATACGAAATGAGCGAAAATAAAATTTTATCTTTTGACAATGAAAATATAACTCCGGAAGAATATATCACTCTTATGTTTGAGCGCACCGATGAAGACGGCGTTTTATACATTCCATGGAAAAAAACAAATGGATATGATTTTGATATTGTAAGTTGCAGATGCAGAATGAGTTGGAATTTATATGATTATGAAAAAAGTATAAAAGAATTCAAAGAATTATATGATGATTTAAAAAGTATCGCCTTGTTATACGAAAAGCTTGGCGATGATATAAATGTAAATAAAAAAATTTTAGGTTCTGAAAGACTTTTTAAAACATGGTTTAAGTTTGTCAGAAAATTTGATATTCCGGGTTTTGATTATGATGTAATAGACGAAATAAGTGATAGATATATAACCATTAATGATATAAAAAAGATTTCTAAAAAAATTTCTGCACAAGTTCCACTTGATGAATTTGAAAAAAATTTCCTTAAAGACAATTTGGATGTGACCGTTTCAAACGAAGAAGAAAGGATGTATAAAAAATATTGGGAGCTTAGATACAAGCAGGCTGAAAAAAGAGTTGGAGAAAATATTTGTGCTCATTACTTAATTATGACTGCAATGAGATTATGCAGACTTTTAAGTCTTAATGCTCCCAAATTAATTATTGATAACGAATCAAGAGAGTTAGCCTCTTCAATGGTTGTACACAAATTTGCACAATCAAAAGAAGATGTTGATGATAACATAAGATATAATATAGAAAAGTTAGAAAATATGAGTGACGAAGAGCTTGACGAATATTACCGCCCCAAAAAGACCAATACAAGAAAAAGTATGGCACCTTTATATGTATAAATGATTTTATGGAAATATTCTTCAGCTGAAAAACATCTTCGCCAACAGGATATTTTAAAGCATTTAAGTAAATACCCATACGAAATAACAATGGAACGAAAAGCATTAAGCAGAATTTTACATAATATGCTTGATGATGCACAGCTATCGGTTTTTTCTGACAACACGGGTGTTTGGGTAGAAAAATAACAAAAAGCACTATTGAAATATTAAAAATTTCAATAGTGCTTTTAAATTTGGTTTATTCCCCTTTTACAACACTCCATGCTTTAAAAAGTCTTTCAAAGCTCCATGCAGCATTGGCAGGACTTGTTGACGGAAGACAAACGGCTTTGATTTTAATTTTAGGTTCAATATACTTAACATAGTATTTTTCAGCAGTTTTACCATTTACAAAAACTGTTTCTATATTACATTTTTCAAATATAATACCTAAATCATTAGCCTTTACATTTTTAATACTTGAATCCGAAGAACCTGTTATTTCACAACTGCCTATAACATCCCATAACCCCAAATTATTATTTAATATTAACTCTTTTTTATCCTCTATAGATAATGGTAATTCCTCATTAAATAAATGTGAAATTATACGCCAAAACCGATTTTGCGGATGACCGTAAAAAAACGACTGTTCTCTTGATTTCACGGAAGGAAAGCTTCCTAAAATCAAGCGCTTTGTATGGCAATTATAAAGCGGTTCAATAGGATGAATTATTTGCATTTTATACCTCTTTAATCATTCTTTAAGCTCAGCTATAGTAACACCGTTTTCTCCCTCACCAAAAGTACCTAAACGGAATGATTTAATACATTTATGTGAACGAAGATGTGCTTGTACAGCTTTACGCAAAACACCTGTACCCTTTCCGTGAATTATTCGGATTGTTTCCATTCCTGATAACACTGCATTATCAATATAACTATCCAGCTCCAAAATTGCTTCATCAGAAACCATTCCTCTTATATCAAGCTCACCGGAAACTGTACGCTGTGCTCTTGACATCATACCTGTAATTTTGCGTGTCTTTTTTAGTTCGGTGGATTCTGCAGTCTTTTTCACCCTTAAATCATCAGCAGAAACCCACATTTTTATTGAACCGGACATAACAAAAACACGTTTTTTTGAAATATCCGTTTCAATAACGGTAGCATCTCGACCAATGGTACTTACTATAACAATATCACCTGCATTAGGCAGTTTTGAAAGCTTTTCTCCCGCAGTATTTTTTTCAGCAATAGGATCAGCTTCATTCTCAAGTTCCTTAATAGTTTTCTTATACCCTGCCCTTGCTTTATCAAGCATTTTAGCAGCATTTTCCGCATTAAAATCTTTCTTGATTTCCTCAAGCTCATTAAGCAATTGACCTGAACGATAACGGGCATTTTCAATAATTGCAGCAGCCTTTTCACGTGTTTGCTCCATAAGCTTTTCTTGTTTTATTTTAAATTCATGCTCAAGCATATCAGATTTACGTTTTGCTTCATCAAGCTGAGCTCTGAGCTTTACTGCACGCTCTCGCTCATTTTCAGCCGACTGACGAGCTCTTTCAAGGCTTGCAACAACCCTTTCAAAACGCAAATCATCTTCTGAAACCTGTTCTTTTGCAGAATTAATAACGCTTTCATCTAATCCTAAACGCTTTGAAATAGCAAAAGCATTTGATCTTCCCGGAACACCTATAATAAGCTTATAAGTAGGTTTAAGGGTTGCTACATCAAACTCACAGCTTGCATTTTCAACACGTTCTGTATCAAGAGCGTATGATTTGAGCTCAGCATAATGAGTTGTAGCAACTATTTTTGCATTTTTTTCCATTATACGCATTAAAATTGCTTTAGCCAGTGCCGCACCTTCTACTGGATCAGTACCTGCACAAAGCTCATCAAAAAGTACAAGTGAGTGTTCATCACATTTTTCAAGTACCGAAATTATATTTACCATATGTGAAGAAAATGTGGATAACGATTGTTCTATGCTTTGTTCATCACCAATATCGGCAAATATTTGGTTAAATACTGAGATTTCACTATTATCATCTGTAGGAATCATCAAACCGCACATAGCCATTAATGTAAGCAAACCAATAGTTTTAAGAGTTACGGTTTTACCACCTGTATTAGGGCCTGTAATAATAAGTGTATCATACTCACCACCCAAATGAACAGTTATCGGAACAACTGTGCGGTGAGGAATAAGCGGATGTCTTGCACGCTTTAAATAAATATATCCGTTATCATTAAGCTTTGGTGTTACAGCCTTCATTTTATATGCCAAATCAGCCTTTGCAAAAATAAGATTAAGTTGTACCAAAGCGTTATATGAATGCTTGATACTTTCTGCAAATTCAGCAGCTTGAGCTGAAAGTTCTGCTAATATTCGTGCAATTTCCTCCTGCTCTTTAATTCTTAAAACACGGATTTCATTATTTGTTTCAACAACAGCCATAGGTTCAATAAAAAGGGTTGAACCTGTTGCAGAAGTATCATGAACAATACCTTTAACATCATTTTTATGCTCAGCCTTTACAGGTACAACAAACCTACCGTCACGCTGAGTAACAAGTGCTTCTTGCAGAAATTTAGAGCTTGCACCTCTTATTATTTTTTCAAGACTTTCTCTTATTTTAGAAGAACGAGATGTTATTTTACGGCGAATATCACCTAATGTTTGAGAAGCATTATCGTTAAGCTCCTCCTCATTTTTTATTGCAAAGTTTATTTTATCTTCAAGATATTTGTTTGGATTCAAAGCATTAAAATAATGCTCAATAGAAGTTTCAGAAACTCCCTGGCAATTATTCCGCCATGTTTTTACCGAACGGATAATACGCAAAACCTCAGCAATATCAAGCAATTCTTTTATAGAAAGTGATGCACCAATATCCGCACGTGAAAGTGCAGATGAAACATTAACAGCGCTACCAAAAGACGGAGAAGCATACCTGGCCATAAGCTTATATGCATCATCGGTATTTTTAAGAAGCTCATGCACCTTTTCTATATTAGTTTCGGGAGTAAGGCTTAATGCTAATTCCTTTGCATCAGGAATAGTTGCTTCATTGGCTAAACGAGATAAAACAATATCAAGTTCTAATGTTTTTATAGATTTTTGAAGTTTTTCAGACATATTTTTTCCTCATAAAATACTGTTATAAAAATCAAGTGTTGAATAATGGTGTTCGGTTTGGGTTGTGATATATTTCTCTGTAACGGCAGATAGCATTTTAGCATCATCCAACGGTATATCAAAGGAATATAACCCTTTAAATTCAGAATAAACAATGTGCCTCATTGCAGAAAGCATTGTGCGATTAAGCGGTGCGGCATACTCATTTTTTTTGCAATCCTTACATAAAAGCTTACCGTCATTGAAGCAAAAATAAACCGTATCATCCTCAAATTTACCGCAGTTGTCACACGCAATAAGATTTGGAGTATAACCCGAAATTGAAGCCAAACGCAATTCTGTAATAGCCTTAATAACCTCACTTTTGCGGTCATCTGATAATAAAAAATGAAGAGAATTCAGCACAAGACGCAGGTATTCTTCAGAATCAGTATCAGATGGTACTATAAATGCACATAGCTCGCAAAAATACTGAGAAAGAGAAAGCTTAACTATATCACTTCCTAAACCCAAAAAAATACGTATTGGAGTAGCCTCATATATTTTATATGTATCATTCTTTTTGAGAATTGTAAAGCTGGAATATGATAATAAACCTGTAGCAGCGCCTTTTTTGCTTTTAATATTTTTAGCTCCGGCAGCAAATGCACGAATAACCCCCTGATCACGTGTCAGGAGGGTTACTAAGCGATCGCTCTCCCCTATATTCTTTTCCCGAATAACAAGACCTTGTGTTGTAAAACGCATTTGAACCTCCGAAATTTATTTCGTGTTTTTTGCGTGCATCATTAAAACGCAGATAATCTTCAACCTTACCGCTTATAATAAAGCGAAGCCAACATTTTTCCTGTTCCATAAAATAACCTCCGCAAGCAGTGTCAATCAAGTAAAAGGAAATCAAAAAATGATTTACAATTCACATTAACCATTGTTTGCGAAGGCGAAAAAAATATGTCAGGAAATATCAGTCAAGACCAAAGGAACGAATAAGACCCTCACGGTTACGCCAATCTTCTTTAACCTTGACCCATAATTTTACAGAAGCACGAATACCATAAAACTGCTCAATATCATACCGTGCATGCATTCCTATTTTTTTAAGCATTGCACCGCCTTTGCCAATAATAATTCTTTTATGAGATTCCTTTTCGCAGTAAATAACTGCATCAACTTCAAGTATCGGCTCACCGGAAGAAGTATCACGCTCATAAAATTTTTCAAGCGATACTGCAATTCCGTGCGGCACCTCACGGCTGAGATTACGCAAAAGCTTTTCTCTAATCATTTCTGCAACCATTACCTGCTCGCTTTGATCGGTAATTTCATCATCAGGAAAAAAATGCGGTGCAGTATGTGAAAATTTCATTAACTCTTCGGTAAGTATCTTAACACCGTCACCTGTTTTTGCAGAAAGCGGAATAACTGCAATAAAAGGATAAACAGCGTTATATGCACTTATCATTTCAAGTAAAACTTCTTTTTCAGGCAAAAGGTCAATTTTATTAATAACCAAAACGCATGGTAAATTCCGGTTACGCAAAGTTTCAATAAGCTGAGTTTCCGCAGGAGGTAAATTCTCTGCGTCAAACTTAAAGTCAGGTGCGGCATCAACAACAAATACCACACCGTCAACATCACCCAATCCTTCACCAACAGCCTTTATCATATTTTGTCCCAAAAGATTACGAGGTTTATGAAAACCGGGTGTATCAATAAAGACAAGCTGTGTTTCTTTGTTGGTCAAAACACCCATAATTCGTGTGCGGGTGGTTTGAGGCTTGTCTGAAACGATAGCCACCTTTTGACCTAACATTTTATTCATAAGCGAAGATTTACCTACATTAGGTCTACCTATAATGGTAATAAAAGCAGATTTTTGTTCCATACTTAAATTTTATTAATAGCAAGACCCAATCTATCAAGGATCTGCTCTTCCTTTTCTCTCATAATAGCCTGCCCAAGACCGCCATTTACATGGTCATACCCAAGCAGATGTAACATTGAATGAACGGTCAAAAAAGCAATTTCACGTTCCAAACCATGACCGTAAAGCTCTGCCTGAGCAAAAGCATGCTCAACAGAAATTACAATATCACCAAGCATTTTAGCACCTGTTTCAGGGTTTGTATCATAATTTCCATCAATTCCTAAAGGAAAGGACAAAACATCGGTTGAATCATCAATATTACGGAATTTTGAATTCATTTCCTTTATTTGCTCATCATTAACAAGAGAAACCTCTACCTCCGCAGGTAAAGCAAACTGTTCTTCTTCTAATGTAGCAACACATGATTTACGAATCAGCAAACGTGTGCCTGTTGGCAACTTAATTTTCTTTTGCTTATCTGTTATATTAACTTTTACTCCCATTTTGCAAATCCTTTCTTTTATTTATTTGCCGCACGTTCATAGGCTTTAATAATCTCCTGAATTAAACGGTGGCGAACTACATCCTTTGCTGTTAATTGAACTGTGGCAATATCATCAATACCCTTTAAAACTCTCACAGCTTCAATAAGGCCCGATTTTTTACCTGAGGGTAAATCTATTTGAGTAACATCACCTGTAACAACCGCTTTAGAATTAAATCCTAAACGGGTTAAAAACATTTTCATTTGTTCACCGGTGGTATTTTGAGCTTCATCAAGAATAATAAAGCTATCATCTAAGGTTCTGCCACGCATATAAGCAAGTGGTGCAACCTCAATATCACCACGCTCTTGGCAACGCTGAAAATTTTCAGCACCAAGCATATCAAAAAGAGCATCATATAAAGGCCTTAAATATGGATCAACCTTTTGCTGCAAATCACCCGGTAAAAAACCAAGACTTTCTCCTGCCTCAACAGCAGGACGGGTTAAAACAATACGGTTAACCTGTTTATTTCTGAAAGCCTGAACTGCAAGAGCAACCGCAAGATAGGTTTTACCGGTACCTGCAGGACCCACACCAATAGTTACAGTGTGTTCCTTAATTGCATCAATATATTTACGCTGACCCAATGTTTTAGGTTTAACAGGACGACCTTTAGAGGTTATACAAATACAATCTGCATCGGTAATAGAGGAAATTTTATCCTCATCACCATCCTCAACCATTGAAACAACCGTATCAATACCCTGTGCAGTAATTTGCTCACCACGACTTAACATCGTAATCAAACATCCGATTGCTCGGCAGGCTTTATTTACTGCTATAACATCGCCCCTAACCTTAACACAGCTACCATGAGACAAAATTTGCACATTATACTGCTTTTCAAGGCGCTTTATATTCTCATCAAAACTACCAAACAAATTTACAAGATGCTCAAGACGCTCAATATCAACAGTTTGTTCAAACAATAAATAACCCCCGAAATATATTATTAGATATATATTATTTAATATATCACACAACGAACAAATTGTCAATTTTTAGCTATTAAAATTTTTTCTTTCACTGCAATATTTTCTATAGAATCTATTATCCAAGTAATATTTATCCCGTTTTCTGTATAACTAATTTTTTCATTATTCAACTGATATTCTTCTATTTTTAAATTTTCAATTTGCTCTTTTAAATCCTTTACAATTTTATTTTTAAGTTCTGTATCGGAATATAAAATTTCCTTTCTATTTTGCATATAACAGGTTTTTTCGGTTAAGCAAATAGGTAATTCTCTTCCCCATAAATTTAAATTATTTTTTCTTTTAACAAAATTGTAATCACCTTTTATTTCACCAAGATAAAGCGGTATATCAAGCCAAAAAAAGGAGAGTACACTATGCGTTTTTATTTCACCGTTTGGAATTGCAACCATCTGCTTAAATGTACCGCTTGAATTTAGTATACGTCTTGTTTTGGCAGTTATAACACCTTGTGAATGAACAAAATATGTGCCTTCCTCAACCGTTTCTTCTATTCCTGATACCAATACATCTCCAAAACGAACAGTATCTCCAACCTTCACTTCAACATTACCGGCCGTAACATCAATTTTTAAAATAGTACCATCAGTACTCGCTTTTAAATCACAAGGCTCTTGAGGAGAAATGAGATGGTCTGAACGCATTTCTGTAACATTTACAGTAAGCACACAGCCTTCAAGATTTAATGCCGCCCACGAAAGTTTTTTGTTTTTTAGAAGAAGCTTTTGAGCATCAATATATGAATCAAGTTTTTTACTGTACATTCCTCTTTTTATATTTAATTCTTCACAAATTTCAAGTATTTCATCATCTCTTACCTTTACATTTCCCTGAACATCAACAGTCCAAATAAATTGTGAGAGTAAATATAAAATCGTAAAAAACATTATACTACCCAAAAATATTCCGTAACGGTTTCTGTAACGATATGTTAAAAATGGAAGTCCATTCTTTTTTAATATATGTACCTTCACATTTAAACCCTTTACAATTACTGGCAATAATTTAAAATCTTTAATCGAAATATTTCCAGTAATACAGCCCTTACGGTATTTTAAATTCCAAAAGCTTATTCTTTTTGCTGCTGCACGGTTCAGCAAAGTTTCGGCGCAATCACCCTTTAACTCAACTGTTAGAAAGCCATTAAAACTGCGAAAAAAATTATACATTTTCTGCTCCCTATACACAAAATTCTATTGACGAAATTTCGCCTTTAATTACAATTATTTTTTCCTCGAAGGATGATATATCCAATTCTTTACCATTAAGTATTATAGCGCCTTTTCCTAAATTCAAACGAATATAGCAATCGGTATATTCAAAAACCCCAATACAGCCTTCTAATATCATTTCTTTATTAGAGAATAGCTCTATATGGCATCCTTTAAATATTTTCGAACCTAAAAGCTCATCTGCTGTAGAAAAAAATCGTATTTTTTCACTTTTTTTACCTGTTTCAATCTTCAATTTTCGTGACATAATCTATGCCGCCTTTCAAAAAATACACCAACACAATAAAATATGTTTTATTCATATATCTTATTACTTTACGCATAATTTTAAATAAAGCATTTATAGGGTGAATTTAATGAAAATAATAAAAAAACTATCAATAATTCTTTCTTTTGTTTTTATACTTCTGATGTTAACAATACCACACTATGGAAAAACAGGTGCTATAAACGCAATTATGCTTTGCGGTCAGGTTATAATACCTGCTTTATTTCCTTTTACTGTTTGTGCTCTTTATTTACTTAAATGTGATTTTGGTGTATTTTTCAAAAAAATATTTCCCAAAAAAGGAGAAATAATCTTTGTTTTTTTATTATCAATGTTAGGAGGATATCCTGTTGGAGCTAAGCTTATAAATGAAATTTATGATAAAAAAATTATTGATAAAAATGATTCGCAAAAACTAATATGTTGCTGTGTAAATGCAGGTCCTGCTTTTATTGTGATTGCTGTTGGAAACGGAATTTTACATTCAAAAAGCTTAGGATATATCTTATTATCGGCACATATTTTAAGTTCAGTTTTAATTTCGCTGTTGATTATACCTTTTATCAATACCAAACAAAATAAAATTAAAAAATACTGTGAGCAACCGTTTGTTACATCTGTTGCGGAAGCATCACAGTCAATGATTTCAATATGCGCTTTTGTAATATTTTTTTCATCATTTAATTCATACCTTTCAGTGTGGGCAGAAAAATTTCCGATTATAAAAGATTTTTCATCACTCACAGAAGTCACAAGCGGAATTGCATCACAAAGCAGCATCTATAAAACAGCATTCTTATTAGGGTTTGCAGGATTTTCAGTTTGGTTTCAAATATTTTCTGCTTCAAAAAACATTGGAATAAATTTAAAATATTTTATTTTATTTCGCATTGTACATTCAACATTATCTGTGCTACTCACAAAATTATTAATTTTAATATTTAACCCAAAAGTTTCAACCATTACAAATAATATAATTTTCACATCTAAAACTAACTATTCCACTATTGCTGTAAGCGTTTCGTTGTTAATTATGCTGATTTTATTGTTTTTAACCATTTTTAAGAAAAATCAAGGTAGAAAAATTTACGATGATTTGATATAATATAATAAAATGAAATACAAAGGATGATAATTGTGGCAAAATCTCTTTTTAATAAAAACATTTCACCTGCATGCGCCTACTGTGTTCATGGTCATATTTCAGAATACACAAATGAAGTTTTTTGTCTTAAACGAGGGGTTACCGAACCTACTGACAGTTGCCGTAAATTCAAATATGATGTTCTAAAAAGAACACCTAATCGTATAATTGCGGATAAGGATTTCAAGCCTGAGGATTTTGAGCTTTAATAAAATAATCAGCGGAGCTGTTTCACAATTACTGTGTAACAGCTCCGCTTCTTTATATTCTTATTATTTCTTTAAAGCAATAGCTCTTTTAACCTTCTCTACGATATTAACGGCACGAAGTCCGAATTCATTAAGAAGCTTATCTGCAGGACCCGAATGGCCAAACTCATCATAAACACCAAGTTTTACAACAGGTACAGGATACTCTTCACAAAGAACCTCAGAAACAGCACTTCCCAAACCACCAATAACAGAATGTTCTTCAGCTGTTACGATTGCGCCTGTTTCTTTTGCGGCTTTAATAACAATGTCACGATCAATAGGTTTAATTGTAGCCATATTGATAATGCGTGCATTAATACCATCTGCCTTTAAAAGGTCATAAGCCTGCAAAGCCTCATTAACCATAAGACCTGTTGCGATAACTGTTACATCGTTACCCTCACGCAATTCAACACCCTTGCCAACCTCAAACTTGTAATCATCATCAAATACAACCGGAACAGCAAGACGACCAAAACGCATATAAACGGGACCGTCTAACTCTAAAGCTGCTGCAACAGCCTTTAAAGCCTCAGTTTCATCAGCTGGATTGATAATAGTCATACCCGGAATAGTGCGCATAAGAGCTATATCCTCACAGCACTGATGTGTTGCTCCGTCCTCACCAACAGAAATACCGGCATGTGTTGCACCGATTACAACAGGAAGATGCGGATAACCAATAGAATTACGAACCTGTTCAAATGCACGGCCTGCAGCAAACATTGCAAAAGAACTTACAACAACCTTTTTGCCTGTTGAAGCAATACCTGCGGCAATACCCATCATATTTTGCTCTGCGATACCACAGTCATAAAAACGCTCAGGAAATGCTTTTTTAAACATTTCGGTTTTTGTTGCGGCAGCAAGATCCGCATCCATAACAATAAAATCTTCTCTAACTTTTCCAAGCTCAACGAGTGCTTTACCAAAGCCCTCACGAGTGGCAACCTTTTTTACATCAGACATTTGTAGCACCCCTTTACTGTAAAGACGCAAGCTGCGCTTTTAATTCATTCATTGCAACTTCATAAAGCTCATCATTAGGAGCAGCACCGTGCCAGTTAACAGCATTTTCCATATAAGAAACGCCTTTTCCCTTAACGGTTTTTGCGATAATTGCAACAGGCTTATCAATTGTTTCAGCCTCTTTTAAAGCGGCTTCTATTTGGTCAAAATCATGACCGTCAATAACTATTGTATGCCAATTAAAAGCTTCAAATTTCTTATCAATCGGTTCAGCAGAGTTTACCTCACCAATTGTACCATCAATTTGAAGATTATTAAAATCAACAAATGCAGTAAGATTTGAAAGTCCCTTATTGGCAGCAAACATTGCAGCTTCCCAAACCTGACCTTCTTCAATTTCACCATCACCAAGAATAGTATATACCTTAAAGCTATCACCGAAATGCTTAGCTGAAAGTGCCATTCCGCAAGCTGCTGAAATTCCTTGACCGAGAGAACCTGAAGACATATCTACACCCGGAATATGCTTCATATCGGGGTGACCCTGAAGCATTGAGCCTATATGACGCAAATTCAAAAGCTCAGACGGTTCAAAATATCCTCTTTCAGCAAGAACCGAATATAAAGCAGGAGCAGCATGTCCCTTTGAAAGCACCAAGCGATCACGGTCTGCCTTTTTAGGATCCTTAGGATCAATATTCATCTGCTTAAAATACAGATAAGTTAAAATATCAGCTGAGGACAATGAGCCGCCGGGATGACCCGACTTTGCCGCATGTACGCCCTCGATAATGCCGAGTCTGACCTTTAAGGCAATTTTTTGCAGTTCTTTTTTGGTTTGTGTATCCATTCCTTGCACCCTTTCTAATTTATTGACGGAATTTTTCCGTCAAATAATCTATAAAATCAGCCACCGCACCGTCAGCTCCTAAGCCTGCAATATAATCTGCCTGCGCTTTAAGTTCATCAGGTGCATCGGCGGTAAAACAACCTATATCCGAATCCCTTATCATTTCAAGATCATTATAATAATCACCTATAGCAAAATAAGCACCATTTTTTATTTCAAGCATTTTACAAAGTGATTTTAAAGCAGTTGCTTTTGAAATGCCACATGGCACCATTTCAATATAGTGACGTTTCTTTCCACCAAGATCAGCAGTAGTGTGTTTAAACTCAACAATATCGGTATTAGATTTACCGTAAATCATTAGTTCTTCAAGCACTGCAAAATCCTCATAAGCAAACAAAACCTTATTAATCGGATGTTTTTTTATGCTATCAAGTGTAATTGGAACATATTTCATATGTTCATATAAACCATGTGCTTCAATTTCACTGTTTGTTCGGAGTAAATAAGGGGTTTTACGGCTATGAAGCTCAATACCCACGCTTGGAAATCTTTGATAAAATTCCTCAACAAAAGAAAGAGCTTCACTTTCAATTTTAACCTCAGACAGTAATTTATCATTTTTAAAATCATAAATTACTGTTCCGTTACCAACAACAGATGGACAGATATAATCTAAAAGCTTCTCAAGCACATCATTTACAGCACAAGCTGTACGGCCTGTAGAAAGTGCGAAATTACCACCCTCATCAACAAAAAACTTTATTTTTTCTATACTGCGTTGATTGATTTCGCCATTTACTTGAAGAGTGCCGTCAATATCACAAGCAAGTAAACAACCTTCAAATAATTTCATTATCTGCGACACTCCTCCAAGAATGTAGTAAAATAAGATGGAAGTTCACTATTAAATTCCATATATTCATGCGATACAGGATGTATAAACCCAATCTGTTTTGCATGAAGGCACTGTCCAAAAAGCTTAGTGATAACCTTTTTGGGACCATATACATTGTCCCCCGCAACAGGATGACCTATATAAGACATATGCACTCTTATTTGATGTGTACGTCCGGTTTCAAGACGCAATCTCAGATGAGTAAAACCGTTTAAACGCTCCAAAACCTCATAATGAGTGACAGCATTTTTACTGTTTTGTTCGGTTACTGCCATTTGCTTGCGTTTAACAGGATGCCTTCCAATAGGAGCATCTATAGTACCGCTATCAGCTTTTATGTTACCGTAAACAATGGTTTCATAAATACGATTACAGCTGTGTTCTTTAATTTGTTCAGCAAGAAAATTATGTGCAAAATCATTTTTTGCAATAATCAATAAACCACTTGTGTTTTTATCAATGCGATGAAGAATCCCCGGCCTCATAACACCATTTATTCCCGATAACGAATTCCCACAATGATGAAGTAATGCATTAACTAAAGTACCACTATCATTACCTGCAGCAGGATGAACAACCAAACCTTTTGGCTTATTAACAACTAAAAGCTGCTCATCCTCATAAACAATATCAAGCGGAATATCCTCAGCCTCCACCTCTAAACCCTGAAGCTCAGGAATTTGAACTACTATAACATCGCCGATTTTAGGATTGTATTTTTTTGATGCTACAACACCGTTAACTAAAACCATACCATCTTCAATAAGCTTTGTAGCATGAGAACGTGTAAAGCCTGTTATTTTTGCAGTATATACATCAAGACGCAGACTTTCATTACATTCAAAAACAGACTCAATCCTTTGCATCATCTGTATTTTTGCTATCTAAAACAGGCATTTTCTTTTGTTTACTTTCTTTTATTGAGCTTACAATAAAATACAACAACAAAAGACCCGCACCACAAACGATACCAATATCAGCCACATTAAATACCGGGAACTTTGGCAAAAAAGAAAAATGCAAAAAGTCAATAACCAAGCCGTTACGGAAAATACGGTCAATCATATTGCCAAGACCGCCTCCTAAAACCAAGCAAATAGCCCAAAATAAAAGCTTATTACCGGGGCCCATTTTCAAAAGCAAGGTAATGCAAACCAACATAATTATAATAGTTATAGAAATTAACACCCAAGTATAGCCGCTAAGCATTCCCCATGCTCCACCGCCGTTGCGTGTTAAAATTAAATCAATAAATCCGGGAATAAAATCACAACCGTTAGGTTTACTTGCCAAAAAATCAGCCATAAAATATTTTGTGTATTGGTCAAGTCCCAAAACAGAAAGTCCCGTAACAACAGCAAGTATATAGGAAATCAAATGTTTTCCTCCTCAACATTCTCATCATCATTAACAACTTCAAAAGCACTATCAGAAACCGGAGTAATAGGCTCATCAGAAAAAGATGATACATCGGTTTCGGTGCTTTGGAACACAAAGGAATCAACATCAGGAGCTTTATCAAAACGCAAAGAAAGAGTTTCGGCTAATACCTTTGGATCCATTGGAACTTCATCGGGAATGCTTTGAAGAAGTTCAAGATGCTCCTTATATTTTTTCTTAATTTCAGCCTTAAAAGCAACAACCTCAAGCTTCAGCTTTTCAAAAAGCATCTGCTGACGTGTAACAGAATCAACCGTTGCAGCATCTATGCTTTTCTTTTTAGCCTCAGCAGTTTTATAGGTTTCTTCCAATTCACGCTCAATCTGTGCTTTACGCTGATTTGCTTTTTCTTCAAAGGAAGCCACAAGCTCTCTTTCATGCAATGAAATACGGTCAACATTATCCTGTGCTTCACGAATTATAGCATCACTTTTAACCCTTGCCTCTTCAACAATTTGGTCTGCAAGCTTTTGTGCGCTTAATAAAACATTTTGAATACTGTTTTGAGAGCTTTTATACCCCTCAATTTCACGCTTCAGCGATTCAACAACGCCTTGTAAATCACGAACCGTACGCTCATACTGTTCATAATCAGCCTCAACCTTATCAAGAAGAACATCAACCTCATCCTGCTTATATCCGCCAACTGATTTTGAAAACTTAATATCTCTAATATCATTTGAACTCAACATACTAATATCACCTATACATATTTACTGTACTTTAATATTACTCTGCCTTTTTTTGAAAGGTCATTAACCGAATCAATTATAAATTTTCCTTTACCTCTAACCGTAATGCGATCACCTGCAATTACAGTTCTTGTATTTTTTTCCATCATTAAAGAATTAACACTTACTTTGCCATCACTTATTAGCTCACAAGCGGTATTTCTTGAACAGGAGCATAAAGATGCCACAACCGAATCCAACCTTGGTGAAGAAACGGTGTCACTAAACGGCATAAGTGTACCTGCGGTTGGTAATGGCAATTCAAAACCGACCTTAACAGTTACCCCACAGCTTCCGACTTTACTAACTTGTGTAACAACAAAATTTGAAATATCGCTTTTTACAAATACCACCGTTCTGCCGTTTTCAACTAAAATATCCCCTACCGATTCTCTTGTAAGACCCAAACCCATAAGCGCACCTAAAAAATCACGGTGAGTAAGCTTATCACAGGCTCTGTATAAAAAAGTAATCGAAGTAATAGGATAATCGACTTCATCGCACCAATCCGGCAAACAAGAAAGCATTGTACGCTCAGCAGAATCATACCCACCAAAAAAACGATATTTTATACCAAAGGTTTTAAGTGATTTATCTGCCGCAGCCGCTTCATCAGGAGTTAAAAAACCTAAAAAGCGAGGGGTTGATGTGCGTTCACAAGCATTAGCAGTATCATAAACACGAGCTAAAAAAACAGAAGACTCCATTAGAAGTAAAGCTTACCGTCCTCATAATCCTCAATCATCAATTCGCCCATAACATCAACATTATTAGGAACAATAATAAATGTACCTTTTGCTACCTTACGAACATTACCGCCATTTGCATAAGCAGCACCGCCCAAAAAGTCAACAATACGGCGAGATGTATCACGATCAGCGCTTTCAAGGTTTAAAACAACCGTTTTATTATCATTCAAATGATCTGCAATAGAAGTCACATCATCAAAACGGTCAGGTTTTACAAGCACTACCTGAATTGAGGATCTTGACTGTGGTGCAGAAGCACTTTTTGAACGACCCCCCTGATAAACACGAGCAGTAGGTTCACTTCTTTTAACAGGTGCTTCCTCACGCTCTGCTTTTTTAGGTGCAGGCTCAGCAGTTTCCTCAAACTCCTCATCATAATCATCCTCTTCAGGAATGCTCATAATATTTTTCACCTTATCCCAAAGTCCCATAATAAATCTCCTTTATACTAAATAATTTCTTTTTCCAAAAAGCGCAGTACCAACACGAACCAAATTTGCGCCTTCACTAACGGCAACATCATAATCATCTGACATTCCCATAGACAAAATTTCCATACTACTATTATCTATTTTTTTGGACGCAATGTCAAGAAACATATTGTGTAATTTTGAAAAATATTTGCGATTTTCTTCACTTTTTTCACAAATTGGAGGAATTGTCATTAATCCACGAATATGCACCCGGGATAATTCGGCAATTTTATAAATCTCCTCATAAATTTCATCAGGCGAAAATCCCGATTTACTTTCCTCTCCACCAATATTTACCTCAAGTAAAATATCAGAATGAACATCCATTCTTTCCGATTGCTTTTGAATTTCTTTTGCAAGCTTAAAAGAATCAACAGAATGTATCAGTTCAACCTTAGTAATAATGTCCTTAACCTTATTGGTTTGTAAATGGCCTATAAGATGTTTATGAACAGGATTAAGACCATCTATTTTAGAGAGCAGTTCCTGAACACGGTTTTCGCCGATATGCGTAATTCCCGAATTTATTGCATAATTAATTGTATCAATATCAACTGTTTTGGTTGCAGCAAGCAAAGTAACATCCTTTAAGCTTCTGCCTGATTTCAAAGCTGCATTTTCCAATTTTTCACAAACAATTTTATAATTTTCATCAAACTCTTTAGCCGATAACTTTTCCATCATAAAGATTTTTCCCCTTTATAACAACGGTGTCATATAAACGAAGTGCTTTTTCGGTTGTTTGTTGCTGTTCACATATCATAAATTCATCATTTGAATATATAACATTTACAGGAACAAATTTAAGCGTAATCCCTGAAAGTACATAAACACCCGTTTTGGAATTTACAACACGAAGTGCGCTTTTGGCAACCTTTAATCCGCTGTATTTTTTATTAACAACAGTCATAGCACCTGTACGCATTGAAGCTAATTCACTGCTCATTTGATTACAAGAAAAAACAACAACCGCACTGTCAGAAGCATCGGAAATATTAATTTGACATACAGATACATCCAATATAGGATTAGTTTTTAAGGCGGTTTTTACCGAAACCTTATCCCCTACCTTATACTTCATTGAATCGTTAATTGTCATCTTTGCAGCAATATACCATTCGTAATCGGAAACAATTTTTCCAACAACATTAGCAGGCAATGACTGTGGAGCGAGTTTTTTCATAAATTCTGCAGTAATTGCGGTTAAATCATTGGTAGTAAGAATAGTTTCATAACCATCGGTTGAAGAAGAAAAATAACCAGATGCCGTAGCGGTGATTTTTCCCTTAGCCGCAGGTAACGAACTGTTTAATTTACCAAGCTGAGCATTAAGCTCTGCAAGACGAGCAGAAAAATCGGTATTTTCACCTGTAATATACTGCCTGCGATTAATCGCAGAAAGCAACTTATCACTATTAGCAGCCGCAGATGAATAATTACCGTTTGAGCAGCCGAACACCAAACTATCCAATGCAGAATTTACACGGTTACTTAAAAGATCAATATCGGCAGCTTGTTGATTATTATAAGCTACAAGATCGCTCATATCTTTTATTTTTTCGGTAAGATCATCAATATTACTCATTGTAATTGACGCAGCTTCATTATCATATATATTTGCAATAACTCCACCACTTGCAACACGGGAGCCATCCTCTGTAAGATAATGATAAACACCGTTTGTATCACAGGTAACAAGATATTCATTTCTAATAATTGTACCTGTTATATTAAGCCCATCAATCATTTCATAATAAACGGCTGTTTCGGTTGTAACAGGTTTATAAACCGAGGAATAAAACTGATGACCGAAAAATACAAGTACAACAACTACTAAAATAATTCTAACAATAGTATTAGTCTTCATTTTTTTTCCTCCATTCATCTATAATACATTTGGCATCAATAAACACATTATCGGTTTTATCAGCATATATCCAATTAATATCGGTATTTCTTTTAAACCAAGTAAGCTGTCTTTTAGCATAACGGCGAGTTGCTGTTTTGAGATTTTCAACCGCATGTTCTAATGAAATTTCATTTTTAAAATAAGGGTATAATTCCTTATGACCTATCGCCTGCCCCGAACCACCGTTTTCCCCTTTATCAAAAGAAATACGAGCTTCATCTTCGAGACCGTTTTCAAGCATTATATCTATTCTTTTTTCAATTCTTTCATAAAGCTTTTGGCGATCATCAAAGTTAATTCCTATAACAATATAATCATAAGGGCTTTCTTCGCATTTAGATTCCACAAGCAGTTGACTAAATGTTTTACCTGTTTGTTCAAAAACCTCCAGAGCACGAATAATTCTTCGGCAGTTATTTGGATGCAAACGCTGTGCGGTTTCGGGATCGATCTTCTCCAATCTATGCAACATTTCCTTAGCACCGTATTGCTCCATTTCACTATTTAGCCTTTGCCTGATCTCAGAGTTTTCATCACAAGGAGCAAAATGTATATGCTGTATCAATGAATCAATATAAAGACCTGTTCCGCCAACCAATAGCGGTATTTTACCTCTTGAATAAATATCAGCAATAACATCATCTGCCAAATCAACATAATCAGCAACAGTGAAATTTACTCCGGGCTCCAAAAACTCAATCAAATGATGCCTAATTCCACGCATTTCATCAATATCAGGTGCAGCAGAAGCTATATGAATCCCCTTATAAACCTGCATTGAATCGGCAGAAACGATTTCACAGCCGTAATTTTCGGCAATATCAATAGAAAGTGATGTTTTTCCCGATGCAGTGGGACCAACAACACAAATTAACGGTATTTTTTTCATTGTATTCTTCCAAACTGCTTTTCAAGATCACGGCGTTTAAGCTCAAAAGCAACCGGACGACCGTGTGGGCAGTACATAATATCATTGTTATTCAGTACACGTTTTGCCAAAGTCAACATTTCGGCATCTGTTGTATGATAACCGCCTTTTGTGGCGGCTTTGCATGCAATAGAATGATAAATATCATCCAATCGGTCATTTTGTACCTGACCAAAACGAACAAGCCCTGCTGCAGCTTCTTCAACAATTGCTGTAATATCACAATTCATCAATGCAGACGGAACACTGCGTACCAATACAGTTGCGTTGCCAAAATCTTCAATTTCAAAGCCTGCCTTTAGTAAAAGCGAAGTCTCGGAAATACAAGCATCATATTCCGCTTTTCCAAGCGTTACCTTAACAGGATAAAGTAATTCTTGAATATCAATATTTTGCTCTGCTTTCAGTTTTTCAAAAAGTATTCTTTCGTGGGCAGCATGTTTATCAATAAGAAAAATACTGTTTCCTTTTTCAACAATTATATATGTTGAAAAAGCTTCGCCAATAAGCTTTATTGGATCCGACTCAACAAGTGGTTCTTTTTTGATTATTTGAACCTTTGTGTTCTCCGCAGATTCTGATTCTTTTTTTATGGATTCATTTATTTGTTCATCATTATTTAAAGGCGTAGGATTTTTAATATCATCAGGTTCACGAACGATATCTACCGATTTAGATTTAACATAATCTAACGCATCATCAAAAAACACGGGTGATGAATCGTTAAGTCTTGAAAACTTTGACGGCTCATTTTTAACAGCCGGTTGCATTTTAACCTCTGTTTTATCCTTTTTCTCCGATGTTTCAACCTCAGTATTAAAAATTTGCTGACGGTATTCCTTAGTGGAAATGTGAGCAAATGGAGAAAGACTTGATGTGCTGTTAGATGTTGGGATAGTAGGTCTTGTATCAGAATGAGAAAGCGCCGCTTTAACTGCGGTATAAACCGCTTCAAAAACACGGCGTTCATCGGAAAAACGAACCTGAGTTTTAGCAGGATGTACATTTACATCAACCGTTCCATACGGAACTGAAACATTAATAACAAACGCAGGAAATTTCCCTACCATTGTACTGTTTTTATATGCCTGCTCAACAGCCGCTGTAACAGTTCCTGATTGTACAAATCGACCGTTAAGAAATACAAACTGCCATGAACGGGAATTACGACATGAAATTGGTTTACAAATAAGACCATTTACCGTTATACCATTATTCTCACCAACTACACTAATCACAGAACGGGCAAAATCACGCCCTAAAACAGTGTATACCGCAGACTCTAATTTACCATCGCCTGCAGTTGAAAGAGTTTGTTTGCCCTCACGAATAAGTTTAAATGATATTTCAGGATGTGAAAGTGCAACACGATCAACAACAGCGGCAACTGCGTTGCCTTCAGAAACATCTTTTTTTAAAAATTTCATTCGTGCAGGGGTATTATAAAATAAATCCGTAACGATTATGGTTGTACCATCAGGACATCCGGTTTCTTCGTTTAAAACCTCGACACCACCCTCGATCATATAATGAGTACCCATTTCCTCATCACTTGACTTGGTGATCATTTCAATTTTAGAAACACTACTTGTTGCGGCAAGAGCTTCACCACGAAAACCGAGTGTTGCAATTGCATCAAGATCATCTGCATTTTTGATTTTACTTGTAGCATGACGCAAAAAAGCTTTAGGAACATCCGCCCTTTCAATACCGCAACCATCATCGGTTATACGAAGAAGTGAAATTCCGCCTCTACGCAGTTCTATTGTAATATGCTTTGCTTTTGCATCAATAGAATTTTCAATTAATTCTTTTACAACAGAAGCAGGTCTTTCAACAACCTCACCTGCCGCAATAAGCTCAGCAACACTTTTTTCAAGCACATTGATTTTAGGCATAATTTCACTCCCTTATATTAAATAGATTTCGCCTTATTGGCGAGGTCAAATAATATTCCCATTGCCTCAATCGGTGTAAGAGTATTAACATCAATCATCTGTAATTCACGCAAAATTTCAGTAGCACCCTGAATTTCTATAGGCAACTGAGCATCTGATGAAGCAACCGTTTTATAGGTTACAACACCTTCCTCAATGGTTTGCTTTAAAATTGCTTTAGCACGCTTTATAACAGAATCAGGTATGCCACTAAGCTTTGCAACTTCAATACCATAGCTGTCATCAGCACCACCGGGCACTATTCGGCGCAAGAAAATAATATCATCGCCACGTTTTTTAACGGCAATATTATAATTTTTAACACCCTGTAATTCATTTTCCATTTCTGTAAGCTCATGATAGTGGGTTGCAAAAAGTGCTTTTGCTCCAAGCTTACGCTTATCCGCAACAAATTCCAAAACAGCTCGTGCAATAGACATACCATCATAGGTGGATGTGCCTCTGCCTATCTCATCTAAAATAAGCAGGCTGTTTTTAGTTGCGTTTTTAAGAATATCCGCAACCTCACTCATTTCAACCATAAAGGTAGATTGTCCCGATGCTAAATCATCAGAAGCCCCAACACGGGTGAAAATTGCATCAACAATACCGATTTGTGCCATTTGAGCAGGAACAAAAGAACCGATTTGTGCCATAAGCGTAATTAATGCAACCTGGCGCATATATGTAGATTTACCTGCCATATTAGGTCCTGTAATAATCGCACAACGGTTATCAGAGTTATCAAGAACTGTATCATTTGAAACAAAAGGACTTTTAATTACCTGTTCTACAACAGGATGACGCCCACCCTTAATATTAATTATACCACTGTTATCAATAAGTGGTCTGCAATAATTATTATCAACAGCCACCTGAGAGAGAGAACACAAAACATCCAAACGAGCAATAGCACCTGCTGTTTTTTGGAAACGCAAAATTTGTGCCGCAGCCGCTTTTCTAACCTCATCAAAAAGTTCGTATTCAAGCTGAACAACACGGTCTTTAGCGGTAAGAACACGCATTTCAAGCTTTTTAAGCTCATCGGTAATAAAACGCTCACAGTTTGTAAGAGTTTGTTTTCTGATATAATCCTCAGGCACCTTATCAAGGAAAGAATTTGTAACCTCAATATAATAACCGAAAACCTTATTATAACGAACACGCAGATTTTTTATTCCTGTACGCTCACGCTCACGATTTTCAATATCGGTTAAATATCCTGTTCCGTTATTCATATCTAAACGAAGCTGATCCACCTGTTCATTATAGCCTTTACGAATCATACCACCCTCCCTTACTGTTGTAGGAGGTTGATCGTCTATCGCACGGTCAATAAGAGAAACTATTTCTTCAAGGGGGTCAATATCGTCATGAATTATTTTAATCATTCTGCTGCTACTTTGGTCAAGTAAAGCCTTTATAGGAGAAAATTTTCTTGCGGTATCCGCAAGAGTTACAAGCTCCCTTGCAGATGCACTGCCGTAAACAATGCGGGTCATAAGCCGTTCAATATCACGAATACCATTCATATATTCAACTGCTTCACAACGCAATATTGTATTTGAACATAATTCTTCCAATGCATTTTGACGCAAAATAATTTCATTAATTGAAAGTAATGGTTGTTCAACCCAAGCACGAATAAGCCGTTTTCCCATTGCGGTCTTGGTTTTATCAAGTACCCATAAAAGCGAACCTTTTTTGGATTTTGAACGCATTGTTTCACATAGCTCTAAATTACGCACGGCAGTCATTTCCAAACGCATATACTGTGCATCGTTATAAACATTGACATGATTTACGGAAATACTGCCGTTTACACCTGTTTCATACAAATACTTAATAACAGCACCAAGAGCACTTTGTGCCGCACTACCACTATTTATACCCAAATTTTCAACGCTAATAACAGAAAAATGCTTCAAAAGTAATTGTTCAGTAGCAGAAATATCAAAATTTTCTTTGGTTGTTACAGTTAATGTACCCATAAAGCTTTCCTTTAAAAATAAAGAAAGCTTTGGGTTTGAATCAACTGAATTATCAACAAGTAATTCACTGGGAGAAAAACGCATAATTTCATCGCATACACGTGTTTCAAGGTCATCGCCGCTAATTTCAGTAATATTACCCTCACCTGTGGATGCATCAGTAAAACAAAGACCTGCCACACCATTTTTTAGCGATAGTGCCGCAAGATAATTGTTTTTGGATTCATCCAGCATAGTGTCTTCAATAACTGTACCGGGTGTAATAATTCTAACTACATCACGGCGAACAAGACCCTTGGCTTTGGCAGGGTCCTCAGTTTGCTCACAAATAGCAACCTTATAACCTTTTGAAACCAAGCGGGCAATATAATTATCACAGCTATGAAAAGGAACACCACACATCGGTGCACGCTTTTCAAGACCGCACTCTTTACCTGTGAGAACAAGATCAAGCTCTTGAGATGCTTTTTCAGCATCATCAAAAAACATCTCGTAAAAATCACCCACACGGTAAAAAAGAATACAGTCCTCATGTTGCTGTTTTATTTCATAATATTGGCGCATCATCGGCGAAAGCTCTGCCACACCAATTCCTCCCATTACCTAAAATGAAAATATTACAATTAATGGCAACCGCCACAAGTACTGCAGCTTCCTGTGCATGAAGGCTGCTCAGGCTCACATGTTTCAGGTACGGCACCCTCAACACACTGCATTATTACACTATTAATATCATTAAGCATACGGTCAAGATCAGACTTTGCAGCATTATACTCAGCCATAACCGAGCTTGACATTACCTCAGCATAAATACTGCGTAATTTTTCGTTAAGCTCACGAACCTTTTCCTCATCACGAACTTCTTCGTTTGCAACACGGTCAAGTTCCATACGGGTAACATTAAACTCTCCAATATTTTTTTGAAGTGTTTCATCGGTATCATTAGCAATTTTAGCCTTTGCATAACGAATAAAACGCTCATCCTGCTGAATAGCAGCACCTAATTTTCTTGAAGCTTCCAAAATAGTCATAATAAATTTTCCTTTCAAAATATAATTTAAACTAAAGTACCTGTAAGTACATTTGAATACGAATCAATCCGAACCTGACACAATTTACCCACAAGTGATAAATCGCCCTCAAATTCTACAGAAACATTTCCGTCTGTATGACCTAACAAATAACCTTCACGTTCACTTTGTCCATCGCAAAGTACACGGTATTGTTTTCCTACCATTACTTTAAGATTATTTGCGGTAATTGTTTCCTGAACTTTTAAAAGCTCACTAAACCAACGCCCTTTTTCTTCACGGGAAACGGGGTCTTCCATATCGGCAGCAGGCGTGCCGTTTCTAGGGGAGAAAATAAATGTGAAAAGTGATGTAAACTTCACTTTTTTTACAAGTTCAACCGTTTTAGAAAAATCCTCATAGGTTTCACCCGGGAATCCTACGATTATATCACTTGTAATAGCAATATCAGGCATACGCTCTCGTGCGGCATCTATAAGCTTTAAATAAGAAGCACTGTCATAATGACGATTCATTGCTTTTAATATACGGTCACTACCGCTTTGGAATGGCAAATGAAGATGTTTTACTACCTTTTCACAATCCTTTATTGCATCAAGCAGTTCTAATGTGCAATCTTTTGGATGCGAGGTCATAAACCTGATTCTAAAATCACCATCTATTGCATTGATTTCACGCAAAAGCTCTGCAAAATTTATTTGCTTATCAAGACCTTTTCCATAGGAATTAACATTTTGTCCCAAAAGAGTTATTTCTTTAAATCCTGAAGATACCATTTCTTTAGCTTCGTTAATTATCTCCTCAGGTTTGCGGGATCGTTCCCTGCCTCTTACATACGGTACAATGCAGTATGTGCAGAAATTATTGCAACCATACATTACAGGAAGCCAACCTTTTAAAGTACCATCACGGCGAAGAGGTACATCCTCAATAATTTCACCATTATCAAGCGTTGTTTCATATACACGCTCACCGGAAAGACAACGATATATAAACTCCGGCAAACGGTGCTGCACCTGAGTTCCAAAAACAAGGTTCACATACGGATAGCTTGTCCTAAAACGCTTTACAACAATATCCTGCTGAGCCATACAACCACATACGGCAAGTATCATATCAGGGTTACGGCGTTTATAATGCTTCATCGCACCAACATTGCCATAAACTCTATCTTCAGCATGGCCACGTACTGCACAGGTATTATACAAAATCAAATCCGCTTCATCGGGAGTTTCGGTAAAATCATAACCCATAAGAGAAAGCATACCCTTTAATCGTTCAGAATCACTTACATTTTGTTGGCATCCGTAAGTGATAACCAAAGCACGAGGTTTTTGACTGTATTTATTTTTTAAAATTGTGCTTACACGCAACGCAAATTCCATTTGCTCCGGAGAATTGCTAAAGTTACGATTTATTTCAAACAAGTAAATTACTCCTTTAAACACAGTTAATCAATTTATTATACAATATAATAGATTTTTGTGCAATAGAAAAAATAAAAAAATAATATTTTTATAAAAGAAAAAAGCCGTCTTACACAGACGGCTTAAAGACCTAATTATTCTTCTGTAACAGTCTCTTCTTCCTTCATCTTTGCAAAGCATTCGCTGCAATATACCGGACGATCATCACGCGGAACAAAAGGAATGCGTGCTACACCACCGCAAGCAGCACAAGTTGCTTCGTGCATTTCACGGGGAGCTCTGGCAGCGTTCTTGCGCTTATCACGGCAAGGCTTACAGCGCTGTGGCTCGTTTACAAAGCCTTTGGACTCGTAAAATTCCTGCTCTCTTGCAGAGAATACGAACTCCTCGCCGCAATCTTTGCAAACTAACGTCTTGTCTTCAAACATCTTTAGTACCTCTCTTGTTTGGTTTATTTAGCCCCGGACGGAATCGCACCGACACCTTTGGTTTCAACGCTCTGCTCATTAAGCTACATGGGCATATTATTAAAAGCGGATTTTCCGCTGATAATGTGATTATTTCAATTTGCTTCTGATGCGCCTAAGCGCATTATCAACAGATTTTTGGGTTATTCCAAGTGTTTTAGATATCTGCTCATAACTTTTGCCGGATAAAAAAGCGGACAAAACACGGTATTCAAGAGAAGAAAGCTCAAGCTTAATTGTATCCGTGAGCTTTTTAAGGCTTTCTTTTTCAAGCAAAATTGATTCCGGGTCTTTAGAATCCACAATATTAACACTATCGTTCAAGGACGACACAAGTTCCGGCGGAATACGGCGTTTACGCCCCGCAGCACGATGCTCACCTATAAGGGCACGCCTGATACACAGTGAAGCAAATGTAGCAAAAGAAGCCTGTCCGGTACGATAATGCCGAACAGCCGAATATAGAGCAATCAAACCATCTTGTATGAGGTCTTCAATATCATTGGGCGTTTTTGAAAAACGAACAGCATATTTGCGAACCAACGGCATATAGCGAGAAATTAATATTTGCAAACAGGTTGAATTACCGTTATTAATATGTTCAATAATGTCATCATCCGACATTTTTCCGTAATTTCCTACAAAACTAATGCTCATTTACGCTCCAAGATATAACATCTTAACAAACTTTAAAAATATAATACCTTAAATCAAAACGAATGTCAAGAAAATAATCAAAATTATTAACGATTTTGATTATTTTTGTGAATTTCGTAAAATCACAATTGCATCTTATAAGCTAAATGCCGAATAAAAGTACAAAAACCGCCAAAATTAACAGTTTTGACGGTTTAAAAATTTATTTGCCTTTACGCAATTTTTCAATTTTATCACGAAGATATGCCGCATGCTCAAATTCAAGTATTTTTGCAGCCTGCTTCATCTCATTTGTTAAGCGTTTAATTTCAGCTTCACGCTCCATTTTTGACATTTTAGAAATACTTTTATCCTTTTCTACCTTTTGACCTATTTCTATAATATCGTGAACATCCTTAACGATAGTTTTTGGAATGATACCATGTTCTTCGTTATAGCTTTGCTGAATTGCACGACGGCGTTCGGTTTCACGGATAGCATTTTCCATAGATTTGGTTACACAATCGGCATACATTATTACCTGTCCGTTTGCATTTCTTGCAGCACGGCCTATAGTTTGAACAAGTGATGTTTCACTGCGTAAAAATCCCTCTTTATCTGCATCAAGAATTGCTACAAGTGAAACCTCAGGAATATCAAGTCCTTCACGAAGCAGGTTGATTCCAACAAGAACATCAAATTCACCAAGACGTAAATCACGGATTATTTCCATTCGTTCAATAGTATCAATATCAAAATGCATATAACGCACTTTTATGGAAACATTCTCAAGATATTCTGTTAAATCCTCTGCCATCTTTTTAGTAAGCGTAGTAACAAGTACCCTTTCTCCACGCTCTGTTCTAATATTAATTTCAGAAATCAAATCATCTATTTGACCGTCACTCGGTCTTACAGAAACAGGAGGATCAAGAAGACCGGTAGGGCGAATCACCTGTTCAACGATTGACGCTGCTCTATCACGCTCAAATTCTCCAGGTGTTGCTGAAACAAAAACAGCCTGATTAATATGGCTATAAAATTCATCAAAATTAAGCGGTCTATTATCAAAAGATGATGGTAATCTAAAACCATATTCAACAAGATTTTCTTTTCTTGCTCTATCTCCACCGAACATTCCTCTTACCTGAGGCAATGTAACATGAGATTCATCTACAAATAACAGAAAATCGTCAGGAAAATAATCAAGCAATGTAGACGGTGTGCTCCCAGGTTCTCTGCCTGATAGTACCCTTGAATAGTTTTCAATCCCTTTACATATACCAATTTCACGAAGCATTTCAATATCGTATTCTGTTCTTTGACGAATACGCTGTGCCTCAATCAGCTTGCCCTCATTTGTAAATGTCTCTACCCTTTCTTCCATTTCACGGCGAAGCTCCGCCAATGCCTGTTCCATTTTATCCTGAGGAACAATGTAATGTGACGCAGGATAAATTGCAATATGTGAAAGTGTGGATTTCAACTCTCCTGTGAGAGGATTCATTTCACATATACGGTCAATTTCATCACCAAAAAATTCAACACGAATTGCCGTTTCGCTTGAATAAGCGGGAAATATCTCAACGGTATCACCACGAACACGAAACTTGTTGCGGATAAAGTTTATATCGTTTCGCTCATATTGCAAATCAACCAATTTTGAAATTAACTGATCCCTTTCTTTTTGCATACCTGTTCTTAGTGATATAACCATATTACGATAATCAATCGGATTACCAAGAGAATATATACATGAAACACTTGCAACTATGATTACATCCCTGCGTTCAGATAGAGCACAAGTTGCTGAATGTCGCAATTTATCAATTTCATCATTTATTGAAGAATCTTTTTCGATATAAGTATCCGTGCCGGGAATATATGCCTCAGGTTGATAATAATCATAATAGGACACGAAGTATTCAACGGCATTTTCCGGGAAGAATTCTCTGAACTCACTGCAAAGCTGTGCGGCGAGGGTTTTATTGTGGGCGAGAACGAGGGTCGGGCGGTTAACACGCTCGATAATATTAGCCATTGTAAATGTCTTACCAGAACCTGTAACGCCCAGCAAAACCTGCTCTTTATCACCGTTATTAATCCCCTCAACAAGTTTTTCTATTGCTTCAGGTTGGTCACCTGTTGGACTGTATTTTGAATGTAAAATAAACTTTTCCGCCATATTCTCACTCCTTTATTGTTGTTAATTAAAGTTAATTTGCTATTATAAATCAATATTAAATTCATATTTATCATCAATCAAAATATAATTAACCTTATGCTTTTTGGCAAGTTTTAAAACATTAAAATTATCTTCTAAAACGCTATCCAAAGTACACCACTCATCATCCAAGCGTTTTTCAATGACATTAGCATATTTTTTTATATCATCAAAATGATGTTTAATATATTTTTCACTCATAATAAGGCAATAATATTTAATCTCTTTGAGATACTCTTTATCAAAATCTTTAGACCAATCAAACGGAATATAACAACCTTCCACCATAAGATTTTGTTTGTTTTCTATTGCGGTTTTAATCATTTCACAAACTATAGGCCACAAATATTCTGTAAGAGCATCATCATCCATTGGAGTAAGCTGTGTGTTACCGCTGCGAATCAAACCCATTTTAAAATGGTCAATTGAAATATACGGATATTTATATTTTTCAAGCAGTTTTTGTGCAAGTGCCGTTTTGCCTGTATGAGAAGCGCCTGTAATTAAAATAATCATTTATATTTATTCCTAAATTATTTTTTATTTATATTATATCACAATTATATACTAAATCAAATTTTTTTACAAATAAAACGGTTATCTCACCAAATATTTGTGAAATAACCGTTTTTGTGTTATTTAATTTTATATCCGCACTTATTACAAAAATTTGCATCTTCCATTAATCTATTACCACACTGAGAACAAAAAAGAGGTGCTGAAGAGGTTGATTGCTGATTAACAGGTGGAACATTTGTGGCTGTGCGTGGAGTATACATATAAATAATAGCTAACTGAGCACGGTTTGCAGCCATAAAACCGTTAAGTAAAATACTTCCTGTGCTACCTCTCATATTATGATAGTAATTACAAATTGCAATAGTATAATCAGGATTCATATTAAGCCAACGCTGCTTTAATTCATCCTTTGTAATATTAACTATAGAAAACTCTTCATATAAAGTAAATCCATAAAGATTATTAACAGAATCATCTATATCATAAATAAGTGTAAGATCGCAAACATTACTTTTGTTTACAAAAAAGCCGAATGAAGTGCTTTCCGCAGTATACATTCTGCGTACGCGAATATTTGTATGCTCACGAAACCATGCATTTATAACCTGAATAAATTGTTCTTGAGTATATGAGCCGCATCTAAAATTCATTTCCATAATTATTTCTCCGTATTTTTAAAATAAAACCCACGGTTAAATAATATTTTTATTTAAACCGTGGGTTAAAATTTATACCTCTAAAACAAATTTATGGAATACTTTTTTGCCTTTTTTAACGATAACACCATTAGCAAAAGCTTCTTGATTTAAGCTAAATGAAGGATCGGTAACCTTATTATCATCAACACTTACTCCACCCTGCTGTACAAGACGACGTGCCTCACCGTTAGATGCTGCAAGACCTGCTTTAACCATCATTGAAAGCAAACCGATTTTTCCGTTATTAAAATCATTAGATGAAAGTGTTGTTGAAGGCATATTTTCAGAATCTCCGCCACCTGCAAAAATAGCACGAGCAGTTTGCTGAGCTTTTTCGGCTTCCTGTTCACCATGAACAAGCTTTGTGAGTTCATAAGCCAAAATTTCCTTAGCGGTGTTAAGCTGACTGCCTTCCCAAGCATCCATTTCATCAATCTGCTCAAGCGGCAAGAATGTGAGCATACGTATGCATTTAAGAACATCAGCATCACCAACATTACGCCAATACTGATAAAACTCATACGGAGAGGTTTTTTTAGGATCAAGCCACACAGCACCACCAACGGTTTTACCCATTTTTTTACCTTCAGAATTAAGCAATAATGTAATAGTCATGGCATACGCATCTTTACCAAGCTTTTTACGAATAAGCTCAGTACCTCCAAGCATATTTGACCACTGATCATCACCACCGAACTGCATATTACAGCCGTAATGCTGATAAAGATGATAAAAGTCATAGCTTTGCATTATCATATAGTTAAACTCAAGGAAGCTAAGACCTTTTTCCATACGCTGTTTATAACATTCAGCACGAAGCATATTATTTACCGAAAAACAAGCTCCGACATCACGAAGCATATCAATATAATTAAGACCAAGCAACCAATCAGCATTATTTACCATTTGGGCTTTGCCTTCACCAAACTCAATAAATCGGCTCATCTGCTCCTTAAAACAGTCACAGTTATGCTGTATTTGCTCAGGTGTCATCATAGAACGCATATCGGTTCTACCGGAAGGATCGCCTATATATCCTGTACCACCACCGATTAAAGCTATTGGTCTATTGCCTGCCATTTGTAATCTTTTCATAAGGCATAATGCCATAAAATGACCTACATGAAGGCTATCGGCAGTGGGGTCAAAACCGATATAAAATACAGCTTTACCTTCATTAATAAGACTTTTGATTTCTTCTTCATCGGTCACCTGTGCAATAAGACCACGGGCAACAAGTTCATCATAAATTGTCATTATTTTTTACTCCTATCCAATAATTCCTTAGCGGAACCATATAAATTATCTGTTAATTCTCCGCCCGACATAATACGGGCGATTTCACCTATTATCTGTTCATCTGAAAGTGAAGAAACATCAGTGAATGTTCGGTTATCATTTATATGCTTTTCAATAAGCAAATGGGTATCTGCACAAGCAGCAATTTGCGCCAGATGGGTTACACACAGAACCTGACGATTCTTTGAAACCTTACGAAGCTTTGCGCCAACCTTTGCAGCAGCCCTGCCGCTGATACCTGTATCAATTTCATCAAATATAAGTGTTGCAACCTCATCCTTATCAGCAAGAACACTTTTTATAGCAAGCATTACACGGGATAATTCACCGCCGGAAGCGATTTTAATAAGCGGTTTAGGTTCTTCGCCCGCATTTGCAGAAATCAGAAACTGAATATCATCACAGCCGTTTTTGGTATACCTTCCTGATTTAAAATCAACCACAAAACGAACATTAGGCATATCAAGAAACCTAAGCGCTTCACTAACCTGTTTTTCAAAATTTACAGCAGCTTCTTTTCGTGATGCAGTCAATTTTTCGGCATGTGCCACCAAACGCTCAGTAGAATCATCAAGCATTACCGAAAGCTCTGCAATACGCTTATCAGAAAAGGTGATATTTTCAAGCTCAGCCTTTGCGTTATCAAAAAACTCAAGCAGCTTTTCTTCGCTATCACCATATTTTAGCATAAGTCTATACAGAAAATCAAGTCTTTCACGAATTTCGTTAGCATCTAAATTGCTGTATTCGGAATTTTTAAGAAAATCACGAATATTTCCTACTACCTCTTCAAGACCAACAGAAATTTCCTCAAGATTAATTGCAGTTGAAGAAAAGCTATCATCATTTAATGATTGAAGATTTTTTTGAGCCTTATTTACAAGAGAGCAAGCTCCATCATTTTCATCATCACCACTAAGTGCAAGATATGCACTATTAAGCGATGAAAGCATTTTTTCATAATTTTCCGCAATCAAAAGTTGTTGTTTAAGCTCGGCGTATTCTCCTACCCTGATTCCGGCTTTTTCAATCTCGTCTATTTGATATGTAAGCAATTCAATACGGTGTTGTTTTTCATCAGAATCGGTTTCCAGTTGAGAAAGCTGACGGCGAATTGAATTCAAATTTTTAAATTCATCATAATATTCTTTTAATATCAAATCATTTTCGGCAACACGATCAATATAACCGCAATGCTTTGCAGGATCTAATAAAAACTGATTATCGTGCTGACCATGTATATTTACAAGAACAGCACCAATTTCTTTAAGAATACCAACCGTTGCAGGAACACCGTTAATACGGACAGAATTATTACCCGAAAGATTAAGACTTCTTTTTATAAGCAGATTGCCATCTTCATCAACAGAAAAACCGTTTTTGGAAAGAACTTCCAATGCGGTATCATTTAAATCGCCAAAAAGTGCTGTAACCTGTGCTTTTTCACAGCCGCCACGAATAAGTTCACGTGATGTACGTTCACCAAGAACAGCATTTATAGCATCAATAACGATAGATTTACCTGCACCGGTTTCACCTGTCATAACATTAAGCCCGCTATTTAATTCAATATCAGCCTTTTCAATCACTGCTATATTTTCAATATGCAGATATTTTAACATATAAATCCCGCCGTTAAATCATTTTTTTAAGTTCGGTTGAAAGTGCCGCAGAATCACTTTCACTGCGTGTAACAATTATGATTGTATCATCGCCCGCAAGTGAGCCTAACATTCTATCACCAAACAGCGAATCCACCGCAACACAAGCACTTGATGCCATTCCGTTATGACATTTAATAACTACATTATTAAGAGCATAATCAACGCTTTTTACCGAACGAGCAAAGAGATCGCTGTAATGTATAACCTGTTTTGGCGATGAATCGAAGGATTCAGGAAAAATATAACGGTAATTTCCCAAATCATCATGCCCTTTTACAAGGCGCAACTCCTTAATATCACGAGAAACGGTTGATTGGGTAACATTAAATCCTTCTTTTTTTAATGCATTTTGCAAATCTTCCTGTGTTAGTATAATTTGCTCCTTGATTAATTCAATAATCTTTTCTTGTCTGTTATTTTTCAACATTCATACTCCTTGAATCAGTAAATTTAAAAGAGAGCGTTTTATAAAAAGAACGATTATTAAGCCTTATTAACTGAACAGATCGCTCAGAACGGCTAACAATAATATCTGTATAAGGCTTAACAGGTGCGGCACGGCGTCCATCTACAATCAAAAAAATATCGGTTCTTTTCTTAGAAAAAGCCTTTAATTTGACGGTACGCTCAGCACTAAGCAAAATTGGTTTTGCCGAAAGTGAGTGCGAACAAATAGGCGTTATACAAAAGTTTTCTGTAAGGGGATCAATTATTGGCCCCCCTGCCGACATTGAATAAGCAGTAGAACCTGTTGGAGTAGAAACGATAAGTCCATCAGCACGGTAGGAAATGCTATCACCATCCACTGAAGCAGAAACATCAATAATACGAGATATATAACCACTTGTTATAACCGCATCATTAAGAGCATTAAAATTGCCAACCTCTTTACCGTTTTCATACAACTTGATATTGAGCATCATACGCTTTTCAATATCGTATTCACCCGTTTTAAGCTTACTCAAAAGCTTATATTCATTCTGCTCAATATTTGCTAAATAACCCATTCTTCCAGCATTGATACCAACAATGGGTTTATTATCAACTGCGGCACGCTTTGCATAACGAATAATCGTTCCGTCACCGCCAATAGTTACAATTATATCTGCAATTTTATATAATTCCTCTTCAGGCAGATGTTCATATTTATCGCAGCATATATTATCAGGAAGATAGGCTTCAATTCCTTGTTCCTTAAAAAAAACACCAATTCTTTCAACCGTAACCGCTGAACCTTTTTTATCAAGATTTGGTAATACAGCAACCTTCATATAAACACCTCCCTTATTTATCTAATGCAAAATGAGAAGCCTCTACAACAGCCTTTGCTGAAAACTCAGTTTCATGCTCAACTAAACCATTTTTTTCAATATAACAAAGATATTCAATATTTCCTTCAGGCCCCTTTACAGGTGAAAAATCAAGTCCTAAAAGAGAATAATTGTTTTCATAAACTAAATTAATAATTTTTTCTATAACCGCAATATGAACAGATTTATCACGAACAACACCTTTTTTGCCTACATTTTCACGCCCTGCTTCAAATTGTGGTTTTATCAAGCAAACAGCACGTCCTTTATCACGCAACAAAGTGTGCATTACGGGCAAAATAAGTGATAGCGAAATAAAAGAAACATCAACCGATGCAAAATCAAGCTCATCAGGCACCTGTTCACGTGTTACATAACGAAAATTCGTGCGTTCAAGATTTACTACACGCTCATCTGTTCGCAATTTCCATGCAAGCTGACCGTAGCCAACATCAATAGAGTATACCTTTTTGGCACCATTTTGTAGCATACAGTCTGTAAATCCACCTGTGGAAGCACCAATATCCGCACAAACACAATTATTCAAATCAAGGTTAAAACATTCCACAGCCTTTTCAAGTTTTAATCCACCACGGCTAACATATTTTAATGTTTGTCCCCTAATCTCAATAACATCATCGGGCTTTACAGCTGTACCCGCTTTATCACATTTTTGATTGTTTATATAAACAATTCCCGCCATTATAAGCGCTTTAGCTTTTTCACGGCTTTCTGTATAACCTAAGTCAACTAATGCGGTATCTAATCTTTGCTTTTCGCTCATAAAGCCTCCGTGTTAAAAAAATGTTTCATTGAATCGGAATCAAGACCGTATTTTTTAAGAGAATCACAAACGCAGGCACTAGGCACAAATCCATTAATTGCATTAATATGATAGCTGCCTTTATAGCCGTTTTCAAGCAACATAGAACCTAATATTTCGGCTATTCCGCCATTGTGAATTCCTTCTTCAAAGAAACCAATAACATCATACTGATTTAAAATTTCTAAAATAGAATCGTTTATTGGATAAATACGATTAAGTTTCAATATATCAACTTGTGGAATTTCTACACTCAATGCATTTGAAAAAAGCCTGCCATAGGTTATGAGAAGCTTTTTACCACTACGCTTTATAAGTGTGTAATCTTCATTAAAATCACAGTCAACACTTATTCCCTCACAACCACGTGGATAACGTATTGCACAAAGTTCATCCGATTCTGCTGTTTTGCAAATCAAACTTTTAAGTTCTTTATAATCAGACGGGGCATAAATATTTATGCCTGGAATAGTTGCCAAAAAAGCAGTATCAAAAATCCCCTGATGTGTTTCACCGTCTTCACCCACGATACCTGCACGATCTATCAAGATTTTAAGAGGTAAATGAGCAATAGCGGCATCATGTAAAACCTGATCATAAGCACGTTGTAAAAAGCTTGAATATACAACAAAAAACGGAATCATCCCACCCTTTGCAAGACCTGCACCAAAGGTTACGGCATGCTGTTCCGCAATACCAACATCAAAAAAGCGTTCTTTAAAACGAGTTGCAAACTCAGTTAAACCGGTTCCGCTTTCCATGGCGGCAGTTATTGCACAAATGCGCTCATTTTTCTGTGCAAGTTCACAAAGTGTTTTACCTGCAATATCCGAAAAAGTGGTTTTTTGTGAAGGAACGGCACCAATATCTGTATCAAATGGAGAAACACCATGATAAGAATTTGGATTACTTTCAGCAAAGGAATACCCCTTTCCCTTGGTTGTAACGACATGGATAAGGCAGGGCTTTTTATAAATTTTCGCCACTTTAAACAGTGATTCCAATGCCTCAATATTATGACCATCAACAGGGCCTAAATAATTTAGTCCCATTGCCGTAAAGAGATTATTACGATAAACCAATCCCTTAAAACCATTTTTAAGATTTTCAAAAAAACGGAAAAGACATTTTCCTATTAACGGTATTTTATTTAAAAATGTTCCAAATGCAAATTTGAAACGATGATAATGAGGACGGTTACGAAGCTTGGTAAAGGAGCTTGCCATACCACCTACATTTTTAGATATAGACATTTTATTATCATTAAGAACAACAATAAAATTACTTCTACCGCCGGATACATTATTTAAGGCTTCAAATGCCATTCCGCCGGTCATAGCACCGTCACCTATTACGGCGATTGCAGTACCCTTTTCACCCGAAATCTGTTTAGCCTTGTATATACCGTATGCAGCAGAAACAGAGTTACTGCTATGCCCTGTTATAAAAGGATCATGTTCACTTTCATCAGGTCGCATAAAACCCGAAAGGCCACCTTCGGTACGAATAGTGGAAAAACGGTTAAATCTTCCTGTGAGAAGCTTATGCATATAACACTGATGACCAACATCAAAAATAATTGCATCATCAGGAGAATCAAAAGCCCTATGCAAAGCTACAGTTAATTCCACCGCACCTAAATTTGAAGCTAAATGTCCTCCGTTTTTAGCAACGGTTTGTATAATACAATCCCTTGCCTCCGCACAGAGCTTATCAAGTTGGTTTTTATCCAAACTTTTTATATCTGCCGGGGATTTTATAGTATTTAATATTTCATAGTTCAAAATCTATTACATTCCTTTATTGCTTTCGTGATAAAAGATAATCCGTAATCGCACTTATTGCGGTAATATCACCGTCATCAAATGCCTGTAAAGCGGAAACTGCCTCATCTGTTAAAGATTGTGCTATTTTACGGCATTCCTCAATTCCCAAAAGTGAAACAAAGGTGTTTTTATTATTTTTTTCATCACTGCCGGTTGGCTTTCCAATCAAAGCTTCATCGCCCTCAGCATCAAGAATATCATCTATAACCTGAAAAGCAAGACCAAGTTTCTCACCATAAACCGCAGCGGCCTTTTCTTTTTCTTCATCAGCACCTGCCAAAATACAGCCGATTACTGCCGCAGCTTTTATTAAAGCACCTGTTTTTAATCGATACATTTCGCTCACAGTTTCAAATGAAGTCTCGCTATTTTGTATATCAAGGTCAATCATCTGACCTCCAACCATACCGCTTATTCCCGCACATGAAGATAATACAGCCAAAGCCCGTACAACCCTTTCCGCAGGAAGACCTACTGTTTTTGCCGCAACGGAAAATGCCTCAGTCAATAAAGCATCACCTGCAAGCAATGCAGTTGCTTCATCAAATTGCTTATGACACGATGGTTTTCCACGGCGCATATCATCATCATCCATACATGGTAAATCATCATGGATAAGAGAATAGGTATGAATCATTTCAAGTGCTGCTGCAAAATGATATGCACAATCATCATTTCCACCGCAAAGACGATAAAAT
>SVPW01000041.1 GCA_015065645.1 Oscillospiraceae bacterium | reverse complement strand
TATATTCATTGAAATGGGTATAGTCAAATTTTCATCGAAAATTTGTTTCCAAATCATAGATTTGGTGTCGAAATAGTGCTGAATTGCACTATTTCGACTCACTATAACCATTATAATTACAAAAATCCTTTTAGGGAGGCATGCAGATGAAAAGAAAGGTGATGCTTTTAACAGCAGCTTTTGCCCTTATTTTAACCGCCTTTTTAGTGGCTTTCCCTTTTATTGAAATTGATACGGGCAAACGGCTTATCATTTGCAGCTACAGCGGGGATTTTTCAGTGTATGAAAAAAATCAATCCTATAATGAGCTTTACTGCTATAACGAAAAATATGATGTTTCAATAAAGAATTTTGAGGTTAAAAATTTTCTTTTCTTTTATACAATAAATATGGATTACATTAAGGGAGATTTCAGGAAAACGCAGTTTGTTTTACCGCAATCATATATACAAAACTTTCTTCAAAATGCCGAAATAATTGAAAACGAAAAAAATATTCAAATTTCTTCTCTGATTGAGGGGAAAACAGCGATTGAGGGCAACAAAAGATATACGGGCAACGATTATGACAATGCTTTATTTTATAAGCTTGACGGAAAATATGAGGAAATGTATGTTTTTTATTCTGATGACCTGCTTGTAATACAGGTGGGTTCCCCCGATGAACTGCCAAAATATATTGCATATAAATAAAGGGAAACAAAAAAACGAATGCGGAAGAAGTAAAATTGAAACTTCTTCCGCATTTTTATTATTTCTTTTCGATTATGATATAGCCAAGTCTTTCCATAAGCTCGGTAACATCCTGCATAATCTGATCGTCATATTGATAATAATCATATTCATCTATAGAGCACGGGGTATTTGTCGCCCGGGTTCTCATTGCTTGCAAATCCCTTGTAAGCTCATCCAAACCGTAAAATGTGGTTAAACAGGCATGTTTTACGATGTCACCCTGTTTTGAATATTTTCTGGTGCAGCTTTCAGGCTCTCCTTTAGGCGAAATTATTACGCTAACATCCGCTTTAGGCAAAGGTAAAATCTTTTGTAAAAGATAAAAGGAATTCCAACGGTATTTTTCCTGAGCCAAAATTGCATTCCGCTTGCTACGCACAAAATAATCTTCATATTTATGGTCTTTTGCTTTGAATGTATAATACCCATCCAAGCTTGTGACAACTACCTCATCTTCCCCAATTTCACCCGATGATTTATAATCCAAACCCAAAAGCTGAAGCTTTAATCTTATATTAAGTGCGGCATACAGATTGGAATGACGCAAAAACTGCTCCATTTCGTTCCATTTCTTTTCGCTTTTTGCTTTTACCATATTAATAAGCTTGGTATTTTCCTTTGCTCCGCCCTTTAGCTCTTTGTTTAGAGTATACATTTCGTTAATTTTTCGTGCCAATGCCGAAAGCTCATCATTAACTATTACACTATGACTGAAAATATCATCAATATCGCCAAGATAGGTAATTTGAGCATCATTTTCTATATAAGCAGACTCACTGCGAATATAGATATGGTAATTGAAAAATTCACTCAGCATTGAGCGAAGTCGGGTGCCTGTTTCAATATTTTTGTAGGTATCACCCACATCCACAATGACATAATTATAAGATTTATCCTGCCTCATAATTTCTGCCGCCTTTTTAAGCATTTCTTCATCATAAGGCTTGCCGTCATAAACTGCAGTATTATAAGGAAGTGGCGGAAGCGGATAATAAAGCTCCTCTTCCTTTGCCATTTTTTCCAAAGCATCCTTTAGTCCGTCAATAAACCATTCTTTTTTATCAATACCGTTATCAAACAGATGATAGTTTACGGGATGAAGCTTATATTCACCGTCCTTATATTCAGTAAGCTGATTATTTAAAACCGATTGACGGTACATTTCACGGTTGAGTGAGCCAAAGCCCAAATACAAAACATTAATTGCCGCCTCCGGCTTTATAGAAGCATCTTCACTGATAAAGTCATCAGGGATATATTCCGTTACGGGATGGTCCTGTGTAAATCTGCGTGCTAAAAGCTCATTTGAACAGAAGGTGGTTATATAATCCTTACAACAGCTTTTATCAATAACCTCTTTACGGATTGTTTCAACCTTTTCTTCCTCAATCTCCACAAATAAACGAATATTTTTAACATCCTTTTCGGATTTGCGGTATTCTATAAAGGTATGTATACGCTCAAGATTTTCCTCAGTTTTACCCGGGCAAACAATATTGTAATTTCTTCTTTTTCGCAATATTCTGCTTGCCAACAGCTTCTTTGAAAAGTTTTTCGGCAAAACAATATAACCCTGCTCTATTAAGCGAATTACGGTATCATTATCCGTATCAGGCTCGGGAATAAGTATTGCGGCACCATCCTTGGCATATCTTAACGCATTTTCCCCTGTTCCAAGCACAATATCACAGCTCTTTTTACGAAGCATTAATCTTCTGCGAATACTATGGAAAAATTTAAGGCTAAACATCTGAGCCGCAGCATTTACGGTTGCAATGGGCGCCAAAAAGCTTCCCACGGTGTATACTACGGTGAAAAACGGTACTTTTGAGGCAAAATCTTTTACACTGCTATTTTCCCATTCGCCAACAAAAGCCTTTATGCTGTTTGACATACAGGTTATAACCTCAAGCCACCAGCCTTTATCCGACTTATCATCAGCAATTATGCCGTAAATATACGGTATTAAATACAAAGCAAAATTAACCAAAAATGTAATGCCCAAAAAAAGTACCGAACGGTTTTTCTTTCTTTTTCTCACCAATTCAAAAATGAACAAAGAAATTATTATAAGCTCTGCCGCAAACAAAACTCCTGTTGCAATTTGCCATACCGTCATTTTTTCAAATGAATTTATAATTTCAGACATCTTATCACATCCTATATTTTTTAACACAATCAACAAAAAATTACTTTTTTACAGCCACCGCAAAGGGCGTAAAGCCTTTTCCGATACCTACCGCAAAGGAGCTTACAGCTGTTTTTTCTATTTCTTCAAGCTCCTCTTTTGCGGGGAAGCTGTAATCTATAAACTTAACAAAGCCGTCACCCACCGATAACGCCGAAAGGCAGAAGTTACTTTTACAGGGTGAAAAGCCATACTTAAAGTCTAACTCATCACCAAATAAATCCTTAACGGTTGCATCCTTAAAGGCAAGCACAATTTGTTCACATTCGCTTCCCATTACACAAATATCCGCAACATTATCCACACCCGATAAGGTATTTTTCAATTCCCCATGCGGACCCGAAACGCAGTTACTGCCATCGCAAAGAACCTTTGAATCCTTTGTTATGCAAAAAACAGCACACTGATTTCCCGTAATGATGCGGTCAACATTTTCAAAAGTTTCAACCTTATTATAATTATCATATCGGCTTAAAGCAATGTGATGCACCCTGCCGTATTTATCTAAAGCAAAAACAGCATCGGAAACTGCCACCTCAACAATATCACGCAGTGCCTTTATTCGGTTATTTATATCATCAAATTGAATCCCGTTCATTTCGCAGATCTTTCTAAGCGGTCTTTTTGAAACCATACAGGTACCGTCATTCAAAAGACCCACAGCAAGAGAAGGAAAGCAATTACTCAGGGAAATATCCTTGATATTTTTCCAAAATTCAGTTCTTGCGGCAAGTGCGTCATCCAAAACCTTTTGCAAAACCACGCCATCAGCCGTTAATGCCATTACACATTCAAGCCCCGCAAAAACCTTGATTATTCTTTCCCCCGCCCAATCATCAAACGAAAACGGACAACCGCTTGTTTTAAGCAATTTCCCCAAAACAATCGCTCCTCTCACAAAATCCGAAAACTTATTTTTTTAATTATATCATAAATTAATTTTGTATTCAACCAACAAAAAGACTCAGGAAAAAATCCTGAGTCCCAGCCTGTCGAAAAACCTAAATTTTATTTTTTATGCGGCTTGTAGCCGCATTTTTGTTTTTTCAGCGACAGGTGCGGTGAAAAAACACATCATAAGCGAAAATCCGCTTATAATGCGGATTTTCAAGGGCACAGGGGTGTACCCACGGGGATAGAGTGCAGTCAAAAATTTTTAAATTTTTTGCGAACGGAATCCCCGTCCAAGAGAGTGGAGACTTTGTCGACACTCTCAGACTCAGGAAAAAATCCTGAGTCCTTTAATCTTTTTTTAAACGAAAAAACTTACATACAAATCAAATCAACAGCTCCCAGCTATCCTCCAAACAGCTGTTTGGTGCACGGTGTGCCCACTGACCCTTTCCATATTTTTTAAACAGCTTATACTCAAGCTCATGGCATTTACTCACGGGACAGCACTGCCAAGAAACGGTTATTTTATCACGGTTTTTTAGATTTACCGACCAATATTCTCCTGCACGGGCACGGTCATCATAATTAAGGTTATAATACTGACGCAAACGCCACACAACACCGCTTACACTTCCCTTATCAAAAGATGCACGACCGCATTTCATCACATTGCCGTTAAGGCGAAGAACATACACGCCGGGGGTGCTTTCTGCACAGTTTATTGCCGAGCTAAGCGGTATATTTTGCTCATACTGAAATGATTTTGGCGATTTTTCCGTGCCGGAAGAATCTTGATTTAATTCATCATCACTGCGGCGGTGATGCTTTTTTCTGATTCCCTTTACCAACGGCTCTGCCGCACAAAAACCGGAGCCTAAAGCCGTCATAATTTTTCCCAGCAAAAGCCATTTTGATGCTGTGGCGGTTAACGCTGCCATACTTGCTATTATCATTATTGTTTTTCCTTTCCTTTTTTCAGCTTATCTATTAACGGTGCCGCTGTACAAAGTCCCGAACCCAAAGTTGCCATAATTTTTCCCACCAAAAGCCACTTTGATGCTGTGGCGGTTAATGCTGCCATACCTGCTATTAACATAACTTTTTTCTCCTTTTATTATTTGTTATCAATGATTGTTACTATAATTGTACCTGCTGTTGCAAGAATTGTTCCTAACAATGCCAACATAATTACCTCTCCTTTTTAAAAATTTATGCCGCTTTGATTTCATCAAAAGCCTTGCGTTCTATACTTTCCCTTATAGCAAGAAGGTCAATATAGTTAATACCTGTTGCATGAACAAGCTCGGTTGCCACACATCCTCTGGTTGATATAACCTTAACCTCTTTACCACGGGATTTAAGCTGTTGTAAAGCACGCTCAAAATCACCGTCACCGCTAATGAGTATTGCCATATCATAACGGTCTATCATATTAAACATATCAAGCACTATCTCTATATCAAGATTTGCCTTTTGGGTGGTTTCACCGCTTATATGGTCACATATAGTTTTCACAGGCTTTGTAACCAATGAATAACCGATATATGCAAGCTTATCGTGATACTTCTTTTGGCTGCTATCTGTTGTTATACCTGTATAGTAAACCGCTTCAACAACCTCCCCGTATTCCTTGCAATAATCAAGGAGTCTTTCGTTATCAATATTCCAACCAAGTTTTTTCTGTGTATAGAAAAAGTTTGAACCATCTAAAAACACTGCTATTCTTTTCATAAATAAGCCTTCCTTTTTTGTATTGTTTTGGTTTCTATGGTTTAATTATAATTGATGTAAACCAATTATTCGTTCACATTTTGTGGAAAAATCTTTTCCATTATTTCGGATAAATCCTTGCGGTTATCAAGCGCAAATTTCCAAACGGCATCCTCTCTTTGCTTAACATACAATGTGTTATAATTTTTAGATTCCAGCAAGAGGTCAGCCTCTTTGGAATTTGCGCCTATCATATATGCCAATATCAAAATTTCTCTGCGGGTAATATCACGCTTTGTTTCCATGATATTTTCAAAACTTTGCACCAGGTCATCATCCATAAAATAAACAGGTAAATGCTTTTCTGTTAAACTGCTCCAATTTTTTTGAAACTCCATTTTTCCACCTCCCTTTCAAAAAGTTAAGAGCGATTACACACTTAATATAGCATGTAATCGCTCCTAAATATTTCACATTTTGTAGACTTATTAAAATTTTATTTCCTTAATTGTTTTATCCTGCTTTTCATAAAGCCAGATAACATCTTTTCCTACGCAAAACGAATCAAATGTAAGCCCCGTATAATACTTATAATCATTAAGGCAAACAACCTTTTCAAAGCTTTCGCCGTCAAATTTATAAATATAATCCTTTTGGTCTATATTTACCGTAAAATACAGATTATTCTTATCCCTGAAAACATTGTTTTTCTCACGCACCTCCGCAGGCAGCTCAAAGCTTTCAACCGTTTCCCCCGAAAAATTCATTTTAACTATATTCCCGTAAGAATCAAACCCATACAAAAAATCCCCTATTACGGCATCAACGGGGAAGCTTAAATCACCCATCTCACACCAAAGAGAAGCATCTATAATCTCATTTCTGAATGCATTGCAATATAATGTGCCGTCATCAAAAAAGATGCCCTTTATATTGGAAAATGACCCATATTCCGCGTTATACAAAGGCTCTTTTTCAACATTAAAGCTTTTATCAACCGAATATATATAGGCATACCCTCCGCTTGGCACATTAACCAAATAAAGCTTATCCGAATAGCTATTGTAAATCAGTGCACAGTGTTCGTATGAAAAACTAACCTCTGCCACCATATCCTTACCGGTGGAGGTTTTTATATGATATTCTTCTGAAATTTCCTCCAAATAAACAATGGTTCCGTCATTAAGTGTTACCATTGAAAGCACTTCACCCTCAAGACTTTTTATAACCTTCACCTTTTTGCTTGAGGTATCATCATTTTTGCCGGAAGAAGTATCTTGTGGAATTGTGCTTTCATCTTCACCTGTTTGAACATTGGTATCGTTATTCAAAGAATCATCTTTGAAAACACTATCGTTTTTATCGTTACTATTTAAGCTTATAACAAAAACAGTTGCCGTAATCAATAATGCAACACATAAAAAGGCTATTATTTTTTGAAAAATCCGCTTTTTTCTTTGCAAAAACTTTTCCAAAGCCTTTTTCAAGGCATCAACCGAAGCATAGCGTTTTTTTGCATCTATTTCTATGCATTTATTAATAATACCCTTTAATCTGCCATTATATAAAACATTGTGTTCATCCCCAAGCCCTTTTCCCGTAAGCATTTTATGCATGGTAACACCCAAGCAATAAATATCAGTTCTGGGCTCAGACTGACCGTAACCGAAATGTTCGGGAGAAGCGTATTCCTCAGTTCCGAAAAGAACGGTATTTTGATGAGCACCTTTTTTATATGTACGGGAAATATCAAAATCAAACAGCTTTACATTATGGTCATCACGAATCATAATGTTTGATATATTTATATCATTATGCACAACGGGCGGTTTCATTTTATGAAGCTCACTTAGTCCCTTACAAACGCAAGAAACAATTTTTGCGGTTTCATCTTCGGAAAAATTACCCTCTTCCGCCATTATCTTTTCAACCGTTTCTCCGCTTAGATTTTCCTCAATGATATAGGTGTTTCCGTTTGCGTAAGCAAAGTCATAAATCACCACGGTATTGGGATTCCTTATTTCGGCAAGACGGCTGTATACCTCAGTAAGGTCACGCCCTTTGCACACCCTTAAAATGCAGGATGAATTTATAGGCTCATAAAAAACTACGCTGAGCTTAGTCTTTTCAGACTCCTTAATATCACATATATGCTTTATCTGTGACATTAAAAATTCATATTTTAAATTACCTTTTTCCTCCACAGACATCATCACTTTCTACAAAACGGAGTTCACACTTTTCCTGCTCCAACAATTCATCAATTTCATAAATATCCTTGCCTGTTTTTAAGCCGAATATTATAATTGCATCTTCTTTATTTTTAGCATAAAGCTCTTTAAGCTTTGCAACCTTTAAAAGCTCATTAAGCTCCTCTAAATTCATTCCCAAAGCAAAGGCAATTTGAATAATATGCTGTTTGCCGGGTGTTCTGGTGCCGTTCATAATGGAATAAAAGGTGGATTTTGGAATACCGGTTTTTATCTGGAGCTGTGAAAAACTTTTCACCTCGTACTTTGTGCAAAATTCATCAACCTTTACGGTAAATGAGGTTTGAGGAAGCTGTGATAAAATCTCTTCCATTTCTTCCCAGCTTTGAGCCTTTTTAATCTTGTTTTCAATCATTTCGGTTGTATCTGCCATTATTACCACTCCTTAATTTTTTCAAAAAAATTATATCATACCCCCAAATGTTTTTCAACCATCTTTAATACAAATTTACATTTCACAAAAGATGTGGTATAATAAATAATATTAAGCTGAAAATTCATCGCCAAGGATGTGATTAAATGGCAAATTTTTTGGGAGTTTCCGCTTCAAATGAGGGGGATTTCTATTTTATAAGCTATAGCTCAAAGGATTGTGAAACCGTAAGCAAATATGTTGAACAATTAAGCCGTTATATAACCTTATGGTACGATGACGGTATACGCAGTTCGCAAAATTGGAAAACCGCCATTGCCCAAAACATTAAAAACTCAAAAGCAGTAATTATGTTTATTTCAAAAAACACGCTTGCCAATGAGGATTCTTATGTTTCGGATGAGTATGAAATTGCAAAAATGTACCAAAAACCGATACATATAGTAATATTGGATGAAATAAAACTTTATGATGTACCCGATTGCTTTGCCCTTTGGTGGGTGCAGATAAACAAGCTGCAATGCATTGAGGCTTTCCGTTTTGAAACGGCTGAAGCTTGCACTAAAAAGCTTTTAAAAGCTTTCGGTATTGAAACAAAATCCTCCTCCAATATTCATTATGACCGGTTTATTGAATTTACTCAAAATGTAACCAAAAACGGATATAAACTAACAGAAAAGCCTTTATATGGATACAACGGTCAAACGGCAGAAAACCTTTTTATTGAGGGCGAAGAAAACACCGCACTTTTTCTGCTATCCCCTAAATATGCCAGAAAAGTTCAGCTGATGTTTGTAGACACCGCACGGTATGCAGGCTCCTCATTTTCCCATAGCCATACCGAGGAAGAAATTAAAGATGTACAAGACCGTCTTTTCCGCAACATAATTCTTTCAAAAGAACTACTTAACGAGGATGGGCTTCTTATCGTAATGACCGATATGAACAACCTTATGAATTACAAATCCTTTTGTGACAGCATTTTGGGAGAAACCAATTTTGTGGGAATGATTACTCTTGAGCATACAGGCCGTATATCCTTTAATAAAATAGGGGTACACAATGAATATATGTTGATTTACTGCCCTAACTGTAAGGAACTGAAACGGCTTGAGGAATATGCAACAGAAAGTGATGAATACCGTCTTTTACCCGCTGTTAATTTGCAAACTTTATCCATAAGCCGCAAAGGAAATTATTACCCATTGTATATTGAAGCCGCCGCAAACCGCATAAGCACCACGCCGTTTGAGGGTGCACAAGAGCTTTATCCCCTTTCCTCAAACGGTACCACATGTACATGGAGATTTTCAAAAGGAAAAATGGAACAACTTGCCAATGAAGGCTTGCTTTGTGTTAAAACTACAAACGGCAATTTGCGTTTATACAAAAAAGAAAAAATCAAAAAACAGATAAAAACAAATTGGAACAGCCCACAATACGAACCACACCATGCCATAAGAGAAATCAGAAAAATAGTTCCCGATTTTGAATTTTCAGCCATACCGTTTTACTTCCATTCGGCTACATTGATGCGTGATATATTTGAGATTTTTCTCCCCCGTGACGGCTTGGTGCTTGATACCTGTGCAGGTCTGGGTGCTTCAGCACAGGCGGTTATGAGCTTAAATCAGCAGGATGGCGGGGAAAGAAAATATATTTTAATCCAAAAAAGCGCACCGTTAACCTCACCCATCCTTTTAAACGGAAGAGAATTTACAAACAGCAGTGAATACTGTGAGGAAATAATAAAGCAATTTGCCCTTTATTACAGTAAAGACGGTAAAACAAACACCGGCTTTAAGCATTTGGAATATAAGAATTAAAAAGGGGCTGTAAAAAACACAATCATCTCAAAAGCTCATAAAATCAGGAAAACAGTTAAAAATGAATGCGGAAGAAGTAAAAAAAAATAAACTTCTTCCGCATTTTTAATTTTTTTCAGGCTGATTTGATATATAAAAACAAATTTAAACGGAAAAGGCTTCCCCTTGATGGGGAAGCTGGCGCCGTAGGCGACTGATGAGGTGAAATGCCGTAAATCGGCATAAATAAAGATTCTGCAAACTTTTTATCACCTCATCCACCAACTTCGTTGGTCGGCAAATTATAATATCAAGTGCAACAGTAAAAAATAAATAGACTTCATACTAACCAAAGTGTAAAATGTAGTCACCACAACAAACATAACACGGAGGTTAATATGAAGCCGTATACACATTTTACA